>JAQWFQ010000004.1 GCA_029238665.1 Crocinitomicaceae bacterium | reverse complement strand
TCTAATGTTGAGTACGGTGTAGCCGGATTTACATTAGGAACAGGAACAGCAATTACAGGAACAGCAAATACAACAGAATCTATTTCTGGATTAACTGCTGCAACTGCTTACGAGTTCTACGTACAGTCTGACTGTGGTACTACTCAAAGTGCTTGGGTTGGACCATTTGCGTTCAATACGCCTATTTGTGATGCTGCTAATCAATGTGATTACACATTTACGATGACAGATATGTTTGACGATGGATGGGATGGAGCAAGTATGCTCTTCGTTCAAAGTGGTATCTCTGTTTCAACACAAGCTTTAGTTGCAGGTGCCTCAGGGTTACCGGTATCTATCGCTCTTTGTGATAACATGACTACGTATGTGATTGCTGAGCAAAATGGAGCGTATCCAGATGAAATTGGGTTTACACTCGATGATCCTAATGGTGCTTCAGTTGGTGCTTTAGCTCAAGGTACTGGATTCTTAACAGGAGATACACTGGCTACATTTGTAACAAGTTGTGCTCCTCCAGTATGTACAGATCCAACAGGATTATCAGCTTCAAACATCACAACAGATGCTGCTGATATCTCTTGGACGTCAACATCAGGTTTATCTAATGTAGAGTACGGCGTAGCCGGGTTTGCAGTAGGAACAGGTGCAGGAACATCAATTACAGGAACAGCAAATACAACAGAATCACTTTCTGGATTATTAGCTACAACTGCATATGAGTTCTACGTACAGTCTGATTGTGGAGTTAATCAAAGTGCTTGGGTTGGACCGTTCGCGTTCACAACTGCAACACCTCCATGTTTAGATGCATCAGCATTATCAGCTTCAAACATCACAACAGATGCTGCTGATATCTCTTGGACTAACGCATCAGGTTTATCAAATGTAGAGTACGGTGTAGCCGGATTTGCATTAGGTGGTGGAACATCAATTACAGGAACATCAAATACAACAGAATCACTTTCTGGATTATTAGATGATACTGCATATGAGTTCTACGTACAGTCTGACTGTGGAGTTAACCAAAGTGCTTGGGTTGGACCGTTCGCGTTCACAACAGATGCATTGGTACCAACAACACAGCTAGAGGCTACAGATTGTGGTTCAACAGTTGCCGGTTTAACAGCGCTTGTTAAAGCAGACGCTATACCAGGAACATCTAACTACAGGTTTAGAGTTATAAACGGAACGGATACAGTTCTTGTAGACCGTGCCTTTAGATCTTTACCTTTAGGTCTTGTACCTGTTGCTTACGCTACAACGTACAGCATTGATGTGGCTGTCACACCAACTGGTGGAGTTCAGGGAGACTACGGTTCAGTTTGTACAGTAACAACACCAATACCAACAACACAGTTGGGTGGGGTTTATTGTGGAATGTCAACAACGTCGTTAACTAGACAGATTAAAGCGTCAGAAGTTGTAGGAGCAAGTAACTATAAGTTTAGATTTATAGAAGGTGTTGATACATTGATTATTGACCGTCCGTTTAGATCACTTAATTTAGGTGATTTAGCACTGGCGTTTGACAAAACATACAAAGTTGATGTTGCAATAACATACAACGGAGTAGAAGGTTCTTTTGGACCAGTATGTCAATTAATCACATTGTTCCCAACAACATCGTTAGGATCTACGTTCTGTAATTCAACTACCTTAAATTTAACTAAGGTAATTAAAGCACAGGGTGTATCAGGAGCAACTGGATATAGATTTAGATTTATAGAAGGAGCGGATACAGCGATTGTTGATCGTCCGTTTAGAGCTCTTCCATTGAATACAGCAGGCTTAAACCTTGTGTTTGGTAAAACATACAATGTTGATGTTGCTGTAACTGTAGGTGCTGTAACAGGTGGTTATGGACCAGTTTGTCAATTGACAACAGAGTTCCCAACTGCACAGTTAGGACCAGCTTACTGTGGAATGACAACATTCAGTTTAACTAGACAGATTAAGTCTACAGCTGTTTCAGGAGCAACGAACTACAAGTTTAGGTTCATTGATACTGCGGTAGGAGGAGACACTTTGACTATAGATCGTCCGTTTAGAGCGATGAACTTGAACCAAGGTGGTTTTGCTCTAGAGCATGATAAAACATACAGTGTTCAAATTGCGGTAACATTGAGTGGTGTAGAAGGGGACTTTGGTCCAGCTTGTCTATTCACAACAGTGTTCCCAGATACGCAACTGGCTCCATTGTACTGTAACTCAACAGCGAACAACATGAATAACAAGGTGTTTGCTTTAGAGGCTCCAGGTGCAACGAACTACAGGTTCAGATTCACAAACGGAACGGATGTTTATACAATCGATCGTCCGTTTAGAAACTGTCAGTTGTCGCTTGTAACTGGTCTGAATACTGGAACAACATACGATGTTGATATCCAAGTAACAGCAGCTGGTGTAACGGGTGTTTATGGTCCTGTTTGTACAGTAACAACTCCAGGTGCGCCTGCGATTGGAACAAACAGCAACCAGAAAGACTTAGGTCAAGATGAAGGAATTGTATTCGAGACAACATTGTCTCCGAATCCATTCAGTGATGCAACAACGCTTCACATTTCTTCTGAAGACGCAAGTTCAGTAGTGTCAGTATCTGTTTACGATGCAACAGGAAGATTAATCGAATCTCGATTGGTTGACCTACGTCAAGAAACAGATGTGAGAATTGGAACGGATTACAATCCTGGTTTCTATCAAGTAATCATCGTACAAGGTGATAACAAGAAAACAGCTAGAATTGTAAAACAATAAGTTTGATTTTCAGATAAGTCTTTATTGACTTTTCGAAAACTCCCAGCAGTAATGCTGGGAGTTTTTTTTTGCTCTTTATTTAAGCTTAAAACGCAAAATACAAGCGGTCATTAACAGTTGTTTTCTAAGGGATGTCAAATTATTTACTATTTTCATAAACCACGTAAAACAAAACACATGAAAAACATAGTTATAGCATCAATTATCATTTTATCATCATTTACATCAAAAGCAACAGTTCACACCATACAAGTTTGGAATGGGTACTTCCAATTTCTTAATGCAGACATTACGATTCAACTAGGGGATACCGTACAATGGTTACCACTTGATGTACCGACAATGATTCACAGTGTAACGTCTACTAATATTCCTGTTGGAGCTACTGCATTCGATCAAATATGGCAGGCACCAGCAGACACGTTCTTTCAATATGTTCCGCAAGTAGCCGGTCTTTATGAATATGAGTGTACGCCTCATGCAACGTCTTACGGAATGGTTGGTTCTATCACTGTTCTAGAAGATGTAACTGGAATTACAGATGGAATAGTAGAATCAGAATTTTACATTTATCCAAACCCTGCAACAGAGGCGCTTTATTTTAGTGAATCAAATCTTGGGCATCAATACACAATCTTTACGTCTAAAGGAGATCGTGTTTTGTCTGGCACAACAAAACAGCGTGTTAATATCTCAACACTACCCGTTGGTGTATATCACATTGAACTTATTGGGGATAAGCGCCGTGTTTTAAAGTTTGTAAAACGGTAATAATCTATAAAACGAGATAAAAGAATGAAAGCACCTACTATAGGTGCTTTTGTTGTTTACGACCGACTGTGTTTAGACACTATTAGAGCCCTACGACGGCCTGTAAGCATCGTACTCAATTGTCTGGTCGTTTCTTTTTTACGCTAGAGCATCTTCTGAAGCCCAAATACGGCATGTTTAGAGCTAACTCAGCTTGATGAACACCCTTAAATTAGACTGTTTTTATTAAATAACAATATATTTTTATCGTTTATCGATAAACTTCAGTATGTTTGTAAAAACCAAAGGACAATGATTGCAGAGGTAAAACCTACAAGCACACAAAGTATCAGGCTATTATATATAGTTTCAAAACTCATTTTTAGTGCGTCAATTGTTTTTTCTTTAATCATCTCATCTGTATTGATTTTTGGAACTATCAACAGCAATAGCTCTTTAAATGATCTAGCAATAGAAAAGCAGTTTAATTTGAGCACTGAAAAACTCGAGACGCTAAAAAAAGAAACAATTAATTTTCCATTAGAACGGAAATCTCGACAACGTTTTGTTGAGCTAGTACACGTAAAGTATATTATTTTTAAAGGCTGTCCCACCTCAAAAAAAGCACTAATTTTAGTTTCTACCTTACTCGTGTTGACTTTTAGCGTTTTATGCGCTTATTATTTCATGGGTTTTATGAGTTTAATCTTTCATGGTGCATACTTTGAACGTGAAACAATTCATAAATTAAAAGTGATTTCCTATCTCATTTTGGGAATTTGGCTCGTCAGGTTGGCCTCTTCAGTAATGATTAACTTTCTTTTTGAAGTCAACAGGAATGCTCACCCTACAGCTAATTTTAAACTTTCAACGCACTTTCCGTCTATAAGCATATTGATTATAGCATTAATTCTCTGGGTACTTTCTTATGTGTTTACACAAGGAGCAAGAATACAGGAAGAAAACGAACTTACTATATAATTATGATAGTAATCAACTTAGATGTAATGCTCGCAAAGCGAAAGATGAGCTTAACAGAACTTTCAGAAAAGGTTGGTGTTACAATGGCAAACCTTTCAATTTTAAAAAAATCAAAAGCAAAAGCGATTCGATTCACAACATTAGAAAAAATATGTGAAGCGTTGGCGTGTCAGCCGGGCGACATATTAGAATTTAAATCTCAAAAAAATGAAGAATAAACTTACAATCTTAGCCTTAGGACTTGCAATTTCAGTAAATGCACAATGGCAACAAAGTATAGGGTCAGAGGGCCTGGATGTGCAATCAGTACACACGTATAATAATTTCGATTTTTTTGGAGGAGCATCAGGAGCTTATCGCTCTTTAGATGAATCTGCAACGTACACCTTTTCTAATTCTGGAAATGATTCTAACGGGCCTACAAGAGGATTCACGAATGACGGAACTTACATGTATACCTGTACTTCTCAAGGAGTATTTAGAAGTTCAGATAATGGAGTTACTTGGGTAAGTAAAAGTAATGGTTTAACGCAGTTGTTATGTCATGGAATTATTTCAAGCAATGGAACACTATTTCTTTCTACATTATCAGGAGTATTTAAAACAACAGACCAAGGAGATAATTGGATAAATGCAGGCATGTCAGGCTTTGATAGCAGAAGTATTTGTTGTGTACAAGACTCTATTTTGTTTGTCGGCACACAGGGAGATGGAATTTATAAAAGCATTGATGACGGTCAAAACTGGGCTGCAGTAAGTGCTGGTGTAGCATCAACAAACTTTAGAGCCATTCAAGCCAAAGGCACTACTGTTTTTGCTGGAGGACAGAATGGAACAGGAGTCTATCGCTCTTTAGATTATGGTGCTACTTGGACGCTTTTGTCTAGCGGAATCGCAACAAGTTCTTATAGGGCGTTTGCGAGTAACAATAACTTAATTGTTGCAGGGTCAACATCTCAAGGCGTATTTTATTCATTAAACAATGGAGACAGCTGGACTCAAATAAATCAGGGCTTACTCGACTTAAATGTATTTGACTTAGAGCTCAATAATAATTACATTATTGCGGGCACGCATAGCCAAGGTGTATTTCGATTTCCGTTATCAGAATTGTCTACTGTAGGCATTAGTGAATTGACTCTTAAAAGTAAGAAGCTACTTAAAGTTGTAGATGCTTTAGGTAGGGGGTCAGCGTTAAAGCCCAATACTCCTCAACTTTACATTTATGATGACGGATCTGTAGAAAAGAAAATGATTATTAACTAAAGAGATTATTATGAATAAGATATTTCAACTTGCATTTCTTTTAATGAGCACAACCGTATTTGCTCAAGTACCTACGGTGTATAATCCGGTAACGGGAAAAACATGGATGGATAGAAATCTTGGGGCTACACAAGTGGCAACGTCTATTACAGATGTTGACTCTTATGGTGACTTATATCAGTGGGGGAGAGATACTGATGGACATCAATTAAGAACATCTAACACAACCGCTGTTGCCTCAGCAACAAATGCCCCTAATCATCCAGACTTTATTCTTGCGAGTTTAGATTGGCTAGTTACCTCTGATGACAATTTATGGCAAGGTGTAGATGGGATAAATAACCCGTGTCCTTTGGGATTTAGGTTACCAACAGAAGCAGAGGTTGAATCCGAACGATTGAGTTGGTCTTCAAATGATGCTGCAGGAGCTTTCGCCTCCCCATTAAAACTTTCTATTGGCGGTGCCAGGAGTAGAATGTCAGGAGCTATCGGAAATGTAGGAACGTTTGTTGGATACAGAACAAGCACGCTAAACGGCTCTCAAACTAGGCTCTTAGGCATTAGTTTATCTACGTCATTTATGGGCAATCGTGAACGAGCAGACGGAAACTGTATTCGATGCATACAAGATGAAAATTCAGCTCACCTGCCTGAATTAAATTTAGAGAGAAGCTTGATTAAAATTGTAGATGTTTTAGGTAGGGAATCAGAGTTAAAACACAATATTCCTCAGTTTTATATTTATGATGATGGATCTGTAGAAAAGAAAATGATTGTTGAATAAAGAATCAGGGCATCTCTTTTAGACTTATATTGCCCATTATGATCGATTTACCTCATGCTGAAAATCAAGTTCACCATGTGAATTCTTTTCAAGACCTTGTTTCCACTCCATTTCAGGGAGATATTAATTCAATGTGTTGGAGCCGTAAACTCACAGGTAGTTTTTCCGAAATAGTGGCTGAATTAGAGGGTGGTGGAAACATAACAGAGCTTGATCAAGACCTGCTTAATGAACTTGAGCTCACTGAACAGGGCCAGCTTGCTCGTAAAACCATTTTAAAGGACTTTAACGCGCTAAAAGCTCACGGGGCATCTCCAAGTCTTAACTTAATTAAACGTTATGAGCGAGATGAATCCTATCCATTTTTTCCTACAGATGTTTATTCGTTTCATGTAGACAGATCTCCTATACCTACCGATACTTTTTTGTGTACTTATTTTGGTGAGTCGAGCGAAATTTTGCCAAATCATCAAGCCAAACAAAAAGTACTTGTCCCAGAAATACGGGAGAAGCTTAAAAAGTACTATTCTGTACCAGAAAAAGATTTTGAATCATTTTTAAGGGAGCATTTTTTTGATTTACACTATCAAGCTAAGCTTGGTGCACAACCAATTCAATTGGGTAATGGTCATTTATGGAAACTGGCAGTTGACCACCCTGAAAGCAAGGTACTTCCTTGTGTTCATCGCGCACCAAAAGAGAAATTGGGAGAAAGTCGTTTGCTGTTAATTTGTTAATACTTAACGGCTACTTTCAAAAACAACGAATTCTCTATTAATTTCAGACTTCACTTTTGTTCTAGGGACTTTACTTTAGTGCCTCTTCAGCTCTTAGCGTGTGTGTAAATACAACATTATATTTCCCTGGTGTTAGCAATTACATCTTAACAAACCTACCTCGGTATTTTTCATTTATAAAGAGAAAATAAGTTCCGTGATCTAATGCTTCAAGGTTAATTTTTCCGCTGGTTAATTTTCCCTTCAAAAGGACTTTCCCTGTTGTATTGTAAATCGCAAAAATAGCAGGGTCGGCCCCTGATGTCTCGATGTTAATGACATTGCTACCTGGATTCGGAAAAATTCTGATGGAGTGATTATTGCCTAAATCAGAAACGGATAATTCAAATGCTTCGCGCAGAAACAATGGGGTGTATGGTGTATTGCTTTTAACGAGAAGGAAAAGTCCGACGCAAACCGAATGAGTTGAGTAGCTATTGAAATATCCAGAGTTCCACATTGCCCAGGCAGCAGACTCCCAGTTTGGGTGAGATTCAGTTTCATATTGACTTAATTTCCAAATAGCCGTAAGTAGTGAATAGGTTATATCGCGAACACCTAATTGATCTGGTGCAACGACTCCCTGATTGACAATTTCATTGGCTAAATTATCTACCATAGCTATAACGTAAGGTTTTAATTCGTTAGCTCTAACAAGGTCTCCCTGATCTCTAAATGCAACATATGCTTCTGTTAGTGCCGAAGTATTTATTGCGTGATACCATGGCAATGAATTGTGTCCATCCCACATTCTTCCTGGCTCTTGTGCAACGGGTGTTAAATTCGAAAAGTTAATTTGAGGTGATGTGCCGTCAACAATTCCATCGTTTGTTTCGTCCCATAGTATTCCGGGAATCAAATTTTTATCTAGTTTGTAATTTAGCTCATTCGCGTAAATAGGATTCCCTGTCCACGCATACATTTGAGCCAATAACCAAATTAATTTTGCCGTGTAATTGTGGTTTTTAACAGAAAATTCTGATATGCAATATTGAGCGGCAAGCTCTACAGAATTGCGGTACTTTTCTTTAAGAATTGGGTCATTTTGTTGAATTGCGGATTCAATCATCTGTACTCCGACCCAGCCATGGTCATATGCTAAACCACCATCGAACCAATTATTGGCATCATCTTGTCCACTAAAAAGGAAGTTTTCTCCTGCGAATTGACCAGTTGTGTAGGTTTGACAATACATAGGTAGCGCTGAGCATATAGCATCAACCGAGGCTCCTACAACACCACCGGGAAAACAAGGGTCAATGTTGGGAACGTTAATGTAACCAAAAACGCCTTCATTTCTTGCGTCTGGAGAATTGATGTTCCATACTGCGTACTGTTGATCGTACATCATATCACTGATTTCCGCTAATTTTGAAGTGTCAGAAAAATACCCTGCCAACATCGCGTAATAGGCTCCTAATGTGGAATTACTTTCATAGCGTCCAATTCTTGGGCAGCTCACATTATAGTTTGAAACAGTTGGAGCATGCGCAGAACTCCACACATTCACTATATCAGAAAGCAATGGTTCGAGGGTGTTGGCTGAAATATATCCATAAGGTACTTGGGGGCAACCCAAAGAGTTACCTCTACTATTCATGCCTGTCTGAATAGCATTGATCGCGGTATTAATGTTACCATAGCGCATTTGCTGAATGATGTTGAATTCATCCGTCGCAGTTCCATAATCAAGGCCACAGGGCGGGGTTACTTGACATAACCCAGGCAAGGAGAGGAGTATAGCTACGGTATATGAAATTAATTGATTCATTTTATAAACGGTTAAAATACGCATCAAGTTGTTTAATCCTAATTTTTACAAATTCTCGCATTAAATCAAGTTCTTGACGGTATCCATTATCATCATAATACCACTGATCATTCAGGGGCCATTTCTCAAAATTCGTTTTAACTTCTTCATTAATTACCCTGTCATTATCCATAATATGCCGTTCAAAATTTTCAACAGAGAGTATGTTTTGTTTACGAAGCTCAAACCATCTTTTTTTAAGTTTGAGTAAATATTCAATGTCTGGGATTTTTGAAAGTCGCTCAATCAAGATTGCTCGATCACAATTAAGTTCACGCTCCATTAAATTAAGCTCATTATCACCATCCCTTCCAAATGAATGGTCGTAATCCCAGATGGCAAATCTGAACGGGGTATTTTTATCTAGCTTGTATAAATAAAAATTCTTCATGATTCCGTCACCATTATTAGAGAATAGTAAGATAATGTGCCAGTCTATTACATTTGCAAAATCAACCCAAGTATTAATGTTTTTAGAAAATTCGGCATCATTAGAATGAAACAAAAAGTCTTTAAATTCCTCTATGTAGTACGTTTTATCTGAGGTGATAATTTTAGGATATTTCTGTTGATAATAGTTTAATGAATCTTGAACATAGGCCAGTCTTTCTTTTATAAAAATTGGAGGGTCTTTAAATAACATCGCCATGCTGTCGGTTTTATTCAAGCCAATCATTGAACCGGTTGTTTTCTCCATTAGAACGTATAACCCTTTATAGACATCGTTAATACTAATGTTTACATAAGCGCTTTTAGATGCAACATTACCAGGGCTCATTTCTCTAAAAAGATCATAACTAATTTTATGCCGCATAAAGGTCTTATCAATGTAGTTCGCATTAATTATCCAATCGTCATCATAGGGTAAGTTCGTAAACGGGTAATCGTTTTCTAGCTCCAAAGAAAATGAATGCTTATAATATTTACTCGACATTCCTCCCCGAGATTTAATTTTCCCAATCAGCGTGTCCGTATTGTCAGAATCTGAATAAATGATGCTACACGATTCCTTTTCTCCCCAGCCAATTTCTCCATCTTTTCGAATGTTTAATGACGGTATTTCTTTGTTTTCACATGAAAACAGTATCGTTATTATTAAGGTAAAAAGAGTATGTTTAGTTGTTATCATTATTAATGGGTTAAAACGGTTGGTATAAGAACAGGCTTGGGATTCATCACAGGTCTGTGTTTTACTTAAAAGTTTTACTCATTTCAAAAATAATTTCTCCCCCATTCATTATATCATTATGATTAAGCAATGTTCCTTCGACGACCTGCCCATTTAAAGAAATATTTTTTACGTATACGTTTTCTTTGCTTTGATTTTTTGTTTTAACTGTAAGTGTATTACCATTCGCTAAATGAATTTTAGCTTCAGTGACTAATGGGCTACCTAGTGCATAGTTAGGCGAACCAGGTGTTACGGGATAAAAGCCTAAGCTACTAAATATGTACCATGCACTCATTTGACCTGCATCATCATTTCCGCATAATCCTTCAACAGTAGGAGCGTACATAGTATTCAAAATCATACGAACCCTTTCTTGCGTTTTTTCTGGATGTCCAGCCCAATTATATAGATAGGGAATATGATGTCCTGGTTCATTACCATGCACATAATTTCCAATAATACCATCACGTGTAATGTCTTCGTGATTAGCAATGTATTTTTCTTCTATTTCCATAGTGAATAGAGAGTCTAAGTGTTGAGAAAAACGTTTTTTTCCTCCCATCATAGATATCATTCCGTCAATATTTTGAGGTACGTACAGTCCATAATTCCATGCGTTTCCTTCGATAAAGCCTTGACCATGTGTATCCATAGGATCAAAATTTTCTCTAAAACTCCCATCGGCCAGCTTAGGCCGCATAAATCCAGTTTTAGGATCGTAAACATTGTTATAATATTTAGAGCGGTTTTTAAACTCCTCTTTTATGGAAGAGGCTCCTGTATATTCAGCCATTTTAGCAATGCACCAATCATTATATGCATATTCTAATGTTTTAGAAACAGAAGAGTGACTTTTATCATCTGGCACATATTTATAATCAATGTAGTCCCCTAAACCATCAAAGTAACGGACAGTTGCGGTGTTTACAGAGGCTTGTAAAGCTCTTTTTTTGTTAAAGTCTCCAACACCTTTAGCCATTGCATCAGCAATTACAGAGGTTGAGTGATAACCAATCATACACCAATTTTCATTCGCATAATGACTCCAAATAGGCAGCATATTATGTACGCTTTCACTATGATGAGCTAGCATAGATTTTATCATGTCATTATTTCGTTCAGGTTGAGTAATATTGAAAAGAGGATGTAAAGCTCGGTAGGTGTCCCAAAGCGAAAAAATAGTATAGTTTGTAAAGCCGGTTGATTGATGAATGTTTTGGTCTAGCCCTCTGTATTGACCATCAACATCTTCATATAGAATAGGGGATAGGTTTGTGTGATACATAGCGGTATAGAAGTTAATTTTATCCCCTTCATTTAAAGAATGTATTTCAATTTTAGAGAGTTCATCGTTCCATTTAGCTTTAGTTTCTTCTTTCGTTTTATTGAAATCCCAATGTGGTATTTCTGTCTCTAAGTTTTCTAATGCACCTGAAGTACTAACAGAAGATAAAGCAAATTTGATATTTATTTTTTCGTTTTCTTTTGTGTCAAAATTAAAATAAGCTCGAATGTCTGTTCCTGCAATTTCTGGGAAGTTTTCTTCTTGTTTAAAGCGTCTATAAAAACCATCATACTTAACATCCTCATATTTCTTATGACCATAGCTGTTAAAAGGTTTTGAAAATTGCATAGCAAAGAATACTTTTTTATCCCTTGCCCAACCCTTGGTTTGTCTGTATCCTGTAACAAGTGAGTCGTTTTCAACACGAATAAATGTCCAAACATTTTTATTCTCGTGATGATATACGTTATAGACCAGGTCTAAAATAATATGCGCATTTTCAGATTTTGGAAAAGTATATTGATGAAAGCCAACCCGCTCACTTGCCGTTAATTCGGCTTTAATATCATAACTTTCTAAATACACCTTGTAGTACCCTGGTGATGCCTCTTCCTTATTGTGTGAGAATTTTGAGTAAAACCCCTTTTCTCCTTTTTCTGTTTTTATAGGATTTAACATTAAGTCTCCAGTAGTGGGCATTACCAAAAAATCTCCCAAGTCAGCATGACCTGTCCCACTCATGTTGGTATGAGAAAAGCCAATAATAGTTGAATCTCTAAATTGATATCCGGCGCAGTACTCGTAGGTTTTGCTATTATAGCTTCCATCTTTTTGAAACATTAGTTCAAAATTAGTTTGTGGACTTAATTGAACCATTCCGAAGGGGGCTGTTGCTCCGGGAAATACGTGTCCCATTTTACTGGTTCCGATAAGGGGGTTTACAAATTGCGTGTAGTCTATGGTTGAAGCGACTTCCGTATTCGTTTCGATTTTCTTTTTTTGATTACAAGAAGCTATAATAATAATGACTAATAATATATGTTTCATAATTACATCTAATAACTGTATCACAGTTGTGATTATTACCCATTAAAGATAATAACTTTAAGTTGCGCAATTTTAATGGGCAGGACACACAGCTAGTTGGTGTGAACAGGTAAACATGAAGAATACATTAGGCTAAAAAGGAAGCGCAAGGTGTAGCCCCAAACTTAAATGAATGTCATGAGGGTCGTAAGCAAATTCAAATGAAGGGCCTAAGTCCAACGGGCCTAGTTCAAATTCATAAAACACCTCTAAATGTAAAGCAAATATCGCTTCGTGACCAACTTCTTCTCCAGGAGTGTCTATGTGTTTTTATACTGCAAACCCAGGAGCAGCTACTAAATGAAGTCTGTTTAAAGGACTATATTGAATAACAGCACTATAGGTTTGGTGTTGTTGGTCATTAAAAATGTACTCAACTCCTGCGCCAGCACCAAAGCGAGATTCTCCTAAACGACGAACATAGTGTCCGTGTAATCCAAAAAAAGTTTCTTGGGAGCGGGTAAAATAAACAGGGGCAAAAGAAACCCCTATTTCATTTGTATGAAAATGATCGTGTTCTTTCTCGGGTATAGTGCCTTGAGATGAGACGTTTACCACAACTCCAACCATCAGGAACATTAAAATTATAAGCTCTTTTTTCATGCTGTTTATTTATGTCGAATACAAATAAAGTAATTTCTGCTCCAGTTTTTGAACTATTTATTCATTTTCGAATACAGATTTAACAAAGTCGATGTATGAAAGAAATGTCAGGAAGCTTTTTGTGAGCTCCATGGGAAGGAGTTTAAAATTTTTCAGAGGATTTGAAGAGACTTATTTAACGGTTTGTGTATGGTTAAGCACTTAATTTAGCAAATACAAACCGAATAGAAAATTCGCGAGGATTTTCGTAAGTAGGCGAGCACTAGCAATGAATTTTATACGGTGTTGTGTGCAGTTTTTATTCAGTTATTCTTTTCTCCAAACCCATTCTTTCGTGTAATATTCTCGTTATTTCAACATAATTTTCGTTTAAAGTTCTGTAGAATATTATATGTCGATTTGACTTTATTCCGAGAAGTTGCGTTGAAATTCCTTCGTAGTTTTTTCCTAAACCTGGATTTTCTGCAATTTCTTGACAATTAGAAATTAGTACATCGTAATATTTGTCAGCTTGTTTTTCCGACCAAACCTCAAAGGTATAATCCCAAATCTTTGATAAATCCTCAACAGCTTTGTTCGTCAACTTATATTCAGCCATTCGAGTGCTTTTTCGCTTTTAGAGATTCAAGATGTTTTTTTTGGTCAAAGTCGTGAGCTATTCCACTGTCAATTCCTTCTTGAATTGCTTTTTTCAATGCAATCACTTTGCTTTCTTCTTCTTCTAAAAGTCTTAATCCTGCACGAATAACTTCGCTAACGTTTTTAAATCTTCCTTCGCTTATGCTACTTTGTACAAATTGGTCGAAATAACTTCCGAGTGATATTGATGTGTTTTTGTTCATTTGAGTACTTAAATAGTTTAAATATACCAAAAATTGGTATAATAACCAAATTTCTCAAATTGCACACAACGGTCCGCGGCTATGCTTTCGTGCCGACCTCTCGAATATAAGCTTTTCGGCATGAAGTATAGGTAGTGTTATAGGTATTTCATCTGAAAAGGACTCGACTTTTGGGTTGAAACTTATGTTGAAGAAGGGTGAGGACTTCTATGAATTTGGTGAGTTGTGAGTTAATGGTTAGTCTTGCTGCATCTCTAATAAGGTTAAAATAGTTGTTGAGGGGGCAATTAATTTATTAAATTTCTTTTGACCTTTTTGTTATCACTCCACAACAGAGCTCAAAGCATCTTTCAATTCCCCAAACTTAAACTCAAACCCAGCACTCACAATCTTATCCGATGAAACCCTGCTTCCATTCAGAACTATTTCTCCCATTTCACCAAACAAAGCTCGAATAATAAGCCTTGGTACATTCGGGAAAATCAACCTTCGATGAAGTACTTTTGCTATTCCTTTTGTCAGTTCATTATTCGTAGCATGCTCTGGAGCAACAGCATTAAAATTTCCACTTAATTCTTCATTTACGATTACGAAATTGAACAATCGACTCAAGTCATTGATATGAATCCAAGGCATGTATTGCTTACCTGTACCAATTGCAGAACCAATTCTGGATTTAATTGGGCGCACAACCTTTTGCAATGCACCACCGTTTTTGGCAAGAATAATCCCGATTCTTAAAACTGCTACCCTCTTAGCGACACCGTTTAATTCGAAGGCATATGCAGCATTTTCCCACTCCTTGCAAACCGTGCTCAAAAAGTCGGTTCCGTTTTCACTTTCTTCAGTGTAAATGTTGTTTGTCGTTGCTGTTCCGTAATACCCCACAGCCGAAGCTGAAATGAACGCATCTAGCGTAATATCGTTTTTCTTGCATTCCTCTAAAATCAAGCGGGCACTGTCTACTCGACTGGAAAGAATCAACTCCTTTCGTTTTTTCGTCCAACGTTTGTCTGCTATGGATGAACCCGCCAAATGAACAATAGTGTGAACGTCTTTCAAAGCATTTGGGTCAATGGTTTTGTTTTCTAAATCCCACAAAAACTCGTTGGATCGGGTTACTTTTCGCGTTAAAAACCGAATGGTATAGTCGCCATCCAATTGCTTGGCTACTTGCTTCGCTAGCATTCCGTTAGCTCCAGTAATTAAAACGACTTTTTTCATTGTTTCTAGCTGTTTTTAAAAATCTCCTCGTACTCTTCAAAACGGTGTTCCCGAATTGGGCGAATGAAGGGTTCTGTGCTAAAATGCAATAACAAACACGGGCTAATTTTTTTGTACGCATCAACATATTCGTAACTGTTCAGTTCCTTGTTTTTGATGCGCTGCTTGATCTTGTTGTGGTATGGATACATCTCTTTCCTTAGTTCACCAAGCGCTTAAGCTGATCGATGCTTTTAATATGTGTTAGATCGCGCGTCAGTTTAATATCAGAACTTGTGAGTTGACTTCCGCTCACAATAACCAAAGACGTTTTGGACATGTCAAGCAATACAGTTTCGATTTTCTTGAAATTTTTCTCGCTTATTTTTGCTGTAAATGTGGACACCACGATTTGTGGCTTGATGTGCGTAAATGCTTCGGCAACTTCCTTTACAGGTACTTTTTGCCCAAAATAATGGCAATTGTATCCATTTGACTTCAGGATATAATAATAAATCAAAATGCCAAATTCATGCTCTTCATGATCGTGTAGAAACAGTAGCGCACTTTTTAATGGATCGGGCTTTGTCTTTAAAACTTCAATATTCGAAATTAGGAATTCTCTAAATATGTTGGAGAAATAGCGCTCGTGAATTATGTTGATGGAATTCACTTGCCACAACTGCCCAATTTTGTTTAACAATGGTATTACTATGTCCTCATACATATTGTCAAGCTTCGTTTTCGCTAACTCAACCCCTAAAGCTTTCTTTATAGCAGATCCATTGAAATCTAAAATTAGCATTGTGATTGCGTCAATCTCTGATTGTTTATCAGTTTCTGTGACAAGGATAAACGATTTTGCTTCTTCGATAATCTCTTCCTCAGATAGTAATGCAATTTTCGAAATCTTATATCCTGAATTATAAAGGAGGTTGATGTTGAGAATCTTCTTTAAATCATCTTCGCTGTAATAGCGAATGTTCGTGTCCGTTCTTTTGGGCTCCAACAGACCGTAACGTTGTTCCCAAATACGAATCGTATGCGCTTTAATTTGAGTGAAGTTTTCAAGATCTTTTATGCTATATCTCAAACTTGCCATTGTTTATTGTTATTTATTAAATGTTAAACAAATATAAGAAATTGAACTTTAGTTCTTCTTCCGTTTCACTTTAAATTCTAAGATTACACCAACAGATGGCTGTAAAATTCCGGAGGTATTGTCCACAGATTTTGTGAGGTAGCGCGTTGGGTCCAATGGGTCTTCAACTGGATTACCATCATCGTCTTTTTGAACTAGTAAAATTGGCGCAGTTGTAGCTTGATTGTTGTAGATGTTTTGAATGTCTAAGTAGATGTTTAGTGATGTCTTCTCAAAATTGAAGCGTTTGTCTACACGTACATTGAGTTGATGGTATGAACTTCCTCTTTGCGAATTCAACTGGCTGTAATCGAGAACTGCTGAATTGTTGATGTCCCAAACCGACTTCAATGACGACGTTTCAACATCAGCAGGAGTGTAGGGTGCGCCTCCAGAAAAACTCCACCTAAATCCAACTTCCCATCCTTTTTTAAAGCGTTTTCCACCCGTCAAAGAAACGATGTGCTTGCTATCCCAAGTGCTCGGAATGAAAACTCCATTCACGGATTGAAACTCTGAAGTCACAAATGTATACGCAATAAGACTATAAAACCCTTTAATTAATTTTTGTTGATACAAGAATTCAGCACCATAAGCTCTACCATTGGATGAAGATGTTACTTCTTCGTTCCCAACTATTCCAAAATCAGAACCTAAATTGGCCAATGAAATTGAATCATTTACAGAATATGGATAGTAATTGTATTTTTTAAAGAACCCTTCAACTGAGAATTTTGATTTAAATTTTGTAATGTATGATGTGCCAAGTACAAAATGATCAGCTTGAATATACTTCAGTTCATTCTCTTTATTTTTTAATGTTCCTTGCCCGTCACGGTATCCTAAAATAGTATATGATGGTAATTGATTATACCTAGAAACGTTAGCACTGATCGATAGCTGTTCCGTAAGATCATAGTTTAGAGAAAGAGAAGGGGATAGTTGACTCAATGGATTTAACATTGATTTTGAATAGCTATTTACATCTGTTCTTATTCCTAAACTTATATCTAACCGATCATTTAATAATGATTTTGATGCTTGAGCAAATGCAGCTACTTTGTGTAAATCTAAGTTTGAAGTCACATCAAGTATAGTAGGCGTTCCATTAACTATAAATCGCTGATAAGTTGAAGCTTGGAAACGCACATATTCATAACCGATTCCAGTCATTACTTTAAATCCATTTTTTCTCCAAGTATTTTCAAAGCGAAATTTATTTTCAGCTTCAACAGAAGAATAATCCAAAAGTAAATTAGCTGAATCTTCAATGTTGTTTTGATATTTCTGAGATACATTTTTTAGCATATTACGACTAGCAATAAAACGCTGATTACTGTTCTCTCCATAATGAACATAATTAACTCCAATTGTATAATTCCATTGATCTTGAGTTGGAATATTATCTAATGTATATTCATTCAATTCTCTTTGATTTTCATCTGTAACTTCATCATTTGCAGAAGTGTTAAGAACAAAATCATCTAAAGCTCCTAAACCAATTATGCTTATTTTATTTTTTCGATTGAAAGTATGATTTACTTTAAACTGAGCATCGTTATATGTTGGTAAAAATGGAAGCTTAAGTGCCGCGAATAGTAATTGTAAATATGATCGCCTAACTGAGAAAATAAAACTTGATTTTTTACTTATTGGACCATCTAAAGTTAAGGCAAGATCACTTGATCCAATTGCTACATTTGCAATTAAATTATCTTTATTCCCTTCCTTTTGTTTGAATGAAATAGCTGAACTAAGTCCATTTGCATAATTTGAAGGTAAAGCACCAGAATAAAAGTCTATGGATCGTATAAAGTTGATATTTAGTAATCCAACTGGACCTCCACTACTTCCTTGAGTAGCAAAATGATTAATGTTTGGAACCTCAATTCCATCTAGGTAAAATTTATTTTCACCAGGAGAACCACCTCTAATGATTATGTCATTTCTAAATGAAGCTGGCGAAGCGACTCCCGGCAAAGCTTGTAAAACCTTACTTGCGTCTCGATTTGCTCCTGGTAATTTTTCAATTTCAGTAGCATTCAATGTTTTTAATGATAAAGGTGATTCTTTTATTTTTCTAAATGGTCTTGCTATGACTCTTACTTCACCTTTTTCAAGTATGAATTCATCTAATTCGAAATTAATTTCAGTAGTTCTTGATGCGGTGATAGTAATGTCAGAAATAATATATTCTACAAACCCTGCATTTGTAGCTTTTAAAGAGTAGACTCCAGGCTCGATTCCTTCTAATTTATATGCCCCAGTTGAATCAGTAAACGTTCCTTTTTGTAGGCCTACTAACTGAATTTTTGCAAACTCTATTGGCTGATTGTTAATGGAGTTAAGAACTACACCTGAAACAGAGGAGGTCTGTGAAAATGAATTGAAGCTGAGTAAGAAAATTAGGGAAAGAATTAAGGGTTTCATACTCACTAATTAATTGTATTGAAAAATATAGAAGTTAAGCGAAGTTGCAATTGTTAACCATATTAAATAAGGCGACAATAAAACTCTATTAAATCTATTTTGCTTTGAATAAAAAATGAAGAAGCTAGCTACAATTAGAGTTAGTGAAGATATAACGATAAGTGCCAGACCTGTTAATTGAAAATGAAAGAAAATGGGATTCCAAGAAACGTTTAAAACCCATTGTAAAGCAAATAAAAGTATTACATTTTTCCTGTTCGAAGAAGAGCAATATAGATTTGTCATGTAAAAAGAAAAACAGATCATAATACTTGTCCACGCTACTCCAAACAACCAACCTGGAGGTGTCCACGGCGCTTGATTTATATTTGTGTACCATTCAGAAGTAACGCCTGAACTTGTAAATAAACCTCCCAATAGTAGTGCTCCAAAATTGAGGAATAAGAAGACGATTAGAACTTTAAGTAGTTTCATTCTTCGAATTTTACTTGAATTGATATTTCATTTTTTCGATTGATAACTTGATATGGTGGATTGTATCCAAGGTAAGATAAGTCTCCATCGAAAGATATGTTGTTCTCTTTAAGCAATGCTATCAGTTCTTTTTCTTTAATAGCAATTTTGGATGAATTTGCCCACCCCCCAAAAGATAATATAGCTACTACCTGTTCTTCTCTGTGTTTAAGTTGAACAGCTGAACTGGAAGGTGTAGGTACATTCTTTGGTGTAATAGAGCTTGGCATAATGAATGACATCTCTACTGAGTCTTTCATGTCCATTATCACAGGAGAAGTCATTGCTATTTTTTGGTTTTTATCATTAGCTCCAAAAATAAATCCTGCTACTTTCCTAAAACCTTCACTCGAGTTACCATCATATCCACTTGATGATAATTTTGTTGTAGCTACATATAGGGAAGGGTATTTACGAATCTCAAATCCCTCGAATTTCTTTAGAACTTTGTAGTCTCTTTTTATTGATTTATCGGTAGATGAATTCACCATGATTTGAGCAAACAAGAAAAACATAATAAGTAATACGATTGCTAAAATAATTCTATTCATAATTTTTTTCTTAATTAAGAAGGGGTGGAGCAAATCTGGAAATGTCCACCCCTATCTTGTATATTATTAACTAATTGTTTTATAACTTTTGTAAAGTTGTAGAAGCATTAATTCCTTTTCCATCTAGAATTAGAATGTAAGATCCACTATCGATAGAACTGATGTTTAGTTCTGCACTATTTTCTTCCAATAATTTTGTGAAAATTTGTTTTCCATTTAAATCAACTATTGAAAGATTTTTAAATTTGTTTCCTTCAAATTTTACATTAAGAATTTCTGTTGCTGGATTTGGGTAAATAAGGATGGATCCTTGGTCCATTTCATCAATCGCCGCTAGAGATGGCACTAGAACTGCGTCGACAACATGAACAACACCGTTGTCTGCTGTTAAATCAGCTAGCGTAACATTGGATGAATTGATCATTACACCAGTAGAAAGGTCAACTGTAACAGACTGTCCGTTCAATGTTGGGACCATTCCATTACTTAAACCTGTTGATAAAACTGTTCCTGACACTACGTGGTATAAAAGAATATCTGCTAATTCTGGATTCGCTAATAAGCCATTGATATCTGTTCCTAATGCTACCGCTAAATTATCAAAAGCTTGATTCGTTGGCGCGAATACTGTGAGCTCAGCTAAAGGATTGGTAAGAGCAGGTAATAATTCTGCAGTAACAACAGCTGTTGTTAAAGATGTGAATCCATTATCAATTGCAACATCAACAACCGTTTCATAAGGTAAAAGTACAGCATCAATAGAGTGAACTATACCGTTGTCTGCCGTTAAGTCTGCACCATTAACCATTGCTTGATTAGCATAAACAGATCCCATTGACGTCTTAGTCATTTTGATTGTGTTTGCTGTGTTAAGAGGGTCAACAATTGCACCATTTGTTACTGCAGCAGCATCAACTGTTACACCAAGAACATGGTATAATAGAATATCTGATAAGTTGGGTAAAGCCAAAAGACCAGCAATATTTGTATTCAAGGCAGTTGCTAAATTTTCAAACGCTGTATTGTCCGGTGCAAAAACTGTTAATGTGGCAGATGGATTTTGTAATGCACTTACCAAACCTTCTTGCTGTATTGCAGCAGCCAAAGAAGTATGGTTTGGACTTGTTGCAATTACATCGTCATAAACGTTTGTTTGAGCTGATGCTCCTAAAGCTGTGAATACTAAGCTTAAAGTTAAAACTGTTTTTCTAAATCCAATTTTTAGTGTTCTTTTTTTCATAATGTTTAATTTTTGTTTAATGTTTTAAATAAATGTTTCAACAAATATAATACATACTGTTTAAGTAATACAAGAAAAAGTTAAACAAAAATTAATTTATTTTTCTAAATATTATTTTATTAGTTGATTTTCAGCAACTTAATGTAAGTCTTCAAACTAATGTTCACCAGAGATAGTCAAAATTAAGTCATAAATTTAATCTTTGCAACAGGTGTTGCTTTCTTCTTTTTTTTCATTGTTTTTAGTTTAATTAAATGTCTTTGATCTAAGATCTCTTGGCCGC
>JAQWFQ010000033.1 GCA_029238665.1 Crocinitomicaceae bacterium | reverse complement strand
CAAGCTTTTATGAAAAAAAATAAATCTTTTTTTTCGCATTGCTTTCAATTTTTATTCCCGCTCTGCGTTCAAAGCGGCTGCAAAGGTATGTAGTCTTTTCTAATTAACAATGACTTTTGTAAAACTTTTTTAGTTTTTTTTATTCAAAGTAGCTAAGTACATTGTTTTGAGTTTTTTAACTGCAGTGTAACCCTTACATACAAACGATTACATGTGATCCTTATTGACTTAAAAACTCTTTTCCAAAGATTGGATTTCACAGCTACGATTAGATAAAACATAAAAAAGGCAACTCATTTTGAGTTGCCTTTTCATTTTTAATGTTTTTTAAACCTACTTTTTCTTCTTTTTTCGGTCTTTAATTTTATTTACCCACTTATCACTTTTCATTTCACCAAGGACAGTAACCTGTTTCATTCTGGAGTAATCTTCTGCAGCAAGTAGCATTTGATCTTTAGTATCTCTCCGAATTAAAATACCTCCACTACCTTGGTTTTTAACCTCAATGTAAAAGCCATCCTTTAATCTCGCGGGCTTAGTTGCTGGTCTTCCCATTCTATATATATGTTATATATTATTTATAATTAGCTCAATATACGAAAGAAAAGTATAATTCAAACCTTTCATCTTTCTTTTTAGAAGTCGTTTAAATTAACACCCTCAACTTTAAACTAGAGCGTAGTATATATTCCCCTCCAAAAAAGACAACCGAATCGCCCCTATATATAATAGACAACTCAAATTATAATCAACCTCCTTTAACGTGAATCTCGATTCAGTATATAGTTTTGATAAGGTCAAATGGGTATCCTGTAACTTCAAGATAAGCTCATCCTTACACGCTTCATTATACTTCACGCTTTCTTCTAATGAATCACTTAGCTTCCATGCTAAATCAATAATCTTGTTTGTACGACACGTATGAGACTCTATTCGAACAAATGGATTCCATATACCTTGATCATCTTTTGCTTGGTGTCTAATCTTTGATTGATCAACTTTAATTTCAACAACGAGATAGTGTTTCACCTTCCAAACTACTGTATCACATAAAACATGAGGTTTTGTATACATTGAAATAGCCTCATCAAGTAGTATTTTTTCTTCAGATGGATTTACTCCTTTTATTTTACCTGATTTTTTAACACCTATTAGAACAGACCCTCCAACACCATTAGCAAACGCAACAAGTGTAGCTGCTAAATGTTTTTGATTGCTAATTTCAGTTTTGAATTCAACCTGAACTCCTTCCCCATTGGAAATAATTTCTTGTAACTCACACATCTTATAAGTTCCAGATTAACCATGATTTTAACGCCTGCTCCTTTAGCATTGAATATCCATTTACTATAATTGCACCTTGTTGTTCTGCTTCATTTAAAAAAATCGTTTTAGGTGGGTTATATACCAAATCAACAATTAAATGATGCTCCGACAAACATGAATATGGCAAGGAAATCTCTTCATTCACATTTGGAAATGTTCCTACAGGTGTGCAGTTGACCACCATCTTACAAGCGTCAAGCATGTATGAATTAATCTCTTCATAAGAGAACTCATTCTCCCTTGATGGATTTCTAGAAATAAAAATCACGTCGATACCGAGAGATTTCAGGATATACTCAACTGCTTTTGAAGCACCTCCTGTCCCAAGTATTATTGCACGTTCGTGTTGATTGCTCAAAAAAGGTTTTACAGATTGATGAAAACCAAAAGCATCTGTATTATGACCAATTGTTTTCCCATTTTTAAACTCAATGGTATTCACTGCTCCTATAGCTAACGCCTCGTCACTCAACTCATCTAAGAACGGAATAACCGACTCTTTATATGGTATAGTAACATTTAGCCCATCATAAGTACCACCTAACACGCTGTCAATTTCTCTGATGTCAGAAAGTTCAACATTGTGGTATTCTGCCTCAATTTGATTTGCTTCAAAATGATTTTCGAAAAATGATTTTGAAAATGAATGCACCAGCGTCTGACCTATTAAACCGTAATTTTTCATTGCGTGCATTTAATGACTACCTACTTTTTTTAGATGAAAATTTTTCTAACAAAACGATGCCTAAAAATCCTATACAGGCTAATACAATAGCGTAAATTAATTGTGGTTCTCCTGAAAAATTTGCAGGCAAGACATTCTCTTGAATAAAAGGAACAGATTCATTGTGGCTATTCAATCTCGTAGAAATTGTTTCTTTCCATGGCCATACCTTATTAAGAGATCCAATCATAAAACCAGCTAAAACAGCAACTGTTATGTTTTTAAAACGACCAAACAAAAACTTCAACAAGCGTGCAAATGAAAACAGCCCGATAACACACCCTAACCCAAATAAAGCAATGGTTAGAATGTCTTTATCATTAATTGCTCCAAGTACTTTATCATAGCTTCCTAAGAGGAGTAAGATAAAGGCCCCTGAAATTCCTGGTAAAATCATGGCGCAAATAGCAATAGCTCCACTTAGTACAATATACCAGTTTCCATCAATTGTTGCAACTGAATTAATTGTTGTAAAATAATATGCCATTAACGCTCCTAAACACATAGATACAACTACACCTGGAGACCACTTATCGAGGGTTTTAACAATAATCCAAACGCTTGCGATTATTAATCCGAAAAAAAAACTCCACAGTAAAACAGGGTACGTTTCTAACAAATGAGATACAATCTTTGCTAAAGACACGATACTAATTAGTATTCCGGAAAACAAAAAGATGAAAAATGTACCGTTAACATGACTCCAAAAACTTTTAATCCCTTCGTTTTTTAATCGCTTTAAGGCATTTAAGTTAATTCGATTGATGCTCGTGATTAGCTCTTCGTAAATGCCTGAAATGAACGCAATGGTTCCTCCTGAAACACCTGGAACAACGTCTGCCGCTCCCATTGCTACTCCTTTTAAAGTAAGTAATCCGTATTGTATTGGAGATCTTTTAGTCATTAATACGTTTCTAAATGTGAATCTACCTGTTCAATCCAACCAATTATACCCCCTTCTAACACTTTTACATTTTTAAAGTTGTGCTCTTTAATTAAAAGGTTTGTCACGGCTTCTGCACGCCTACCTGTTTTACAAACAACTACGACTTCTGCAGAATGATCCAACTCACTTATGCGATCCGTAACTGTTTCCATGGGAATATGAAGTGCTCTGAACTTACAAATATCTAATTCATAGTGCTCTCGGATATCAACAACAATTACAGTTTCGTTTCTATCAAATTTGCCCTTAAGCTCTAAAGGTTTAATGTACTGCATTCTTTAAATAAAAATCAATTAATACAAATATATTAATTCACAAACAGGAATGAAGGGGATGGCTTATTATTTCACCTTTACAGAGACAACCAAAACAAAAGTTGCTACTAGTTCTCCAGAGCTATCCGTAGCAATGACATTTACAGGTTTATTTATTCGTGTTCCTGTTTCTGCACTACTTTTCATTGCGGCCTCCACAACTGCCCCTTGATTACTTGTAAATGTAATATCGGACTCAGCACGCTTCAAAAATTCTGCACTCATACTTTTAAAAGCAAAAGAAACTGGACGTTTCATTTTTTTTGAAAAATAAAACGCGTGTATTCCTGCAGATACATCAGCACCAACTGCCAGCGCTCCAAAATACATCGAATTTAAATGATTTTTAGACCTTCTTCTTAACTTAATTTTAATCTCCGATGTTTCATCATTCAACGTTACAAGCTTTGGACGCACAAACCCAATCATTGGAATTTTTACAGTTCCCAATAAGAACAATAACCATTTCATTTTACCCAGAGAAACATCTCCAGTATTCTTATTATGATTCATACTCCTCTCTTAGTTGCTGAATAATTTCGCCTAAAGGACGAATTGATTTTACATGTTCAATACTAGGTCCTGCACACCAAACTGTTTTATATGTTGTGCTAAAAGCTGCTTTTTGCAAGTTTTTCATGCCTTTAAAAAAGGTAAATGCCTTAAACCATTTTTTTAAACGCTTGTTCTTATTCAACAAACGCTCAAACCAATTTTGAGTGGTTCCTGTTTTTTGAACATACGGGGTATTAATTACAGTGCAAGGTGTGCCTGATAACTTTGTCGTCATAACAATATCATCTTTACCATAATCTACACATGCTTGCTTATACTCTTGAGAAATTCCGGCTTCTGTTGATGCAATAAAAACACTTCCCATTGAAACGCCATCAGCACCATTCTCAACCATGCTTCTTAACTCTTGACCATTCCCGACTCCACCTGCAGAGATTACAGGAATAGTACATGCTTTTTTGAGTTGTGGGATTAATTCTTTATAAGACAATGGCCCTGCATGTCCTCCAGCCTCTTTATTGACAGCAATAATAGCATCGGCACCTAGAGCCTCAACTTTTTCTGCATATTCGACATTTACTACATCGCAAAAGACCTTAACATTATACTGCTTAGCCATCTTGATTGTTTCTTCAGGAGAGCCCAACGAAGTGATAATAAAATCTACACCTTCTTGGCAACACGTTTTAAGTTGTTCTTTGTATAAAAAATTAGATTTATTTACAATTAAATTAATTCCAAAAGGGCCGGATATTTCTGATTTTATTTCACGAATAACATTCTTTAACTCTTCAACTGTCCGATAATTCAACGCCGGAATTGCTCCTGTAACTCCTGCTTTTATAGACTCTATAATCATTTCTTTATTTGAAACTAAAAACATGGGAGCAACAATGATAGGGAATTCAATTCCTAACATTTCACTTAACTTCAATTCACTTGGCGCTACATTCATAGGGTGAAGATATATATTTTTTACTATGTACGCACAACATATAGCTAAAAAGACAAGCACTTTGGTTACTTTTGCTTTATGTCAAAAAACAAGGCTTGGATTAGCGCATTGAGGTTAAGAACGTTACCGCTTTCACTTTCTGGGATTTTATTGGGCTCAGGAGCTGCACACTACAATGGTTATTGGGATACAACTATTTTTAGTTTAGCCATGGTAACAACAATTCTTTTTCAAATTGTTTCAAATCTTGCAAATGACTTAGGTGATGGAATGAAGGGCACAGACAACAAGGAACGTATTGGCCCTGAACGAGCAGTTCAATCTGGTATTATTTCTCAAAAAGCAATGAAAGCAGCTGTTATTTTAACTGCGTTATTGAGTCTAGTATCTGCAATGATGTTGATCTATTTTGGCGCTACAGACATGCCGAAATCAATTATCATCTACTACATCATTCTAGCAGTAACGTGTGTAATTGCAGCCATTACCTACACCATTGGTAAAAAAGCATATGGCTATCATGGAATGGGTGACATTATGGTATTCATTTTTTTTGGTGCCGTAAGCGTGCTCGGAGTTTACTCCCTTTACGCAAAATCATTTTTAAACGTCAACCTACTGCTTGCGATTTTTGTGGGGTTGCAAAGTACTGCTGTTTTAAACCTCAACAACATGCGAGACTATCACAATGATGCAGCATCAAACAAAAATACACTCGTTGTTAAGTTAGGGCAAAGCAATGCTAAAATTTACCACCTTTTATTGGTTCTAACCGCGCTTGTTTCGTTAACATTATTTCTAGATCACCTTAGACAACCACTTGCTTTTTTGGTATTACTCCCTTCCATTTTGCTATTCATTCATTTACGTAAAGTAATGAAGGTAAAAAATCCAAAAGAATTTGACCCTGAGTTAAAGAAAGTCGCATTAACAACATTTGCCTTATCATTAACCACAACTATTTTATTGTTCCTGTTATGATAGCTGCTAAATTTTCAAAGAAAACATTTCAATTTAAACAACCAAGCGGAACAAGTCGAGGTATTTTAGTCGAAAAACACGCTTGGTTCATTGAGCTTTGGAAAACTGATTCCCCTGAAATTATTGGCATCGGTGAATGCAGTGTAATCAAAGGGCTGTCTCCTGATTTCGAATCGTTTGAAGCGTATGAAGAACAACTCACAGCACTGTGTAGTAATATCGAATTGAATTTGGACTTATGGCCATCAATTAAATTCGGTCTGGAATCGGCACTTCTAGACCTTAAAAATGGAGGGAAAGGAATTCTTTATGACAACGCCTTTACAAGAGGAGAGCGAAAAATTCCAATCAATGGTTTAATCTGGATGGGCAGTTCAGAGTTTATGCGTACACAAATTGAAGACAAATTAAAAGCAGGTTTTTCTACACTAAAAATGAAAATTGGTGCGCTGAATTTTGATGATGAAATAGAACTGCTAAAATCCATTCGAAAATCTTATTCAAAAGATAAAATTACGCTTCGTGTTGATGCCAACGGTGCCTTTTCTCCCAATGAAACCCTCGACAAACTATCTATATTGTCTGAGCTGGACATTCATTCTATTGAGCAACCTATAAAAGCTGGACAATGGGCTGAAATGGAAAGGCTTTGTTTAAACACAAAACTCCCTATCGCATTGGATGAAGAGCTTATTGGCATTCACTTATACGCAGAGAAAGTGAACTTATTAAGGCAAATAGTTCCACAATTCATCATCCTGAAACCAAGTTTACACGGAGGGATTAGTGGTACTCAAGAATGGATTGAAATTGCAGAATCACTGAACATAGCTTGGTGGATTACTTCTGCACTTGAATCTAACATTGGGCTCTCTGCAATATGTCAGCTAACAGCACAATACAACAACCCCCTACCTCAAGGACTAGGTACAGGGTCGCTTTACACAAACAATATTCCTTCTCGATTGGTCGTGAATCGTGGGTTTATTTCACTTAGTCAGCCCCAAGGTTAAACTATACTTTTTTTAATCCTATTCGTTTTCGTTGAAGGTCTAATTCAATGACCTGAACTTCTACATGTTCATGCAGAGCAATAAATTGTGATGGATCTTCAACGTATGTATTAGCCAAATTGGATTTATGAATCAAACCATTTTCTTTAATTCCTACATTTATAAATGCGCCAAAGTTTGTCACATTCGTTACAATTCCCTTCAATGTCATTCCAACGGTAATGTCAGCAATTGATTTTAATCGAGAATCAAATTCCAGTATTTTTGCTTGTGCGCGGGGATCTCTACCAGGTTTTTTTAATTCTGAAATTACATCATCAAACGTATAACGGTCGACCTCAGGAAAATCTGCTTGTTTTAAGCAAGAAAGCAACTCTAAATTTCCAATTAAAGCTGTAACATTGACCTTATAAAACTTCGCTATTCTTCTTACAAAATCATAACTTTCTGGATGAACTGAAGAATTATCTAAGGGGTTGTCTCCATTTTGAATTCGAATAAACCCTGCAGATTGTTGAAATGCCCCATCTCCTAAACGTTTAATTTTTTTCAGATCTGTTCTTGAATTAATTTTCCCATTGACAGTTCTGTACTGAACAATATTTTCGGCTAATGTTGGTCCTAAACCAGAGACATAACTTAAAAGATATGCCGAAGCCGTATTTACATCAACACCAACAGTATTCACACAAGAAACAACAACATCATCTAATGATTCCTTTAGCAACGTTTGATTTACTTCATGCTGATACTGCCCTACACCAACTGATTTTGGATCAATCTTAACCAGTTCAGCTAATGGGTCCATTAATCTTCGACCTATAGAAACAGAGCCTCGAACAGTAACATCATAATCTGGAAATTCTTTTCGCGCTATAGCACTTGCTGAGTAAATAGATGCTCCATCTTCACGAACAACATATACCTCAATAGACCGATCAAATCGGATGTGCTTTACCAGTCGTTCAGTTTCTCTTCCTGCAGTTCCATCACCAATTGCAATTGCGTCTATTTTATACGCCTGAACAAGCTGAGCAATTTTTGCTGCTGCTTTCGAACTTTGTTTTTGAGGAGGGTGTGGAAACAGTGTTGCATTTGTAAGCAGGCTTCCGTATTGATCAATACAAACAACTTTACACCCTGTTCTAAACCCTGGATCAATAGCAAGTATACGTTTTGCTCCTAACGGTGGAGCCAATAGTAATTGACGTAAGTTTTTTGAAAACACAGAAATTGCCTCTTTGTCTGCGCGTTCTTTTGCAAAATTCAAAACTTCATTTTCCAGTGAAGGGCAAAGCAATCTCTTGTAAGACTCTCCACACGCTTCTTGCACCAGAACTCCACACGCATCCTTTCCTTTTACAAAAAAACGTTCAAGCTCATGCAACACCTCTTCTTTTTCTGGACGTGCTTTTAACGAAACTATCCCTTCTCGATTTGCTCGATACAAGGCTAGAAATCGATGCGATGCACAACGTCTTAATGGTTCAGAATGATCAAAATAATCTTTGTATTTTTCACCATCCAACTCTTTTCCCTTTATTAGTTTTGATTTTAATGTTGATTTGCGTTCAAAGAGCCTCCTCAATCTAGCACGTAAATTCGAATTCTCATTAATCCATTCAGCTATAATGTCTTTGGCTCCACTAATGGCCATTTTTTGATCTAAAACAGTTCCTTTAACAAACCGTTCTGCCATTTGATTTGGATTACCACCCCGCTGTGACATTATCATTTTTGCCAAGGGCTCCAACCCTAGCTTCTTTGCCTTTTCTCCCCGTGTTAACCGTTTCAGTTTATGAGGCAAATAAAGATCTTCCAAAGCTATCATGTCAAAACACGTCTGAATAGATGCTTTTAATTCCTGTGTCAACTTGCCTTGTTCATCAATGGCAGTTAATATTGTTTTTTGTCGAGAAACAATACTTGTATACCGCTTAAATTCATCACGAATTAACGCAAGTTGAACCTCATCCATTCCACCAGTCATTTCTTTTCTATATCTTGAAATAAATGGTACGGTAGCGCCCTCATCAAAAAGGTGTAACACATTCTTGATTGATTGTTCTAGAAGCCCACTGTTTTTTTGAATAAAGTCTACTTGATTCATAATATTCTATTAAACATCAAATATAACTAACGACATCTTTTTAGTACCTTCGATAATAGAAAAGATAATGGAAAAATGATACTGAATGACTTAAAAGTAATTGACGCAAGTTCTGTTTTGGCTGGACCTTCAGTTGGGAGCTACTTTGCAGAACTTGGCGCACAAGTGATTAAAATTGAACACCCTGAACATGCAGATGTTACACGCAGTTGGAAATTACCTTCAGAAGACGCTACAGGTTCAATTTCAGCCTATTTTTCAAGTATTAATTATCAAAAAGATTACTTAAAATTAGACTTAAAGAGAAAATCTGATTACTCCCAGTTTCTTGAATTAATTAAAGATGCCGACATTTTAATCACCAACTTTAAGCGTGGGGATGACCTTAAACTAAATATCCTTGATCAAACATTGCATGGCATTAATCCAGCTTTGATTATTGGTAAAATAAATGGCTACGGAAACAACAGTGATCGCGTTGCTTACGATCTAATATTACAAGCTGAAACGGGATTCATGTCAATGAATGGGACACCAGATAGTGGTCCTGTTAAAATGCCCGTTGCAATGATTGACATTCTTGCAGCACACCATTTAAAAGAGGCCTTGTTAATTGGATTACTCGAACGTTCTAAGACAGGAAAAGGAACTTCCGTTAGCGTTTCTCTGTATGATGCTGCACTAAGTAGCTTAGCAAATCAAGCCAGTAACTATTTAATGGAAGGGCACATCCCTCAACGTATAGGTAGCCTGCACCCAAACATCGCTCCATATGGAGAGTTGTTTGACACGCTCGACAACGCAACAATTACCTTCGCAATTGGATCAAATGCACACTTCAATAAACTATGTTCCGTTTTAAACATAAGTGAACTAACTTTAGATTCACGCTTTCAAAACAACCAAGAACGTGTAAAGAACAGAACCAGACTTCAAGAATTACTTCAAAATCAAATTAAAACACGTACCAGTGTCGATGTTTTGAATAAACTTCATACACTTCACGTACCTGCCGGAAAGGTAAAGGGGTTAAAAGAAGTACTTGAAACTTCTAAAGCGCAAAAATTGATTCGAAAAGAAACCATAGACGGTATTGAAACATCCCGTATAACATCCGTTGTTTTTAAATGAAAATTGATATCCGAAAACCAATAACTCCTAAGGAGTGGGAAAAATACTATGATCTTCGCTATAAACTCTTACGCAAGCCTTTAGACCAACCCTTAGGAAGTGAGCGAAATGATGGTGATTTAGCAGGGCAACACTTTGCGCTATACGAGAATGATATTCTTCGTGCAATTGCACGACTTGACCAAAGTGAAGCTGGCATTTCACAGGTTAGGTTTGTTGCTGTTCATACAGACAGTCAAGGAAAAGGGTTTGGGAAATTAATTATGAATGCTGTGGAAGCTAAGTCTTTAAAAAGAGGAAATCATAAAATGATTTTACACGCCCGTGATTATGCTGTAGACTTTTATTTAAACCTTGGATATTCTAAAATAAAGAAGAGCTATAAGCTATTCGGTACACTACAACACTACCTAATGGAGAAGGTTTATTGATTGGCCTTATTCAGTTTTTTAGCTTGCTCTTCTACGCGCTTAGACACCAATCGAAACAATAACTTCGCATCTTGAGCATTGATTTTTCGTCCAAAAAGAACGGACTTACCTTTGTGTTCAAATTCGATGCGCTCACCCCCTTTTACCCAAGGAGATTTCTCCCAAATAGATTGAATGGAATTTGGTTCTACATCAACTGCTTTAATTTTTGTAATATTTTCGATATAATAAACACCTGCTTTGCCATATCCCTTTATCGATTTCTTATACGAAACAGAAACCTCATCTATTTTAATTAGTTCCCGACCCCACAATAGCCAAAAAAAAGAACGAATAACCTTAAGGGCAAAATACAACCAGAACGCCATAAACACAATTAAAATAATGTTTTCTTGCTGAGATAGAACAAGTTCAAAATAAGCCCAAGTAATTATTGCTCCTATTGTAATCCACATAGCAACCCAAGCTCCCATTACTGCTTTTACCCACGTAACGTCTTCTGGGAGAATAACAATTGTTGTCTTGTTTTTGTCTTGCACAAAACTAATACGTTCGCCTATCCATTTCATAGAACAAAAGTACCTATTTTTATTTGAGTTTAAAACAAAGAAAAGGGCGACAAACGCCGCCCTTTTCAATTCATTTAATGATTTCTTATTTTACAATTAAACGCTTAGTCATTTTAACATTATTCACTGTTAACTCAACAATATAAACACCAACCTCAAAAGATGATGTGTTAACATTAACTGTTGAAGTCGTTGTTAATGTTCCATAATCCTTAGCAGTTATTTCTTTTCCTGTCATATCAAAAATAGCCAACTGAACTTCAGCATCATTTTCAATAATTATCTCAACTGTAGCTGATGTCGATGTTGGGTTAGGGAAAAGGTTAAAGGATTTAACTGGATTTGTATTTAAACTAGCTAAGCCTGCACTATTTGCAATGGTATTTTTTCCAGCATTATCAATATTACCATTCGGGTCAATCAGCATTCCGATAATATGAATATTATCTTCATTCCAATCAGCAGGAAGGGTAAATGTAAATGTTTTAGAATGTTGTTCTCCAACGTTCACAACTGCTGGAAAAGAGTTCGCATCTCCAAAAAAAGAAGGCTGAATACCTCTTGCAACGTGATCATAAACCATACTTGCAGCAGGAACCGGGTTTGAAAGCAATTCAAATCCTCCCATAACTCCATTACCACCTCCAGCATATGCATTCGATTGTGAATAACCACTACCTGTTCCAGTAACACCATCCTCTGTAATTGCACAAGCTAACTTGAATGTATTATCTGCCGCCGCCTGGAAGTCTGCAGTAACTGTAATATCCAATACACGCGTTGCTGGATCCCAATACGATATATTTGTAATTAATGCCGTTGGAGCAACTTGTAGACGAGTTAAAAATTGATTCATCATTGAACCAGGGTCAACTTGTGGGCCTCTATCAACTAATGCTTTTGGGTAACCACTAATGTACGTTCCAATGCCAGCATCATAGACTGCATCTGTCATTGGGTCACCATTATGAACCGCTATCCCTGCCCAATAAGGACCAAAATCATTGGCAAAATTATCCATAGCAACAGTTCCTCTTGGACACCATTGACACCAAGTACCAGTAGCCTCCTCTCCAACAACAATTTTTCCTGGAGCAGGAACAACTGGATTAATTTCACCACACGCACTATCATCTGTAGCATCGTCGTCATTCATAGTTCCGTTAACATTACTTACTGTTGGAGTTGCCGCCATTTGCCCAGCAACTAAAAGTATAGGAGATGTAAAAGTAACATCCATAGTTCCTAGAGAAGCCAACGACTGCCCTGTTATATTCTCTGTATATTGTGTTCCATTATAATCGATGGTAACATCAAATGAATTAATTGTTGTTGTTCCTGCATTTGCAACTGTAACAGTTGGATATACATTTACACCAGCGATAACCCCTCCCATATTCATTCCATTTACTGAGGCATTTAAGGTCGGAAGTGTATACGCTACATGATCAAACATTACGTCATCTACATAAAATCCACTATTAAGAACTGGATAAAGGTCACACGAAGCAATTGATCCAACTCCATTCGTCCAAACACCAATGCAAGCCCCATCAATATAAGCAGACCACCTTCCTGTAGTTAAGTTTGCTTCAATCTTTAATGTAAACCATGTTTCATCTGTATAAGAACCTACAACAGGGTTTGGCGAAATACCATCATCAATACTAACCATTCCGTTTTCAGCATTTACATTCATTGCCCAAATTGTTCCAATTACTGGAGTTGCTTGAAAGTTAAAATAGGCATTCTTTCCTGCTTCAATAAAAAATGCAGACTCGTATGTAAAAATACCATCGTTGTATTGTTGTCCAAAATCAAGCACAACATCTTGAGGTCCGCCACTAGTAGCCGTTGAAGAGAAGTAGATCGAATTTGTTCCACTTAACGCCTCATTGGTAGTAACCTGGACGTCTTCAGCTCCACCTTCGGCTCCACTCCACGTAGTCCATTCAGTTGATGCTGGTCCGATATAATCTCCACTTGCATATCCTTCAAAATCATCTGTAAAAATTTGAGCACTCGCACTTGAGGCAAATAATACAGCAGAAAGTAAATAGGTAATTTTCTTCATAAATAGTTGTTTTTGTATCTGTTAAATATAAGTATAGCAGCAGAAATTTACAATTCCATGAGTCGCTATTATTAATGCATTATTGAATTCTTATTTAAGGTATCGGAAATCGTGATTGTTTTTAATAGCCTTTACAGATTCCAATATGAGTTGGATTGCACTTTCAACATCTTCTTTTCTACACATCTCAACTGTAGTATGCATATAGCGAAGAGGTAATGAAATTAAAGCGCTAGGAACACCTTCATTTGAATACGCAAAAGCATCTGTATCTGTTCCTGTAGCTCTCGAAGCAGCGGCACGTTGAAAAGGGATTTTATTTTCCTCAGCAGCATTAATAATTAATTTCAATACGTTATTCTGAACTGCAGGACCATAGGTTAAGACAGGCCCTTTACCTGAGTGCAAATCTCCATTTTGGATTTTATTCACCATTGGTGTTTGTGTATCATGACACACATCTGTTACGATGGCAACATCTGGTTTAATTTTCTGAGCAATCATTTGCGCCCCCCTTAATCCAACTTCTTCTTGAACAGCATTAACAATATACAATCCAAAAGGCAGTTTTGTTTTTTGCGCTTTTAAAAGGCGAGCAACCTCAGCAATCATAAATCCACCCATGCGATTATCCAATGCACGGCCTACATATCGATTCTTGTTCAAGGTTATAAACTCATCTTCAAAAGTTACCACACAACCAACGTGAATCCCCATTTTTTCAACCTCTTCTTTTGTAGAACACCCACAATCCAAGAAGATATTTTTCATGCTTGGTGTTTCTTCCTTTTGGTGACGCATATGAATTGCAGGCCATCCAAAAACAGCTTTTACAATCCCTTTATTTGTATGAATGTTTACACGTTTTGAAGGGGCTATCATATGGTCAGAACCGCCATTTCGTCTTAAGTAAATAAACCCTTCTGCGTTAATGTAGTGTACAAACCAAGAAATCTCATCGGCATGTGCTTCAATAACAACCTTATACTTTGCCTTTGGGTTTATTACACCAACAACAGAGCCGTAATTATCCGTGAAATATTCGTCAATATTGGGTCTAATATAGTCCAACCACATCTTCTGCCCTTCTGATTCAAACCCAGTTGGTGATGCATTATTCAAATATTTCTCAAGAAATTCTTGTGATTTTTTCGTAATTATTTTCTTCATTCTATTATGTTTCAATTGTATCAAATGTAATGAAAGATTCTACCTTAATAGAGTCACATTTCCCTTAATAATGTTTTCGATGTCATCCACACAGGTAACTTTTAGATAATAGTCATAAACATCTGGGTCTAATTGTTTTCCCCGAAACTGGCCGTCCCAACCATTCAGTCGATTGAACGATTCAAAAACGAGTTCTCCCCAACGGTTATAAATCCTGAAAACCATTTTTTTCACAGCTGCCCCTCGAACATACAACACATCATTCTCATTGTCTCCATTTGGAGAAAATGCATTTGGTATATAAACAAATGGATCATCACAAATAAAACCGTACACCTTAACAAGTACCGTATCCGACCTCACGCATATACCATCTGTTACACTAAGGGTAAACAATGTTGATGTACTAACTTCTACCGTTGGATTTTGAGCATTTGGATCTCCGATTAACGTTGTTGATGACCACGTATAAGACATGCCATCGGGTTGTCCATAAAGCGTCACCTCTTCACCCTCAGGAACAGTATAGCTTGAAGCACTTGCAACAACAGACGTATCAGAAAGGTATCCAACATTAACAAAAATGGAGTCCTCAACCAAACATCCCGTTGAAGAAAGTGCAGAAACATACAAGTATTGACTAACACTTGGAACAGCATCGATGGTATTTACTGTAGATGGAGTTATCAATATTGAGTCAGATGACCATGAATACGTAAACATTAAATCAGGGTTCGAATTTGTTGCAGTAATTGTTACTGTATCCCCCAAGCATACACTTGTATTTCCATCTAAAAATAGATTGGATCCTATAAATTCAACGGCAACTGAATCTATCATAGAACAAGCCGCATTGCTTACTTGTACATAGTAAGTACCAGCTTCAACCGGTGTAACTACATATACAGAATCAGACAAGTCTGCATTCAAGGTGTCAGAAAAATTGATGTCACTAGACCATATATAGTTCGTTGCGGTTCCATTTGTATAGGCAATTAAATTAATCGGGGTCGGGTTACACAATTCTTGATCAACAGTTGTTGATAGTGACAGTGAATCGAGTGCAGTAATTGTAATTTGAGCTGTATCTGTGATTAAACAGATGGAATCAGTAACATATAAGAACACATCGTATACACCCACGCTATCAAAGGTAACCACAGGTTCAAAGACGATTGATGTTGTGTCTCCATTACCAAAATCCCACAAATAAGCATCGGACCCCGTAGAGAAATTATCAAACATTACGGTAAAATCGATACACCCCAAATTATCATCTACAGTAAATTCTGCATTTGGTATCAATTCAAAATCAAACTTAAACACCAAGTTATTGCAGTTTCCACTTAAATTTTGATCGGACCACGCACCTGTTGATGTTGGAAAGTCATTATTACCTCCACATCCTCCACATACAGATTGATACACAACTCCATTTCGATCAAATCGTGATGTTCCACCGTCAACATGTTCTCCAGAAACACTTCCCCCTAGGTAGGATCCATAAAGAATGTCCGTGAAATCCCGCTCGATAACCATTAAATAAAACCCTGGACTTGATGTAGTACTTTGAAAAGCATCGTTTGTTAAAGGCATGCCATTTAATGCTGTATTCGTAAACAAACTAGCTCCCCAACCAGAGATATAAATGTTTCCACATATGTCGACAAGAAATGCCGAAGGTGATATGTTAATTGTAGGGTTTCCATTTCCAAAAACCGTTGAATTAACCACGTTAACGAGGTTAGAATCTAGCCTCATTACAAATTGGCTACTGTTAGGAACTTCAAATCCTGCATTAATTACTGGAAAACTCCCATTTACTGATTGCCCAACCAAATAAATTTGATTCAAGCGATCAACCTCAACAAAATAAGCTTGGTCATAGTTTACTGTCCCAATGTATGAGCCATTGATAATACTCGTCCCACCTGAAGAAACCTTCATTACAAAGCCATCTGTTTTACCTCCATTATAAGCTCCCTGCCATCCAGTCCCCATTCCTAATAGGTCATTCGAGCAGGTACCTCCAGAAAAAACAACATTGTCTGACTCATCAACTTTTACAGAATAGCAAGCGTCTTTTTCTGAACCACCATAATAACTAGACCACTGCAATGCGGATAAATCTGCGGATAATTTAAACACAACCCCGTCTTGCATGCCTCCATTTAACGGTTGAAACGCATTATGTACCGGAAAATCATTCGATTTTGTACACGATGCGACAATGCAATTCCCAGATTGATCCAACATAATTTCTCCTCGAAACTGGTCGCCATAATTGGTTGTCAATGAATCATACATTCCTGGATTGGCATTGTAACTAACACCATCATTCTGAGAACCTCCCATGTACGTTGACCCAAGTAGACTTAGTCCATCTGCACTTAACTTACTTACAAATATGTCTGTTCCATAATCCAAGTAATGTACCCCGTTACTTGTAAAATTTGCTCCTGAAACTCCTCCTCCATGCGTAGGTTGATACCCATTTTGAATTGGGAAGTCTATGCTTGATGTTGCACCATATAAATAAATATTATCGCTTGAATCACAAATTAGACTGTGTACCGTTTCTGTCCCAATGGTGTCATTTCCGCCACCAATAAAACATGTCCACAACATGGCAGAGCCATCTGAGGAATATTTAGAAATAAAGACATCTGTAACTCCGTATGTTCCTGCAGGATCATTTGCCGTAGGCATAACATTTGTTACTGTCGTCGTTGTATTCCAAGATAAAGCAGGTGTTGGATAAGCATTTCCAAAAACCATCCCCCCTGAATATGCAGAGCCATCATGCCCATAAGTAGCTGTCATTCCAAAATTATCTGTGACAGATCCACTATAAGTGGCAAACACTAAAATTGGGTCAATAACTAAGGTTACATTGGGGTTGTAACTTCCTAAGTTAAAACTGACAGCATTCCCCTCCAAAACAAACTCACACTTAACATCACGGATATGTCCATTTACAATTTGATAGACATATGGTTTTTGTTCAATTATTTCTCCGATATCAGTCTTTATAATTAAGTTGCCTTTTCGATCTATATTGATTTTTTCATGACCGCTATATTCCAATAAAATTTGACCTGGATTTACATGTGGCTTTACATGAAACTCATACTTAAGTTGCGCTTCGTGTTCAATTAACTTTAGATCAATACCAGAATATAAATCCTGTAATATTGCCTCACCGTAACCACGAACATTAGATGCCCACCTGGACTTATCTGAGCCTACAAAATAATTGTAGTATGTATCACTTCGATTAAACTTTTCAATCGTGTTAATTTCATTTGCACCACGAAACAACAACTCAATTAAACGCTGCCTTGTCTTTGGAATATCAGTTGATTCAGTTGGTTTATGATGGTATTTTTCAACCTGAGAGAAATCCTGCATATGAAATAGGAATCGACCTTGCTCTACCCATAAATTTCCACCATCAAATTTAGATTTAAACAGGATGTTTTCATCCCACTGCCCCTTGTTTTCAATAAAGGCATGATGTATTGAATGACTGTGGCTAAGCTCTTGACCAGAACCTATTTTGCTTAAGAATAATACTGTTAGAAGCAGAAAAAGTTTTATATGCATGGTACTAGAAGTTAACCCTAAATTAGTTAATTATAGATAAGACGCCAAAACGAACAAATAAGTTTACTGAAAACCTTATTTTTGATCCAAGTAAATTTTTATGGAAAATCGTATTACATCTTTATTTAAAATAAAGTACCCACTCATTCAGGCTGGTATGATCTGGTGTTCTGGTTGGGAATTGGCTTCGGCTGTGTCCAATGCTGGCGGATTAGGTATCATTGGTTCTGGTTCTATGTACCCTGATGTACTTGAAGAACATATTTTAAAATGTCAAGCGGCAACGGACAAGCCATTTGCCGTCAACCTTCCGATGTTATATCCAGACATCGACAAACACATTGCAACAATAATTAAACACAAGGTTCCAATTGTTTTTACATCAGCTGGAAATCCAAAAACATGGACAAAGCATTTAAAAGAACATGGAATATTGGTGGTACATGTTGTTTCTAGTTTAAAATTTGCAAAAAAAGCTGAAGATGCAGGAGTGGATGCCATTGTAGCAGAAGGTTTTGAAGCCGGAGGGCACAACGGACGTGATGAAACCACAACGCTTTGCTTAATTCCTTTAGTTGCAGAAGAAATAAAGATTCCTTTAATTGCCGCTGGAGGTATAGGAACCGGGCGTGGAATGCTTGCAACTATGACACTAGGAGCAGATGCTGTTCAGATTGGTTCACGCTTTGTAACCTCAAATGAATCGAGCGCACACGACAACTTTAAAAAGGCAGTTATTGAAGCCAAAGAAGGCAGTACGCAATTAACCTTAAAGGATGTAACACCTGTACGCTTAATTAAAAATGAATTTTATTTAAAAATAGCAGAAGCATACGAACAAGGTGCAAGTACTGATGAACTTAGAGAACTATTAGGGCGAGGACGCGCAAAGAAAGGAATGTTTCAAGGAGATTTAGTAGAAGGTGAACTTGAAATCGGTCAAGTTTCTGGCTTAATTAACACGGTAAAGCCAGCTGCTGACATTGTCTCCGAAATAATATCAGAATACAACACAGCCATTAAAGAGCTGTCAAACGATAAATACATACTTTAATGTTAAAATACGACAGGTTTACCCTGGAAAACGGACTAACTGTTCTTTTTCATAAAGATACAACAACCCCATTAGCAGTAGTAAATACACTTTATGATGTTGGTGCAAGGGATGAGTCAGAAGATAAAACTGGGTTTGCACACCTCTTTGAACATTTAATGTTTGGAGGATCAATAAACATTGAAGATTTTGATTCGCCATTGCAACTAGCTGGCGGAGAGAACAATGCATTTACATCAAATGACATTACAAACTATTACGATGTTTTACCTGCAAACAACATTGAAACAGCACTTTGGTTAGAGAGTGATCGAATGTTGTCTTTAGCTTTTACAGAAAAAAGTTTAGAGGTACAGCGCAATGTTGTAATAGAAGAATTCAAGCAACGGTATTTAAATCAACCCTACGGAGATGTGTGGCTGGAGTTAAGACCTCTTGTTTATAAAACACATCCATATAAATGGGCCACAATCGGCAAAGAGCTCTCTCACATTGAAGATGCAACCATGTCTGATGTAAAGGCCTTTTTTAAAAAACACTATTCTCCTGCAAATGCGATTCTTTGTATAGCGGGTAATTTTGAATTAGACGAAGTAAAGGCACTGGTTCAAAAATGGTATGGTGAAATACCTGCTGGCATAAAGTACAATCGAAATCTAATTAAAGAAGCGAAGCAAACGGAATTCAGAGAAAAAGTAATTGAACGGGAGGTGCCAGCAAATGCTTTTTATTATGCATTTAAAATGCCTGACCGGCTACACCCTGACTTTTTTACAATTGACACCCTATCTGATGCTTTAGGTAGAGACAAAAGTTCTCGTTTATACCTATCATTAAAAAAAGAGCTAAACCTGGTGTCTAGTATCAGTGCATACATTACAGGGTCTATCGACGAAGGTTTACTTGTTATTTCAGGAAAACTAAATGATGGAGTCTCGTTTGATACATTTGACAACGCATTTTGGAACGAATTAGATGCATTTAAAACAAACGCTATTTCTACAAGTGAACTTGAAAAAATCATGAATAAAATTCGCACTTCAAAGGAATTTGAGGATATGGGAATTTTAAATAGGGCAATGAATTTATGCTCATATGAGCTGCTTGGAGACATTAGCTTAATCAATAAAGAATCTGAAATCTATAATAACATAACAGCAGACGACATTCAACGTGTTGCAAAATCAGTCTTGCAAAAATCATGTTGTTCATTACTCAAAGTTAAAGCAAAAGAAAATGTTAAATAGAACAGCTCAGCCAGCATTAAAAGCAATCGATAAAATTAAATTTATTGCTCCTAAAGAATATAAAATCACTCCCCATGTGAGCTTATATCACATGAAAGATGTTCCCAATGAAACGACACGCTTTGACCTTTACTTTGATGCCGGTAAGTGTCGTGGTAAAAATGCCATGGCAAGTTTTGTTAACGGACTATTACTTTCAGGTACAAAAAACAAAACATCCATTGAAATTAATACTGAAATTAATGGTAAAGGTGGATTCTATGAGTCTGGAATTTCTCAAGAAAACTCCGTTATTTCAGTTTATTCTTTACGTGAAAACATCGTAGATATTTTCAATACGATTAAAGACGCTATTAAAAATGTTGCCTTTATTGAAAAAGAAGTCCTAGAATTTTTATCCGATCGAAAACAAGGTTTTAACATCAGTCTTCAAAAGGTAAACTACCTCGCTCAACGTGCATTTCAAGAAGAACTATTTGGGTCAAATAAAAACTATTCCAATACAACGGAACTATCCGATTTTGAAAATGTATGTATTGACGATTTAAAAGCATTTCATAGTGAATACTATTTAAAAGGACTTAGTAAGGTTGTGGTTGTGGGTGACTTAAATGAAGAGACGATTCAACACTTCATTTCTGAAAGTATAGAGTTCTCACCAGAGTCAAAACCAACATACATTGATACAATTGAAAATAATGCAGGACTTAGGCACATTGAAAAGAACAATGCTGTACAATCTGCAATACGTGTAGGAAAAATACTCTTCAACAAAAACCATACTGACTATCTAGACTTTTTAGTCTTAAATACGATTCTTGGTGATTATTTTGGAAGTCGACTCATGTCTAACATTCGAGAAGATAAAGGGTACACTTACGGCATTGGAACCATGCTTGCTGAACTAAACAACGTGGGTTACTTCATGGTTGCAACAGAGGTTGGGGCTGATTTAAAAGAAGCAACACTGAAAGAAATTCAATTTGAATTTGAACGACTTAAAACCGAGTTAGTACCAGAAGATGAATTAAAACTTGTTCAAAATTACATGCTGGGGCAGCTGCTCAAAAGTGCAGATGGGCCTTACGCAATGACTGATTTATTTATAAGTGTTGAATTACACAAGCTTGATTTAGAGTTTTACAACAAAGCCATTTACGCCTTGAATAACATTACTGCTAAAAGAATTCAAGAACTTGCAGTTAAGTATTTGAATTGGGATGACATGAGTATTGTAACTGCTGGATAGCAACGTATTTTAAAAAAAATCGTCTGTATACTACACACCTATTAATTACGTTATTAGCTCTATGACTAAGGTTTTTTTATTACTTATCTTTATGGGTATCTTCTCCTTTACAGGAAGGGCTACTCATGTTATGGGTGGTGATATCACATGGGCATGTCAGGGGGGTAATTATATCTTTCAATTAGTAATTTATCGTGATTGTAATGGTGCTGATATTAGTACAATTTCTGAAGAAATAAAAGTTTGGGGACACCCTACCGTAAGCGCAATTCAATGTGCGTTTGTATCTAGAACAGATGTTTCACCTTTCTGCGCCGAAGTAACATCAGGCCCCCAAGCATTCGCTTGTGGAAGTGGAGCAAATGCTGGAAATGGCTTAGGAGCAATTGAAAAAATTGTCTATCAAAGTGCGCCAAAGACACTGATTGGAACTCCTCCTGCTCAAGGCTGGGTATTTAGCTATGAAGATTTTTCTCGCAGTGGCGCTATAACAAACCTAATTAATCCCGCTACCAAAGGAATTACACTATTAGCAAAAATGTTTGCGATTCCTGGCGCAGGAACAGGATGTGTCGACAACTCTCCTCAATTTTTACAAGAGCCTTATTTTGTCAGTTGTTCAGGTGAAAGTTTTGAATACAATATGAATGCGGTTGATCCAGATTTAGATTCCGTTCACATTAGTTTTGGCATTCCGTACGATTATTTAAATGGAGCTGCTTATACTGCAGGGGTAACACCCGCTCCCCTTGCCTTTGAAACGGGATTCACATTCGATTCTCCTACACCAGGAACTGGAATGAATCCGGCAAATGTTTCAGCACAAATAGACCCAAGCTCGGGTAATCTTACTTTTTTAAGTGCCAATTCAGGGAGTTTTAATGTGAAAATTTTGGCGCAATCATACCGCAGTGGTGTTTTAATTGCAGAGGTTGAACGTGAAATGTTACTCATCATTACAAATTGTACTGGCACAAATAACAAACCACTCATTACAGGACCTTTTGGAGGTCTCTTTGAAACAACCATCAGCGCAGGAGACTTAATTAATTTTAATTTAAGCTCTACCGACGTTGAAGTACTTCAAGACGGTACGCCTCAAGATAATATTCTATCAGCAAGTGGTCTTATGTTTGGCACCAACTATACAGCCAATACAGGTTGTGCAATTACCCCATGTGCTACACTCGATGCAACCCCATTAATAACAATGCCACAGGGTGTTTCTACAAATTTTAATTGGCAAACATCGTGTGACCACCTGCTTACTCAAAATGGAACCGTAGCAGATTTAATTCCGTATCACTTTGTCTTTAAAGTCCAAGACAATTACTGTGCTGTGCCAAAGGTTAGCTATGCCACTATAACAATAAATGTAGAAAATACAGGTGTTATACCTGCACCTCAAATTGATTGCATTCAGACAAATAGTCTTGGAGATGTTACACTCAATTGGTCTCCAGTGTTAGACCCCACAGCTTCTTTCAATGCGTATCAAATTTATTCAATTCAGGGAGGATTACTCGGTGTTATTACAGACATTAATACAACAACATTTACAACGCTAGGGGTAACTCAAGCAAATAATTACTACCTATCTACCACTGCAGGGTGTGATGGAGATACAGAACGATTCTCAGATACCTTATCTAACATCTACCTCGATTTAAACAACCCTGGTAATGGCACAGCAATTCTGCAATGGAACGACCCTACTTATCCAGGTTTAACTTCAATGGGAGCATATTATCACATTTATCGTGAGTATCCTTTGGGAACTTGGGCACTTCATGATAGTGTGCCATTTGGCACTAACTTTTACAAGGACACCATTACAGTTTGTGAAGATTTCTTTAGCTATCAGGTTGTGCTCCCTAACAGCCCTTGTAACTACAAATCAAACATACAAGGTGACTTATTTCAAGATAATATATCCCCAGACATTCCAATTCTAGATTTTGTAACCATTGATACATTATCCGGAGCTGTTACTATATCTTGGAATCAAAATGGTCAAGAAGATACCTTTGGATACGTTGTTTATGTAGAAGATGCCAGTGGAGCTATTGTTGAACTTGATCAGGTTTTTGGAATAGGAACAACTTCATACAGCTATATCCCAACAACAAACACTGGACCGTTGACCTATTCAGTTGCAGCTTTCGATTCCTGTTGGACGACCAGCGTACCTCCAACATACCAAACATCTGCAAAAGGAGAAATTCATACATCTACGTTTCTCAGTTCATCTCTAGATATCTGTAGCCGTCAAATTGAACTTTCATGGACGCCATATATTGGTTGGGAAGGAATAAATACATATACAATAGTGGGGCACATTGGAACTGGTGGGTGGCTTGATTTTGGAAGCACCACAGCTACGAACTTAAGCATTGACGTTTTACCTGGAGAAACCTACACCTTTGTTATTCAGGCAAACTCAGTTCTAGGGCAAGAGTCCTTTTCGAACGCACAAACAATTTATGTGACTGCACCTGAGCAACCAGCCTTTAATTACTTACAAGTAGCAACAGTCAATAACGATGAGGTAGACTTAAGGCTCTATGTTGATGCTAGTGTAAACATTCTCGAGGCATCATTTCAACGTTTAGATGACGATATTTTTGTAGAACTAGGACGAGTACCCGCAACAGCCAATCAACTTACGTATACAGATCAAGAAGTACGTGTAACTGATTATTCCTATACATACAGAGTACAATTGGTTGATAGCTGTGGTCAACTAAGAGACACAACAAATGAAGCAAAAACGATTCTGCTATCCATTACAAATGATGAAGTTTCTAAAATAAACTACTTAAACTGGACAGCTTATCATGAATACGAGGGTGGGATTCTTGGCTACAACATATATCGAGGAAAAGACGGAATTTTTAACCCCACCCCTATCGCTTCTGTTCCCGCTGACTCAAGATCTTTTGTTGATGATGTTTATGAACTCGTTTCTAAGGGTAAGATTTGCTACTACATAGAAGCCATAGAGGCCATGAACATCTATAATTTTTCAGAAATAAGTAGGTCTAATGAAGCTTGTATTACACTACCACCACTGATATTTATCCCAAATGCATTTACACCTGAAGGACTCAACCCATTGTTTAAGCCAATTCTAACGGACTTTGACCCTGTCAATTACGACTTTACTATTTTTGACCGTTTAGGACAAGTGATATACCGAACCAACACTCCCACAGAAGGCTGGAATGGGCGAATTTCTTTCTCAGGCAAGATGGCTAATACCGGAACTTACCTTTACATGCTAAATTTAAGAGATGGAAATGGCATTGAAATTATAAAACGAGGACACGTTACCTTGTTGAAATAACATTACTTTTGTTCTTAATGAAACGGATTTTAATTATTCAAACAGCTTTCTTGGGAGACGTCATTTTAGCAACGCCCCTTGTTTCAGAATTAAACCGGTTGTTTCCAAATTCTCAAATTGATTTTTTAGTTAAAAAAGGCAACGAGTCTTTACTCGCGAACAATCCTAAATTAAATTCTGTCTACATTTTTGATAAAACAAATGGTAAATGGAAGTCATTATTTGGGTTAATCAAACAAGTTAGAAAATCAAATTATGATCTGGTAATTAACTTACACCGTTTTGGAAGTTCAGGGTTAATTGCAGGATTGAGTCGGGGTAAAAAACGTTATGGATTTAAAAAGAACCCATTTTCATTTCTATATACAAAGTCATTTGACCATGTTATTGGAAATGGCACACACGAAGTAGAACGGAATCTTTCTGTCATTCATGAGTTTGGTACTTCTTCAAAAGTGCGTCCAGAATTAGTTCCATCAAAAGAAGATAGGCACTCAATTTCAAAACTTATAAAAGAACGTTACTACTGTATTGCTCCCGCCTCTGTATGGTTTACAAAACAGTTGCCAATTAATAAGTGGACGGAACTTATCCAAACACTTCCTCAACAAGAAACGATTTATTTAATCGGTGGTAAAAATGATGTTGAACGATGTGAAACATTAGTAAAAAAGAATCCTTTACATAAAATTGAAATACTTGCAGGGAAATTATCCCTCTTAAAATCTGCTGCACTAATGGAAAGTGCTACAAGAAACTATGTGAATGATTCAGGCCCTCTTCATTTAGCCTCTTCTGTTAATGCCCCCGTAACGGCCTTTTTCTGTTCTACAACCCCCAATTTTGGGTTTGGTCCACTATCCGAAAACTCTGCGATAGTTGAAGTGGAAAACTTAGATTGTAGGCCTTGTGGATTACATGGACATAAAACATGTCCTAAAGGGCATTTTGAATGCGCCGAAAAAATGAATGTGAATTAATTCTTTTTCAGCGGAAGCTCCATGATAAAATCTTCCATCAAATAACCCTTTCCAATATCAATATCCTCCTCACCGATTACCTTAAACCCGATGTTCTTATAAAAATCGACGGCTTTATTAAAACGGTTTACGTTCAAGTGTATCGAAGTTAAATCCAAGTCAAAAGCGACGTCAATGGCATGATTAATCAACGATCTACCTAAACCTTTTCCTTGAGCTTCTGGGTGAATATAAATTTTATGTACCCGAAGAAATCCTGAATCGGGATAGTTTGGTTCTAAGCCCATAAACCCAAGGGCCCTCCCTTCATATTTAATCAAATAATACAAATGTCCCGTTTGAACTTCTTCTTGTAAAGTTTGTATATCATACATCCAATCAAGCATGTATGTAATTTGTTCAGGAGTTAAAATATCTTTGAATGTGTCTGGCCAAATTTCTTTTGCCAAATGATTCACTATAAAAATATCTTCTGTGCTTAGTTGATTAATTTCTATCATAGTACTAGTTATTCTTCGAAATTAAAGAATAACAGATTCTCATTTCGAAGAATAAAAAGTAAGTTTCAACAGTTTTTTCAACTATCCTCTCCCTCTTTTAGAAGTAGGAGGTTTTGACACAGGTTTTGGACTTTGATTTTGCCTTGGAGCCGAAGGCCTTGAAGGAGGAGGAGTCACAACTGGTCGTGGTTTTGGCACTGGAGTTGGCTTTAATCTGACCGGCCTTGGTCGTGGCGTAGGTTTTGGTTTTGGTGATGGAGGTCTTGGAGTTGGCTTAACAACAGGCACCTCTTTTACTTCCTCACGTTGGTTTATTGGGTCAACAACACCTTCATCAACCGGTTTAATTGTTGCCGGCTTAGGTTTGTTTGGTAATTCTTTTTTCTGCTCAGCCTCCGTTCTTTCATGAGCTGGTTTTGAAGTAAAAGGCCTGGTTCCTTGATTATCATTTACCATTGGTTTTACTACTGGTCTAAGTTCTACCCCGTCTGTAGGTTCTGTAAATAATGGCTCATTTGTTGGAGCAATATTTAAATATGCGTTGTCATAAATACACCCTTGTATATCTCTAGCAGAAATCCCCTGCTCTTCACAGTTTCTTCTGGCACGGTTGAGTGTACGTTGATTCAAGTCATTCATATCATGAAAAACACGTGGAAAACTACGATCTGTATACGTTTCCGTAGAAGTACCTGGACGATAATCAAACAAGGAATTCAATTGAATTATACGGTATTGATCAGCAAATTGTCGCGCCAAATAAGCTTGTCGTTCTTTACTGCCATAGCCTTGATCACCAAAAGGATCATTTGGAATTCTACGCGCTACACGAGAACCGCGATAGTCATCGAACTCTGAACCGTTAGCGTTACCCATTAATCCATCATAACCAATTCGCGAACAAGGAATTATAGATACACCAATGTTTAGAAAATCCATGTTTCCACTCCTTTTTATTTCAGTGTTTACGGATTCCCCTGTTGGCCAATGTACAGTATAGTTATTACTAATTTTACGAATGGTTCCGCCATTATTTAAGAAATATGTTTTTCCTGTCATACGTAATGATTGACCATTCACACGAACAGGTGTAGAGTAATCACTGTCGGGGTAATCACTTGCGTAAATGCAAACACGATCGCCTGAAACATTCATCGCAATTGCTGTATTTAAAGAGAAGTCTTGTTTTTGTGGTTTTTGACGTGTTTGAACCTCTATCTGACCATCCATCGATTTAGTCATCACAAACTCACCAACCGTTTGAAATGAATAGCGTGCACCGTCATAAGAAACTAAATGTGGGTCACCGTATGATCTTCCACGCACCGGCTGGCACTCCACCGACCTTACCATGTTTGCCAATTGATTCAGTACACGATCATTCATGGGGTTTTGATGAGACATTGCTAAGAGGCGATTTCTTGAATCAATCGGCACCTTTCTCATCATTTGATGCGGTGTGAAATTTTCTGGGAATGTCCGACCTGGAATTGCTTCATTTTTTGACAAGGCAGCAACACTCTGGGCCAACCAAGGTCCACGAATGGCATCCCATTGACGCAATTCGTTTGTTATTGACTCTACTGAATTAATCGCTTCAGGGCTACGTTGAGCAAAGGAAGACAATCCAATAATTAATGCTAAAACAGGTAATAAGTAGTGTGTTTTCATAAAATAAGCTTTAATCCGAATTGAAATTATACAAAAGGTATGCCATTTTAAAACAGTAATTATTTAATCAAAAAAAATCCTGTTATTTCTAACAGGATTTTAATAATGTCAATGATCAAGGTTTAACCTCCAAAATCATCAAATCGTACGTTTTCATCAGGAACTCCCCAATCATCACACATTTTAATAACGGCTTGATTCATTAATGGAGGACCACAGAAATAAAACTCAATATCTTCTGGAGCATCATGTTTAGATAAATACTCATCAATTACTACCTGATGAACAAAACCTTTAAATCCATCTCCTTTTGAATCTTCTGTATTTTCTTTAACAACCCAGTTATCTTCAGGTAAAGCATCAGATAATACTAAGTAAAACTTAAAGTTTGGAAAATCTTTTTCTAAATCTCTAAAGTAATGGATGTAGAATAATTCAGCTTTTGAACGACCTCCATACCAGTAAGATACTTTACGGCCTGTTTTCAATGTTCTAAACAACTCATATAAGTGTGATCGCATTGGAGCCATTCCAGCACCACCTCCTATATACAACATCTCTGCATCAGACTCATTTATAAAGAATTCTCCATAAGGTCCTGAAATTATTGCTTTATCACCAACCTTTAAGTTAAAGATAAACGATGAAGCAACCCCTGGATTTACATTCATCCAAGCATTACGATTTCTATCCCATGGTGGAGTAGCAATACGAACATTCAACATGATTCGTCTTCCTTCTGCAGGATAAGAAGCCATAGAGTATGCCCTTACAACCTCCTCGTCATTTTTCATAACAAGTGGCCATAAACCAAATTTATCCCAATCTGCTTTAAACTTATCAGGCTCACCTGGGTGATCTTGAGGGTGAGCAGAAATATCCATTTCTGAATAATTAATGGTGCACTTAGGAATTTTTATCTGGATGTATCCTCCAGCCTTATAATTCATATCTTCCGGAATCTCAACAATAAACTCCTTAATAAAGGTTGCAACATTAAAATTAGATACAACAGTAGCTTCCCACTCTTTAATACCTAAAATTTCTTCTTCAACATGAATCTTCATGTTTTCCTTCACCTTTACTTGGCAACCTAACCTTTTGTTCGCTGCTATTTCTTTTCTTGAAAAGTGAGGCTCCTCAGTTGGAAGTATATTTCCTCCACCTTCTAAAACATGGCATGTACACTGAACACATGTTCCACCACCACCACATGCTGATGGTAAGAATATTCCATTGTTACTAAGTGTGCTTAACAAGGTGTCTCCACCCTCTACCTCTATTGTTTTTTCACCATCATTGATATCGATTGTAATTTTACCCGATGGAGATAATTTTGCCTTAACAAATAGTAGCATTGATACCAATACCAATACAACGACTAGAAAGACTGTTAACGTTAACGCTAAACCTAATGATAATTCCATTTTCTTCTAATTAATGATTTGTATTATTTGTATCGTCTACCTGAACTGTTTCTGCTTTCACCTCATCTTTACCATACTTAATTCCTGAGAAGCTCATAAATGCAATTCCCATTAACCCTGTAATGATAAATGTAATTCCCAAACCTCTTAAAGGTGCAGGAACATTTGAGTAACGAATTTTTTCACGAATTGCTGCAATTGCAACAATAGCGATAAACCAACCAATACCAGAACCAAGAGAGAATGCAGTAGCATCTAAGATAGTTGAGTACTGACGATCTTGCATAAACAATGCTCCACCTAAAATAGAACAGTTAACTGCAATAAGTGGTAAGAAAATACCTAAAGCTCCGTAAAGCGATGGTGCAAATTTCTCAACCAACATTTCTACCAATTGTACAATTGATGCAACAACTGCTATAAACATAATAAATGAAAGAAAACTTAAATCAATTGGGCTGGCACCATTAACTCCCCAATCAGGATTAATCCATTCCAATGCTCCGGCTTTTAACAAGTAATTTTCTAACAAGTAATTTACGGGTACGGTAACAAGCAAGACAAAAATAACTGCTGCTCCCAATCCAACTGCTGTTTTAACCGTTTTTGATACGGCCAAATATGAACACATACCTAAAAAGTATGCAAAAATCATATTCTCAGAGAAGATGGCTTTTATAAAAATATCTAATGTGCTTTCCATAATATCTTATTTCAATCGATTAATTAGATTCTACTAATGATTTGTTACGAGAACGTTGTACCCAAATAATAACACCAACAATGATTAGCGCCATTGGAGGCAAAATCATCATGTTATTGTTCACATACCCCAAAGCGTACAGCCCATTTCCTTGAATATAATCTCCAAAAACTGGGTACCCATATAACGTTCCTGAGCCAAACAACTCTCTAAACACTGCAACTAAAATCAATAAACCAGCGTATCCAACACCATTACCTACAGCATCCATAATTGAAGGCCAAGGCTTGTTTGCCATTGCAAATGCCTCAAAACGTCCCATGATAATACAGTTTGTAATAATCAACCCAACAAACACCGATAACTTTTCAGAAACATCAGGTAGAAAAGCTTTTAGTACTTCATTTACAATAATTACCAAAGCTGCAACCACAACCAATTGAACAATAATTCTAATTCTAGATGGGATTAGATTTCTCATTAAAGAGATAAATAAATTCCCTAAAATCAATACAAAAAGTACTGCTCCTCCCATTACAACTCCCTGCTCAACTTGAACCGTAATTGCAAGTGCAGAACAAATACCTAATACTTGAATAGTTACAGGGTTATTATCCGTTAACGGATCCGTAACTAGCTTCTTGTTTTTCTTTGAAAACAATGGCTCTCTTGGAGCTTTCGCGTCTTGTGCTACTTCACTCATCTTTATTTGTTTTTAAGTTTATTGAAATAAGGAACATAAACCTCTAAACATCTATTCGCCATTTCCTCAACTCCTTTCGAGGTAATTGTACCTCCTGTGATTCCATCTACTTTAGATTCTTTAGTTGCACCTGAACCATCTTTAACGATTTCAAATTTTGAGAAAACTCCAGACTCAGCTGTAATTTTTTCTCCAACCCAACGGTCAATGAAAAACTGTTGCTTTATTTCAGCTCCTAGACCAGGTGTTTCTCCTTTGTGTCCAAAAGAAGCACCTTCAATTGTTCTTAAGTCTTCTCCGATACAAATATTTCCCCAAATTGGTCCCCAAAGCCCTTTACCTACAACAGGTAAAATATACTTTGCTTTTCCGTCCATTTCTGAAACGTAAAGTGGGTAATTTCTATCTTTTGCACCTAAGGTTTTATCCTTGTACTCTTTTTTGATATCTACATCAAATGCAACAACTCCTTCTTTAATGTCTCCATTAGCATCAAGAACAACCGCATTATCCAAGTTAATGTACTTGTCAAATTCAGCTTCTCCATTTGATCTATCAATACCAAGTGCATCAATATCCATCATTGCTGAAAGGATGTCTAGTTTTTTCTTAACCTCAGCGTTTTTATCCTGTCTTGGTTTTAAACCCATAGCTAATAATGCTAAGATTGAACCAACAACAACAACTAAAACAATTGCGAAGCCGAAAGTATACCCGTTACTATCTCTATTAATTGCCATAACTATGCAGTTTTAACTCTTTTTAATCTTCGTTTGATATTCCCTTGAACAACATAATGGTCAATAATTGGAGCCATTACATTCATGAACAAGATTGCAAGCATAACACCTTCTGGATATGCAGGGTTTAATACACGAATTAAGATCGCAATTAGACCACCTAAGAAACCATAAATAATTTTTCCTGTTGCTGTTTGAGATGCGGTAACAGGATCTGTTGCCATAAACACGGCCCCAAAAGCAAAACCTCCAATAGCTAAATGAAAATGTGCTGGTAAATCCAAAAATTCATTTCCACCAAATGCATTAAGAATTAATCCCATGACATATCCTCCAATAAAGAAAGAAGCCATAATTCTCAACGAACCTACTCCTGTGATTAATAAAATAAGCGCACCGATTAAGATTGCAATTAAAGACGTTTCACCAATTGAACCTGGAATCATACCCCAAACAGAATCGAAAAACGAATAATTATTAGTGTAGGCCTCTAAATTTTCAAATACAGGTTTGTCTGACATAAAGGTTGCTAAATCACCAAGTGCTGTTGAACCTGTAAAACCATCTACCTTTGATTCTGTACCAGCCATCCAAACTTTATCTCCAGACATTGAAGTAGGATATGCAAAGAATAAGAATGCTCTAGCTGTTAAAGCAACATTCAATATATTCATTCCTGTTCCTCCAAAAATTTCTTTTCCGATAATTACAGCAAATGCTGTAGCAACACCTACCATCCATAACGGAACGTCTGCAGGCATAACAAGGGGGATTAACATTCCTGAAACCAAAAACCCTTCATGTAACGAGTGTCCTCTTAAGAATCCAAAGATGAATTCAATGGTAAGACCAACACCGTACGAAACGACAATTAATGGTAACACAACCCATAGGCCAGCCATAAATTTAGCTCCTCCATTAGCCCAGAAGTCTAAACCTCTATCTCCTGCTGCTGCAACCATTTCCCAATGGCCCGTATTATAAATACCAAATAATAAACATGGAACCATTGCCATGATTACTGTAATCATTGTACGTTTTAAATCTACACCATCTCTAATGTGTGCCCCTTTCTGAGTCACAATTGCAGGTGTAAAAGCTAAGGTTGTAAATGATTCAAACATTGGATGCCACTTTTCTAGTTTACCACCTTTAGCAAACTTTGGCTCCATTTTATGAACTATATTTTCTAAGAACTTCACTGTAATTAATCTTTAAATAAATATTACATGCACTCTTCTCCAATAAGGTCTAAACCTTTTCGGATTTTGTCTTGAATGTTAATTTTTGTTGTACAAACGTACTCGCATAATGCAAAATCTTCAGGGGCTACTTCATAAATCCCTAAATTTTCCATTCCATCTATATCATCTGTAATTGCAGCTTTTGCTAATTGCATTGGTAAGATATCGAACGGGAAAACTTTTTCCAATTCCCCTGTTACTACAAATGCTCTCTCTTCACCGTTTGTATTGGTGTCTAAACGGAACTTTTTATTTCCTGTCAAAAATGTTGGAAATAAACGTGAGTTTGAGAATTTATCAAAACCAAGTCCTAGCCAACCTTTTGTCAAAACAAACTTAAGTTCGTTTCCTTCTGGAATTACCGTAATTTGATTATGGTAAAATCCTAAGTAGCCGTCTTGAGCTATTTTATCACCAGTCAATACATTACCACTAATAACACGAACATTGTCCGAAGTAAGTTGTCCATCTAAAAGGTCCGCAACATTTGCACCTATAATTGTGTCGATGTATTGAGGGTCCTTAATCTCAGAGCCTGTTAAAGCGATTGTACGTTTAGCATTGTATTTACCCGTTAAGAAGTAACGACCAATGATAGCTACATCTTGTGCGTTTACTGTCCAAACAAATTCCCCCTTGTTTACGGGGTCAATGTGGTGGATATGTGTACCTACGTTTCCAGCAGGGTGCTTACCTGTAAATGTATTTACTTCAACTCCTTTTACATTTGTAAATGTTGTAGCAGCAGAAGACTTACCGTTAAGCGTTAAATGCACCTTACCAGAAGTCAACTTCTTTAAAGCATCCATTCCAGCATTAAATGCCTCTCCTTCTTCCTCAAGAACATAATTGAAATCTGGAGCTAAGGGCGAGCTATCAAAAGTTGAAACAAAAATTGCCTTAGGTTCATTTATAGGATTTGCTACAATATCCAATGGACGTTGTTTAACAAATGGCCATAACCCTGAAGCAAGCATTGTAGCCTTAACTTCGTCGTTAGACATTGATTCAACTGACTTTACATCAGAGGGTTCAAATTGTTGATCTTGTGAAGTTGAAATCAATACTTCTAAGATCCGGCGTTTTTCCCCCCTTACAATTTTCTCTACTTTACCAGATACTGGCGAAGAAAACTTAATTGGTTCATTATACTTGTCTTGGAAAATAATTGTTCCTGCTTTCACTTCTTGCCCTTCTTTAACGAGCATTTTTGGTGTCATACCATGAAAGTCACTTGGCTTCATGGATACCATTTGGGGTGTTTTAGCATTGGTTTTCACCTTGCTAGCCGCACCTACTAATCTGATATCCAAGCCTTTCTTAAGCTTTACTGTTTTCGACATGCATTGAAGCGTTTATAAATACAACCGCAAAAATATAAAATTCAAATTCAATGTTATTAGTTGCAAAGAGTGAAGATTGCGATATCACACAATTTAGACTCATTATAAATAAGCATTCTGTTTCAGCGAGCATTTATAATACATATTCTAGACACTGGTTATATATCCTTATATATTTTAGTATATTCGGATTAACAACCCGACAATATGAGCACATTAACCACATCTGGGATTCAAATATCTGTTGCCACAAACTACAGACCTGACCTTTCTGATGTTGCAACTTCGCACTACTTTTTCAACTACAGTATACTTATTGAAAACACAAATGATTTTGAGGTGCAACTCCTTGTGCGTGATTGGTCTATATTTGACTCGCTTAATGAAGCGCAATATGTAAACGGTTTAGGTGTAATTGGAGAGCAACCAATACTTAAGCCCGGAGAAAAATTTAGATACACTAGTGGGTGTGAACTATTTTCTGATGTTGGCCTAATGAAAGGCGTTTACACATTTAAGAACGTGAGTGACACCAGCCTCTTCCATGTCTACGTTCCTAAATTCAAACTTGAATATCCTGGAAAATTAAACTAATCGTTTTTGGACAAAAATAACGAGCAATACAACAAGGGGTAAAACAAGCGAAATAATAATCCAAGGGGCATAATCTCCTCGATTTCTAGGTGAAACGTATTGCTTTTTATTTCGTGAATTCTTCAATGTAATCAAGCTTCCTTGCCTCATCTTTGACGAAATTTTGTTCTGACTGTTTAATTTCTCTTTTAACGAGTCAACTTGTTGAACCAGTACGTTCCTATTCCCAAACTCATGCAACATGATCAATGCATCAATTTCATCTTGCAAATACCCAAAACGCTTTGACAACACCCTCGACGAATCCAAATACACCATGGCTTTATCAAAAGCACTTGTGCCAATAAAAAAGTTTGCCAAGTTAAAATAACTCTCAATAATCGACTTTGTGTTCCCGATATATTTTCTTAACCCTAAGGATTTATCAAAATAATACCGTGATGAATCCAGTTGATTCGATTGATAATCCAAAATGGCCCTGTTGTTAAAACTATGTGCTAAATGTACACGCGACCCAGACATTTTGCTGTAATACAAACTTTGATTGTAGTTCCATGTTGCTTTTTTCTGCTTATTCAACGCAAAATAAATCATCCCTAAAAATGCATAACTATCCGCGAGCGCTTCATATTTACGTCCTTGTTTAGCCAAAGAAACAAACTTATTTGCAAATTCTAGCCCTAAGGTAGTATCACCGATAGAACAATATGTTTTTGCCAAACCCAGCATTCCATTGTAATGCGATGTTCTATCTTGAGCCTGCTCCCCCACCTTCATCGACAACAAATAATACGCTATCGCCAACTTCCCTTCTCCGGACAAAAAATAACTGTTCCCAACTTCATTCAAAGCTTCTGAGTACAATGAAATTTCTTCCAGTTTTTTAAATTGAATGGCTGATTCCAACAAAAGATCTCTACCCTGTGCTTGAAACCCTGACTTCACATAATAACTTCCCAATGCCCGTCTACCAATGGAGTGAAGCAGCTTATTTTCAACCGTACTGTTCTGAATGATGTAATTTGATAGAATAAACAACGAATCCAAGTCATTCACTCCAAACATATAAGATATTCTCGATGCCTTTTCGACCCGTTCTTGTTCATTTGTTTCTCGCAACAAGTCTTGGTAAGACAGTTGACTGTTCCCAATCAACACACACGTAAATTGAAATACTAAAAAAATTAAATATTTATGTCGAATAATCATCCGTTAAAACTTACTTTGCAAGGATAATCAACAATGATTACTTTTGCAAAAACAATTTTTATTATGTCAAACGCACTTTTTAAAGTTCCAAATGCAATTAATGAACCCGTAAGAGGGTATGCCCCAGGCTCTACTGAGCATACAAACTTAATTGCGAAATATAAAGAAATGTACAACCAAGAACCAATCGATGTGCCAATGCACATTAACGGGAAAGAAGTTCGTACAAACAACAAAATGAAAATGTCGCCTCCACACGACCACAACAAGGTGCTGGGTCATTTCAATTATGGAGATGCCAGTCATGTAAATGATGCCATTGACGCTGCAATGAACGCACGTGAAGAATGGGCCAACCTTCCTTGGGAACACAGAGCTGCAATATTCTTAAAAGCTGCAGATTTATTAGCAGGTCCCTTTAGAGATAAAATGAATGCCTCAACAATGCTTGCACAATCAAAAAACGTGTTTCAAGCAGAAATTGATGCCGCATGTGAGCTTATTGACTTTTTTAGATTCAACGTTCAGTACATGACCGAAATCTACAAACAACAACCAGACTCATTGCCTGGAATGTGGAATAGATTAGAATACAGACCACTTGAAGGTTTTGTTTTTGCAATTACGCCATTTAACTTTACATCAATCTGTGCCAATTTATGTGCTGCCCCAGCAATGATGGGTAATGTTATTGTTTGGAAGCCAGCTGAATCGCAAATGTATTCTGCGCAAGTAATTATGGAGTTATTTAAAGCAGCAGGAGTTCCTGACGGTGTAATTAACCTAATTTCTGTTGACGGTCCTACTGCTGGAGATGTAGTTTTCAAAAACAAAAATCTTGCTGGACTACATTTCACAGGATCTACAGGTGTTTTCAGACACTTGTGGAAAGAGATTGGGAACAACATCGAAAACTACAGAAGCTACCCACGTATTGTTGGTGAAACAGGAGGCAAAGACTTTATCATGGTTCATAAATCATCTGATGCTGCTGAAGTAGCAACAGCGATTACACGGGGAGGCTTTGAATTTCAAGGACAAAAGTGTTCTGCAGCATCTAGGGCTTACATTCCATCAAACATTTGGCAAGACGTTAAACAAATTGTATTAGATCAAGTTAGTACGTTTAAAATGGGTTCTCCAGAAGACACTTCTAACTTTATTAACGCAGTTATTGATGAGCGATCTTTTGATAAAATTGCAGGATACATCGACTTCATTAAATCGCAAGATGATGCAGAAATCATTATTGGTGGTGGATATGACAAATCGAAAGGATACTTTGTAGAACCAACTGTTGTTGTGACTACGAACCCAAAATTCAGAACACTTTGTGAAGAAATCTTTGGTCCTGTAATGACGATTTACGTGTATGATGAAAATAAATTTGAAGAGACCTTAGACTTAGTTGACGGTACATCTGATTATGCATTAACTGGGTCTATCATTTCTAATGATCGTTATGCGATTAACCTGGCAATGAAAAAGCTTGAAAATGCAGCAGGAAACTTCTACATCAATGACAAACCAACAGGAGCTGTAGTAGGTCAACAACCTTTTGGTGGAGCTAGAGGTTCTGGAACAAACGATAAGGCTGGAGCTCCAATGAATTTATTGCGTTGGTCTTCTGCTAGAACAATTAAAGAAACGTTTATTCCTGCAACAGATTATAAATATCCGTTCTTAGGTTAACAAGAATCTGTGTCACCTGAAAAAGGATTGACAATTAAATACGATAAGCCAATGGAAATGAATTCCATTGGCTTTTTTATTTCTAAAAAGAGAGTAAGTACAGCATATTCGTTATATTTAGACATACAGTGTGGATAAAGTGCACTAGTGCACTTTATTGACTTGTTGTGTTTAATTAAAAGCGACAATTGCGAATTGTTAAATTAAGTATACTTATTAATCAGAGAAAAATAATTCATGTTTGGAATATTTAAAAAGAAATCAGAAATCGAGAAACTGGAGGACAAGTACCAAAAGTTACTAAAGGAAGCTTATACCCTTTCTACTTCAAACAGAAAGTTAAGTGATAGTAAAACAGCAGAAGCGAATGATATCCTGAATCAAATGGAGCTTTTAAAGAAGAATCCTTAGGTATGGGGTTTTATCAATTTAAGCGGCAACAGTGCTTCAAAAATTCAGTGGATGAATTGTGGGATTTTATTTCCAGTCCTAAAAACCTGAAAGTAATCACACCCGATTACATGGGATTCGAAGTGACTTCAAAAGGACTTCCGGATAAAATGTATGAGGGCATGATAATCACTTACAAGGTGTCTCCCATATTGGGGATAAAAACAACCTGGGTAACTGAGATTACTCATGTTAAGGACAAACACTATTTTGTAGATGAACAAAGATTTGGACCCTACAATATTTGGCATCATCAACATTTTCTAGAGGACACGCCAAAAGGAACCTTGATGAAGGATATAATCAGTTATAAGCCTCCCTTTGGGATAATGGGGAATGTAGCAAATGCCTTTATCATCAAACGAAAACTGAAAGAAATATTCGATTACAGAACTAAGGTCTTGAATAAGCTGTTTGAAGAATCTCCTCACTAAAATGAACAAGTTAATATAACCTCTATGAAAATACTTTTGACCGGAGCAACCGGGTATATTGGCAAACGTCTACTACCTGTTTTGGTGGAAGCTGGTCATGAAGTCACTTGCTGTGTTAGAGACCTCAGCAGATTTGAACCTCCAGAATCACTAAAGCAAAAAATATCGATCATCAAATTAGACCTTTTGGATGAAGCCTCTCTAAGTAATATTCCAAAAGATATAGATGGAGCCTATTATTTAGTCCACTCCATGAGTGCATCATCAGACTACAAATTACTTGAGCAACAATCCGCTGTTAATTTTAGGAATGCACTGGCAATAACCAACGCACAACATGTGATATATTTAAGCGGCATAGTGAATGAAACCAATCTCTCAGAACATTTATCATCACGTAAAAATGTAGAAGATGAACTAAAAAGAGGCCCGTACCAATTTACTACTCTGCGGGCAGGAATTATTATTGGTTCAGGAAGCGCTTCCTTTGAAATAATAAGAGATCTAGTAGAAAAATTACCTGTAATGATTACTCCAAAATGGCTAAACACAAGATGCCAACCCATTGCAGTTTCGGATGTGATTTCCTTTTTGTCTAAATCCATATTTGACCAGAAAACCTATAATAACAACTTCGATATTGGAGGTCCAGATATTCTTTCCTATAAGCAAATGCTCCTAGGATTAGCGCGAGTAAGAAATTTAAATCGTAAAATTTATATCGTTCCAGTAATGACTCCTAAATTATCTTCCTACTGGTTATACTTTGTCACCTCTACCTCTTATAAACTGGCCGTATCTCTTGTGCACAGTATGAAAATTGAGGTTGTATGCAGGAACGCTGACCTTAATGCGATTATAGGGATTAAGCCTAAAGGCTATACAGAAGCTCTGGAAAATGCCTTTAGCAAAATCGAAAGCAACGAAATTATATCAAGCTGGAAGGATGCTTATGCGAGCAGCGGTATGGACATAAACATATCCGACTTTATAAAAATCCCGACATTTGGTTGTTTTAAAGATGAGCGAAAAAAAACATATCAAAACCACGAAAATAGTATTCAAAGAATCTGGAGTATTGGCGGAAAAAAAGGATGGTACTATGGAAATTGGCTTTGGAAAGCGAGGGGTTTTATGGATAAACTTGTAGGTGGTGTCGGTTTGCGAAGGGGACGAACATCAAAAGACACATTGCAAGCGGGTGATGCCCTGGATTTCTGGAGAGTTCTCTATGCAAATAAAGAAGAAGGCAGACTTTTGCTCTTTGCGGAAATGAAATTACCAGGTGAGGCTTGGCTCGAATTTAAAATCGTTGATGAAGAGCTGATTCAAACCGCTACTTTTAGGCCCTTGGGATTATGGGGTAGATTGTATTGGTATTCTGTACTACCTTTTCATGGGTTTATTTTTAAAGGAATGTTAAAGAAATTAACTGCATAAAATGATCAAAAGAATATTATTGTTCCTAGTCCTCAATTTTACGGCACTGGCTGTTGGTGGGTTATTTACCGGAACTGGCGTGTCTTCCGATTGGTATCAAAATTTAAATCAGGCACCATGGACTCCACCTGGTTGGGTATTTGGTTTTATGTGGACACTCATAATGATTTGTTTTGCCATTTATATGGCTCACTTGTTTACGTCAAAGACTGATCGAAAAACAATCATTGTCCTCTTTGGTATTCAATGGGTTTTGAATGTGTCATGGAACCCTGTATTCTTCTACTTTAAGGCAGTCATTGCAGGATTAATTACCATTTCTTTATTGACCATTCTTATCACCTATTTCCTTTTCCGTTATAAACAAGAACTCAAATTAAAGTCATTTTTGATCCTACCCTATTTCGTTTGGCTCTGCATTGCGACATCTCTTAACGCCTATATTCTATTCAATAATTAGCCTATGGAGAGTATTTCAATTTTTTGGTTTAGACGTGACTTAAGGCTGGAAGACAATACAGCTTTAAATACGGCTCTTTCAAAAGGCAAAAATGTCCTTCCCTTGTTTATTTTTGATGAAGAAATTATAAACGAATTGCCACCTGATGATGCTCGTGTCACCTTTATCTATGATAGTTTATTCCGCATCGACCAAAAGCTTAAAAAAAATAACTCTTCGATACTCTGTTTAAAGGGGAATCCCATTAGAATCTGGAAAGAGCTTCTTCAGTCTTACATAATTAAAAGTGTGTATGTGAATAAAGATTACGAGCCATACGCAAGAAGTCGGGATTCGAAAATTGAAAAACTACTGTTCTCTAATAGTGTCGAATTCCTGTCTTTTAAAGACCAAGTGATACATGAAGAAAATGAAGTATTAAAAAAAGATGGCACACCTTACACTGTATTTACGCCCTATAAAAACAAATGGTTAGAAATTTATAAGCCAAATAGCCCAACCAATTTCATCTCATATAAAAGTTTTTTTCAAAAGGCAATACCATTTCCTGATTTACAAGAATTAGGTTTCAAAAGATCATCAAAAAAAGTGCGGGACTACGATCTATCTCAAATTCATACATATTCTGAAACACGAGATTTTCCATGTATAGATTCTACCAGTTATCTAAGTCCACATTTACGTTTTGGAACAGTGAGTGTCCGAACTGTAATATCAATGCTTGGATCAAGTGACCGTCTATTTTTGAGTGAGCTAATTTGGAGAGAGTTTTTCATGCAGATACTGTTTCATTTTCCAACTGTGGTTTTACAAAATTTCAAACCTAAATATGATGGTATAAAATGGTTAAATAATGAAGACGATTTTAATAAATGGTGTGAGGGTAATACAGGTTACCCAATGGTGGATGCGGGCATGCGCCAATTGAACGAAACAGGTTATATGCATAATAGGGTAAGGATGATTACTGCTGGATTTTTGTGCAAACATTTATTAATTGACTGGCGCCTTGGTGAAGCCTATTTCGCTAAACATTTGTTAGACTATGACTTATCTTCTAATAATGGTAATTGGCAATGGGCAGCAGGAACTGGTTGTGATGCCGCTCCTTATTTTAGGATATTTAATCCAATAGAACAATTGAAGAAATTTGACAAAAATGAGACATACGTTAAAAAGTGGATTCCAGAATTAAGAACAAACACCTATTGCGAACCCATTGTAGAACATAAGCATGCCAGAAATAGAGCATTAGAAACCTATAAAATGGGTATAAACAACTAAACACAACAATGTATAAGCGGCATTAAAACGACCGCTTATACTAAACGTTAGCTGCAATGAACAAAAAGAATATATATAGTCAAGGGAAGAGTTTTCCTCCATCTGCTCATGGGGTAGGCCTAATATTCATCTTTATGGCTTGTTTTCTTGTTTATGTTTTAAAGGGACATTATTGGATATTATCTTTCAGCTACATAAGTATTTGGATAATGTTCTCTAAAACGAAGATTGATCTGACCAAAATAACAGAAGGGCTCATTGTTCGGAAATTTGGCTTCTTTCCGTTTCTGTTCAGAAGTAAAATGAAACTCAAGAATTACGATGCTGCCGTGATAAAGCAAATTAACATTAAGTACAACACAACCCAAAGTACCGGTTTTTTTGTTATTTCTTCTCAAAAAAATTCCGAATCATTTATGGCGGTACAGCTCAAATTCAAAGGAAAATACGAGTTCGACACACTGTATAAAGGTTCTAAAACTGAAATTATGGATTTCATAAAAACTAACCTAAGTGGATCTAATTTGAAGTTCTATAAAGGAATTCCAAAACCAGAATTCGAAATTAAGATCTGAAAAACAAACGTATATTTATACGCTATACAATCTAAAATACATACCATCGCACGACTTCCTAACCTTAATTATTAGCGTCGCATTAAAAAACACTTAGAAAATGAAAAACTGTTTATTACTCGGACGAAAAGGAATAATCGTTGATGACATCAAAGACAGAATTGACACCACAAGCATTACTTTGTTTGGCGGGACAAGTTTGCAAGACGTCAAAAACTCTTTTAACCAGCAAGACAGTGATGTTGTAATTATGGGTGCAGGGATTGATCTCAACGACCGATTAAATATTATCAGGTACATCTTCGAGACAAGTAAATCAACAACGGTGCATATGAAGGACTGGAGCTCTGGGCCTGCTGGAATGCTTCCATTTGTAAACGGTGTACTTAATGGACAGGTTGATGAAGAATAAAAAAACTACCTCAAACACTTAAAGTAATCAAACGGCTCTAGACAGACATTACATTGGTAATGTGCCTTACACGCTGTACTTCCAAATTGACTGATCATTTTAGTGTCCTTACAATTGCATTTGGGGCAAGGGACAATTGTTTGCTCTGCAAAAAGAACACTTTTGTCTGCCTCATCTTCAGGTGGAGCAATTCCATATTCCCTCAGCTTCTGCTTTCCTTCTTCGCTAATCCAATCTGTAGTCCACGCTGGAGAAAGAACTAAGTCGACCTTCACTTCAAGGTCACATTCTTCTTTCAACTTTTCTATAATATCGTCCTCTATACGTTGCATTGCAGGACAGCCACTGTAGGTTGGTGTTATCGTAATGTGTACTCGTGAATTTTCAACACTAACTTTTTGGACAATACCCAAGTCAACTACCGTTAAAACAGGTACCTCAGGGTCAAATACATCTTCTAAATAACCCCAAATATCCTTTTCGGTTACCATTCCATGCCTGGATAAGCACGCTGCATATATTGAAGTTCTGCAAGAATGTATCCCAAATGCTCAGAATGCATTCCAAGTCGCCCCCCTTCATATTCCCAATTGTTAGTTGGAATAGTTAGCGTAGCAAGATCTAATACTTTATTTACATAAGCAGACCATTCTTCTTTTATCCCCTCCATTGAAGGAATTACTCCAGATAGCGTCAGTTCTTGATCAACATCATCTTCAAAAAACAACTCTGAAGTATATCTCCACAAGGTATCTAAAGACTCTTGAACTCTATTGTGCGACTCTTCTGTTCCATCTCCTAAGCGAATAATCCATTCTGAAGAATGTTTTAAATGGTACTTCGTCTCTTTTAAAGATTTAGCTGCTATGGCAGAAATAGTTGCGTCTGTAGAATTAATTAAGCGTTCAAACAACGGCTTACGGTATGCATCAAACAAAAACTGCCTCATCATTGTCATTCCAAAGTCACCGTTTGGTTGCTCTAACAAGATTAAATTTTTGTACTCTCTGTCAAACCTAAGAAATGCCAAATCATCTGCCGACCTTCCCTTACCTTCTACCTCACTCGCATATTCATACAATGCTGTTGCCTGGCCAACAAAATCCAACGATAAATTTGTCATGGCTATATCCTCTTCTAAAATTGGACCGTGACCACACCATTCAGATAATCGATGTCCAACAATTAGGCTATCATCACCTAATCTTAATACGTATTCAAATAATGAATTCATCAATAAGTTAAATTACATGTGTTCAATTCCATCAGGAACGTCATAAAAGGTTGGGTGTCTGTATACCTTAGAGTCAGATGGCTCATACAATGAATCTGCATCACTTGGATTTGATGCAAACAAATTGTTGGATTCTGTAACCCAAATACTGATGCCCTCAGACCTTCTTGTATAGACATCTCTTGCATTTTCTATTGCCATTTCCGAATCAGCAGCTCTTAAACTACCAACATGTTTGTGACTCAATCCTTGTTTACTTCTAATAAACACCTCCCAAAGAGGCCATTCTTTTTTTGTCATGCTATCGTGATTATGATGCTTTTCTTACTTTTCGTTTTTCAGCATAAGCATTGGCAGCTTCTCTAACCCACATGCCATTTTCTTTTGCTTTTCTTCGTGTATCAACACGGTCCTTATTACACGGTCCGTTTCCTTTAACAACTTGCCAAAATTCATCCCAGTTAATTTCACCGAAATCATAATGACCACGTTCCTCATTCCACTTTAAATCTTTGTCTGGAATTGTTAATCCGATTAACTCAGCTTGAGGAATTGTTGCATCAACAAACATTTGACGTAGCTCATCGTTTGTATGACGCTTGATTTTCCACGCTACAGACTGTGCTGTATGTTTTGAGTCAGCATCACTTGGTCCAAACATCATTAACGACGGCCACCAAAAACGATTAAACGCATCTTGTGCCATTGCTTTTTGTTCAGGAGTTCCTTTCATTAAATTCACCATAATTTCAAACCCTTGACGCTGGTGGAAAGATTCTTCTTTACAAACACGCACCATTGCTCGAGCATACGGACCATAGGAACACCTACACAGTGGTACTTGGTTCATTATGGCAGCACCATCGACTAACCAGCCTATTGCTCCCATGTCTGCCCAAGAAATTGTTGGGTAATTGAAAATTGAAGAGTACTTAGCTACACCTGAGTGTAAATCATCAATTGTTTGTTCACGATCTGCACCCAGTGTTTCTGCAGCACTGTATAGATACAACCCGTGTCCTGCTTCATCTTGAACCTTAGCCAAAAGCACTGCTTTTCTTCGCAAATTTGGCGCACGTGTTATCCAGTTCCCCTCAGGCAACATACCAACAATTTCAGAGTGTGCATGTTGTGATATTTGACGAATAAGGGTTTGGCGATAACGGTCAGGCATCCAGTCTCTCGGCTCGATTTTAATATCATTATCAATTTTTTCTTGAAATATCTGTTCAAGTCTTGAAATATCTTGCTCTTTCATTTTCTAAAAATTGTCCTATGCAAATCTACGAAAATTCAATGATTGAAAGGCTATCAAAACCAATAAGAGTTAATCTATGGTGATAGATATCATGTTGAATAGCATAAAAATGAGTAGCTTTGCATGCAAATAAATTCAAGCATGACCCCAAAATTTCATTCACTTAAGATTAACGATGTAAAAAAGGAAACGGAAGACACTGTGTCAATTTCTTTTACTGTTCCTCAGAACTTGCGTAACGATTACAATTTTGAATCTGGTCAATATTTAACCCTAAAAGCTGACATTGACAATGAAGATGTTAGAAGGTCTTATTCATTGTGCTCATCGCCTTTTGAAAATGAGTGGCGAGTAGCAGTTAAACAAGTCCCTGACGGTAAGTTTTCTACTTATGCAAATAAGGTTCTGGAAGAAGGTATGCTGTTAGATGTAATGACTCCAACTGGAAACTTTAAGCTGTCAACGAATGCTTCAAATGCGAACTCGTATGTTTTGTTTGCGGCAGGAAGTGGAATTACCCCCATGCTTTCAATTGCAAAATCTGCATTGCACGATGAACCTAACAGTGATGTAACATTGTTTTATGGGAATAAAGGTTTTGCTTCTATTATTTTTCGAGAAGAAATTGAAGCATTGAAAAATGAATACATGGGTCGTTTGCGGATCATCCATGTCCTCTCTAGAGAAAGCTTAGGAAATGCCATTCAGAAAGGACGAATTGACAAAGAAAAAACAATCCAATTATTCGATGCCTTTTTAAAAGACATTGAAATTAGTGGAGCATATATTTGCGGTCCTGAATCCATGATAATGGGTGTTAAAGAAGCTTTAATTGAAAAAGGCACAGCGCCTTCAAACATTCATTTTGAATTGTTTACAGCACCATCTACTGAAAACGAAAAAACAGACCTAACTACTGTATCTTTAGATCAGGTAGAATCAAACGTATCTGTTATTATCGATGGAGAACAAATTGATATTAACCTAGACTCTAATGGCGAAAACATTTTGGATGCTGCGCAAAAAGCTGGAGGGGATTTACCTTTCGCTTGTAAGGGAGGTGTTTGCTGTACATGTAAAGCTAAAATACTTGAAGGGTCTGCGCGCATGGATGTAAATTACGCACTTGAAGAAGACGAAGTTAGCTCAGGGTATATCCTAACATGTCAAGCGCACCCAACAAGTGAAAAACTTGTCGTTTCATTCGACGATTAATTTAAATAGTATGGCATTTTTAAAGAAAATTTTTACTTCAAAAACAAAGGTTAAAACGCCTCGCGGATTCAACCTTCTTACAATTTTAAAAATCACACGTCTTTCTGAAGACACCGTTATGGTATCTTTAGCTATTCCAGCTGATTTAAAATCGACATATCGTTTTACCCCAGGTCAATACCTTGATTTTGCGATTACAATTAATGGTGAAGAGCACAGACGCTCTTACTCAATTTGCTCTGGAGAAAACGAAACACTCGCTGTCGCTGTTAAAAAAATAGACAAGGGAATCATTTCTACTTGGTTTAATGATGTCGCCAACGAGCAAACAGAAATTTTAACATCTAGCCCTCAGGGTAATTTTACAATTGAGGACAACTTCAATACAGTTGTTTCTTTTGTTGCAGGTAGTGGTATAACTCCCGTGATGTCTATTGCCAAAAAGATTGAAGCAACAGGTAAGTCTTTGGCCTTGTTTTATGGAAACCGAACACAGTCATCCATCCTATTCAAACCGGATTTAGATGCACTCTCAAAAACAGATACACGCTATTATTTAAGTGGTGAGACAACGGATGGTTTTGGAAACGGCCGGTTAGATAGCAACAACATTTCGGAAATCATTAAGGAAAATCTGGCATTACTCAAGGCTGATTGCTTTCTACTTTGTGGTCCTGAAGAAATGATATTATCGGCACTTGATGTATTAAAAACATTTGGTGTTTCTGAGGATAAAATTAAGTACGAATTATTTACTACACCTGTCAAACTAAAAACAGCACAAGCTGAAACTTCTTCTAATTTTGAAGGAACATCAACCATTGTTGTTATTCTTGATGACGAAAAAGAATCGTTTCAATTGGAAGCAGATGGAATGAGTATTTTAGAAAAGTCAAACAAAGAAGGATTAGATGCCCCATATTCATGTAGAGGTGGTGTATGTAGTACATGTAAAGCGAAAGTAATTAAGGGTAAAGCCTCAATGAAAATGAATTACTCTTTAACAGAGGATGAGGTTGAAGATGGTTATATCTTAGCATGTCAAGCTCACCCAGCAAGCGAAGAACTTGTAATATCTTTTGATGATGTCTAGAACGATTGTGGTGGTTGGTGCTAGCCGTGGAATAGGCAGTTCAATTGTACATCAATTGGCCTCAAATTCTGATTTTAATATTCTTGCATTATCCCGAAATGTAGAACGCATGAAGGCGTCCTTTAAGTCGTATTCAAACGTAACATGTTTTGCCTTGGACCTTAATGCCAAAGATGTGCGTTCTCAGTGTGAAACCATATTTTTAAACTACCCCTCTATTGATATCTTAATCAACAATGCAGGTGTGCTCGTAAACAAACCTTTCCTTGAATTAAGCAGAGAAGATTTAGAAACATGCTACAGTGTTAATGTGATGGGTGTAATGGAAACTGTTCAAGCAGCCCTTCCTAAAATGGACAAGGCGCATATTGTAAACATTAGTTCTGTTGGTGGCTTTCAAGGAAGTGTTAAGTTTTCCGGACTAACAGCCTATTCAACATCCAAGGCAGCTGTTTGTAGTTTTACGGAATTATTTGCTGAAGAATACAAAGACACTTTCATTAAAATGAATTGCTTGTGTTTGGGTGCAGCTCAAACTGAGATGTTAGAAGAAGCATTTCCTGGGTATGAGGCTCCTGTTTCAGCAGATAAAATGGCTGAATACATTGTTGATTTTGCCTTAAATGCTGACCAATGGATGAATGGAAAAATAATTCCTGTTTCTTTGAGTACCCCATAGTGTTACTTTTTTTAAGAAAGGCATTATACCTGTATAATTAAGATTATTTGTTACGAAAAAAGAACATTATCAACTTGCCCGAATCTGAGGTTATTGCCCTTGCTAAAAAGCATAGCAAATACTTTGGCGTGCTTTATGATCGATACTTTGAGCAATTGTTTTGTTTTATTTTCAAAAAAATTGGTGGCAGAGAAGACCTTGCAGGTGACCTTACTCAGCAGACATTCATGAAAGCAATGGCCAACATTCAGAAATATGAAGATCGTGGATTTCCTTTTTCAAGTTGGTTGTATCGTATTGCCCAAAATGAAGTGTTAATGTTCTTCAGGAAATCGAAAAAAAACATTGAGGTAGCCATCGATGAAAACAGGGTGGTAGACCTTGCTGGTGAAGCGAACATATCAAGTTCGATGAGCATGGAAAATCAAGAGCGTTTAATTGAAATGTTAAACGGCTTAGATGAGGATCAAATCGAGTTAATTGAACTGCGATTCTTTCAAGGTCTTAGTTTTAAAGAGGTTTCTAACATCTATAATATAACTGAAGCGAATGCTAAAATGAGAACTTATCGTATTTTAGAGCGTATAAGGAAAAATTGGGAGACAGAAAAATGAGAAAATTCATTTTAAATAAAGACAAAAAAGAGCGCAATCCATCGGCTAAGCAAATTAGACGTCAGAAAGATTTTTCGCGACTACATCACGACTACGAAAAAATAGTAAAGCGTGGTAAACACCCACTATACAAAGACCCGAAACTTTTTGTGTTACTGCTCATTATTGGCCTTGTTTTACTTCTCGTACTTCTAGAATCGAACTAGAATTCGCTCCCCTACATTCTTTTTTAGTAACTTCATCTAATCAATGAAATTGTTAAAAATCATACCGCATTTTATCTTTTGTCTTTTCATAAGCTCAATGGCATACAGTCAAGATTTACATTGGTCCCAATTTAATGCTAACCCCATTTTTCAAAACCCTGGAAATACAGGCCATTTTAAAGGCGACGTTCGGTTTTCAGGTAATTTTAGAGATCAATGGAGGTCCGTTACCCGCCCCTACAGCACCATTTCATTGTCTGTTGATGCCAACGCACCAAGCATTAAAAACTTGGGGTATGGAATGCTCTTCTTTCATGATGTGACTGGAGACGGAAGCCTAAGAACCATTGAAGTTCAAGGAAATGTCTCATACCAGTTTAAATTAACAAACGATTCCACCCACACGATTCGTCCAGGAATAAACATGGGCATAAACCACCGACAATTAGATTTTAACCACTATTACTTCGACAATCAATATGATGGAATAGCTTACAACCCTACCCTTCCCACAAACGAACTACTTCAAGTAGACCGTAAAACAAACTTTTCTATAGGGCTTGGCGCAATCTATCAATTCTACAAAACCGAACGATTAAATTTTACTATTGGGCTTGGTGCCTACAACCTAAACAAACCTAATCAAGGCTTTTACAACGAGGTTATTCAACGTGATATTCGTGTAAACCTGTTTGGAAAAGGAATCTACAAACTCAATTATGACTGGGACTTACTACCTAGCTTTAGTATTTCAACGCAAGGAAAATACCGTGAACTTGTTGTTGGATCTTCTATAAAATATACATTGATCAATAAACTTGGACAATACCGTGCACTTTATGGTGGTTTATGGTATCGAAACAACGATGCAGGTATACTTTCTGTCGGCATGGATTATCAGCGTTGGTTTGTAGGCTTAAGCTATGACATCAACTTCTCAAAACTCACTCCTGCCAGTAGAGCTCGGGGAGGCTTTGAAATAGCTATTCGCTATATTTTAAATCACTTTAAACCTAAACAAATAACACATAGAATATGTCCAGACTATATTTAATAGTTCTATTCATTGGGTTTTCGAGCGCTCTGTTTGGTCAAAACAACTTGAAAAAATACCTTGATTTTGCACAAGATCAATTTGATAAAGGCGATTATTTCTATGCTATGCAGTACTATGAAAAAGCCTTAAACATCGACTCCAATTCTGTAGACATACTTTGGAAATATGCTGAAACGGCAAAGGCTTACAAAGATTATCGAAAAGCAGCATATTACTACGCTAAAGTTTATGATCGTGAAGAAGCAAGGATATACAGCGCAAGTTTATTGAATTTAGGCTTAATGCAAAAGCAAAATGGAAATTACAACACTGCTTTAGAAACCTTTAAACGCGCAAAAAAGAAATACTACAAGAAAAAAAAAGGCTATCACTACCTAAAAGCAAAAAAAGAAATTGAAAGTATTGTTTGGGCTAAATCAGCAATCATTGACACTTCAGCCCAACTAGAACGCCTTCCAGAAACTGTAAATACAGAAAATTCAGAGTTTGGTCATGGCATTTATAACAATCAATTATTCTTTTCAAGCTTGAGGGCAGATTCGATTAACGAAGCGGAAGAAGTTTACAGTAAAAAATACACAACATCGCTATACACGAGTAATATTGACAGTAATTCGTTTAACAATTCGGAGCCGCTAAAAGCACTTTTTATTGAAAAATTTAACACAGGAAATGGATCGTTCTCGCTAGATGGTAGTCGTTTTTATTTTAGTAAATGTAGCGACAACGGCTATAACTATTTATGTAAAATATTGGTAGCTCAATATTCAAATAATAAATGGAGTTATATTGATTCATTAAGCGCGTTAATCAATCAACCAGGTTCAAATACAACAATGCCATCAATAGCCAAAATTGAAGGGGATGAGGTGTTGTTTTTTGCCTCAAATCGAGACGGTGGTAAAGGTGGATTAGACATCTATTACTGTACCATTACAAATGGAAATCAATATGGTCGAGTTCGATCAATTAATGCCGTTAATACGATTGATAATGATATTTCACCATGGTGGGATTCAACAAGAAAAAGACTCTACTTTTCCTCGACATGGCACAATGGATTTGGAGGTTTTGATGTACACTACTCCAAGTTCACTACAAAATGGGAGAAACCTATAAATGCAGGGATTCCTATAAATAGCTCAGCCAATGACCTCTATTATTTCAATAAGCAAAATCGTGAATTTGTAAGCTCTAACCGATTGGGAGTATTCTACAGTAAAAACCCAACCTGCTGTAGCGATATTTTTGTAGTCACGCCCCACCATGAGAGTACTCTAAAAACAAAAGAAGAAACCTTGGCCTCACTAAACAAGCGACTGCCTGTTACCTTGTACTTCCATAATGACATGCCAAACCCACGGTCCAGAGACACAACCACGCAAGTGAACTATATCACATCCTACAATTCATATACTGCAATGATTGATACTTATAAAAAAGAGTATGCAGCAGGGTTAACAGGTGTAAAAGCAAACGAAGCTAAAGCAGACATTGAAGACTTTTTTATTGAGTATATTGATAAAGGCGTCTCTGACTTAGCATTGTTTACAAAGTTATTGTTAGAAGAACTAGACCGCGGTGCAAAAATTAACATTACTGTAAAAGGGTTGGCTAGCCCGCTCGCAAAAACAAACTACAATGTTCACTTAACAAAAAGACGGATTTATTCGCTTGTAAATTACATGCGATCGTATAACAATGGTGTACTCGTAAAATATTTGGAGGCCACAGCTGTTAACGGAGGTAAATTGACCTTTTCACAAGTTCCTTTTGGGGAGTATACAGCCAATCAATTAACCAGTGACAATCCGAATGACGTTCAAAATTCGATTTATTCTCGTGCCGCTGCAATAGAACGGAAAATTGAAATTCAAAGCATCAGTTTTTTAGATGAAAAAGAATTTGCATTAACAACATTAACCCCTGTTATTGATCTAGGGAAATCTAAACAAGGTCAACAACTGGAAGCTACATTTCTCATTAAAAATAAATCGAACGACGTTATTGAAATCAATGGGCTTAGTGCTCCATGTAATTGTACCAAGGCCAATGTCGGAAAGTCAGTACTTCAACCCGGAGAAAAAACAACCGTCACAATGCGCATCAACACATCTAACTTGAGTGGGTTAACCGTAAAATCAATCGCAATTCAATTAAAAAACAGTACGGAAGAGCTTCAGCTATTCATTTCAACTGAAATAGAATAAATGTCTCCGATTATTTAGAATATCTTATTTTTACACTTCAACTAAAAAAATGCACGGAGAACACGCTGAAATTATAGCAAAACCAAAAGTTCGATTAAAGTTCATCGACATGGCAAGGTCTTTTGCGATCCTTCTAATGCTTGAAGGTCATTTTATCGAGCATACATTCAGTAACTTTAAACCAATGATCAAATTGATCAAGGAAAAAGGGACATCTGGATACCTTTTTTTTGATTGGTGGTATTTTATGAAAGGGTTCACCGCTCCCCTATTCTTTGTAGTTACCGGCGTTGTTTTTGTTTATCTACTTGCACGAAATAAACAAGCTGGATTTGCCAAGAATCCTCGGGTTCAAAAAGGATTCAAAAGGGCATTAGAGTTGTTATTTTGGGGTTATATGCTACAGCTAAACCTGCGCTATATCACCAATACATTCAACCATGAACACCCATGGATCTATGCCTTCCACGTACTTCAATCTATTGGTGTTGGCATCATATTCTTACTCTTGATTTTTGGGTTGTATAAATTAATCAACAAAGGTCCGCTTTATCTATATTACTTTCTTGCGGGTACAATTATATTTTGCTTCTACCCTTCAACAAAACAAGTCAGTGATGGGATTTACTTTCCTGTAAATGCACCGCAAGTCATTCAAAATATTGTTCACGGACCAAGATCCGTTTTTGCAATTATTCCATGGATAGCCTTTACATTATATGGAGGAATGGTGGGCGCATTAATCATTCGCTTTCAAGATCACGTGAAAAAATATTGGTTTTCACTTACTTTTATAGGTGTGGGCGTCCTATTAAATACTTTTGGTAGAAGTATAGGTTTATTTTTAGATGATGGCTTAGAGCTAATTAATATCGATTTAAATCTTGTTCAAAATGCATGGCTCTATGGTAGAATGGGGCAGGTATTTATAGCCTTAGGGGTTTTAATGCTTGTTGATCGATGGATTAACTTTAAAGGAGAGCTCTTTCTCAAGATTGGTCAGAATACACTGCCAATTTATATCATTCACGTCGTTATTCTGTATGGTGGTATTTTTGGCTTTGGGCTAAATCAATTTATGAAGCACTCACTTAGTGGAGTTGAAGCTATTTTGGGAGCCGCATTATTCATTGGGTTATTTGTCGTTTTCATCAACTATTTTGAATTCTTTGATGGAATCAAGAAAAGAGTACTGAATCTATTTAAACTAAAAAAGTACCGTAATTAAAGGCGCTTATTTCTTCGAAACAAACACTTAAATCTTCTCCTCTTAAACTTTTCGAAGGTTATTATTTTTTGCTGAATTTTCAATCCACAACGTTCTTGAGCTTCAATTGTAACCTTATACGTTCCCGGTTTTTTAAACACATGTCTTCCGCTCAAAGCTTCAGAATATGATCCATCTCCAAATGACCATTTAATTGTAGTTGCCAAAGGAAAGTCACTTGAAAAAGTTAATGTGTGCTCCCCTTCAGCTGTTGTAAAAGGAACTAAGGAAAATGTATTCTCATTCCATTTATAACGCATTTTATTTTCTGTCATAAACCGATTAACCTCCTCTTGTATAGTCAAAGCTAAACCTGAACTAAGGGATGTTGTAAGCGTGTATTGAGGTAATTCATTAAAGAGTACATGATAAAACGTACACGCAGCTAAATAGGATCCTTTAATGTTTGGGTGTGCGCCATCAGATGCATATAGACCTACTCCTTTTTTTTGTTTTGCAGACTTCCAAACCATTCCAACTGGAACAACTGGAGCATTGTACAATGAGCCGACATAACGGTAACCACGTTTTATACTGTCTGCCATCTTTTCATATGTATTAACTTCTTCTCGATCTAAAAAACCATTTTCATAGCCCCATGTCATAAAGAATAAAACAGTTGTACACGCATTGCTCGCATGTATAGAATCCATAATTTTATTGAGGTACGGTACCGTTTCAGTATCAATATAACCAGGTGTATAGCTTAACTCTCGACTATAGCCCTGTAGTATTATGTAATCCCACTTTCTGCTCTTTATGGCGTCGTACATATCTGCACGCTCTGAGTGGTCCTTAAACGAGGCCCCTGATTCTGTACTTCGCTCAATAATTGAATTCTTACCCGACCTAGATACCATCTTTTGTAAAAGAGATGGCATTTCATTCATCTGTGTGTAACTATTTCCAATAAATAACAATTTGATTGGCTCCGTATCAGATGCATTTGCCACCTGGCAAGTAAACAAGACACTCAAAAAAATGAATGCTCTTTTTAAGATTTTACTGCTAATTCCGTTATTGACCTTCATAAATAAGAGCTAATGAGTTTAAAATAGCACAATATCCCAAAAGGTATAAAATGAAACTTATAAACTAAGCTTCAGCAATTTTAGATGCAATACTGGCTAATTCTTCTGCACTTAAATTTAGCTTTTCTTTCGCAAAATTCATGTCGTCTAGTGCATTAATTGGAATTAAGTGAATGTGCGCGTGAGGAACTTCTAAACCGATTACAGTTACCCCAATTCGGTTGCATGGAAAAACGCGTTCTATTTTTTTTGCAACTTGCTTAGCGAAGACCATCATTTCGCCAAGTAAATCATCTTCTAGGCTAAAAAGATAATCAACTTCAACTTTAGGTATCACCAAAACATGCCCTTTTTTTATAGGCATAATATCCAAAAAGGCTAGAAACTTATCTGATTCCAGCACTTTATGACAAGGTATTTCACCCTTTACAATTTTAGTGAACAACGTAGACATTATCGTGTAATTTCCAATATTTCAAATTGCAATAAGCCATTAGGAGTATTTACATCCGCTATATCGCCAACAGACTTCCCCAATAATCCTTTACCAAATGGCGACTCGATACTAATTTTCTTTGACTTTAAATCTGCTTCATTTTCAGCAACAATTGTTAAAACCATTTCTTGGTTGGTTTTAACATTTTTAATTTTTGTAGTCGATAAAATGAAAATTCTTGTGTTATCAATCTTTGTATCATCAATAACGCGTCCATTAGCAACCACATCCTTTAGGCGAGATATCTTTGTTTCCAGAATACCTTGAGCCTCTTTTGCTGCATCATATTCTGCATTTTCAGATAAATCTCCCTTGTCTATTGCTTCACCTATTTGAGCTGAAATGATAGGTCGTTGAACATTTTCCATTTCAGACAACTCATCTTTCAACTTTTGTAAGCCTTCTTTTGTATAATAGTTAATTTGAGACATTATTACGCTTGTTTTATTAAACCAAACAAGAGAGCCCAAAATGGACTCTCTTGTTGATTACAATATGTTTTTTATTTCTTTACTTTAAGCTAATTGTAGCACCAACCGTGTGGATAGTACCAAATACACCTGCAAAACGAGCAGCATATTCAATACCTAAAGCACTTTTGTTTTCACCCACTAAGGCATCAACAGAGAAACCAGCAGTTGGTCCAACTAAAGCGTTAGATCTATTTTCTGCATTGAATAGGTTCTTCTCATAAACAAAACCACCTCTTAAATTAAAGGCAACGTTATTAGAAACCATTGCATAATCCAAGCCTAAACGGAACTGATCTGAAGAGAATGAATTTGCTGTGAATCCTAATGCAAGATTGATTTTATTTTTCTCATTTAAAATGAAATCATACGAACCACCGATTACCAATAAAGAAGGTAATTCATAGCTCGCGGAACGTTGCTCTAATGTTGCTACACTTCCTGTTGCCGTATAAAACACTTGATTTGCTAAACCATCGCCTTTGAACTTTACTGTAGGTCCAACATTTTTAAGTGCAATACCAAATTTAATTTGATCTTGTTCACCAGTTACATATCGGATACCTGCATCAATAGCAACACCTGAAGATTTCAAGTTTGAAATACTTTCAGAAATTACCTTAAAATTAATTCCTCCATAAATTGAACTAGAAAATGTTCTGGCATACCCTAAATTAAATACTGTTGCTCTTGGAGAAAAGAAACCAATGTTCCCTTCTGGATTTGCTACAGTAGTCATCTGAATGTCACCATAGTTCATTGACTGAACACTAACTGCAATAACATCAGATTCTGTAATTCGTTGCGCAATACCTGCACTGTTTAACGAAATACCTGCATTCCCCATCCAATTTGAATAGTTGAATTTAATTTGTGTTTTTTCGGTAAACGCTAAACCAGCAATATTAGTAAATGTTGCATCTAACCCGTTTGCATTTGCAATTCCAGCGTCACCTGCTGCAGCACTTCGTGCCCATGGGTTAACTAACATGTGAGACGCACCAGCAGAACCAACACGATCTTCATTTCCAGCATTAGCACCAAAGCTCGATAAAATCGCCGCTCCTATTATTAATGTATTCTTTATTTTAAATATTGAATTTTTCATTTCAAATCGTTTTAGCTAATTAAATACCTTGTAAGTCAATTTGTCTCATTCCACCGAAGAATTTCAGTACTTTCTCTCCTACTCCAGGTACATCTACATGTATTAAGTAAACACCTCCCGCCACAGGAATGTTCTTGTGATTATTTAAATCCCAATCAATTGAGGTTATTGAATTATCTTTCTTAAATGTTCTTACAAGCTTTCCATTTGTACTGTAAATTTTAACCGTACAACGCTCTGGTAGGTTTGTAATTTTTACACGTGTATCCAACCTGTTTCGCTCATACTGAGAATATGCATAGTATGGATTTGGAACCACATTAATTAGATCCAAAGCACTTGTTAATTCATCTGCACTTCCC
>JAQWFQ010000017.1 GCA_029238665.1 Crocinitomicaceae bacterium | reverse complement strand
TTCCTGAAGCTAAAGAGGCAACATTAACACCATAAGAGTCCGTTAATGTAAATCCGTTTTCGTCCATGTAAAAGTCTGCCGATGTAGCAATAACATATGTAGTAATATTTTCACACAAAGCTATAGTTGCAGAACCTGCAGATAAACTTGGTAACGTTTGAGTAGAAACTGTAACTCCGTTTTGAACGAAAGCCATTGTTGTTGTTCCCCATCCATCTCCGTATGAATCTGTCATGTTGAATGTGAAATCACACTGGCTAGCAGCATCACAAACATTTGTTGTGAATGCAATTGGTCCAACCCAAGTACTTTGATCAGCACCACAGTCAGACTGTACGTAGAACTCGTATGCAGTTGCAGGTAATAAAGAACCGATTGATTCTGTTGTATTCCCTGTTCCTAAGATTTGTGTTCCCATTCCTAATGCGAATCCGGCAGTACCGTACTCTACATTAGATGAACCTGAAGCGGCTGCATCTGTCCAACTTAAGTCAGCAGAAACATCTGTGATGTTTGCAGCTGATAAAGCTGTTGGATCTAAACACGCTGGAGGCGCAGGGCAAACAGTTGTAAATGTAGCCAATGTGTCTCCTGATACATACCCAACTCCTGAAGCTAAGGTAGCAACAGCAACCCCTGAAGGGTCGTTAAACGTAAAACCAGTCTCACCAGAATAACTCCCGGCAGAAGAACCAATTAAATAGGTTGTAACATTGTCGTCTAAGGCTACCGTTGCGGTACCTGATGAACCTGATGCTAGGGTTTGAGAAGCCACAATCAATCCGTTTTGAACGAAATCGACCGTTGCTCCATTCCAACCATCCCCGAAGGAATCAGTCATGTCAAACGTGTAGTCACACGTTGAGGTCTGTGAGTAACTCTGCCACGAGAACATGGTCAGAATTGCTAACAGAAGCGTAAATTGTTTCATAAATAAAAATTTAGTTAATAAATATTAATCCCCAAAGCTAACTAGAAATGAGCTGTAGCGCATTGTTTAAAACACCAGATGAACATTTTACGGCTTACAATGAATATCCACGCCCATTCATCTATTAACTATTTTTAACTTTACGTATAAATACGTAGAATCAGTCCCGTATCAAACATCTAATTGTTAATAACTTTTGAAAAGTTCGCCTTGAAAACTATAAATCACAGCAAAACAAAGGCTTTCCCTTCTTTTTCTATGAAGAATCTTGTTCGTTATCAAAAAACATCTTTTTAACTGATAATCCCATCAACAACAAAGGGTTTAAGCTATTTTTGTTTTTTTATGTGTTAAGAACAAATTGACAAAAATCTGAAGAAAAACACCGTTTTTTAGGGTGAAAAAAGGTGTTTTAAAACAGGTTAAAAAATTGCACTTTTTTTACAGAGCTAACACACATTTTTAATGTGCACAATAACGACTTAGTTTTACCGTTAACTATAACACAGCTAATTATGAAACACTTATTCCTACTTTCCATTTTCTTTTTGTCTTTCACGGCCGCTGCCAATACGGCAACCTTAACAGAAAAACAATGCGATGAAATAACCGAACTTGCACTTGGGAATGACCGTGGTAAAAGGGCAAGAAGAGCCAAGCGAAAGAATAAACGTCGCAAGCGAAAATGCAGACAATTTGGACGCAGAGCCTACGCTGGATAAGATAAATTGTGAATTTTTATTTTTCTTGAAAAAACCCACCTGATTCATTAACTTTAGTTTTTCAAAACAAAACGGTCTAATGGCAAAGGTTAAGTCGGCATATTTTTGCCAAAATTGTGGTCACGAAACTCCTAAGTGGTTAGGGAAATGTCCTTCTTGTAACGATTGGAACACCTTTGTTGAAGAGCTTGTTCAAAAACAAGTGCCACAAGTCGTGGCCTTTTCTAAATCTGGTGAAACGGCTAAACCCACACCGCTAAGCGAAATAAAACACCAAGAGCACCAGCGTATTATACTTAGTGATTCAGAATTAAACCGCGTGCTTGGTGGAGGGCTCGTATATGGTTCTTTAGTGCTGTTTGGTGGAGAGCCTGGAATTGGGAAATCTACCTTGCTGCTTCAGCTTGCCGTTACAACGCCAAATTTAAACCTGCTGTATGTTTCTGGCGAAGAAAGTGACCAGCAAATCAAAATGCGCTCTGAACGCATTGGGGTTAAAAATAAGGGTTGCTCCATTTTAACTGAAACAAACATTCAAAATATTTTTAAGCAAGCCGAATCGGTTCAGCCAGAAGTGCTTGTTATTGACTCTATTCAAACCTTATATTCTTCTCAAATTGAAAGTTCTCCAGGGAGCATTTCACAAGTGCGAGAATGTACCGCACAGCTTCTTCGCTATGCCAAACAAAGCAATGTTCCTGTTTTTTTAATTGGGCATATAACAAAAGAAGGTTCTTTAGCTGGGCCAAAAGTTTTAGAGCACATGGTAGATGCAGTGCTCCAATTTGAAGGCGATCGAAATCATGTTTACCGTTTGTTAAGGTCTATAAAAAATAGATTTGGGAGCACCAATGAACTCGGGATTTATGAAATGGTTGGAACCGGGCTTAGGCAGGTTGAGAACCCCTCTGAAATTTTGATTACAAATAGTGACAATTCATTGAGTGGGATTTCAATTTCAGCAACCATGGAGGGAATGCGACCAATGCTCATTGAGGTTCAAGCACTCGTGAGCACCGCCGCATACGGAACCCCTCAACGCTCTTCAACAGGGTTCGACAGCAAGCGCTTAAACATGTTGTTGGCCGTTATGGAAAAGCGCTGTGGGTTCAAGCTTGGAGCCAAAGATGTTTTCTTAAATATTGCCGGCGGAATTAAGGTTGACGACCCCGCAATTGATTTAGCTGTAGTAGCGGCTGTACTTTCATCTAACACGGACATTGCCATTCATAAAAACATAGCGCTCTCTGCTGAAGTTGGTCTTTCTGGTGAGGTAAGGCCTGTAAACCGAGTCGATCAGCGCATCTATGAAGCTGAAAAACTTGGGTTTGACAAGATCATCATCTCAAAATACAACAAGGGAATTGATCAAAAAAACTTCAAAATTGAATTGGTTCAATGCTCCAAAATAACAGAGGTTGTAAAAGCGCTTTTTACATAGCGTCCGAAAAACGGGGCACTTAAAAAAAATAGCTAAGGCCTAACAGTCCTATTGCCCCATCGATTAACCCCGCACAGTAAATATCAGAACGGTTTTCATTTGAGAAAATAAGAAGCAGAATTTGAATGCTAATTGCGCTTATGAACATTGGGTTTAGTGCAAAAGAGGGATTAACCTGAACCAGCAACACCGCAAATAGAAAAATTGTAACAACACCAATCATTTTTGCTCCCAAAACACCCACAAGCTGAGGGATTGTTTTTTGACTTACAGAATCATACTTTAAGTCGCGAATATCAAACGGAATTGTTACTCCCAAAATGAACAAATAATGCATAAATCCATACTCCCATGCCGAAACAAAAATCGACTCGTTTATAATCGGGAAAACAATCAGTAATAATGTCCAAGAAAGTGCAATCAAATGAATTTTTAAATGGGGTATTTCTCGCAAACTTTTCCCTCGAATTTTAATTACATACAAGACCGAGATGAATCCTGATAAAATTAAAACAGCCGCCGTATTCCAGCCAAAATTTAAGATCGAAAGCAAACTCCAAACTGCCGATATAGTTGCCGTTGCCACAACAAAAGTTAAGACTACCCTATTGCGACTAACCCACTGTAACCAAGGAGTTTCGTTGAGTTTTTTTGATTTGAAAACGCGTTGACCATTGTACACTGCCAAGGTTGAAAAAAACGAAAACAGGCCATAATTCATCCAGTTATTTATTCCCAAATAGAATGTGAATCCTGCACTTAAAAGTAATGCAGAAAGTGAAACCACCACGTTCAAATAGACGATATTTAAAATGCTTTTTCTGATGCGATAAAGTACGGAATTAAACCAGTTTTTCTACTACCCGATCCACTGAAATATCTTCAATGCAAAAACAATCTTGCTTATTGGCGCACGCCAGACAGTTTTCATCATTTACAAGAATAGAAACGGACTGCCCAAGAGCCTTCCATCGTCCAGGATGAATTGGTCGTTTTGGGGCGTATAAACCAATCGTATTTGTGCCCAAAAATGCAGCAATGTGCAATGGTCCTGTTGAACAAGCAACAAGGTTCTTCGACTGCCCAATTAACACGATCAATTGTGCCAAGGTTAAGGTTCCTGTTGAATCAATAATTCGTTCATGTTTTGGAAGCTTGTCTCTAAACAAATCTCCCTCAGATTTTGTCCCTGTAAAAACGACCGTTTTACCCTGGTTTACTAAAGTTGTAGCTAACTTATAATAGTTTTCAATTGGCCACTCTTTAGCACTTCCTTGCGATTTAGGGTGAAGTAAGGTCAGCTCAGGTAACGCACTTAAGTTTTCAGGCAACGCAAGCTTTGGCGTTTGAAAAAATTGGGTTGTTTCAATTAATTGGTCTAAAGACGGTATTTGACTTAGCCCAAATGGACGAAGTAATTCATGATTCAGCTGTGATTCATGAAGGCTTGAGTTTTTACGTGTAAAGCTTATCCTTTTGTTACAGGTCCAGTTGTGGTACAAACGATGAGAAGTTCCCACACGGACGCTTATTTTAGCTTTTTTGGCAATTTTAGCAATCGTTTTGTTGGGAAACACATGAATGATTGCGTCTGCCTTTAGTAATTTCACTTTTTCGAGCTGTTTAGCCCGTGACAAACCTGCGTAGATATCCCAGTCTTCGTATTGATAAATCAAGGAATATGCTTGCGCAATTGGTCGTGTGTATCCTTTTCCTAAAAATATAATTGAAACGGTTGGGTAACGTTTTTTTAGCCAAGCACAAAGCGGCAAGGTCAACATAACATCTCCAATGCTATCTGTACGGCTAATTATAATTCGTTTCCCTGATAGGTTCATTTCGCTTGATTAAGTCGTCTTAATTCTTGGTACTTAAACACATTTGACTGCGCACTAATTTGAGCAATTTTAAACCCCATTTTACCGTCTAAAAACCCGGCCTTTAAAACATACATTGAGATAAACCGAGTAACTCCACTTAACAATGGTTTTAAGGCAGAGGCACGCTTTCCGGCCTTGTGCATTTTTTGTGCAGTGAGCACAGAGTATTTGTCGGCACGTTGACGATGGTCTTTGTACGAATAATATGAATAGTGTGATAGGTGTCCTTTAAGTTGAGTGGTTTTTAATTCCTTAGGGCAAACCAACTCTTCATGAACAAATTCACCATCCCAAAAACACCCTTCTTTTGGAAAAAGGCGTGTCTTCACATCGGGATACCACCCAGCGTGTTTGATCCACTTGCCGCAGTAGTTTGTCATGCGATTTACACTGTAAAGTTCTGGAGATTCTACTTCCTTTACTTTTAAGAGCTCTTGCTCTAATTCTGCATCCACAGCTTCGTCGGCGTCCATCGAAAGAATGTAGTTATAGTTTGCCAGCGTGTTTAAATAGTTCTTACTTGCAGCGTACCCCTCCCAGTCTCGTTTTACAAATGTAACCTTGTGTTTCAGACAAATTTCTTCTGTACGGTCTGTTGAGTTAGAGTCCAAAACAATAATTTCGTCTGCAACATTTTTTAAGGAGCAAATACACCGTTCAATATTGCGTTCTTCGTTTAACGTTATTATGGTTGCAGAAATCTTCATCGGACAATTTCAACACTTTTTAATATCGCTTGAATTTCACGCAGCGGATGTGTCCAGCTTGTGGTAGAAGGGGCGTCTACATAGCCACTCACGCACATCATTTTATTTGTTGCTTCGTTCTTAAAGTGATACGCCCAAAAGGCACCTCCTGTACTGTGTTTTGGAAGGCCTTTAAACATAAACATTCCGCGCATTTCAAATCCACTTAACTTTCCATCTGCTGTTGTTGAAATGTTTCCTTCAGGGTATACAAATTCGTTGTATTGCGTACCCATATACATTCCTTCTATCTCGTGTGGCACATTATACTTCAGCATGGTGTCTCGAGCCGCCAATAGGTTTTCAAACTGAAATTGAGAAGAGTCAATATAATCGTACTGATAAATTAATACGCCTGAAAAGATAGAGCCGACATCTTCGGTCCCTGTCCCAACAAATTCGATTGGTCTAGACGCTGCAGGGAACTCAATTCTACAAAAGTTTTTTCGACTTGAAACCTGTTTCGAAGACCTGGGCAACTCAATGTTTATTCCAAAGTTTTGTTTAATCCCATCGCGGATTTTTTTATTCTTATTTCGAGAAAAATCCGACTTAATTCGCGACCATTCCTTGGTGTCAAATTCAGCGTGAACTTCTTCAAGGCCGAGCTTACACGTTTCCAATACCTGGTTGTAATCTTTTCCCGTAATTTCTACGACCAATTGGCCTATTGCCCACACGTTTGTTCGCTTAACAATTGAGCCATGTTCGCCTTTATATGATGGGTCAATAGTAATAAACAAGGTGTTTCTATAGCGCTTTACCCCTTGTGTAAAATGAGCCGGTGTTTTATGAACCAACTGAAACGTTGGCACATCTGGAAAATAAGGCATAATCCAATGGGTCAAACCTGTATCTAAGTGATTTTTTATTTCAGAATTCCAGACTCCCTGATCGCAAACAACCAAAATTTCACCAACCTTTCCTGTAACACTTAAGCCGCGTGTAACATTCGCGTTGTGCGATGATTCACAGCCGAACGAAAAGAATAGCACCAATAGTGCTGAAATTGAAAATGCTCTTATTGCCATAGTGTTCTCTATTAAGTAAAGGCAACAAAATCGGGCTGGTGTTTACTTAACCCTGATTTTTTGACCAATACTCAGTCTGCTAATGTTTATTCTAGGGTTCAATCTTTTTAATTGAGATTGAGACAAACGATTCCGTTGTGCAATAGCACCAAATGTGTCTCCCGAACGCACCGTATAGTATTTTCTACTCGTCGTTGTTCGAGGTTTTGGAGTGCTCACAGAACCCGGCTTAACCTTTAAGCGTTGACCGACATATATTTTTGTAGAACGCAGTCCGTTTATACGTTGAATTTCAGCAACAGACACCCCGTATTTTGCCGCAATAGCCCCTAAGGTTTCTCCGCTCCTAACCTTGTGGTATGTATATGTTTTTGCGGTAGTTCCTCCATTGGTTTTAGGTGGAGTTGTTGTTGAAACCGAATAACGCATTTTCTCTAAACGATACAAGCTATCCTCTAACGTAACCAATTGTCCGATTTGAATTGCAGGCAATGAAATACACTGCTGTTTTGGTGTTTTTGGAATGTATGCTTTTTTATACACTGGGTTTAGGCGCTTCACCTCTTCCAATTCAAAAGAAAGTAATTCGCTAATTGAGGCCATATGAACCCCTTTATTCAAACAAATGGTATCCAGCTGAGGGTAACGAATAGTGGCCTCCATTGGAATAATATTGTGCTCAGCATGGTGTGTTAACAAGTAGGCTGCCGCTATAAAATTCGGGACATATCCTTGTGTTTCTCTTGGTAAGAAAGGCCTTACCTCCCAATAGCTTAGTTTATTTCCAGACCTACGTATTGCTTTGTTTACATTCCCTGGTCCCGCGTTATACGCTGCCAAAGCCAAGTTCCAGTCGTCGTAAATTCCATACAGTTTTTTCAGGTACTTACAAGCGGCTTCTGTAGCCTTTTCAGGGTCCATACGCTCGTCAATATATGAACTTTCTTTAAGTCCAAACATTCTGCCTGTACCATACATAAACTGCCAAAGACCTAGCGCGCCAGCTCTTGATTTTACTTGTGGTCGTAACCCACTTTCAATTACAGCTAAATACTTAAGTTCTATTGGTAAGTCATGCGCTGTTAACTTTGCCTCAAACATGTCGAAGTATAGTTTCGATCGTCCTAAAACAACGCGCGCAAAGCCCCTTCGCTTTTTCGCAAAAAACTTAATGGTGTTTAATGTGTATTCGTTACAATCTAAGTGAAATGGGCTCGCCTCATTCATGGCGTTCAAGCGCTCGCAATATACCTCATTAGAAAAACTTGGCACCGAATCTTGCTCGTAGTTTAGCGCGTCTATAATTGAGTCGTAATTTCCTTCAGGCGAATACTCCTTATAAAACAAGTCTAAGCTTTGCTCAATTGTATTAATTAGTTGTTTTCTTGCTATGCTGTCTTCTGGTGTCAAAAGAGAATTTTGAGCAAAAGAATTGCCCATCATTAGCAGTAGTGTTATTATTCCTAGAGCTCTCATTAATTCACGTATATTTTTTCCAGTTGCCTCGAAAAGTTAAACATCTCTTTCTCTTTAAAAAAGTCTCCTATAACTTGTATTCCAAACGGCAATCCATTGCTGTGTTTACCCATAGGTAGCGATATGGCAGGATTTCCTGAAAGGTTTGCATGAACGGTATAAATGTCTTGTAAGTACATTGCTATTGGGTCGCTCACTGCGTTCAATTCAAACGCTGTTGTAGGCGTTGTAGGTAACACAATAGCATCGTAATTTTTAAAAATAGCTATCGTTTTGTCTTGTATAACACGACGTACGCGTTGCCCTTTTGTATAATACGCATCGTAGTAGCCATGCGACAGCACAAATGTACCTGCCATTATTCTTCGTTGCACTTCAGGCCCAAAACCTTCACTGCGCGATTTCTTATAGGTTTCTTCTACACCGTTCGCTTTCTCGCTACGGTGCCCAAAGTGAACCCCATCAAAACGTGATAAATTAGAGGAAGCCTCTGCGGTTGTTAATACGTAATAGGTCGGAACCATATAATCCAAATATGGGAAAGAAACGAGGTCAACTGTATGCCCTTGCTCTTTTAATCCAGAAATCAGCTTGTCCATCGCCAATTTTACTTCAGGGTCATTTCCTTCCATCTCATACCCCTCCTTGATAATTGCAATCCGCTGGTTTTTAACTTCAGACACATTGTTATAGTCAGCAACAGGACGGGTAGAAACAGTAGAGTCATATTCATCTTCTCCTGCCATAACCTCTAACAATAATGCAGAATCTTCAATGTTATTCGTAAATGTTCCTATCTGATCAAACGAAGAGGCATAGGCAATTAACCCATGACGCGAAATACGCCCGTAAGTTGGCTTTAAACCATAGGCACCTACAAAACTTGCTGGTTGGCGAATTGAACCTCCCGTGTCGCTCCCGAGGGCAGCTGTACAAAGTCCAGCGGCTACAGCAGCGGCAGAGCCTCCTGACGAGCCTCCTGGCACCATTTTTTTATTTGCCGGATTTAAGACTGGGCCAAATGCAGAATTTTCATTTGAACTACCCATTGCAAATTCATCACAATTAAGGCGGCCAATAATGATTGCATCTTCTTCTAAAAGGCGCTCTAAGGCTGTCCCTGTAAATAACGATTCAAACCCTTCTAAAATTTTTGATGATGCCGAAACAACGTGTCCTTTATAGCACAGGTTGTCTTTAATTCCGATAACCATTCCGGCCAATCGACCAGCGGTTCCATTTTTAATCTTTTCGTCGACCAATGCTGCCTTTTCTTTGGCAGAACTTTCAAACACTTCCAAAAAAGCATTCAAATCTTTGTTTGCTTCTATTGCCGAGAGATACCCTTCAAGGATACTCATTAGTGTATCGCCTGTAGAAAGTTTCTTTTTTACATCAGCATAGGTTCGCAACATCGTAAAGCGTGTTTATTATTTTTCTTCAGATTCTTTGGAATCTTCTTCTGGTTTAGCAGAAGCATCCTTGAATTCTTTAACTCCTTTACCAAGTCCTTTCATTAACTCTGGAATTTTTTTTCCACCAAACAAAAGAAGTGCGACAACTAAAATTGCAATTACTTGCCAAGGACCGAATACACCTAGTATCATTTTTTCGTTTTTTAAATGTTATAACTTAATAGCAAAAAGCCTATAGCTTTCTAGCTATCTCTATTTGTTCGTAAGCTTCAATAATATCTCCTGCTTTAATGTCGTTATACTTCTCAATATTAAGACCGCATTCGTAGTTGTTCTTCACTTCTTTAACGTCATCTTTGAAACGTTTTAGAGATCCTAAGCCCCCTTCATGAACAACAATTCCATCTCTAATAATACGAATCTTAGAGTTTCGTTTGATGATCCCATCTGTAACGAAACACCCTGCAATTGTACCTACCTTAGAAATATCAAATGTTTCTCTAATTTCAGCAGTACCAACAATTTTCTCTTCAATGTCTGGAGAAAGCATCCCTTCCATTGCAGCCTTAATTTCATCAATTGCTTTATAAATCACAGAATATAAGCGTATATCAATTTGTTCTAATTCTGCTAGTTTTCTTGCTTGCATTGATGGTCTAACTTGGAAACCAAGTATAATTGCATCTGATGCAGAAGCTAGATTGACATCTGCTTCAGAAATAGCACCCACACCTTTGTGAATGATGTTTACTTGAATTTCTTCTGTAGAAAGTCTTAACAGCGAATCTGAAAGTGCTTCAATAGAACCATCAACATCTCCCTTAACAATTAAGTTCAACTCCTTAAAGTCTCCAATTGCAAGACGACGTCCAATTTCATCAAGTGTAATGTGTTTAGTTGTACGTAGTCCTTGCTCACGGTACAACTGTTCTCTTTTAACTGAAATCGCTTTTGCTTCTTTCTCGTCATCTAGAACGTGGAATGTATCACCGGCAGATGGAGCGCCATTTATACCCAATACCGAAACAGGTCTAGATGGACCCACTTCTTTAAGGTTGGCACCATGCTCATCTTGCATTGCTTTAATTTTACCATGGTTACGCCCTACCAAAACAGTATCACCAATACGTAAAGTTCCCGTTTCAACCAACATGTTTGTCACATAACCTTTACCAATATCTAGTGATGATTCAATTACGGTTCCTTTTGCGTTTCTGTTTGGATTTGCCTTAAGGTCTAACAACTCCGCCTCAAGAAGTATCTTCTCTAGTAAGTCCTCTATGTTCAAGTTCATCTTTGCAGAAATCTCTTGACACTGATATTTACCCCCCCACTCTTCAACAAGAATGTTCATTTGAGAAAGTTGTTCTTTTACTTTATCTGGGTTTGCACCTGGTCTGTCAATCTTATTGATGGCAAATACCATTGGTACTTCTGCTGCTTGAGCATGAGAAATGGCCTCTTTTGTTTGTGGCATCACGTCATCATCTGCTGCAATAATAATAACAGCAACATCTGTTACTTGAGCACCACGAGCACGCATTGCTGTATAGGCCTCGTGACCAGGAGTATCCAAGAATGTCATAACCCTACCGTCATTCAGTTTTACACTGTACGCACCAATATGCTGGGTAATTCCTCCGGCCTCACCGTCTACAACATCCGCATTTCTAATTCTATCTAACAACGAAGTTTTACCATGATCGACGTGACCCATTACCGTAATAATTGGTGGTCGTGACTCAAGGTCTTCTTCTTTATCTTCAATTACTGGAATTGCTTCCTGTACTTCAGCACTTACAAATTCAGCCTCAAAGCCAAATTCTTCAGCAATAATTAGAATTGTTTCAGCATCTAATCGTTGGTTTATCGAAGCGAAAATGCCTAGAGACATACAAGCTGAAATAACATCTGTTGAGCTAACGCTCATCATTGTAGCAAGCTCAGATACCGTAACAAACTCTGTTAACTTTAATACCCTTTCTTGTAATTCTGCGTGTGCCTCTTCTTCTAATCTTTTAGCGGCAACTGTTTCTCGTTTTGCCTTTCTATTTTTCGCTCCTTTAGACTTTCCTCCTTTGTTAGAAAGACGTGCTAAAGTATCTTTAATTTCTTTTTGAATATCACGTTCTGTGATTTCTGGCTTAGGTGCCTTTGGGCCTCCTTTTTTAAATCCACCACGAGGCTTTCCTCCCGGTCCACCTCTATTTGGGCCTCCTTTAGCTAAATTATCCTTAGCAGCATTCTGCTGAGATTGCTGTTTTGTAGTATCAACTTTACGAACACGCTTACGTTTTCTGCGTTCAGCTTGAGTTGGTCCCTTTGGCTTTTCAACCGGAAGAACAATTTTACCGACAACATTTGGTCCGGTTAACTTTGTTCGCTCAACACGAATTGTCTCCGTTTCTTTTGTTGGAATTGGATCGGAACTCTTGGCTTTTGGTGCAGCTGGCGCTGTAGCTTTAGCTTCAGTTTTTGCCTCTGGTTTCACCTCCTTGACAGGGGCTTTCTTTGCCGGTTTTTTAGTTTTATCTGGTCGTGTTTTTGAATTAATTTTATCTAAATCAATTGTACCTAAAACCTGTATTTTTGATCCAGCAACATCTTCTGATGAACTGCTCTTAGTTTCTAAAGGTTTAACCTCTACAGTCTCTTTTGCTACAGGTGTTTCTTTTACGGGTTCTTCAACCATTTCCGAAACTACTGGAGCTACGGGCGCTGGCTCTTCAACCTTAACTTCTTCTACAACCGTTGTTGGCTCTGGTTCTGGCTCTTCAACCGACTCTGATTTAGGCGCAGACTCTTCTTTCTTATCTCGTAAAGAAATTGTCTCTCGCTTTTCGTGAGTAACACTCGTGTTTTTAGACTGCTCTTTCAAACTTTGGTCCGCAGCAAATTCTGTACGCAGCATGTCGTACTGTTCCGGTGCAAGCTTCGTGTTTGGGCTTGCATCTATCGATAGCCCTTTACCCTCGAGGAATTCAACCAGGGTTGACATCCCTACGTTTAACTCTCCTGCTGCTTTTCCTAATCTAATTGGTTTGCCCATAAAATTGTGCGTCCTTAATTTACTTTTATTCTACGTATGTTTTACAAGACACGTAACATCTTGTGTGCCTAAAGATACCTTTTTGAGACGAGACTACTCGAACTCAGCGTTTAGAATTTTAAACACTTCTTGTATCGTTTCGTCTTCCAAGTCAGTTCTTTTAACAAGATCCTCAACTCCAAGATCTAAAACAGACTTAGCTGTGTCACATCCTATTGCTTTCAGTTCATCCAAAATCCAGCTGTCGATTTCATCCGCAAATTCTTCTAAATCTACATCTTCTACATCAACTTCACCTTCTCTATAAACATCTAGCTCATATCCTGTTAGCTTTCCTCCAAGCTTAATGTTATGACCACCTCTACCAATTGCTAAAGAAACCTGATCTGGCCTTAAATAAACCTTTGCTCTTGCTGTTTCTTCGTTAATTTCAATTGATGTTATTTTTGCAGGAGACAATGCTCGCTGGATAAACAACTGAGGGTTACTTGTGTAATTAATTACGTCAATATTTTCGTTTTTCAACTCACGAACAATTCCGTGAATACGAGAACCTTTCATTCCTACACAAGCTCCAACAGGATCTACTCGATCATCGTAAGACTCAACAGCAACTTTAGCACGCTCTCCTGGCTCACGAACAATACGTTTAATTGTAATTAAACCATCAAACACCTCTGGCACTTCAAGTTCAAATAAACGCTCTAAAAATTCAGGGGCTGTTCTTGAAAGAATAATAACAGGGTTACTGTTTCTCATGTCAACTTTAGCTACAACGGCTCTAATTGATTCTCCTTTCTTAAAGTAATCTGAAGGAATTTGTTCTGACTTAGGAAGTAATAACTCGTTCCCCTCATCATCAAGGATCATAATTTCTTTCTTCCAAACCTGATAAACCTCACCTGTAACAATGTCACCAATACGTTCTTTGTACAACTTGTACAAGTAATCTTTTTCAAGATCCATTATACGAGAAATCAAATTCTGACGTAAGGAAAGTATGTTTCTTCGCCCAAAATCAGCGAATTTAAACTCTTCTGTCACCTCTTCTCCAATTTCGAAATCAGGCTCAATTTTAATTGCTTCAGAATATGGTATTTCGATGTTCACATCTTCCACCTCTCCATCATCAACAATCTCTTTATTGATAAAAATTTGAACATCTCCCTTATCAATGTTTACAATAACATCAATATGTTCATCTGTATCAAACTTCTTTTTAAGCATTGCGCGAAACACATCTTCTAATACGTGTTGCATCGTTTGCTTGTCGATGTTTTTTAACTCTTTAAATTCCGAAAACGAATCAACTAATTCTAAGCTATCCATGGTTTTACTAATTATTGTTTTCTAGATGCAATTGCATCAGCACTATTATTTAAATGAAATAACAATTTTTGTCTCTGCGACGTTTGCCATATCCAACACGTGGTCTTCAATGATTGTTTCTTTCTTTTTCCTTCCTTCAATTCTTTCTTTTCGTGACGTTTGAACTGTAATCTCTTCTGGAGTAGCGGCAATCATCGTTCCCTCAATTTTACCACCCTCTTTCAATTTCACCTTCACATCTCTACCAATGTTTTTCTTGTATTGAGCAAAAACGCGTAAGCCTTGATCTAGGCCTGCAGAAGAAACACTTATCTCAAAGTCTTGCTCTTCACGGTCTAAATTATGCTCAACGTTTCTAGAAACAGACATGCAATCGATAACCGCAACGTTTCCTTCATGCTTGTCTAATTCAACACGTATAACATTTGATGCCGAGATAGTTAGACTTACTACAAAAAGCCCATTGTCTAGCTCCTCAATGCGTTCGTCTATTAATTCTAATACTGTTTTTTTACTAATCATTGCTTATAAAAAGAGGGGACACTGTCCCCTCGTTTATTGTAATACTGTAAATTCTACGGGTCAAATATAATTCTAATTTTTGAAAAGTCAAGTTTCTATAGGCAAATACTTTCGTTTTACACTTTGATTTAAGACCTTTGTAAAAAGTCATCGGTCATGTTATTAGAAATTGAAGATAAAGTGGTTTCCACGCAAATTTTTGAGCGTAAGTTCGTCTGTGATCTAAATGCATGTAAAGGCGCATGCTGTATTGCCGGAGACTCTGGTGCGCCAGTAACACTTGAAGAAATTTCAATTCTTGAAGATGACATTGAGGCAATAAAGCCCTATATGAGGGCAGAGGGCATTGAGGTAATTGACAAACAAGGTGTTTTTTACATGGATCAAGAAAATGATGCTGTAACGTCATTGGTTAATGAAAAGGAATGTGCCTTTGTTTACTTTGACGATAAAGGAATAACTAAATGTTCCATTGAGCAGGCTCATAAAGAAGGGAAAACTACATTTAAAAAGCCTATAAGCTGTCATTTATACCCCATTCGAGTAAAGAAATTTGACGATTTTACTGCGTTAAACTACAGTTCTTGGGATATCTGTGCTCCCGCATGCGCCTGTGGAGACCAACTGAATGTACCTGTGTTTAAATTCTTAAAAGAGCCGCTTATTCGAGCGTTTGGACAATCCTTTTTTGAAGAACTTCTTATTGTGGATGAGGAGCTTAAAAAAGAAGCGCCGAAAGGGTTTACCCGTGGATAGCCTCTCCTTTTCCGTAACTATCTATAATACTAGCCTCGTGCGCCAACCATTCTTGCCAGCGCTCTTCGACATCTAGGTTTTCGCCATATTTTCGCGCATATTTTAAAAAAAGCGTGTAATGGCCTGCCTCACTTATCATTAACTCCCTGTAAAAATCTGCTAGGTATTTGTCTTGTATGTTTTCTGACAGCACTTTAAATCGCTCACAACTGCGTGCCTCAATCATTGCAGAAAACAAGAGCCGATCCACCAGAGATGCTACCCTACCAGATCCTTTTTTCATAAACCTTGCCAGCTCATTTACATAGCTGTCTTTACGCTCTCTGCCTAATTCCAGTCCGCGTTCTTTAATAATATTATGTACTTGCTCAAAGTGCTCCAACTCTTCTTTGGCTAAAGTCAACATGTCGGTAACAAGATCTTGCCGTTCTGAATTATGAACCACAATCGAAATTGCGTTTGTTGCGGCTTTTTGTTCACACCAAGCGTGATCCGTTAGAATTTCGGATATGTTTGACTCTACGATGTTCGCCCACCGTGGATCTGTTGGAAGTTTTAACCCTAGCATTGTTCTATTTTTATCAAAATCTATTTAGAAAAAAGCCTTTCAATAAATTGAAAGGCTTTTTATTTTGTAATTAATTAGTGCGACACAATTATTAACCTAAACAAGGTTTAATTGTTCTTAGCTTCCGCACGCTTCACAATCGTCTGGATTGTCAATAGAGCACGCAACTTCTGCTTGAGCTTCTTCAATTGACTTAACTGTTGGCTCGTGAACCGCAGATTTATCAATGGTAAACTTAATTGCATCCGTAGCTGCCTTAGTACGTAAGTAATACATTCCTGTTTTTAATCCTTTTTCCCATCCGTAGAAGTGCATAGATGTCAACTTTCCAAAGTTTGCATTCTCCATGAAAATATTCAATGACTGAGACTGGCAAATGTATGCCCCTCTGTCTGCCGAAAGATCAATGATTGCTTTTTGAGAAATTTCCCACGCAGTTTTGTAAAGGTCTTTAAGCCTTTGTGGCACTGCTTCTATGTTTTGAACAGATCCATTAGCTACCATAATTTTTTGGCGCATATCTTTTGTCCAAAGCCCTTCTTTTACAAGGTCTCTCAATAAGTGCTTGTTTACAATAATAAACTCTCCAGACAATACCCTTCTTGTGTAAATGTTAGATGTGTAAGGCTCAAAACATTCGTTATTTCCAAGTATTTGAGCTGTAGAAGCTGTAGGCATTGGTGCTAATAACAGTGAGTTACGAACTCCGTGCTTCTTAACTTCCCCTCTTAAAACATCCCACTCCCATCTATCTGTTGGCTTAACACCCCAAAGGTCATGCTGAAATTTCCCCTTAGAAATTGGCGCACCTTTTATTGATTCGTAAGGCCCGTCAACTTTCGCCAAGTCTTTAGAGGCCGTCATAGAGGCATAGTGAATTGTTTCGAAAATCTCTTTATTTAATGCTTTTGCTCCTGCCGACTCAAACGGCAATCCCATAAGGATAAACGCATCAGCTAGTCCTTGAACACCTAGTCCAATTGGACGGTGACGCATGTTTGAATTTTCAGCTTCTTGAACAGGGTAGTAATTTCCATCAATAATTTTGTTCAAGTTTAACGTTGCTTGATAGGTTACCTCAAATAACTTGTCGTGGTCAAATGTTCCCTCGTCAGTTACATATTTTGGTAGCGCTAACGATGCTAAGTTACAAACCGCAACCTCATCTGGGGCAGTGTACTCAATAATTTCTGTACATAAGTTAGAAGACTTAATTGTCCCTAAATTTTGTTGGTTTGATTTTGAGTTTGCAGCATCTTTATACAACATATATGGTGTTCCTGTCTCAATTTGAGATTCCAAAATCTTAAACCATAAATCTTGTGCTTTTATTGTTTTTCTTCCTTTTCCTTCAGACTCATACTTTGTATATAAAGCCTCAAATTCTGCACTGTGTGTATCAGACAATCCTGGACATTCATGTGGACACATTAAGGTCCAGTCTCCGTTCTCTTTCACACGTTTCATGAATAAATCTGGAACCCACAACGCATAGAATAAATCCCTTGCGCGTTGTTCTTCTTTACCGTGATTCTTTTTCAAATCTAAGAAGTCAAAAACATCAGCGTGCCAAGGCTCAATGTACATTGCAAATGATCCTTTACGTTTTCCTCCGCCTTGATCTACGTAACGTGCAGTGTCGTTAAACACACGCAACATTGGCACAATTCCATTTGAAGTTCCGTTTGTTCCTTTGATGTAAGAACCTGTCGCTCTAATGTCGTGAATAGCCAAGCCAATCCCCCCTGCAGATTGAGAAATCTTAGCACACGATGTTAGTGTGTCATAAATTCCATCAATACTATCTTCTTTCATTGTTAACAAGAAACAAGAAGACATTTGTGGTTTTGGTGTTCCTGAATTAAATAAGGTAGGTGTGGCGTGTGTAAACCAACCCTCTGACATTAAATTGTACGTTTTGATTGCTGAGTCAATATCCTCTTTATGGATACCTATAGAAACACGCATCAGCATTTGTTGAGGGCGTTCAGCAATATTTCCATTTAACTTAAGTAAGTAAGAGCGCGTTAATGTTTTAAAACCAAAATAGTCGTATCTAAAATCTCTATCATAGATAATGCTTGAATCTATACGGTCTTTATTGTCTTGAATGACTTGATAAATGTCGTCCGCCAACAACGATGCGTTTTCACCTGTTTTAGGATCCACGTAAGTGTATAGATCTGTCATTACATCTGAAAACGTTTTTTTAGTCTCCTTATGTAAATTAGAAACCGCTATACGCGAAGCTAACAAGGCATAATCTGGGTGGTCAATTGTTTTTGCCGCCGCAACTTCTGCCGCTAGGTTGTCCAACTGAACAGTTGTAACACCGTCAAAAAGCCCCTCGATAACCTTCATCGCAACCGCTTCTGCTGATACCAACGGGTCAAGTCCGTAACACATTTTCACTATTCTCGCTGTGATTTTATCAAATTTCACAGACTCTTTTCTTCCGTCTCTCTTTAGAACATACATGGGCGCTTCTTGTTATTGGTTTTATAAATATTGTGGTCAGTGTCTGGCACCGAATTAATTAAAAATCTTCTTCTAGGCTAAATGTTTGGTCAGCATCGTTGTTTAAAACACCTGCCTTTTGGTATTCTGCTACACGCTTTTCAAAGAAGTTTGTCTTCCCTTGAATAGAAATCATCTCCATAAAATCAAACGGGTTTGTTGCCTCGAATGACTTAGGACACCCTAATTCCATCAACAACCTGTCTGCAACAAACTCAATGTACTGTGACATCAACTCGCTGTTCATTCCAATTAGTTTTACTGGCAAGGCATCTAAAATGAACTCCTTTTCAATTTCAACAGCATCCAAAATAATTTTCTGAACCTGTTCTATCGGCAACTTTTCAACGATGTGGTTGTTGTATAGCAAACATGCAAAGTCACAGTGTAAGCCCTCGTCACGAGAAATCAATTCGTTTGAAAATGCTAGGCCTGGCATAAGCCCTCTTTTCTTTAACCAGAAAATTGAACAAAAAGAACCCGAGAAAAAGATCCCTTCTACTGCGGCAAACGCAACTAAACGCTCCGCAAAAGAACCTTCATCAATCCATCTCAATGCCCAGTCTGCCTTTTTACGAACACAATCAATCGTGTCTAGTGCGTTAAACAGGCCCTTTTTCTCTTCTGTGTCTTTTATGTAAGAATCGATTAAAAGTGAATATGTTTCCGAGTGAATATTCTCGATAGCCACTTGAAAACCATAGAAAAACTTTGCCTCTGTATATTGAACTTCAGACAAAAAGTTTTCAGCTAAATTTTCATTTACAATTCCGTCAGAAGCTGCAAAAAATGCCAACACATGCTTAATAAAATGACGCTCATTGTCATTTAACTTCGTGTCCCAATCAATAAGATCGGCAGCCAAGTCAATTTCTTCCGCTGTCCAAAAGCTAGCCTCTGCTCTTTTGTAAAATGACCAGATGTCATCGTGTTCAATTGGGAATAGAACAAACCTGTTGTTGTTCTCCTTTAAAATTGGTTCTACTTGTGCCATTTAATATTGTTTTAACGTATATGTTTTAAGACGAAAATGAGCTTTTCACCTTGCTTGTTCCTTTAAAATTTATGTTTCCTCTTATGGAAATTGGATGAGCGAATGCTGGTTAGGTTCCTACTTATAAGAGACACACAAAAATTGTCATTTTTCTATCTTAAAACAACTAAAAGAAATTCACAATCTGGCAACGTTATCAACATTCAGATTCTAAACCCCTTTACTTTCAGTCACTAGCCGATTTATCAACAGCACACACAAAGATATTCACAGTGCTATAAACTTTATTTGTTGAAAAATGACCTTCTTTGAATCACCCTCCTTAACATCAGGTATTTACAATAAGGTTTTATAAATTTACATCCTATTTAATGCAAATTCAAGCCTTAATTTTTGATATTTTAAACATCAAATTGTGAATAATAACTTTAATTGGACTAAGCCTTAACAATGACAGTCAAAGCAACCCAAATCTTGCGCTTTTTTTGGACAACAATTGCCCACTTAATCTTTCCAAATACATGTTTGGCATGCAAAAATGAACTTGCCCCATCAGAAGGACATATTTGTAGTTTCTGTATGAACGACTTGTCGTTTACACACTTTCAAAGCTACACTGAGCCCACCCCAATGGATAAGCTTTTTTGGGGAAGAGTAGACATAACAAGCACATACGCTCACTTTAACTTTGAAAAAAACAAAGCTTCACAAGAAATTCTTTTTGGTCTCAAGTACAAAAACAACATGCAGGTCGGCATCCATTTTGGGAAAGAGATTGGGAAAATAATAGCTAGTCATCCCTCTTTTCATACTGCGTCAATTATTATTCCTGTTCCCTTACATCCCAAAAAACAATTTCTTCGGGGATTTAACCAAAGCGAAGTGATTGCCCGTGGAATTTCTGAAACATCACTAATTCCTATCGATTTACATTTAATTACACGCAATAAACATTCCGAAACGCAAACCAAAAAAGATCGGTTTGAGCGGTGGGATAATGTTTCCTCCATCTTTTCCGTTTCCGACAACATTAAAAACATTTCGCATGTCACTATTGTTGACGACGTCATTACAACCGGTTCAACCATCGAGTCTATAATTCGATCCTTGCGTTCAAAAAACCCTACACTTTCCATTAGTGTTGTTACCTTAGCTATTGCATGATTGAAAACAAAAAAATATTAGTTATTGGTGCTGGCTTATCTGGAATTTCGGTAGCTACACATTTGATTAAAAACAAGGTGTCGGTTACCCTCGTTGATAACGGCATAAACTTCAGTTCTCGTATTGCCGCAGGAATGATTAACCCGCTGGTGTTTAGGCGCATGACCAAAAGTTGGCGGGTTGATGAGTTTATCCCATTCTTAAAAACATTTTATAGCTCCCTTGAAAAAACTACGAACGCATCATTTTTATTCGGTGTTCCTATTCGTCGTTTGTTTTCCTCAGAACAAGAACGAGACTTTTGGTTAGAAAAAGAAAAACGCGCAGACTTTGAACTGTATATGCACAAAGTTACCAAGGCAGACATGCATTATCCAGGGGCTAAAAACCCATTTGGATCAGCACGGCTAAAAGAAACCTATTTCATTGAAGTGAATTCTTTTTTAACCAACACAAAACAATGGATTAAAACGCAAGGTGAAATTATTCATGAACAGTTTGATTATAACTCACTTGTAGAGAACACTTACAAGGGGGTGCTCTATGATGAAATTGTGTTTTGTTTGGGTTACTTAAACAAAGAGTGTCCGTTGTTTGGCGAGTTGCCTTTAGACCAAACCAAAGGACAAACCTTAACCATTAAATCGCTAACCCTCCCCGAAAACCTCTCCTTAAATAGAAAATGCTTCATGCTTCCCAAGGGAAATCAAACCTTCAAGATTGGCTCAACCTACGAGTGGAATGACCCAAGCACACACGTTACCGTTGAGGCAAAAAACGAGTTGTTAGAGAATCTATCATACATTATTGATGAAACGGTAGAGGTTTTAGATCAAGAGGCAGGAATACGCCCCACAACAAGAGATAGGCGCCCGCTTATCGGAACACACCACAAACATAAAAACTACCACATAGTTAATGGCCTTGGTGCAAAAGGGTATATGCTAGCCCCACTCGTTTCAAAAGAATTTGTAAACTATTTATTAAAAGGGGACAAACTTGACCCAGAAGTTGACATAAATCGCTACTACAGGAAAAATAATCCGTAACTTTGTTTTTATAAAAAAAACAAACAATTATGTACCCACCAGAATTAGTACAACCAATGAAGGATGACCTTGCAAACGTAGGGTTCAACCAATTAACTTCAACTACTGAAGTTGATGACATGGTTCAAAATAGCGAAGGAGAAACTTTATTAATGGTCGTTAACTCGGTGTGCGGATGTGCTGCGAGAAACATGCGTCCAGGAGTTAAGCTTTCTTTAAATAACGATCAAACACCTACAACATTAGCAACTGTTTTTGCTGGAGTTGACGGAGAGGCTACAAATCAGGCTCGTAAGCACTTTTTACCTTACCCTCCATCTTCACCATCAATTGCATTGTTCAAAGATGGTAAGTTAGTTCACTTTTTAGAACGCCATCACATTGAGGGAGCAACATCAGAAATGATTGCTGAAAACCTTACACAGGCCTATAAGCAGTTTTGCTAAAAAATACTTTATAAAAAAACCTGCTCAATGAGCAGGTTTTTTTTGCGCTCAACTTGCGCTTATGTCTAAATAAATAGTCAAATTTAGTCTAATGAGTTTGTAATTTTGACAGACAGTGGCTTTACCTTCGAGCCAAAGTGTCCAATGTATTTTCCTTTTCCATTCACTAGGTATTTGGAGAAATTCCAAGCAACCTCACTGTCTTCAACCCCATTGTGGTTTTTTTGAGTTAACCATTGATAAATCGGATGCTGATTCTCTCCCTTAACATCTATTTTAGATGCCATTAAGAACGTTACACCGTATCTTTTTTGGCAAAATTCTTTAATTTCTTTTTCAGAACCTGGTTCTTGCCCGCCAAACTGATCGCAAGGAAAACCAATTAAAATTAACCCTTCACTAAATTGTTCGTGTAACTCTTGAAGTGCCGCATACTGACCTGTAAACCCACATTTTGATGCTACGTTAACAAACAGTATTTTTTTTCCTTGAAATTGCTTAAGCGAAACTGTTTCGCCATCAATATCAACAAACGAATAATCAAAAATAGAGGTAGACTGTGCCATTGCAGTAAACGTTAAAACGGAAAATAATAATACAAGTGTTTTCATCGTATAAAGATATAAAGGTTTTTGAATTATAAAAATCAATGTGGCTTTGTGAACGTACAATCAATCTAGTTTGGTATCACTTTTTTAATTTATTTTTAACACGGAAAACTTCTACAACCCAAAGCCAAATTATTAATGGTAATGTGGCAAAAGCAAGTTTGTTATACTCCCAAGCAGTAGAAAAATCAAAACAGATTAAATGTTTTAATGCCCGAGTCATTCCACAGGCATAGCAAGAAACATCAAAAAAAACACTGGACAAACAGACCGATTGTCCAGTGTCAAAAAAGTTTATCGGCAATATTACAAAGCCTACCGGAACCACTAGAAGTAAGAACAAGTAAGCGATGTAAAAATACCGTTTCAATTTAAAATGTTTCATCGTAGTCGCCATACCTCGGCCTTAAATCACCTGTAATAATTCGGACCAAATCGATGATAAGTAAAATCCCGCACACACCTCCTGTCAACAACATCAATACACCTATACCAATGTGTCCCAAATAGAACCTGTGTATTCCTAATCCACCAACAAGGAGAACAAGGATAAGTGCAATAAGTTGAGATTTTCCGCCGAGACCAGAGTCTCCAGAGGTTTTCTTGTTTTTTTTGTTTCGCGTTTCAACTGTAGATTGCTTTCGCGTTTCTTTTTTGCCTTTCACAGTGCTAGAAACTTGCTGATGTGCAATCTGATGCGGTGTGTTTGATTCAACGTTAGCGCTAATCAACACCGTTTTTTTCGTATTACCAACAACCTCTTTTAACCCCTCATCAAGTGAGGCTGTCGTGTTATTTTGCTGATATAATTCTGGATTTTCAAGACGTGTTTTCGCCTTTGAGTTATCTTCCTTTACATTTTTTTGAGCGTATTGTTTTGTCCCTTTATAGTTCTTTTTCCACTCCACATGAAAGCCTTTATTGTAAAGGCGTTTCTCCATTGAACACGAAGCGAGAATAAGGATTGAGAGTGCTAGAAAAGCAACGGTGTTTAAATTTTTCATTTTAGTTTTGGTTTTGGTTTCAAGTTACAATATATAAAAACTTACACCATTGTAAAGTCTAAAGCCTACAAAACCCTCTTACTTTCCGATACAAAACTTGCTGAAAATATTACCCAATAAGTCGTCCGTTGAAATGTCTCCCGTTATGCTTCCTAAATGAAACATCGCTTGGCGAATATCCATTGCAACAAAATCGGCTGTAACTTCAGTGGCTAACCCT
>JAQWFQ010000013.1 GCA_029238665.1 Crocinitomicaceae bacterium | reverse complement strand
GGATTCTATTTAATTCGAGTATTCAATGATAAAGCGAACAAAACGTTCCGAATTATTAAAGAGTAAGTAAGGAATTAAACATTCTAAAGGGAGGCATACGCCTCCCTTTTTTTTGAACTATTTTTTCCTTTCATGATATTTTCTACCTTTATATAAAATAAAACCTACCCAAATATGTTAGCCCCTTTCAACTTACAAAAATGGATTAATGACAACCGTGATTTACTTAAACCACCTGTCAATAACAAAAACTTATATGTTGAAGCTGGAGACTTTATTGTTATGGTTGTTGGTGGTCCAAATGCTCGAAAAGATTATCATTTTAATGAAGGTGAAGAATTGTTTTATCAACTAGAGGGTGATATAACTGTTCGAATACAGCTAGAAGGTAAAGTCAAAGACATTCAAATTAAAGAAGGTGATATTTTTTTATTACCTGCGAACATTCCCCACTCTCCAATGAGAGGACCAAACACAGTTGGATTAGTGATTGAACGGGTTCGTAAGGGCACTGATATGACCGATGGCTTAATGTGGTTTTGTGACAAATGCAACCACAAGTTGCACGAATACAAATTTCCTTTAGAAGATATCCAAGAAGATTTTTTATCTCGTTTTAAATCATTCTACGGATCAAAAGAGTTAAGGACTTGTGACAGTTGTAATCATATCATGGAAATAGATGAACGATTCATCTAACTGACTTTAAGTCCTTCCCTAAAAATTACCGTAGTAGGTTTACATGACCTACATATTCATACCTTTTATTACTAAAGTCGGTTAGCTTTATTTTCCAAACATACGTGCCGTCCTGGCAGGGTTGACCTTTATAGGTTGCATCCCAGCCTATATTCATGTCATTACTTGTGAAAACAAGCTCTCCCCAACGGTCAAAAATCAACATTTCAAACCCATTAACATTTCCTCCCAACGCAAAAAACGTATTGTTAAACTGATCATTATCTGGAGTAAACGTATTTGGCACATACACAACAGGATCATAGTATAAATGAACCGTATCTGAATCTGAACAACCATGTTCATCTGTATAGGATACGACATAAGAGAAGTTTTGATCTGGATTTGCTACAGGATTGTCACAAACAATACAGCTCAAATACTCTACGGGAGCCCAAACATAGGTTCCTGACGTTGTACTTGAGGCGCTTAATTGAACAACATCTCCATAGAATGCATACACATCTGGGTTTGTTTGAATAAAAGCAATTGGGTACAAGTCAACAAAAACTGAGTCAGTAGCGGTACACCCGTATTGATCCGTTCCTACAACCGTATACATTGTAGGGTCAAATGGTGTTGCTAAAACTTGGGGCACTACAAAAGAATTCAGCGAGTTAGAAGGTGACCAAACATAGTTAACCCCACCAGTAGCCCAAAGAGTTGCAGTTTCTCCCGTACAAATAATCGTATCACTCCACGCTGTAATTGATGGTTCAATAACTCGAATTAAAACACTGTCGCGTACCGTACCACATACATTCGTAAAGTCACAATAGTAGTAGATGTCATGCGTAGGACTGATAACAACATTGGGGCCAACAACCGTATTAATATTTAAATTCGGGGACCACAAATAACTCGTACTTCCCGACACTTCCAACTCAACAGTAGCTCCAACACAAGCCGTTACGGAGTCATCCATTACAGGTATTGGAGGGGTGTCATAGACTTCAACTAAAACGCTATCTTCTAAAATACACCCTGTTGCCGTTCCTATTTCAACGTGATACATTGTTGTTACATCAGGGGTTACCGTTGGATTTGATGTGTTTTCATTTAGAATGAACACATTCGGGGTCCAAATATAATTAACACCTCCTGTAGCAGCCAAGTCAACACTATTCCCTATACAAACAGACGTATCGCTTGAAACTGTACTTGAGTCGGTATAAACAGCCAAGGTCACAAATACAGTGTCTACTCCACAGGTGTCTGATATAATAACCATGAAGTCTGTTGTTTGATCGATTGTTGCTGTTGGGTTATGGCTGGTTGAATCACTCAAAACATTGGCAGGACTCCACGCATAAAACGCGCCACCAAAAGCCTCAAATTCAAATGGAATATCCGGGCAAATTGGTCCCGGTGGGTCGATAACTCCTCCAACAAAATCTCCAATAACAACCTCAAACAAGATGGTATCCGAGACATAGCAGTTATTCGTATCAATTACAACTAAGGTTACATCATATTCACCAGGGCCTGCATACAAATGAGAAGGGTTTATATCCGTCGACGATGTACTATCTCCAAAGTCCCAATAAAATGCATTCCCATTGGAGCTATTATTCGCAAAAACAACAGGGTCTGGTAAACAAACAACAGGATTTGGATCAGCAACTGTAGCTTCTATTGTGCTTAACTCAAACTTAAAAGCGGCCATGTTACAATTGTTACTTGGATCAACATTAGACCATACTCCAGGAGTTGTTGGAAATCCATTCGAAGTAGCCCCACAGCTAGCGCAAACAGCATGATAAATGCGTCCAGACTTGTCAAACCGACTTGTTCCACCATCAACATGATTTGATGGCCCTGTAGTTCCACCCATATATGTCGCATATTTTAAATAACCCGCATCCGAAGCCAGTACGGCAATGTAAAAGTTACTGCCGTTTGTCGTTGGCTGATATGCATCAAGAGTAACAGGGAAACCAGTACTTGTAGAGTTAACCGCCTGCCCATTATTATTCGTGCTCCCCCCCCATCCGGAAAGAAAAATATCATAACAATCAGAAACAAGGAAAGCTGTAGGAGATATTTCAACATGCCCTGATCCTGCGCCAATCATTGTTGTCCATTCAACAGCACTTAAATTCGACGAAAACTTTTGAATAAACTGCCCCGAATTTGGCACTCCGTATAAACCCGCGGTAATTGGCCAACTAGACTCTGTTTGACCAAGTACATAGACCTTATCATCGAGATCTAATTGTACACAGTATGCTTGATCATATTCACCAAACCCTAAATAAGTTCCCGATAAAATTGCACCCGTATTCCCATTCAAACGGGTTATGTATCCATCTGAACTCCCTCCATTAAAGGAAATGTCAAAACCAGAAGAATACGGCAGTGTAGACGAGTTTGTACCGCCAACAAAAAAAACATCCCCATTTAAAGCTGTCTGAATAGAATTTCCAGACTCTACTCCAGACCCTCCAAAATATCCCGACCAATTTAGCGTGCTCAGTGTAGGGTTTAGCTTAAAAACAACGGCATCTTGTGCTCCTGACAATCCCGATTGAGGCCCCTGAACAACGGGAAAATCTACAGATTTAGTTGTTGACGTAACAAGTACATTTTCACCCTGATCAAGAATAATCTCACCCCGAAATTGATCCCCGTAATTAAAATTTAAACTGCTTGAGTTTAATCCGTCATTCCCAGACCCTCCAACAAATGTAGAGCTCAATAATGAAGACCCATCGGCTGAAAGTTGTGCCACAAACAAATCGGACCCAGCAAATGTTAACCCATTTTCAACCTCTGTGCTTCCGCCATCAAATGTATTGTCATATGCGCCTACCATAGGAAAATTTGCAGAAGAGGTAATTCCTAGAATGTATAATTCATTGTTTGAATTGCAAATCATACTTTCGGGCAACTCATTTGCGCCCCCTCCTAAATAGGTGGAATAAATTAATGCGGTTCCATCAGCTGTAAACTTGGTAACCGCCACATCAAACGACCCGCCGTTATGAGAGCCATCATAAGCGCCTGTCGTTATTGGATAACCAATTCCAAAACAAATTCCACCACCAAACAAGTTTCCATTAGAGTCTGGTGTTGCTGTCATGCCCCAGTTATCAGCGGTAGATCCCGTAAAAGTTGAGAACGTTAGCGTAGGGTCAATAACAAGTTTATTGGATGTATCATACCCTTCCGGAAAAGTAAATGTTACCTCACTTCCATGAAGCTCAAATGCTACTTTTACGGTTTTTTTTCTTCCAGATTCATCTTCAGTCCACGCAATTGGTTTAGACTCTATAATTTCACCAAAACGGTTTCCTACATGTAAATTTCCTGCGCTGTCGAGCCGTAACTTAGATTGTCCTTTATAGTTAATACGTATTTGATCTGCATTGACATGAGGGTTAACAATAAAGGAATATTTTAACCCCTCGTTTCCATTCAGAAGCATGTCAATTCCGTTGTAATAATCGTATAGCCGAACCGACTTATATCCGTAAATTTTCCCAAACCAATCTTCGGGATTATTGCCTAAAATATAATTTCGATAAAAACTAGATGAATCAGACACATAGCTCCTTCCTTTCCATGAAGAACCTAAAAATTTCGCTCTTATTACATGTCCAACAATTGGTTCCTGCTTCTCTTCTAAATGGCCGTGGGATTCTTCAATGTGTTTTCCGCCGCTGCTTAATGAATACGTTAACCCATCTTCTTCAATAAAGAGGTCTCCTTGATTTAAATCAATTTTAAACTTAACATTATCTACCCACTGCCCCTTATTTGGATACATCCAAGCATTCTGAGCTAGGACCTGTTGCCCAACGAAAAGACCAATAAATATGACTAAGACAAAAAACCTCATTTAAGTTTAAAAATACAACAATTAACCAACATTTAGATCTGTTGCGATCAAGAATAGATGTATGTTATACAACCCCTTATAGTTAAATCGTTTAATAAGCCAAAGGGTTGCCTTTTTAATCCAAATACAGTAAGGCGCATTTTAGCATTGGAGGTCGATTTATTATCCTTAAATTTGTACTGAATTTACACCAATTCATAACGATGAGTGATCCAATAAAACACGAGTGTGGCATAGCACTTTTAAGATTAAAGAAGCCTTTACAGTATTATCTTGACAAATACGGGACAGCTTTTTACGGGCTAAATAAGTTGCACCTACTAATGGAAAAGCAACACAATCGTGGTCAAGATGGCGCTGGAGTAGCTAACATTAAGTTTGACATGTCGCCAGGTGAACGTTACATTTCGAGGTATCGATCTATAGACAGTAAGCCTATACAAGATATTTTTGATTACATAAACGGTAAGTTTGAAACTATAGGCAAGCAAGACATGGCATTGCTTCAAGATGTAGACTACTTAAAAAAGAATGCTGGCTTTACAGGAGAGTTATTTTTAGGACACTTAAGGTACGGAACATTTGGTAGAAACTCAATCGAAAATTGCCACCCGTTTTTAAGGCAAAATAATTGGATTACACGAAACTTGGTTGTTGCAGGAAACTTCAACTTAACCAATGTTGATGAATTATTCGACGTATTGTTAGATGTTGGACAACATCCGAAAGAAAAATCAGACACTGTAACTGTTCTCGAAAAAATTGGACATTTCTTAGATGGTGAAAACGATGAACTATACAAGCAATTGAAGCCACAAGGATATTCAAATGCTGAAGTTTATGAAAAAATAGCTTCCAAGTTAGACATCGAGAAAATTTTAAAGCGTGCTTCTGAAGATTGGGATGGTGGATACGCCATGGCGGGGTTATTTGGACACGGTGATGCATTTGTATTGAGAGATCCTTCGGGAATTCGTCCAGCTTACTTCTACGAAGATGACGAAATTTGTGTTGTAACATCTGAACGCCCTGTTATTCAAACAGCCTTCAACTTAAAGGCAGACCAAATTCAGGAATTAACCCCTGGACATGCACTAATCATCAAAAAGGATGGTACAATTACGGAAACCTTAATCAACCAACCTAAAGAAGAATTAAAATGTTCTTTTGAGCGTATCTACTTCTCAAGAGGAAGTGATACTGACATCTATAAGGAGCGTAAGCAACTTGGAAGGAATATTGTCCCTCAAGTTATAAAGTCTATTGACAACGATTTAGACAACTCAGTTTTTTCTTTCATACCAAATACCGCAGAGGTTTCCTTTTACGGATTAATTAAAGGACTTGAAGACCATTTAAACGAAGAGAAAATTGAACAAATCACATCATTAGGAGCAGATGCTGACCCGAAAAAGATTCGTGAGATTTTATTGAAAAGAGCACGCATTGAAAAAATTGCAATTAAGGACGCTAAGCTGAGAACCTTTATTACGCAAGATGACTCAAGAGATGATTTAGTTGCTCACATTTATGATGTAACTTATGGTTGTGTTAAACCGAAAACAGATAACCTGGTTATCATTGATGACAGTATTGTTCGAGGTACCACATTGAAACAATCAATCCTTCGAATTCTAGATCGTTTAGAGCCTAAAAAAATTGTGGTTGTTTCTTCTGCTCCTCAAATTAGATACCCAGATTGCTATGGAATAGACATGGCTAAAATGGGTGACTTCATCGCATTTGAAGCTACAGTCGCATTGCTAAAAGACCGTAACATGAGCCATGTTATTGATGATGTCTATGCAAAATGTAAAGCGCAAGAGAATCTGCCAAAGGAACAAATTAAAAACTACGTTCAAGAAATATACGCTCCGTTTACCGACGACGAAATTTCTGAGAAAATTAGTGAGTTACTTACGCCAACTACAATTTCGACTAAAGTTGATATTATTTATCAAACCGTTGACAACCTTCACTTAGCTTGCCCTGATAATAAGGGTGATTGGTACTTTACAGGAAACTACCCTACAGCTGGAGGAAACAAAGTTGTGAATAAAGCATTCATGAACTGGAAGGAAAATAAAAACGAACGCGCCTATTAAGACCAACAATGAATAGACGCACAGCACTTATCTTTTATGTACTAAGCGTTTATGTTGTTGTGCAATTTAGTTGGTGGGGATATCATTTAATTGAACTCACAGGAGCGGTTGTAAAAGTTGACGCCTTAATTTCTAAGCGCGTTGCTATGATTTTAGGAGAAGGCGCTGTCTTCTTAACGCTTCTACTTTTTGGGATTTGGCAAATAAGGCGCTCAATTCGTAAAGAATTAAAGCTGTCTGAACGTCAAAACAACTTCCTGTTATCTGTTACCCACGAGTTAAAAACACCACTAGCTGCCAATAAACTATACATTCAAACAATTGCAAAAAGAGTGTTGTCAAAAGAACAACAAGACGACATTCTAAAAAAAGCAATTGAAGAAAACATACGATTGGAGCACATGATTGACAATATTCTTAACGCCTCACGTCTTGAAAACAATGTTCTTCGTCTTGAAAAAGAAAACTTTAGCTTAACACTGCTTATTGAAGCCGTTGCTAAGCGATTTAACACAATTACGCGTTCAGAAATTATAAAGTTAGACGTTTCACAAGACGTTCAAATGAATGGCGATAAATTCATGATTGAAACAATTCTCAATAATTTAGTTGAAAATGCGTTAAAATATGCTGGGAAAGAACATGATATCATCATTTACCTTTCGCGCCAAAAAAGACACATTAAATTTGGGGTAAAGGACCTTGGTCCTGGTATTCAAAAAGAACTTAAGCCACGTGTTTTTCAAAAATTTCACCGCATTGGAAACGAAGAAACACGTACGCAAAAAGGTTCAGGTTTAGGACTTTTTATTGTTTCAGAATTGGTTAAAATGCACCGTGGAGAAATCGTGTGTATTGACAATGTCCCAAACGGAAGTAACTTTCAAATAACACTTGAAGATGACAAATAACATAGGCTTAATCATTCTAGACGGATGGGGAATTGGAGATAAATCTGAGTCTGATGCTGTGCACAATGCAAACACACCGTTTATGGATAGTTTGCTTCAAACATATCCGAATGCTACCTTACTGACAAGCGGAGAGGATGTTGGCCTGCCAAACGGACAGATGGGAAATTCAGAAGTCGGACACTTAAACATTGGAGCTGGGCGTATTGTTTATCAAGAGTTGACACGAATCAATAAGTCGATTCGGGATAAGTCCTTTTTCAAAAACCCAATGCTAAATCAAGCATTTCAAAGAGCAAAAGATAAAAATGTAGCCATTCACTTCATAGGGCTTGTGTCTAAAGGAGGAGTTCACAGCTCACAAGAGCATTTATACGCACTAAGTAAAATGGCGCGTGAATATAACTTAACAAAGTCATTCATTCATGCCTTTACCGATGGGCGTGATTGCGACCCAAAAAGTGGATTAGGGTTTATTCAGGAACTGGAGCAGAAAATTGCTGGAACAAATACGTCCATAGCCTCTGTTATTGGCCGTTATTTTGCCATGGATCGAGACAATCGTTGGGAGCGAATCAAGAAAGCATATGATTTGATGGTTCACGGAACAGGTAACCATTTCGCATCTGCTTCTGAGGCCCTTGAGACGTCGTACGCAAACAACATTACAGATGAATTTATTGAACCAGCACTACTAAATTCTGAAGGAACAATTAAACCAAACGATGTTGTTGTATGCTTTAACTTTAGAACTGATCGTCCCAGAGAAATTTCGATTGCTTTAACGCAACGTGATTTTCAAGAGCACACCATGAACGCTCTCGATATTGATTATTATACAATGACCAACTATGATAAGACGTTTAAAAATGTAAATGTCGTTTTTGAGAAAGACAACCTGTCAAAAACACTCGGAGAAGTACTTTCGGAAAACAAAAAAACACAGGTTCGTATTGCTGAAACAGAAAAATATCCACACGTTACCTTTTTCTTTAACGGGGGTAGAGAAACTGAATTTGATGGGGAGCGAAGGTTACTTGTAAACTCTCCTAAGGTTGCCACATATGACCTACAACCTGAAATGAGCGCATTCAATGTTAGAGATAGAATTGTAGCAGACATCCAATCAAACACCCCTAATTTTATCTGTTTAAACTTTGCCAATCCGGACATGGTTGGGCACACAGGGGTTTACTCTGCCATTCTAAATGCCGTTGAAGTAGTGGACAGTTGCTTACAACATGTGGTTGAAGCGGGCCTTGAAAAAGGTTATGAATTTATCGTTATTGCCGATCATGGAAATGCTGATTTTGCCCTTAATTCGGATGGAAGCCCCAACACAGCGCACTCATTAAACCCTGTGCCAGTTGTACATATTACAAGAGATTCAGGCACATCAATTAAAGATGGCATTTTAGCCGATGTTGCTCCAACAATATTATCCCGACTGGGAATTGTACAACCCTCAGAAATGACAGGATCTAGCTTGGTTTAGGTTACAATTTAAGCTTTGCAATAATTCCTGTTGTCGAAAACCCTTCAATTAGTGGAATAGCCGCTATGCGACCACCAAAGGAGCGCACTTCTTTAGATCCTACGATATAGGTTTTAGCCGATTCATCCTGTTCTTCAGGATCATAATCAGCTCCCTTAACAAGAAGGTCTGGTTTAAGGCGATTAATTAAGTTAATCGGCGTATCCTCATCAAAAAAGACAACCAGATCAACATAGCCCAAGGCTGCCAAAACAGTAGCACGGGCATCTTCTTTATTAACGGGCCTGTCTTCTCCTTTCCCTTGACGTTTTACCGATGCGTCTGTATTCAACGCAACAATTAATCGATTTCCAAGTTCTGCAGACTCTGCCAAATAAGATACATGTCCGGTGTGAAGAATATCAAAACAACCATTTGTAAACACAATTTTATCAGCCTTCATCTTCCACATTTTAATGCGTTTCAAGGCCGTGTCATGGTCTACTATTTTTTGTTGAAGGTGCTGTAGTCGTGTATTCATAATTTAGTGCGTTTGTTCTTCTTTTATCAATTTTGGTTGGCGTTGGATCAGAAATAAAGATAAAAGTCCTAACAGCACCATCATTGTTGTTTGTATTACCCACATAAAAATTCCAAAACCAGCAAAATTTATGCTGTAGAGTACGAGTGCTGCATTTACCCAAGATGGATAGGCGCCTATTCCTCCCGGTAATAATGCTATGGCTGCAGCACCAACAACAAAAACACCAAAAACAGCGCCAATACTTATTGCTGATGTTTCAGGAAAAGCCAATGCAAAAATCCAAATGGAGATAAGGTAGCATCCCCAGATAAAAAATGTATGTGCAATAAATGCCCACTTCTTTTTCATTGTCCAAATAGACTTTAAGCCTTCATAAAAACCATACAGTTTAGTTAAGAAGAGTTGTTTTAACCGTTTATTTTTTAAAATCACAAGTAATCCAACTACACCAACCAGAGCCATTCCAATAGCGACATAAATTAGCCACCCGTTTGACCCTCCACTTACAGCGCTTGTAATTTTATTGAACTCATCTGAATTTATTTGTAATAATCCAGAAATAAATACCACCAAGCCCAACATAATGACATCAATAACACGTTCAATTACAATGGTTGCAAATCCTTTTTCAAAGGGTACTTTTTCATAATTGGTTAGCAGCCCTGCCCGTGCAATTTCACCAGACCTAGGTACAGTATAATTAATCACATATCCTGCCATAACCGCATGATACGCGTTAGAGAGTCGTGGCTTATATCCTAAAGGCTCCAATAAAAACAACCAGCGATAGCTCCGACTCAAATGGCTTAAAAAAGCAACACAAAGTCCTAAAAATACCCAGAAGTAATTCGCATTGAAAAAAGAATCTTTGGTTTGCCTTAATTGTTCCTCATTCAGCCCATTAAAAAAATACCACGTAAGGTAAATGCCAATTCCAATTGGCACTGCTATTTTTAATATTTTAATGATTAACGCTTTCACTTAGTCAATTAAATTTGTTTGCTCATTTGGAAAAACAAGCGCTGGCTTAAACGTTTTTGCCGCTTCAAAATCCATAAAACCATACCCAATAATAATAATACAGTCGCCAACAGCAACTAGTCTAGCTGCAGCTCCGTTCAAACAAACAACACCCGATCCAGCCTCGCCTTTAATGGCGTACGTTTCTAGTCGAGCACCATTGTTATTGTTTACAATCTGAACGCGTTCGCCTTCGATAATATTTGAAGCTTTCATTAAATCTTCATCAATCGTAATACTACCTATATAATTTAAGTCAGCTTGGGTAACGCGTGCGCGGTGAATTTTTGATTTTACAACTTGTATTAACATACTTCTTATTTAAAAAAAAACGGGGTGTTATTATTTTTAAGCGCCTAATTCTGACGCTATTAATTCCATATTATCAATTAATCGAACCTTATTACAATGTGCGGCAAGGCAAGTACGTGCCCCTGGCACCCAAGTGTCTATTTCCATTAATGTTTCAGGGTCTACAATCGTTAAATACTCCAATTCTAAAGTCCCTTTATTAAAAAAATCTACGGCCTTCTTTTTAGCTTCAGATGGAGTGCATTTTTTCGCAAGATCCCGTAAATGCATCATCGTTTTATGAATAATAACAGCATCGAATTTTTCCTGCTCTGATAAACGCTGGTTTCTACTACTACTTGCAAAACCTGAAGGTTCTCTCACAATATCACATGGAACAACTTGCGTATCAAGGTCATAGGATTTAACCATAAAGTTAATCACGGCCAACTGCTGAAAATCTTTCAATCCAAACAATGAATATGCTGGCTGAACCATTTCAATCAAGCGCTTAACAACATTCACTACTCCATTAAAGTGCCCTGGCCTGAACTCCCCTTCCATCACATGCTCCAAGTTACCCAAATCTAAGGTGACGTCACAATGATTTTCTGGATAAACTTCGTTTACTGAAGGTGTAAAAATAATTACATTTCCTAGCGAAGAAAGAAGACGAACATCATGCTCCAATGTTCTTGGATAGTTATCTAAATCTTCTTTTTTATTGAATTGCGTAGGGTTCACAAAAATACTCACAACCACCTCATCAGCCAATGACATACCCTTTTTAACAAGCTCAAGATGACCATGGTGTAAGGCTCCCATTGTTGGCACGAGTGCTACTGACGAATTATCACCATTTTCTTTCACTCTTTCCCTTAGAGATTCTAGGGTAGTAAAAACATTCAAGTCCTTCATTTAATAACGCATTACGACTCACAAATCTATTTGTTTTTGTTGAAGTTTCACTTTTTTTTGTATATTTTTGTATACGTTTTTTATCAATAAAATTTTCATGGAGAAAAAGAAAATACTTTTTATATCACAAGAGATATCGCCATTCTTACCAAAGTCAGAGCTTTCTTTGACGGCTAGAAGCCTGGCACAAGGAGTTCAAGAGGGAGGAAAAGAGATTCGTGCATTTATGCCTCGATTCGGAGTTATAAATGAAAGAAGACACCAACTTCATGAAGTAATCCGTTTGTCTGGAATGAATTTAATTATTGATGACACTGATCATCCTTTAATTATTAAGGTGGCTTCAATTTCTGCAGCCCGTATGCAAGTTTATTTCATCGACAACGATGAGTTCTTTAAACGAAAAAGCACTGTTCTTGATGATAAAGATGTTGAGTTTAAAGACAACGATGAACGTTCAATGTTCTTTTGTCGTGGGGTTCTTGAAACAGTAAAAAAACTAGGATGGCAACCAGATGTAATTCACTGTAATGGTTGGATGACTTCGTTAATGCCTCTATACCTGAAGAAATTATACAAAGACGACCCGCATTTTGCAAACACTAAAATTGTATACAACATGTACAGTAAAGGGTTTAACAATAATTGGGATGAACGCATCACTGAAAAACTTAAATTTGACGGATTCGACGAAGATGTGATCAACGAATTTAGCGACCCAAGTTTTGAAAACATTACAAAATCGGCTGCAAAATATGTTGATGGTTTAAGCGTTGGAAGTGAAGATTTAAGCCCAGAATTAAGAGCCATATTTGATGCTGCTGAATGTGACAAGTTGGATTATGTTGCTGAAGAGCATCAAGTTAAAGAGGTTTCGGAGTTTTTGGATAAAGTAATTGATACAGAAGTTCACACATAAGATGAATCATACCCAGAAATTGATGTGGCGGAAAGGGATCTCTCTTTCCGTTACTTTTTTACTTTGCCTTTGCTTAGGATCGGCTTGTAAGAAAAAAGAAAATACGCTTGGTCAAAATAACATTGACCAAAATGAGTTGTTAAGCTCTGCCACTACAGACACATTTTCTATTACATCGTTTTCTTATCTGAATGACTCTATTATATCTGACAACGCTCCTTTTGGAATATTAGGATCTTACAACGATCCAAAATTTGGGCAATACAGTTCTGAAATATATACACAGTTTCGATTGAGTGGTTTGTCACCTATTTTTGGAGATGTTAGTGGCATTGTAGTTGATTCACTTGTACTTGCTTTGGAATACGTTAGTCCATCATCATTTTACGGGAAAACGGGAAATCAAACCATTGAAGTTTATGAACTCAACGAAGGCTTACACATTGATTCTACGTACTATTCTTCAGACCTAAAAACACACACAGGTGGAGATTTGGTGACTCCTGGTTCAGCAGTATTAGACATGGACCCTACAACAATTACTGTGGTTGGTACCGATACGGTTGATACGCAATTAAGAATTCACCTGAACACCTCAAGGGCAGATGCCTTTTTTTCTGAATGGAATTCTGCAACAGGCTCATTTGATGACAACGATGCGTTCTTAAGCTATTTTAAAGGGCTTCACATCAAGACAAATAATTTTGCTCAAAACAGCAACGAAGGTGGAGCATTCTACTTTAATTTATCTGACCCCGCATCTAAGCTTACCATCTACTATACCCAAGATGGGACACAAAAAACATACGACTTTTTAATTAACTCAAGCTGTGCCGATTTTAACCATGTTGACATAGACAACAGCATGTCTAATGTTTCTACTGTGATCAACGATACGGTTTCAGGGCAAATCGAATACTACGCTCAATCGTTTGGAGCAAGGGCTGTAATTCGAATTCCAGGCTTAGATAATATTCCTTCCAATGCAGTTGTTCATACAGCCGCTTTAATTTTGCCTGTGCAACACCAAACAGGTTCAAACTATGAGCCTTCTGCTGACATTTCTGTTGCCATTACTGAACGGGAAGGTGACTCACAACTTTTTGGAATAGGAACAGCAGCATACAACAGCTATGCAAAAGCATATGAAGTTGATTTAAGGAGTTACATACAAGGGGTGGTGAGTAATTCAACTGGAAACCATGGGATAATTCTATCTCCTGTTCTTTATAATACATCTGCTGAACGAATCATTTTTAATGGACCTAACACCATTAATAAAGAAAACCCTATATTGAAAATAATATACACTGAATTTTAATAAATATGTGTGGAATCGTTGCTTACATAGGAAATAAAGAAGCCTACTCTATTATTGTTAAAGGCCTAAAAAGACTTGAATATAGAGGCTATGATAGTTCGGGAATAGCACTGTTAAATACGGAAGGATTAAACACCTATAAAAAACAAGGTAAAGTTGCCAATTTGGAAGCTTTTACTGAAGATAAAGATCGTTCTGGCTATGCTGGAATTGGTCATACACGTTGGGCTACTCACGGACCCCCAAACGACACCAATGCACATCCACATACATCTGAAGATGGAAACATTACGCTCGTTCACAATGGAATTATAGAGAATTATGACTCTATTCGCAAGGAACTTGAGGGTAAGGGATATACTTTTAAAAGTGATACAGATACCGAAGTTCTTTGTTATCTAATTTCTGACATTAAGACAAAGACTGGTGTAAAACTAGGAAAGGCTATACATCTTGCACTGCAACAGGTGGTTGGAGCATACGCCATTGTTGTCATGTCTAAAGACGAACCAAATAAAATTATCGTTGCTCGAAAAAGCAGTCCCCTCGTAGTTGGAATAGGAAAAGACAATGATTTTTACGTTGCATCTGATGCAACTCCTATTGTAGAGTACACCAAACAGGTTGTATACCTTAACGACGATGAAATTGCGATTTTAAACAGGGACAAAGGAATGAAGCTCTTCAATATCGATGAAGTTCAAAAAGAACCTTATGTCGAAGAACTTGAGCTCCATTTAGAAGAACTTGAAAAAGGCGGATATGAGCATTTTATGCTTAAAGAAATTCATGAGCAACCCCGATCAATTAAAGATTGTTTTAGAGGAAGACTTAACGCTGAGGAGGCCTGGGTTTCTCTAGGAGGAATCAAGGAGTATGAGCAGAAAATGATCAAAGCCAATCGTATTATTATGATTGCTTGTGGTACATCATGGCACGCAGGATTGGTTGGTGAATACCTGTTTGAAGATTTAGCGCGCATTAACGTAGAAGTTGAGTATGCGAGTGAATTCAGGTATAGAAACCCAATCATTAATGAAAATGACATCGTTATTGCCATTTCTCAAAGTGGTGAAACTGCAGATACCATGGCAGCCCTAGAGTTAGCAAAATCAAAAGGAGCTACCATTTTAGGCGTTTGTAACGTTGTTGGTTCTTCTATTTCTAGAATAACAGATGCAGGGTCATATACGCATGCTGGGCCAGAAATAGGTGTGGCATCAACAAAGGCATTTACTGCTCAGGTTACTGTTTTAACCTTAATGGCACTTTCTCTTGCAAAACTTAAAGGGACCATCTGCGAAACTAAATTTAGAACAATGCTTTCTGAGCTTGAGGCAATACCTCAAAAGGTTCAACAAATTTTAGATAAAAACGACGAAATCAAATTAATTGCAGAGCAATACCAAGGTGCATCAAATGCATTATACTTAGGAAGAGGAAGTTCTTTTCCTGTTGCTTTAGAAGGGGCGTTAAAACTGAAAGAGATTTCATACATTCATGCTGAGGGCTATCCTGCTGCTGAAATGAAACACGGTCCTATTGCTTTAATTGATGAGGAAATGCCTGTTTTTGTTATTGCTACAAGCGGACCTTCTTACGAAAAGGTTGTGAGTAACATTCAAGAAGTTAAGGCGCGTAAAGGGAAGTTAATTGCTGTTGTAACTGAGGGTGATCAACAGGTTCATGACATTGCTGACCATACCATTGATATTCCTGATACGGATGAGCACCTGGTGCCATTATTGGCTACGATACCTTTCCAGTTGCTATCATACCACATTGCTGTGATGAGAAATTGTAATGTGGATCAGCCTAGAAATTTAGCGAAGTCGGTTACTGTCGAGTGATAACTATCT
>JAQWFQ010000015.1 GCA_029238665.1 Crocinitomicaceae bacterium | reverse complement strand
ATACAGGAACTTACACAACTGTTTCTGATGAAGAAACTGCTGGAGCTTCTTTTGGAAACAATGTTTTGGGAAGAACATTCGAAGTAACAACAGCGCCACAAATGGTTTACTCTACAGATGGTATTGATGTTTACCCAGCTGCAGACTTAGATTTAACTTCTATTGGAACAAATTCATTCACAGGTGGTGAAGATGGTTTAGTATTGGCTTCTATGTATCACATCAAAGCAGCTACTGAAGTTTCAGGTATGCAAATCATGTTGGCTTCAGGAACTGTTGCAGGTGCAGAAGTTTACGGATCTATAAAAGATACAGCTACATTCTGGGCAGATGATATGAGTTCATTATACAATGCACAAGTAGGAACGGTGACAGATCAAAACATTACAGACGGATACATGTATGTTTACTTTGATGCTCCAATTACATTGAGCGCAGGTGAGTACTATGCTGCAATTGAGTTGTATAGTAACGGTAACAGTACTGATATTCGTGTATTGGATGATAGAACAGTTGATCAGCCTTACACAACAGCTGCTATTTACATTCCAGGAGACCAGTCTTATTCTAACGGTACAGCACTTGGTATCCGTCTATTGATGGGTAACGATTGGGGAGCAGGAATTGAAGAAAATGCTTTAGAAGGTGTTTCTATCTATCCTAATCCTTCTCAAGGAATTGTTAATGTTTCTAACAATAACAATGCTTCTAATACAATCGTTGTTTACGATATGTTAGGACAAGTTGTTTTAACGAAAGAAGCTACTTCTGCTACAACACTTGATTTATCAGGAAATGGTACAGGAGTATACTTAGTTGAAGTATCTAACAATAACGGATCTATGGTTGAAAGAGTTGTGATTAAATAATCATTTTCTTTTGATTTAGTCATTATAGACTATATTCGAAAATATAGAAGGGAGTAGCTTAGCTACTCCCTTTTTTTTATTGCGAAACGACAACTTTAATTAAATTTGTACAAAATTATGACAATGAAAGCATATGTATTCCCTGGTCAAGGAGCTCAATTCTCAGGAATGGGTAAAGACCTTTATGATAATTCTTCTATTGCCAAAGAAATGTTCGATAAGGCAAATGAAATTCTTGGATTTGATATTACTAAAATCATGTTTGAAGGAACAGCAGAAGAGTTAAAAGAAACAAAAGTAACGCAACCTGCTATCTTTTTACATTCGACAATCCTTGCTGCTTGCATTGGTGATTCATTTCAACCTGATATGGTTGCAGGGCATTCTTTAGGCGAATTGTCAGCATTGGTTGCAAACAAGACTTTGAGTTTTGAAGATGGGTTAAAGTTAGTTTCACAGCGTGCACTTGCAATGCAAGATGCTTGTGAAAATGAGCCGTCTACAATGGCAGCTATTATTGGGCTAGAAGACCAGGTAGTTGAAGGTGTTTGTGACGGGGTCAATGGTATTGTTGTTGCCGCTAATTATAATTGTCCTGGGCAATTGGTGATTTCTGGTGCTGTTTCAGCAGTAGAAGAAGCATGCGCTAAACTAACAGAGGCAGGTGCAAGAAGAGCCTTGATTTTACCCGTAGGTGGGGCGTTTCATTCTCCATTAATGGAGCCTGCTCGCGAACAGTTAGCAGCAGCAATTGATGGAACTGAATTTAACACGCCAGTTTGTCCTGTTTATCAGAACGTTGTTGCCAGTGCCGTTTCTGATCCTTCAGAAATTAAAAAGAATTTAATGGCGCAATTAACAGCGCCAGTAAGATGGACACAAACAATGCAAACAATGATTGCAGAGGGTGCAACTGAAGTAATTGAAGTTGGGCCAGGTAAAGTGTTACAGGGCTTGTTTAAAAAAGTAGATCGTCAATTTTCATGTTCTAGTGCAGGAATGGAATAATAGATATTTTACCCCTTTTTTTAAAGCTCTCAACCATGTTGAGAGCTTTTTTTTATCCATTATTTATGGAAATTTAATTTTACTATCATCTTAGTTATAAAGCATTCAAACTTAAAACGAGAAATTATGAAAAATGTACTAATGATGACGGCAATTTTAACAACAGGAATCTTGTTTGGCCAAGGTTCGCTAGGTGAAGTGTTAGGAACAGTACTTGACAAGAAAACAGGCGATCCAGTTTACGGAGCGGAGGCATATATTGATGATAATGGCATTAAATATAGGTCTAGAACAGATTATGAAGGGAAATTTAGAATTAGTGCAATTCCAGCAGGTGCATACATGTTAAACATTAAGCAGTATGAAGATACAATGAAAAACATCCCTGTTGATGTGCCTATGAATGGGTTTGATCAGGTTGGAGATATTGCTTTTGTGAGTACTATAGTTACAAAAGGAACACTCAATGTCATGTACTATAGAGACGCCGTTAGACTCATTGATGGTAATTTACCGGTAACGACATTGACCTCTGAGGAAATTGATAAGTCTCCAGCAAAGTTTGATGTGAAGGGTTTAATCTCTTCCATGTCTTCAGATGTGCGCCAAACAGACGATGGTGAGTTGGTTTTTAGAGGTGCAAGAAAAGGGGATATGCTATACTTAGTTGATGGTGTAAAGACGAGTAGTGTGGGGTCCGTTCCAGGGTGTTCTATTGGTAGAATGATGGTTTATACAGGAGGGCTTCCTGCAAAATATGGAGATACATTAGGAGGGGTCGTAATTATGGAATCAAAGAGCTATTTCGACCTATACCGTAAATACCGTTCAGAACAATTGCGGAGTGGAAAGTAAGTTTTGAGCAACTAGAGAAGTAAGGGGGAGTAATCAGTGATTACTCCCCCCTTTACGTTATTTTTTTATTGTTGAAAGGTATTGTTTTAGTTCTTGCTCATTTTCTTTCTGAAGAATCATGAGTTTGTCTTCTGACTGTATAACGATATATCCATCTAAACCATCAATAACAGTAGTTTTTCCATTTGGAATATTGATGATGCAGTTTTTGGAGTTAAACGTGTGAACGCTATCTCCCACAATGGCATTGTTGCTTTCATCTTTAGTTAGGTGAAGATCTAAACTACCCCACGTACCTAAATCAGACCAATCAAAATTAGCCAACACAACATCAATGTTTTGAGCATGTTCCATTACGGCAAAATCAATTGAAATGTCTTCACAAACAGCAAAGGCATGATTAACCTGATCTTGCTCATCTGCTCCTTTGTACATTGCTAAGTTTGAACCAAATAATTCAAACAATGCAGGTTGAAATGATTTAAGGGCATCAAGTACAGTTGCTGATTTCCATATGAAAATTCCAGAATTCCAATAAAAATTTCCAGATGCTAAGAATTCATTGGCCTTGGATAAGTTTGGCTTTTCACGAAACTGCTTAACCATCATTACATCATTGGGCTTTACTTCTGAAGTTTTTTCGACTTCAATATAACCGTAGCCTGTATCAGGGCGTGTTGGTTGAATTCCAATGGTTGCAATCCTTCCTTTTGAGGCAGCATTAATTGCAGTTTCAATAGACCCTTTAAAGTTTTGTTCTTGAATTATTAGGTGGTCTGCAGGTGAAATTATCAGGTTTGCATTTTCATTTATTGAATGGATTTTTGCTGCTGCATATGCAATACAAGGAGCCGTATTTTTACGTTCAGGTTCTGTTAAAACCTGCTCAGGCTTAAGCGTTGGAATCTGCTCCAAAACCATTTCTTTATACTGTGCATTTGTAACAACATAGATATTTTCTACAGGTGAAACATGAAGTAGACGCTCGTATGTCATTTGAATTAATGACTTGCCAATTCCCAATACATCTAAAAACTGTTTGGGTCTTTCAGGAACAGACATAGGCCAAAATCGACTTCCTATCCCTCCGGCCATTATTATACTGTAATTATCTTTCATCTTTTAGTTCTTTAACATGTGCTAATCCATTGACCAAATACGCTTTGTTTGATTTGGTTTCAATGCAATAATAACGGGTCCTTCTAAGCGTGCCTTTTCGGAAGGTTTTTCCGTTGAGCACAAAAATACCATTTTTATCAATGGTCTCTAGCGTTACCTGATTTTCTTCCGGTTTATCGTATTTAATTAGGGTGCGATTTAGATTGGTGTCTGAACAAGACGATGCTTTCACATTAACCAATGAGTTTAATAATGCTGACTCAATATCTAAGGGTAATTTTTTTAATTCAATCGCTGGCAAAATTAATTCAGCATATATTTTTTTCCATTCTTTTCCATGGGCACCAACAAACGGACCATTTACATTGAAGTTAATTAAATGTGCAAACTCATGGAGTGTCGTGATTAAAAATGAATAAGGATTTAGGTTGCCATTTATAGTGATTTGTGGTTTCTCCTGTTTTACACTTGCTCTAAAATCGCCTAATTTTGTTTTTCGTGGTTTTACCACTTTAAATGTAACGGGGTATTTCAACAATAAAGCCACCACCATATCAATATATTCGGGGGGCAAGTATTTTATTAGAATAGACTCGTATTGACTTTTTTCTGTTTTCAAGGTATTCAAATTTAAAATTAATTTAATTTTCAATTCGAATAAATGATGAATTGATTGTCATCAATAAAAATACAATTAACTTTACTGCTAGTGATAAAGGTGTTAAAAAATATAGGAAAGTTCGTTCAGATGCTCTATGTAGTGTTTTCCATTCCAGAAAAATGGGGCGTATTTCGAAAACGATTATTTGATGAAATTCAAATAATTGGGATTAACTCTATTCCAATTGTGGCGTTAATGTCAACATTTATGGGAGGGGTAATTGCGTTGCAAACAGCTTCCAATATGGATTCTCCTTTTTTACCTGAGTACACCATCGGTTACATTACACGCTCCAGTACAATTTTAGAGTTTTCTCCAACTATTATATCATTAATTTTAGCGGGAAAAGTAGGTTCTAATATAGCATCAGAAATTGGAACAATGAAAACAACAGAACAAATTGATGCCCTTGAAATTATGGGGGTCAATAGCCTAACGTATTTAGTTTTACCTAAAATTATTGGGGCCGTATTGTTTTTTCCTGTATTAATCATATTCTCAATGGGGCTCAGTTTAGTTGGAGGATGGCTGTCATTGATTGGCTCAGGCTTAGCTTCAACCGAAACATATATTGTAGGTATCCGATCATTTTTTGTTTTGAGTAATATCTTTTATGCACTGACAAAAACAGTTGTATTTGCCTTCTTAATTGTTTCTATTGCGTCTTTCTATGGCTATTATACCAAAGGTGGAGCTTTAGATGTAGGTAAATCAGCTACTCACGCAGTAGTGAGCAGTAGTGTCGCTATTCTAATCGCAAACTTCTTATTAACTCAAATGATATTGCTATGATTGAGGTTAAGGGAGTTAATAAGTCATTTGGAGACAGCCATATTCTACATGACGTAAGTACAAGGTTTGAGAAGGGAAAGGTCAATTTAATTATTGGTCAATCTGGTCAAGGGAAGTCTGTGCTCGCGAAGTGTATTGTTGGACTACACGAGCCTGATACAGGATCGGTATTTTATGACAATAGGGACTTTACAGCAATGTCACGCAAGGATAAAAAGTCCATTCGAAAAGAAATTGGAATGCTTTTTCAAAGCTCAGCATTGTTTGACTCGATGACTGTAGAGGAAAATATTATGTTTCCTTTAACGATGTTCTCTGATATGACAAGAGAAGAGAAATTGGACCGTGTTAATTTTTGCTTAGACCGTGTTAACCTTACAGGAAAAAATGGATTGTTTCCTGCAGAGTGCTCTGGAGGAATGCAAAAACGTATAGCCATTGCACGTGCTATATCAATGAATCCTAGTTATTTATTTTGTGATGAGCCTAATTCGGGCTTAGATCCAAAAACAGCCATTGTTATAGATAATTTGATTCGAGAAATCACCTATGAGTATAATATGACAACTGTTGTAATTACACACGATATGAATTCCGTTATTGAGATAGGAGATACAATCTTATTTATTCACAATGGTAGGAATTGGTGGCAAGGAGACAGAAAATCAATTATTACGACAGAAAATCAAGAGGTCGTTGACTTTGTTTATGCGTCAGATTTTATGAAAGAAATACGCTCGTCAATTCAAGAAAAGCGTAGTTAAGCTGAGTCACTGCTGTCATTTAGGTATTTTTTATCCAATTGTTTCTTAGATTTCACCCCCAACTCTTTTAATTTTTCAGCAGATCGGGTTAAGTTACCACGCCCATCCGTAAGTTTGGACATTGCATCTTCATAAGCAGTAGTCGCATCCTTTTGTTTTGCCCCAACTTTTTCAAGATCTCCCACAAAACCAACAAATTTATCATACAACCTACCTGCTTGTTCTGCAATTTCAAAGGCATGTTTGTTTTGACGTTCTTGTTTCCAAAGGCCTTCAACGGTTTTCAACGTAGCCAATAATGTAGAGGGCGTAACAATTACAACTTTTCTTTTCCATGCCTGCTGGTAGAGCATAGGCTCTTCTTTCATGGCTAAAGCAAATGCGGATTCTATTGGCATAAACATGAGGACAAAATCGGGCGAAGTAAGGTCTGGGAGGTGTGCATAATCTTTATCCCCTAATCCTTTAATGTGTGCTTTTATTGAAATAATATGGTTGCTCAAGGCTGTTTTCTTGAGCTCATAGTCTTCTTCATTGACATACTGTTCAAAAGCTTTGAGCGACACTTTAGAGTCAATTATAATGTGTTTTTCTTCGGGTAAATTAATCACTACGTCTGGACGTAACCGCTCGTTGTTGTCATTTTGATAAGTTGGTTGAACATGATATTCTCTACCTTTTTCAAGTCCACTAAACTCCAATATTCGTTCGAGTGCTAACTCTCCCCAGTCTCCCTGTGTTTTCTGTTCGCCTTTCAATGCATTTACCAGGTTTTGTGCTGTGTTATGCATTTTTGAATGTTGGTCAGAAAGCGTTTTAATTAAGGTTTCCATGTTGGCAAATCGCTCAATGTCGTGCTCTTTATTTTCAGTGACTTTGAGCTCAAATGTTTCTAGTTTCTCCCGTAGCGGCGTTAAGAGTTGTTTTAACTGTTCTTCATTTTCAGCTTTTAGTGTTTTATTCCCTCGAGCAACGATATCCTTACCAACAAGCTCAAGCTGTACTGTTAGTTCTTTCTGTTTTGTAATGGCTTGTGCTTTTTCGATTTCTAGAATACGCTCCAGACCTTCCTTTTCAGCAGAAGCTTTTATTCCCACAGACTTATGTAGGTCTACATCTTGTTTTAAGGATTCAATTTGAGCTTCCAATTTTCTCATCAAAGTATTTTGACTTCCCTGTTTTGCAAAGAGCCAAACAGCAATGGCAATAGAAATGATAACAGCGGTTGTTAGGGTGGTAATTAGCATAAAAAAGTTTGAATATTAAAAATAAACATTATAACCGAAATGAACCTTACTGTTGCTAAAAAGTATCGGATTGTTGCGTTGTTTTCCTAGCGCATATGAGATTGAAAATATGCCAAAGTTTGTGCGAAATGCAAGCCCAAGGCCAAACCCAAAAGGCGTGTCGTTATAGTAAGAACTACTGTTATTTTCATACCAGCTTTGGTCGTAAAAGACAAATACGTGTGAGTTTTTATCTAGGAGAAAACGGTATTCGAGTGTTGCCGTTGTTTTCGTTGTTGCGTACAGTTCATCTTCATTAAATCCGCGTTGATTTGTCAGCCCTCCGTATCGATAAACCTCATTTTCAAAAATTTCATCTGAAGCATAGAACTCTGTCAAATTTGCTAAACGAAGCACATGTCTTTTGTGCAGTGGAATAAAACAGTCAACCTTTAGTTTCATCTGGTAGAGTGCTGATTTAATTTCGGAGACTGTGTCTATTGTTTGAACTTTTCGAGTACCAACGTTGGATTCAAACAGTAGGTCTATACCCCGTGATGGATTTGGAGCGTAATCGGTATTCTTGAATAAATAAGCGATGCCGTAACTGTTGGACTGAACATTTCCTAATTTCGAAAAAGAAGGATTATTTTCTCCGCCAGAAAGGGCGTTTGATTTCATGTTTTGATAATATGCTTTTATATAATTTCCGTGCCTAAGAAAATACTGAATTCCGATGGTCGATTTTAATTCAAGAAAGGATGTGTCTCTTTTGTATAAATTAAATGTTCCATCAATTCCAAATGAGGTGTTGAATAAGAATGGGTAGTTTAAATGTGCGTCTAATGCTTGTGTTTGTACTTGAATACTTTGCCATTTTATAGTAAGGAGCTCTCCTCGATGTAAAACATCGTGTAGTGTCAAATTTAACGCTCCTGTAAACACTCCTTTTGTGGAATTTGGATTAGGCTGAAAGCCAACAACCCCATTGAAAGAGCTGATGGGGATAGATTCTAAATAGAGAAATAACTCAACACCTTGTTTTGTAAAAAGTAATTCGGGAGGTTTTGTTTCGTTGAGAAATGGAACTTGTTCAATGCGTTTAGAGACCTCATTTAGACTATATTCGGTATAAGGTTCTCCTACCTTTATGTCAAGTAAGTTTGAAATGTATTTCGTTGATATTGCAGAGTCACCTCTTACATTTATTGCACTCCAAGTATAGTAAGGACCGCGAATGATGTTTATTTCGGATGTTAATTGATGGCGTTCAATTAGTGGGTTTTTTAATTTAACGGAGGCAAAAGGATAGCCCTGATTAAGGTATGTGTTTAATGTAGAAGACAAGGTTTTATTAAGTTCATTTGGTGTAAATGCAACCCGGCTGATTAGCTTTTCATTGACACGACTATTTCGCTTTAAAAACAAAAGTTCTACGGGGTCAATGGTTAAAATACAGGATGAGAATTTATCCCCAAGATTAAAATTCAGAGAAGCCTGTTTCCCACTAAATTCAAGTTGATCAATAGAGGCAAGAATATAGCCGCTGTTGATTGCATTAGACTGTAACTTCCGCGTAAAATCAACTACAGATAAACTGTCTTTGAATGTTGTTTTTGGTCTTTTTACAAGTTGTTTATAGCTTTCATTTGAAAATATTAATTCATAATTATCTTGCCCTAAAGAATAGAGTGTATTTAGAAGTAAGAGCAAGAGAAGAGCTTTAGACATTGAAATGATTAACGATTTGAAATTTAGTTTATTTCACGCTATTAAACATCAATTGTGGAAAACAATATTAAGGGAATCATGTAATTTATCTTAGTTTTGTTGTGTACACGCGTAGTGTAACAAACTAGAGAATCGTATTTTAACGTTAAAAACAACAACAATGAAAAAATTTTTAGCCTTGACATTAACAGGATTGATGCTGACAGCAGTTTTAACAGCTTGTGGAGCAGCTAAAGGTGGGCATTGTGATGCTTATGGAAGTGTAGATCAAATTGAGAACGCTGATATGGCTTCTTTGTAGAAGTACACCAATATTTATTTAAGGGTCATCGATAGGTGACCCTTTTTTATTTACTAGCTCTTAACTCGAAGTTTTTACCGAGATAAACCTTACGAACTTGTTCGTCTGCGGCTAATTCTTTCGCAGTTCCAGATTTTAAAATATTTCCTTCAAACAATAAATAGGCGCGATCTGTAATTGACAAGGTCTCTTGAACGTTATGGTCTGTAATTAGCACACCTATATTGCGTTGTTTCAACTCTGAAATAATACTTTGAATATCTTCTACAGCAATAGGGTCAACGCCAGCAAAAGGTTCGTCTAGCAGAACAAACTTTGGATTAGTTGCTAAAGCTCTGGCTATTTCTGTTCTTCGTTTTTCACCTCCAGAGAGTCGATTCCCCAAGTTTTTACGCACATGCGTTAAGCTAAATTCATTGAGCAGCTGCTCCAATCTTTCATGCCTCTCTTTTTTATTTAGATCAGTCATTTCAAGAATAGCCATAATGTTATCTTCTACCGTTAGCTTGCGAAAAACAGAAACTTCTTGCGGAAGGTATCCCAGTCCCATCTGTGATCGTTTGTACATTGGCAGCGAAGTTATATCCTTGTCATTCAAGAATACTTTTCCTGAATCTGGCTGAACTAAGCCTACAATCATGTAAAATGAAGTGGTTTTACCAGCGCCATTTGGCCCAAGTAATCCAACAATTTCACCTTGCTTAACCTCAACAGATACTCCCTTAACTACATCTCTTCCTTTGTAAGACTTTCGAATTTCGGTGGTATATAATTTCATAGAGCTATCGTTAAAAGTTAATGACATATTTTGTTCGAATACCAAATGCCTGTATATCCGTAATGTTTACGCCTGGGTTTAAATGTGTAAGTCGCCAAAATACATCAACACGGCCTAATTTAAATATATTCTCAATACCCATCGCTACTTCAACATAAGGTGTATTCTCAAATTGTTTTGTAAATGTAGGCAATATCATTTCATTTAAATGGCGTTGGGACAGTTGTCCGAATACAGCTTTCCCTGTTGTTACAAGCCTTAACTTTGCTTTTCTAACCCAAGGAATTTTGTCAAAGAAAAATCCTTCCCAATGATTTTCAATTAAAACAGAGGCATACCTGTCTGATATAAACTCAAAAAAGTTCATTTTATTGAATGCGTTATCAGATAGCCAATACGATTGATTTCCCTCATGCACGGTTAAAAAAGGATATGCCGCACTTCCAAAAATTGTTCCGGCATTTATCCCATATCGAATTCTTCCAAGAACTCCAATAGTTGCTGTATGTTCGACCGATAAATCAATTTTTTGATAATTATAATCCCCTCCGAATAGTCCTTTGACCCCAAAAGTCCCTTTAAGCTCAATGATAGGGTATTTACTTCGAATTGATGTTCTATCAAAAGACCCTGAAATAAACTCTTCATTTTTTGCCCAACGATATTTAGCAACAAACTCAGTCGTGTGTATTTTATTTATTGTATCGTTATAACCTGATGTTTTATTTGGTTTAAGATAGTTTATTGTTCCAGTTGCGGTGTATTCTTTCCATTCAAAACCAGCAAATATGATGATGTCTTTGAGAATGTCTTTTTCCAGGTTAACTCCAACTTTTTCTACAAAGGTTAATCTATCTAAAGGTCCTGTTTGTAGTAGGTTTCCAAATGATGATACAGCCGTTGAAGACTGCCCTATTTGTTCTAAGTTATAGGAATAATATAAGGATAAAACACCTCGTTTTTTAGGGCTTAGCTTAAAGCGCATAGAGGCTCCGTATTTAAAAGCATCGTCTCTAAGTCCATAGGCTAAATTCCCACCAAATTCAACACGCTTACTAAATGCATTTGATGTTCTAAGAGCGAGGCTTAATCTTACATTTTCTATAGGATTAATGTTGATTAGAGAAAAAGCATTACCAATCTCTAGTTTATTTACGGGGTAGTATCCAGTGGTAAGGAAATAAATGGTGTTCTTCATGGTGTTGAAGAATGTTAGGTTTTCAAGTGAATCAAGCATCTCATCGATTCCTTGCTCCTGAGGGGCTAGTGGCTCGTGCCTTATTTTTTTCCAATATAAATCATCTCGTTTTGTAGCGTTGGCTGCAATTTCAACAGTGCTGTTGGATTTATAAAAATCCGCTGGTTTTTCTGTATTTATCACATAATTTCTTCGGGAAGATTGTTTTCGTCCAAACATGCCGTAGACTTTGGTGTTTCGTGTGATTTTTAAATCAGCAAACATCGTTTCATTTGTTAACATCCAAACTTCGGGCTCAACTTGAGTGAATTCTTGGTCTATAGCTAAGTCTTGAACATAATTAATATTTACCCATGGAGAAATATTCACATGAAAGGATTTAACAGCATACGTTGTGTCGTGAATCCAGAGCTCCCCTTCAAAGGTTGTTTCGCCTTTTCGTTTAGGTTTAAAGCTGAGTTTATAACACCAATACTGATTAATAAAGAGAGAATCTTCTAAGTAAAATCGATAGAAATTACGGGCATAATCGGAGGCTGGACTGATAAACGACTTGTTGAATAACTTAATGTTGTTATCATAGATGTTGACATCGAGATACATATCCCCTAAAAATTGATTTAGTTCTATACTTTCAACGCCACTCACTCGAGTTGCTTTAACGACCTCTTTTTTCCGTTTAGGATTTTTCTTGTAGTAGTAATCTGAAACAGACTCGCTTAATATGATTGGCAGAAAATCCTTATCCTGATTTGTGGAGTCTAAATAATCCGTGATCACATCAAGTTTTTTTACAATACCATGCGCTTTAAATTGCTCGTCAATATTATTTATATCGAGTTGAACTTTATTGTAAACTTCGTACTCATAAGACGCCAATTTCTGCTTGTTGTTTATGTGTTTGTTTGCAATTAATTTTCGGTGCAGTCGTGTAGAAGGGAGCTCGTCCGGTGCTTTCACGACTACCTCTCCAAAGTTAGCTACAAGAACAGGCATCTCTACGTTAATGGTTTGAGCTTCATCTAACTTTACGTGATGCTTAACGGTGACATAGCTTGAGAATGAAAACACGATACTGTCAGTTGCATAATAGGTGTTTAACCTATACGCTCCGAGTGTATCTGTAATTATACCAATTTTTGAGTTTTGAAAACGAACCGTAACAAAAGGCATAGGATCACCAGAGATCTGGTCACGCACAACACCTTCAACAATTGTCTTTTGAGAAAAAGAGGTGATTGAAATTGAGAGGAAAATAAAGATGAGTAGTTTTCTCATAGGCCATTATAGCTCATTTAATGTAGCAAACTAATGTTTTGTTGTCATTGCGTTTGCCATTTTCTTCTCAATGCGTGCAGAAACGAAAATACCCACTTCGTACAAGAGTAAGATTGGAACACCTACGATAACCTGACTGATTAAGTCAGGTGGAGTGATTACAGCAGACAAAACTAAAATCCCGATAATGGCATGCTTACGGTATTTCCTTAAGTATGCTGCGTTTAAAACGCCAAGTCGTGTAAATAAGTAAGAAATGACAGGTAAAAGAAAGAGTAGTCCTGAAAAGAAAACAGTTGATAAAATGGTACTCATGTAGGAGCTAATAGTGAAAATATTATCAATTTTAGCACTGATTTTATACGACCCAAAGAACTGAACAGCTAACGGGGCTACTATGAAGTACCCAAATGCTATACCTAAGAAAAACAAGAGAGAAACATATAAAACGATTCCTTTTGCTACCGATTTTTCTTGATGCTTTAATCCTGGTTTTATAAAGGCCCAAATCTGATAGAAAATAAATGGAAAAGCAACAATTATCCCACCCATTATACTCATCATCAGTGCGTATGAAAACTGACCAGAAACAGTCATGCTTTGCATCTTAATAGGAATTTCATTCACACATACTCCGAGGTGTTCACACATGAGTTTGAATGAAAAGAAATCAGGGTCTTTCATGGACAAGAAGATGTGATCCATAATCCATTCCTGGAAAACCCAAATGGCAACAGCAAAAACCAGGATAGCAATTGCGATTCGAACAAGCCTCCACCTCAGCTCTTCCAGGTGATTCAAAAAAGTCATTTGTTGTTCATCACTCATAACGTCGTAAAAATAGTTAATCCTCCTTATATGCCACTTTAATTCGCGGAATTAATCTGAAAGTGCTCTTAAAGCTTCTTTATTTTATACTTATTAACTGTAGATGTATTTATTTTGAGTATTTTAGTTGGGAATCACAGTTCAAGATCAATGGCAAGTTTAAATTTAAAAGAAGCATTAAAATCATACTTTGGGTTTGATGGATTCAAGGGCGCACAAGAAGAAATTATTCAGAATGTTTTGGATAAAAAAAACACCTTTGTTATTATGCCTACTGGTGGCGGAAAATCAATGTGTTACCAATTGCCAGCCATCCTCTCTGAGGGGACTGCTATTGTCGTTTCGCCGTTAATTGCTTTAATGAAAAATCAGGTGGACGCCATTCGCAGTATAAGCAATGACGAATCTGTAGCTCACTTTTTAAATTCATCGCTGACTAAAACAGAAATTACACGTGTCAAAGGTGATATTATTGCTGGGAAATCAAAATTATTATATGTTGCCCCAGAATCATTAACTAAGAAAGAAAACATTGAATTTTTTAAATCAGTTAAGATTTCTTTTTTTGCAATAGACGAAGCACACTGTATTTCAGAATGGGGTCACGATTTTAGACCTGAGTATAGACGATTGAGAGAAATTTTCTCAGAAATATCTGAAGTTCCAATCATTGCCTTAACAGCTACAGCGACACCAAAAGTTCAATATGACATTCAGAAAAACTTGAACATGTTGGATGCGACCATATTTAAGTCGTCATTTAATCGAGATAATCTTTTCTATCGAATACTTCCTAAAAAGGATGTAGAGAAACAAATAATAAAGTACATCAGAGGCCAAAAAGGGAAGAGTGGAATTATTTACTGCTTGAGCCGAAAAAAAGTAGAAGAGCTTGCTGAGATATTACAGGTTAATGGCATTAACGCATTGCCTTACCATGCCGGATTAGATTCGGGTTCTAGAGCTAGACATCAGGATATGTTTTTAATGGAAGATGTGGATGTGATTGTTGCAACAATTGCTTTTGGTATGGGGATTGATAAACCAGATGTTCGATTTGTAATTCATCACGACATTCCAAAGTCATTAGAAAGTTATTATCAAGAGACGGGTAGAGCAGGTAGAGATGGGGGTGAAGGTGAATGCATTTCCTTCTATAGATATAAGGATATTGAGAAGTTAGAAAAATTCTTACAGGGAAAACCCGTAGCAGAACAAGAAATCGGAAGACAGCTTTTGAATGAAATTGCTTCGTTCTCTGAAACATCTGTTTGTAGGCGTAAAATGATTTTGCATTATTTTGGTGAAGAGTACGATGAACGCAATTGCAACTCAATGTGCGACAACTGTAAAGAACCAAAAGAAAAAACAGAAGGTAAAACATATGTTAAACACCTGTTGGATGCTGTTGAGCTTTTAAAAGAGACTCAAAAATCAAAACATTACTGTGCACTTTTATCAGGGAATGTTAATTCAGAGATTAAAGCATATAAGCACAACGAATTACCGCTGTTTGGTATTGGTAAGGATAAAGATGAGCACTTCTGGAATGCAGTTGTTCGTCAAAGTGTTGTTTCTGGGTTGCTTTCCAAAGACATTGAGTCTTATGGAGTCTTAAAGTTGACAGAAGCAGGGGTTAAATTCAAAAATAACCCAAGCTCATTCCTCTTGTCTAAAGAGCGTGACTACTTAGTGATTGATGATGACTCCATTGTTGTGAATAATGGAGGAGGAGCTGCCTTTGATCAAGGGCTGTACGACCAATTGGTTGATTTACGAAAAAGTTTATCGAAGAAAAAAGACATACCACCATTTGTTGTTTTTCAGGAGCCATCGTTAAAAGACATGTGTTTTCAATACCCAATTACCATTGAGGAATTAACAAATGTTCAAGGTGTGGGGAATGGTAAAGCCCAACGATATGGGGTGCCATTTGTAGCACTTATAAGTCGTTACGTTGAGGATAATAACATTGAGCGACCTCAAGATGTCGTAATGAAGTCGGTGGTGAATAAATCGGGACTTAAGGTTCAGCTGATTCAAAACATTGATAGAAAATTACCCTTAGAAGATATAGGTCGCTCGCAAGGGAAAAGTGTTGATGAAGTTATTGAGAAAATTCAAGCCATTGTTACATCTGGCACACGGGTAAACATCAACTATTATATTGACGACGTATTGGATTCAGATTCTCAGGAAGAGATTTATGAGTACTTTGCTGAGGCTGAAACAGATGATTTAACTGAGGCACACAATGAATTTGAAGGCGATTACTCAGAAGAAGAGCTACGTTTGATGTGGATAAAGTTCATGAGTGAAATGGCAAATTAAGAGCTGCGTGTTAGCAGGTATTAATTCGATTCCGAAAACGGTGCTAATGCCATCATTTGGACACCAACTTTTAATGCATCATCATCAATATTAAACTTGGGGTGATGGACACCAAAGGTTATCCCTTTTTCTTCATTTCGAACTCCTAATCGGAAAAAACAAACTGGAATTTCTTGTGCGTAAAAAGAGAAGTCTTCGGCTGTTAAGCGAATGGGTAATTCGGCTACTTTGGATGCACCCAGAACTGTTTGAGCAGTGCTACGTAACGATGAAGTAAGTTTGGGGTCATTTTCTAAGTATGGGTAGCCCTTACTAATTGTTATTTCAGCTTTTCCACCTGCAGCCTTTGCTATTTGGTGAGCTGTATTCTCAATAAGGCTTAAGGCTTCAGCCCTCCACGATTCATTCATTGTTCTAAAGGTCCCTTTCAGTATTGCTTGAGAAGGAATAACGTTTGTAGCACCTAGCGCCTCAAAATGTCCAAACGAAAGAACACATGGTACTTTAGGGTCACAGGCTCTACTTACAACTTGTTGCATGGATTGTAGCATGTTTGCGCCAATCATTATAGGGTCAATACACTGATGTGGCATTGCTCCATGCCCACCTTTACCATGGATGGTAATGTAGACTTCATCACAAGAGGCCATGTAAAGGCCTTCTTTGAATCCGACATGGCCAACGTTCATTTCTGGAAATACATGTAAAGCAACCATTCTGGACACCTTAGGGTTTTGCAATACACCATCTTTAATCATGTAGGTTGCTCCCCCTGGATTTTTTTCTTCTCCTGGCTGAAAAATTAACTTGACGGGCTGTGGGAGTTGATTTCTTAATTCATGTAGAATTTCTGCTGCACCTAATAAGATCGCAGTGTGAACATCGTGCCCACAAGCGTGCATAACACCATCTACCGTCGATTTATAATCTGCAGATGTTTCTTCTACTATTGGCAAGGCATCTAAATCGGCTCTTAAGCCAATAGCAACATCATTTCCCGAATGATGATCTCCTTTAATCAATGCAATTACACCTGTTTTCCCAACACCTCGTTGAGGTTTAAGCCCAATAGTTTCAAGTTGTTTGGCTACAAACTCCATGGTCTTATGTTCTTGATAACTTAGCTCAGGGTTTGCGTGAATATGCTCTCGAATAGACTTTACCTTTTGGAAAAGTTCTTGAGAACGTTTTAAAATTATATCGTGAATTGAACTAATCATTTGTGAGACCATTGTACCCAGACATAATGAATCTAAACGATACATAAGCTGTAATAATTCCAAAAATCAACTTTACGATGTAAGGGGATATTTTTAAGGAAAGTTTTGACCCAATATATCCTCCAATTACAAAGGTAACTGCGATAATAATTCCAAATTTCCAATTGATACTTCCAGCTTTCCAGTAATTATTTACGGCTAAAATCCCAACCGGAAGCAATAGAACAAAAAGGCTTGTTCCTTGCGCACCATACTGTGACATTCCGAGCGAATACATCAGTGCAGGAACAATGATTATACCACCACCCACTCCAACAAATCCACTAAGGATTCCGGCGAGTAAGCCAATGGATACAAGAATTAGTACTGTTTGTGTTGACATCATGATGGTGTAAAGATAATGATTCGTTCGGAATCAGTGTACCAATAAATTACATCCTCGAATATCGGCGTTGTCAAAGCGTCCCATTAACTCAAATCCTTCAGGTAAAATCTTTCCTAAATCTTGAGTTGCAATGAAAGAGCAGCTATTCACATTTGCAAGATCAATGACGTTAATCCCCCCTGTTTTTCCGTCTTCAATGTAGTTAAAAGGGTCGTTAACCTCTCGGATTAGCACACGCATTGTAGTGCCTGTTTTGAAGAGTCCATTCGCAAAACTATATGCTTGAGATAATAATTCAGTCATGCCGTATTCAGAAGAAATAAAAGAAGTATTGAGGCCTTTCTTTAATATAGTATGCAATTCTTTTTTCGTCAATTCTTTCCGCCTACCTTTCATACCACCAGTTTCAATGACCCTTGCTTGTGACAGGTCTGGATTTAACTCTGCTAAGTCAAGAAGTGCATAAGAAACGCCAAATATCACGACATCCTTGCCTTGTTTTATGGCATCGTTATAGGCTTGAATTAAGTCGTCTAAATTGGAAAGAAAATAACCAGATAATTTATGATTTGTACGTTTAATTAGATGGTCTACCATATAAACAAGACTTGACGCTCCTTGTTCCTGATAACTCGGTAAAAGAGCTAGTATCACTTGGTCTTCTGGATTACCAATAAGCGTGTCATAAGTTAAATTAAACGACTTGAGGTATAGGGATAAATCTGAAATAGAATGACTACTTTTTTGCCCACCGGTACCACTACTTTTAAAAACAAGGGCTGGTTTTTCTGTATTTGAAATGACAGTATGTGTCTTAAAAAAGGAGATAGGTAAAAAAGGGATTTCTCTAATGCAGGTAGGTTCAGGTATGTTTAAGTGTTGAATATACTCTTTGTAAATGGGGTTGTTTTTAGCCTGAAAGTTATAGACTTCCATGGTAATCTTTTCGAATTCTTGCTCGTTCTGAATATTGAATATTTTGCTTTGAAGACCCATTGGATATTTAGAAAAGTATCCCTGCTAGAATAGCTGTAGACATACATGCTAATGTTCCTCCGATAAGTGCAGTTACGCCATATTTTGCCAACACACTTCTTTTTTCAGGTACCAAAATTCCGATACCACCAACTTGAATCCCGATAGAGGCAATATTTGCAAACCCACAAAGTACATATGTACTCATGATTACAGTTTTTTGCGATAACTCGTCTTGAATAACCCCCAGGTGTGGATATGCTATAAATTCATTTAAAATAGTCTTTTCCCCAAGCAGTTGACCGAAATACATACAGTCTTGCCATTCTACACCCATCATCCAAGAAACAGGGGCTAACACATAGCCAGCTATACTTTCGAAGCTTAATTGTGTGTACATTCCTCCAGTGGCGATTAAATCATTAAGAGTAGTCCAATCACCAATTTTACCTAATGAATAATTAACTAAAGCAATAAGGCTCATGAATACGATTAGCATTGCACCAACATTTGCGGCTAACTTTAACCCTTCAGTTGTTCCGTTTGTAATTGCTTCTAAGGCATTTGCTCCAATTTTTTCTTTAGGAACATCTAAGTTTTTATCAATTTCTTCGGTTTCAGGGACAAGCATTTTTGCAAATACAATTGCAGCGGGTGCTGACATGAATGATGCCGTCAATAGATGCTTAGCATAAAACAACTCTTTTAGCTCATCTCCACCACCTAAAATCCCGATTACGGCCGCAAGTACACCGCCAGCAATCGTTGCCATGCCGCCAACCATAAGACACATAATTTCAGAGTTGGTCATTCGTTGCAAGTATGGTTTGACTAATAATGGCGCTTCAGTTTGCCCGATAAAAATATTAGCAGCTGCAGAAATACTTTCTGCTCCGGATATACCTAATGTTTTGTTCATGACCCAGGCCAGGCGCTTTACTATCCACTGAAGAATCCCAAGGTAATAGAGTAAGCTAGAAATAGCTGCAAAGAATATTATTGAGGGTAAAATCCACGTCATGAAATTCTTGAACATTGGGTCAATTTGTTCAGTTCCTAAACTTCTAAATAGGAAATTTGCACCATCATGAGAGAAGTTAATGAGTTTTGTAAATGCTTTTGAAAGCCAATCAAAGGCTGTTGACACGAAAGGCACTCTCAGTATAAGAAGGGCAAGTCCAATTTGCAGAGCTGTTCCTCTAGCAACAAGGCTCCAGTCAATCTTTTGTCTGTTTTTACTTAAAAGAAACCCCAATAAGAACAACATGCCAAGACCAAGAACTCCTCTGAAAATCGAAGTGAATGTAATGCCTGTCCCTTCTGAACTAATTTTATCGTGGTAAGAAAAACGCTTTCCGTCTTTATTGAATGTAATTTTGTTCTCTGATGAATAGAGAATGTCAAATTGATTTGAAACCTGTGTTGAATCGCATTGAGATAACAATGTAATATTATTGTTTTTAACGGTCCACTTACCTTTAAGTTGATTCGTTAAAACAGTATCGTTGTTGGTGAAAGTTCCGTTTTTATTTAGCTTAAGTACAAACGATTTTCGATAGTATGCTACATCTTCAAACTTCGTAGAAGCTTGTGATGAAAACGTAATAAGTAGAAAAAAAAGAAGAAAATTAAGCGTTGCGCTTTTGGATTTCATCTCTAATTTTTGAAGCAAGTTCATAGTCTTCTCCATCGATAGCTTGGTTAAGTTGATTTTCCAATTCCTCAATTGAAATCGTTTCAAGAGTTTGTTTGGGCTCTTCTTCTACAGACCCTGTAAAAGGAAGATCTTCTTCGAGCGTGTCTTGATCTAATAATATTCCAGCGCTAGACAAAATATGTTCATAGGTATAAACAGGGCAGTCAAATCGAACTCCAATAGCGATAGCGTCAGAAGTTCGTGCGTCAATTTCAATTTCTACTCCATTCTGTTCACAGACTAGTTTAGCATGAAAAATACCTTCAACTAACTTGTAAATGATAACCTGGGTTACCGCAATGTTAAACGTTGACGCAAAGCTTTTAAATAAGTCGTGAGTTAGTGGTCGGGTAGGAGAGTAATCTTCAAGTTCTATGGCGATAGCTTGCGCTTCAAAAGCACCAATAATTATGGGTAATCTTCTGTTGCCATTAACTTCAGACAAAACTAAAGCATAGGCACCTGATTGAGTTTGGCTATACGATAACCCCACGATTTCAAGTTTAATTTTCTCCATAGCTTAAATTACTTGCCAATTGGTTTCAACTATTTAGGGAAGCAGGTTATTGCCTCCCTAAATGATTGTATCATAAAAATAATAGTTTTACCTAAATATTATTAGTTGGAAGCTTTGAATTTTTTCACAGCTTCAGTCAGTCTCGGTAATACTTCAAAGGCATCACCTAATATTCCGTAATCAGCAGCTTTAAAGAAAGGTGCTTCAGGATCTGTATTAATTACAACAATAACTTTAGATCCATTTACTCCTGCTAAATGCTGAATTGCTCCAGAAATTCCTGCTGCAATATATAGATTTGGACGAATGGCAACACCTGTTTGACCAACGTGTTCATGATGAGGTCTCCATCCAATATCGGCAACTGGTCTTGAGCAAGCAGTGGCAGCAGATAGTTCGGCAGCTAAATCCTCAACCATTCCCCAGTTTTCAGGCCCTTTTAGACCTCTACCTGCAGAAACAACAAGCTCTGCCTCTGGTAATGGAATTTCACCTTCTGGCTTTTTAGTTTCGATTAATTTTATTTTGAGCTCACCTGCATTTCCTTCAAACCCTTCAACGGTACATGCTGATCCATTTTCTTCAGGTTGAATGCTGTTAGGCAATAAAGAAATAATCTTTTTGTCAGAAGAGATCGAGACATTCCCGAATGCTTTTCCTGAAAAAACATTTACTTTAATTGTACTTCCGTTTGGCGCCTCAATTGCACCTGAAATTAATCCAGCCTTCAATCTCACAGATAGCCTAGGAGCTACCGCTTTTGCAATAATGTCATGAGAGAATACGATTGTGTTTGCTGATGTTAACTCAACCGCTGAAGCAATAACGCGTGTTAATTGTTGCGCGTCATTTCCATTCACTGATTTTTCGACAAGTACTTTTGATGCACCATAATTTCCTAATGCAGCCAGTGTAGAGTCATCTTGTGAACCTGTTGTAACAACAACAACTTCGTCTCCTAGTTTTTTTGCGTAAGTAACGACTTCATAAGCGCTTTTCGCAAGACCATTTTCACTATTTATATATACTAATGTTGCCATGTCTTAGATTACTTTTGCTTCGTTATGTAATAATGCTACTAATTCGTCCATGTTTTCTGGGTCAATCATTTTACACGCTGACTTCGCTTCTGGTAGTGTGTAGTTTTCAAACACAGTAAGCGGTGCGATGTCTGCAGCAGGAACAACAGTTAGTGGCTTTGTTCGAGCAGCCATGATTCCTCGCATGTTTGGAATTCGTTGTTCAGCCATACCTTTAACACAAGAAACAACAACAGGAGTTTCAACCTCTACAATTTGAAGTCCACCTACAATCTCTGTTTCTAAAGTTAATGTGTTGCCATTGGCGTCTAATTTAGAGGCTAGCGAAATGAATGGTAAATCCATACCTTCAGCAATCATTCCTCCAACTTGAGAACCATTATAATTAATTGTCTCTTTACCTGTCAAGACCATGTCAAATGCATTTGCTTTTGCATATTCTGCAATTTGCATACCTACATAGTAAGCATCCGTTGGTTCGGCATCAATTCGAATTGCTTCGTCAGCTCCAATTGCAAGTGCTTTTCTCATTATAGCTTCGTCAGAAGCGTTCCCTACGGTGATAATAGAAACAGAACCTCCGTTCGCTTCTTTTAACTCTAACGCACGTACTAAAGCATACCATTCGTCATAAGGATTAACGATATACTGTACTCCATCCTCATCAAACTTAGAATTACCATCCTTAAAGGCAATTTTTGAAGTTGTGTCCGGAGATTTACTTATACAAACAAGTATTTTCATGTTATATTGATGTTTTTTTATCGACTGCGAAAATACAAATATTTTAGTCTTTTTCAGCCCTTTACCTACATAATTAATCGATTTAACGAGAAAAAAGGGTGGATAAAAAAGAATACTGATTTTGTTTACGCTTTTCTTTGTTCTCTAATAGTTGAAATTTAGTACATTTGGCCACCCGAATTCGGATTAAATTATACAAAGTATGAAAACTGTACAGTTTAGAGAAGCTCTTAGAGAGGCTATGACAGAGGAAATGCGCTTAGATCAAAGTGTGCTTTTGATGGGAGAGGAAGTTGCTGAATACAATGGGGCCTATAAGGTTTCTCAAGGAATGCTTGATGAATTTGGTCCAAAAAGAGTGATAGACACTCCGATAGCAGAGCTTGGATTTACAGGTATTGCAGTGGGCGCATCAATGAATGGATTGCGACCTATTGTTGAGTTTATGACATGGAACTTTGCAATATTAGCCGCAGATCAAATCATTAACAGTGCTGCAAAGATGCTTCAAATGTCGGGAGGGCAATTTCATTGTCCAATTGTTTTTAGAGGTGGTAACGGTACTGCTGGTCAGTTGGGAGCAACTCACTCGCAAAGTTTTGAGTCGATGTATGCTCATGTACCAGGGTTAAAGGTTGTTACACCTTCTAATCCGTATGATGCTAAAGGGTTATTGAAGTCTGCAATTCGCGACAACGATCCTGTTGTTTTTCTTGAGTCTGAAAAGATGTATGGAGATAAAGGGGAAATTCCTGAAGGGGAATATCTAATACCGATAGGTGTAGCTGACGTGAAGCAAAAAGGAACAGATGTGACTATCGTTTCGTTTGGAAAGGTTATGAAGGTTGCGTTTGAAGCTGCAGCTGAATTGGCTAAAGAAGGAATATCTGTAGAGGTTATTGATTTGCGTTCAGTTAGGCCAATTGATTACACTACGGTTGTTGAGTCGATTAAGAAAACAAACAGATGTGTAGTTCTTGAGGAGTCTTGGCCGTTAGCGTCAATATCTTCAGAGATTGCTTACCATTTGCAACGCTATGCATTTGATCATTTAGATGCTCCTGTAATGCGTGTGACTCAAACGGATACACCATTCGCTTTTTCTCCAACATTGATTGATGAAGCTTTACCAAATGTAGGTAGAGTAATGGAGGCTGTAAAATCGACACTGTATAGAGGTTAATCCCCGAGCTTTTCTTGTTTCCTTTTTTTCCTTTTATAAGCCATATATCAAGAGGTGTGGTTAGAGTAATACGCATGTATTTAACAATAGGTCGTCAGAAAAATAACAAGGTGTTTTTCCAAGAAAGAAAAGATGTAAACACTTGAATGTGAAAAAAGTGCATTTTTTTTGGTGTGCATGTTGGTTTCTAAAATAAAACTGCTATCTTTGCAGGCCTGAAATGTGTTTTCAGGAGAGTTATTTATTAATTAATAGTAATAGTATTTTTATGCCAACTATACAACAATTAGTTCGCAAAGGGAGAACAGCAGTGGTAAAGAAGAGCAAGTCAGCTGCACTTGATTCTTGTCCACAGCGTAAAGGGGTATGTGTAAGAGTTTACACCACTACTCCTAAAAAGCCAAATTCGGCTATGCGAAAGGTCGCTAGGGTTCGTTTGACCAACGGAAAAGAAGTTAATGCATACATCGGAGGTGAAGGCCACAACCTTCAAGAGCACTCTTTAGTATTAGTACGTGGTGGTAGAGTAAAAGATCTACCAGGTGTACGTTACCACATTGTACGTGGTGCTGAAGATACAGCTGGTGTTGAGGGGAGAACTCAACGTCGTTCGAAGTATGGAACAAAGAGACCTAAGAAATAATCTTTTTTAAAAGTATAAAAGATGAGAAGAAGAAAAGCGAAAAAGATAGCCATCCTTCCGGATCCTATATTTAAAGATGTTCAAGTGACAAAGTTTGTCAACAACATGATGTTGGACGGGAAGAAAAATTTGGCGTTTAAGATATTTTATGATGCCATGGAAATGGTTGATGCAAAATTAGAAGATGCAACAGGTTTAGAAACTTGGAAAAAAGCACTAGAGAATATTACTCCAGTGGTTGAGGTTCGTAGTCGCCGTGTAGGTGGTGCAACATTCCAGATTCCTACACCAGTTCGTGAAGGAAGAAAAGAATCATTAGCTATGAAGTGGTTAATCGGTTATTCACGTAAGCGTAATGAGAAAACAATGGCTCAAAAGTTAGCTGCTGAGGTTATTGCTGCTTCGAAAGAAGAAGGTGCTGCTTACAAGAAGAAAGAAGATACATTAAGAATGGCTGAGGCAAACAAGGCGTTCTCACACTTTAGATTTTAATAGAAATGGCTAGAGATCTTAAATACACTAGAAATATTGGTATTGCTGCACATATTGATGCAGGTAAGACCACTACGACTGAACGTATTCTTTATTATGGTGGTGTAAACCACAAAATTGGAGAGGTTCATGATGGAGGTGCTACAATGGACTGGATGGAGCAAGAGCAAGAAAGAGGTATTACAATTACTTCTGCTGCAACAACTCTGAACTGGAACTACCGTTCAAAAAAATACCATGTAAATATTATTGATACACCAGGTCACGTTGATTTTACTGTTGAGGTAAATCGTTCACTACGTGTTTTGGATGGTTTAGTTTTCTTGTTTTCTGCAGTTGATGGTGTTGAGCCACAGTCTGAGACAAACTGGAGACTAGCAAATAACTACAATGTTCCAAGAATTGGTTTCGTAAACAAAATGGACCGTCAAGGTGCTGATTTCATTAACGTGTGTAAGCAGGTTAAAGAAATGTTAGGAAGTCATGCTTTACCATTACAGGTTAACATTGGAGCAGAAGATGATTTTAGAGGGGTTGTTGATTTAATTAACTTCAAAGGGATTACTTGGAATGAAGAAGACCAAGGTATGACTTTTGAAGAAATTGAAATTCCTGCAGATATCTTAGAAGAAGCAACTCAATTGAGAGAAGAACTTTTAGAAGCTGTTGCTGAATTTGATGACAACTTGATGGAGAAGTATTTCGAAGATCCTGAGTCATTAACAGAAAGAGAAATCTTAGATGCATTACGTGAGGCTACTATCTCAGGTAAAGTTGTACCAATGATGTGTGGTTCTGCATTCAAAAATAAAGGTGTTCAGGCAATGTTGGATATGGTAATGGAAATTCTTCCTTCACCAATGGACGTTGAAGCGATTATCGGAACAAATCCTAAAACGGATGAAGAAGAGTCTCGTAAGCCTTCTTTTGATGAGCCATTTGCTGCATTAGCATTTAAAATTGCAACAGATCCTTTCGTAGGTCGTTTGTGTTTCACTCGTGCTTACTCAGGTAAGTTGGAGGCAGGATCATACGTGTTAAATGCTCGTTCTGGTAAAAAAGAACGTATTTCTCGTATTTTCCAAATGCATGCGGATAAACAAAATCAAGTTCCTGAATTAGGAGCTGGAGATATTGGAGCATTCGTTGGATTTAAAGACATTAAGACAGGTGATACGTTGTGTGATGAGAAGTCACCGATTGTATTAGAATCTATGGATTTCCCAGACCCGGTAATTGGTATTGCTATTGAGCCTAAAACTCAAGCAGATGCTGATAGATTAGGTGTTGGTTTATCTAAGTTGGCAGAAGAGGATCCTACTTTCCAAGTGAAAACGGATGAGGATTCAGGTCAGACGATTATCTCAGGAATGGGAGAGTTACACTTAGAGATTATTGTTGATCGTTTAAAGCGTGAATTTAAAGTTGAGGTGAACCAAGGTGCTCCTCAAGTAAGTTACCGTGAAAACATTACAGCACCAGTTGACCATAGAGAAGTTTATAAGAAACAATCAGGTGGACGTGGTAAATTTGCTGATATCGTTGTTACTATTGAACCTCAAGAAGATCCAGAAAAAACAGGATTGGAGTTTGTTAACATCATTAAAGGTGGTAATATTCCAAGAGAGTTTATTCCTTCTGTTGAAAAAGGATTTAAAGATTCTATGAAGAATGGTGTAATGGCAGGCTTCGAAATGGACGCAATGAAAGTGACATTGAAAGATGGTTCTTTCCACGCTGTCGATTCAGATGCTTTATCATTTGAGTTGTGTGCTAAATTGGCGTTCAAAAATGCATTACCAAAAGCAAGTCCTGTTCTTTTAGAGCCTATGATGAACTTAGAGGTGGTAACACCAGAAGAGAACATGGGTGATATTGTAGGTGACCTTAACCGTCGTCGTGGTATCATGAAAGGAATGGATGATAAGAATGGTGCAAAGGTTGTTAAGGCTGATGTTCCATTATCTGAAATGTTTGGATATGTTACTCAATTAAGAACTATGTCTTCAGGTAGAGCAACTTCAAGTATGGAATTCGCACATTATGCGGAAGCTCCAAGAAGTGTTGCTGATGAAGTAGTAGCGAAAGTAAAAGGTGTTAAAGCGTAATTATATAGCGATGAATCAAAAAATTAGAATCAAATTGAAATCATACGATCACAATTTAGTTGATAAATCAGCTGAAAAGATCGTTAAGACTGTAAAATCAACAGGTGCTGTAGTTAGTGGACCAATTCCATTACCAACTCACAAAAGAATTTATACTGTTTTGAAATCTCCACACGTAAACAAAAAAGCACGTGAGCAATTCGAATTGTGTGCTTACAAGCGTTTGATGGATATCTACAGTTCATCTTCGAAAACTGTTGACGCATTAATGCGTTTGGAGCTTCCAAGTGGTGTTGATGTTGAAATTAAAGTATAAATAAAAGTTTAATCATAAATAGTTAAAGTATGCCAGGAATTATTGGTAGAAAAATCGGAATGACTAGCATCTACAGTGCCGAGGGTAAAGCAATGCCATGCACGGTGATAGAAGCAGGTCCTTGTGTTGTAACTCAAGTTAAAACACAAGACAGAGATGGTTACGAGGCTGTTCAAATGGGGTTTGGAGACCGCAAGGAAAAGAATACTCCAAGCGCTATGAAAGGTCACTTTAAGAAAGCTAAAACCGACCCAAAGTCGAAATTAGTTGAGTTTAAAGGCTTCGAAAATCTAAATCTCGGTGATATCGTCAACGTTGACATCTTTGAAGAAGGTGAGTACGTTGGGGTAGTAGGAACATCTAAAGGAAAGGGATTTCAAGGGGTAGTAAAACGTCATGGTTTTGCCGGAGTTGGTCAAGCAACACACGGTCAGCATAATAGACTACGTGCTCCAGGATCTATTGGTGCTGCATCTTATCCAGCTCGTGTATTCAAAGGAATGCGCATGGCCGGACAAATGGGTAACGAAAGAGTGAAAATGGAAAACCTTCAAGTTTTAAAAGTTCTTGCAGATAAGAATTTAATCGTAGTGAAAGGTTCTGTACCTGGAGCTAAAGGTTCAACCGTAATAATTGAGAAGTAATGAAAGTTAAAGTAATTAGCGCAAAAGGAAAAGCTACTGCTAAGGAAGTTAGCTTATCAAAAGAGGTTTTCGGTATTGAGCCAAATGATCACGCTATCTATCTTGATGTTAAGCAGCACCTAGCGAATCGTCGTCAGGGAACGCATAAAGCGAAAGAAAGAGCTGAAATCACAGGGTCTACTCGAAAAATTAAGAAGCAGAAAGGAACAGGTGGAGCACGTGCTGGTAGTATCAAGTCTGGTACTCGAGTAGGTGGTGGTCGTATTTTTGGACCTCGTCCAAGAAATTACCACTTCAAATTGAACGTGAAGTTGAAAAGATTGGCGCGTAAGTCAGCATTTTCATACAAAGCAGTTTCTAAAGACATAATGGTAATTAAAGACTTGAAGTTTGATGATATCAAAACGAAAGACTTCGAAGCATTATTGTCAAACCTTAAACTTCAAGATGACAAAGTATTGATGATCTTAGGAGAGCAAAATGATAACGTATACTTATCATCTCGTAACCTTAAGAGAGTGAAAGTCGTAACAGCTGATTCAGTGAATACATTTGATGTATTAAATGCAACAAAAGTAGTTATGGCAGAAAGTTCAATTGAAGTAATCGAAAAGATTCTAAACTAATTGAGATGAAGAACATTATTAAGAAGCCTATTATTTCAGAAAAAGCAACGGATTTAAGTGAGAAGTTTAACCGTTTCACTTTTGCTGTTGATAGAATGGCTAATAAAATTGAAATTAAAAATGCTGTCGAGAAGTTGTACGGAGTTCAGGTAACTGAAGTGCGAACAATGAATTATGGCGGTGGAAAATCCTCTACGAAATATACGAATAGAGGTATCGTTGAGCAACCAAGTAAAAAATGGAAGAAAGCCGTTGTTACTGTTGCAGAAGGAGAAGCGATTGATTTATTTAATAACTTTTAAGCACGTTAAACATGGGTCTTAAGAAATTCAAGCCTACCACTCCAGGGCAAAGACACAAGGTCAACAGTGACTATTCTGAAGTAACTACGAACGCTCCTGAAAAGAGCTTAGTAGCGGGAAAGAAAAAATCTGGTGGTCGAAACAATGATGGTAGAATGACTATGCGCTATATTGGTGGTGGTCACAAACAAAAGTATCGTATCATTGATTTCAAAAGAGAGAAGCACGATGTTCCAGCAACGGTAAAGTCGATCGAGTACGATCCAAACCGAACAGCTAGAATTGCATTGTTATTCTACGCAGATGGTGAAAAACGATACATTATCGCACCTGATGGATTGAAAGTGGGCGATACAATCGTATCCGGAAAAGAAGCAGCTCCAAATGTTGGGAATGCATTATTCTTATCGGACATTCCTCTAGGTACAGTTATTCACAACATTGAAATGAAGCCTGGTAAGGGTGGAGCAATTGCACGTGGAGCTGGTACTTATGCACAACTGAACGCTCGAGATGGTCGTTACGCAATTATCAAACTTCCTTCTGGTGAATCTAGAATGATTTTGACAACTTGTTTGGCAACAATCGGAGCAGTATCTAATTCTGAACACAACTTGACTGTTTCTGGTAAGGCCGGAAGAACAAGATGGTTAGGTCGTCGTCCACGTGTACGTGGTGTAGTAATGAATCCTGTCGATCATCCAATGGGTGGTGGTGAAGGGAAGAATTCTGGAGGCCACCCTAGATCTCGTAATGGTATTCCTGCTAAAGGATATAAAACTAGATCTAAGAAAAAGTATTCAGACAAGTTTATCATCGAAAGAAGAAAAAAATAATTAGGATATGAGTCGTTCATTAAAAAAACCACCATTTGTACACTACAAGCTAATTAAGCGAGTAGATGATGCACAAGAATCTGGTAGTAAGTCAGTAATCAAAACATGGTCAAGAGCAAGTACAATTACTCCTGATTTTGTTGGATTAACTTTCGCTGTGCATAATGGTAATAAGTTTATTCCTGTTTTCGTTAGTGAGAACATGGTTGGTCACAAGCTAGGAGAATTTTCTCCTACTCGTAACTTCCGTGGTCATGCTGGGAACAGAAAAGATAAGAAAAGATAAAATAGCAGATTATGGGTGCTAGAAAAAGATTAGTAGCAGAGCAACGAAAAGAGGCAAATAAGTCAATCGCATTCGCGAAACTTAATAAGTCTCCAATCGCTCCACGAAAAATGAGATTAGTTGCAGATCTTATTAGAGGAGTTGAGGTCAATAAAGCTCTAAACATTTTGCAACACAATGCTAAGGATGCGTCTACAAGCCTTGCGAAGTTATTACGTTCAGCGATTGCCAATTGGGAGCAAAAGAATGAAGGTAAGAACATCGAAGAAGAAACTTTATTCGTTAAGTCGATTGAAGTTAGTGGAGGTGCTATGTTGAAGAGAATTCAACCAGCTCCACAAGGTCGTGCGCACAGAATTAGAAAAAGGTCTAACCATGTTACTATCGTCGTAGACGGTAAGAACGCAGAATAATTTTAGATAAATGGGACAAAAAACAAATCCAATTGGAAATAGATTAGGTTTCATCCAAGGATGGGAGTCTAACTGGTACGGTGGAAGTAATTATGGAGATAAAATCGTTGAAGACGATAAAGTTCGTAAATACCTTCGCGCTCGTTTATCTAAAGCAAGCATTTCAAAAATTATCATCGAGAGAACGTTGAAGTTGGTAACCGTTACGATCAACACAGCAAGACCAGGTGTAATTATTGGAAAAGGTGGACAAGAAGTTGACAAACTTAAAGAAGAGTTGAAGAAGTTGACGAAAAAAGACATCCAAATTAACATTTTCGAGGTGAAACGTCCAGAATTGGATGCTCGATTAGTTGCGGATGGAATTGCTCGTCAATTAGAGGCAAGAATTTCTTTTAGAAGAGCAATTAAAATGTCTATCGCGAGTACAATGCGCATGGGAGCAGAAGGAATCAAAGTTAAGATTTCCGGACGTTTGAATGGAGCAGAGATGGCTCGTTCAGAGATGTACAAGGATGGACGTACTCCGTTACATACGTTCAGAGCTGACATCGATTATGCTTTAGCAGAAGCTCACACTACATACGGTCGTCTTGGTATCAAGGTATGGATCTGTAAAGGTGAGGTATATGGTAAGCGTGATCTTTCTCCAAACATCGGTATGTCTTCTGGTCAGAAAGGCGGAAGAAAACCATCAGGAGGAAAAAGAAGAAAAAAGTAAAAGGACAGTAAAATTTATTTAAGATGTTACAGCCAAAAAGAACCAAATTTAGAAAAGCTCAGAAGGGTAGAAACAGAGGATTAGCTCATAGAGGTAGCACTGTTGCTTTCGGATCTTTCGGATTAAAAACACTTGAGCCAGGTTGGCTAACTTCACGTCAAATTGAAGCTTCTCGTATTGCCGTTACTCGATACATGAAGCGTGAGGGAAAAGTGTGGATCCGTATATTCCCAGACAAACCTGTTACAGCTAAACCAGCTGAGGTACGTATGGGTAAAGGAAAAGGAGCACCTAGTCACTGGGTTGCAGTTGTCCGTCCAGGACGTATATTATTCGAAGCTGACGGTGTACCGTATGAAACAGCTAAAGAAGCAATGCGTTTGGCGGCACAAAAATTACCGGTAAAATGTAAATTCGTTACACGTAACGATTTTGTTATACCAACTAAATAGTAATTAGTATGAAGCAGCAAGAAATCGCAAAAATGTCGGATGTAGATGTGAAAGATCAACTTTCAAATTTATCTGAGCAAATGGTTAAAATGAAATTGACGCACAGTGTTGCACCAATGGAAAACCCATTACAACTCCGTCATATGAGAAGAACAATCGCAAGATTGAAGACTGAATTAACAAAACGTGAAGGACAAGCATAGTTGCTTGTTAAAAACTAGCTTGAAATGGAAAAGCGTAATTTAAGAAAAGAGCGTATTGGGATCGTAACTAGTAACAAAATGGAAAAATCTATTGTTGTTGCAGTTGAACGTAAAGTAAAACATCCCAAGTACGGAAAGTTCGTTAAGAACACTACAAAATTTGTTGCTCATGATGAAAAGAATGATTGCAATGAGGGAGATACAGTTAGAATAATGGAGACAAGACCTTTGTCGAAATCAAAGAACTGGAGGTTAGTAGAGGTTGTTGAACGAGCAAAATAATTTTTAGTAATGATACAAACTGAATCAAGACTTAAAGTGGCTGACAACTCTGGAGCAAAAGAGGTGTTATGTATCCGTGTTTTAGGGGGTACAAAACGTCGATATGCTTCTGTAGGTGACAAAATAGTTGTTACCGTAAAGAGTGCGATGCCATCTGGCGCTGTCAAGAAAGGAACAGTAGCCACAGCAGTAATAGTAAGAACAAAGAAGGAGGTACGACGTGCTGATGGATCTTATATCCGCTTTGATGATAACGCTTGCGTTATCTTAAATCAAGCAGGTGAGATGAGAGGAACACGTATTTTTGGACCAGTTGCCCGTGAGTTACGTGACGCAGACTTTATGAAAGTTGTGTCTCTTGCTCCAGAGGTACTTTAATCAACGTTATGCAACAGAAATTACACATTAAAGTAGGTGACACTGTTAAAGTGATTAGCGGTGAATCAAACGGTCAAGAAGGAAAAATTCTTACGATCGATAGAAAGAAATCTCGCGCTATAGTTGAGGGTGTTAACTTAATGAAGAAACACCAGAAACCTAGTGCAACGGATCCACAAGGTGGAATCGTGGAGAAAGAGTCAAGCATCCATATTTCTAACCTTATGATTGTCTCAGACGGTCAAGCTTCACGTACAGGACGTAAAGCAGATAAGGATGGGAAAATGGTTCGTTATTCAAAAAAATCCGGAAAGGTAATTAAGTAATGAGTTATACACCAAGACTACAAGAAAAGTATAGTGCTGAAATTATGTCAGCGCTTACTGAAAAGTTCGGTTACAAGACTATAATGCAAGTACCGAAACTAGAGAAAATTATTATTAGCCAAGGTATCGGAGATGCAGTGGGTGACAAGAAGTTAATTGACAATGCAATTGAAGATTTATCTCGTATTGCAGGTCAAAGAGCCGTTGCTACGATCTCGAAAAAAGATATTTCTAACTTCAAGTTGAGAAAGGGAATGCCTATTGGAACTAAAGTAACTTTAAGAGGTCAACGCATGTATGATTTTTTAGATCGATTTATTTCAGTAGCTTTGCCGCGAACTAGAGATTTTAGAGGTATTAATGCTAAAGGATTTGACGGAAGAGGTAATTTTAACATGGGTGTTAAAGAACACATTATCTTTCCAGAAATTGATATTGATAAAGTAAGTCGAATCATGGGTATGGACGTTACCTTCGTTACATCTGCAAAAAGCGATGAGGAAGGAAATGCTTTACTAAGTGAGTTTGGATTTCCTTTTACTAAAAAATAATTAGAGATGGCAAAAGAATCAATGAAAGCGCGTGAGCGCAAAAGAATTAAGATGGCTGCTCGTTATGCTGAAAAGCGTGCTGAGTTAACAAAAATTCTTAAATCTACGGATCAATCGGATGAAGTAGTAGACGCTAAGTGGGATGCAATGATTGCATTACAAAAGTTACCTGCTAATTCTGCAAAGGTTCGTGTTCACAATAGATGTGGATTAACAGGTAGACCAAGAGGATATATGCGTCAATTTGGTATTTCAAGGGTAACATTCCGTGAAATGGCATTGAATGGTATGATTCCAGGTGTTAAAAAAGCAAGTTGGTAAATTATTAACTGGTTTCAGGTTCAATAAAAATGAAAACCGTTACCGAATTTTATAAATATGAATACAGATCCAATAGCAGATTTTTTAACTCGTATACGTAACGCAAGTGCGGCGAAGTTAAAAATGGTTGAAATACCAGGTTCAAATGTGAAACGTGCAATGACACAAATTTTATTTGACCAAGGGTATGTTACAGACTTCAAATTTGAAGACGATGACAAACAAGGTGTTATTAAAATTGCACTGAAGTACAATCCATCAACGAAAGTTCCAGCAATTACGAAATTGCAAAGAGCTTCTCGTCCAGGTTTAAGAAAATATAGTGGGGCTAATGAAATGCCACGTGTATTGAACGGACTTGGAATTGCGATTGTATCTACATCAAAAGGTGTAATTACAGGTAAACAAGCAACAAGACAAAACGTAGGAGGAGAAGTTCTTGCTTACGTTTATTAATTAAATTAAGTACAAAGATAATGTCAAGGATAGGTAAATCCCCAGTAACAATCCCGAGTGGAGTAGAAGTGAAAGTTGACAATAACGTAGTTACTGTCAAGGGGTCTAAAGGTGAGTTGACGCAAGAAATGGATTCTTGTATCTCAATGAACATTGAAGACGCTACAATAACTTTCACCCGCGAATCAGATTCTCCTGATCATAGAGCAAAACATGGTTTATACCGTGCGTTAGTTCTTAACATGATCGTTGGTGTTTCGGAAGGGTTCAAGAAGGAATTAGAAATAGTAGGTGTAGGTTACCGTGCTAATGCTAATGGTCAAACATTAGAGTTATCATTAGGATACTCTCACCCATTTGTTTTCGAACTTCCTAAAGAAATTAAGGTATCTGCAGTCTCAGCTAAAGGTAAGGCGCCAGTGATAACATTGGAATCTCACGATAAGCAATTAGTTGGACAAGTCGCTGCCAAAATTCGATCTCTTCGTAAACCAGAACCATACAAAGGTAAAGGAGTACGATTCTTAGGTGAAGAAATTAGAAGAAAAGCTGGTAAAACGGCAGCGAAATAATTATTAGATATCATAAATTATGGCATTTAGCAAAATAACAAGAAGAGCAAAAATCAAACGAAGAATCAGAAAGAAAATTACTGGTACTTCTTTGATGCCTCGTTTATCTGTTTTTAGAAGTAACAAACAGATTTACGCTCAAATTATTGACGATTCAACTGGTAAAACATTAATATCAGCAACATCGTTCAACAACAAAACAGCCAAAGGAACAAAAATTGAACAAGCGGCGGTTGTTGGTAAAGAGGTAGCAGAAAAGGCAATTAAGGCCGGAATAGAAAAGGCGGTATTCGATCGTAATGGATATTTATACCACGGACGTGTTAAATCATTAGCTGACTCAGCAAGAGAAGGCGGACTAAAATTATAAGAATGGCAAAAGAAGTAAACAGAGTAAAATCTGCAGATATCGAGCTTAAAGATAAGCTTGTTGCCGTGAACCGTGTAACTAAGGTTACAAAAGGTGGACGTACGTTTAGTTTCTCTGCAATTGTTGTTGTAGGTGATGAGAACGGTATCGTTGGACACGGACTAGGTAAAGCAAAAGAGGTAACAGAAGCAATTTCTAAAGGAATTGACGATGCTAAGAAGAACTTAATTAGAGTTCCAATCTTACACGGTACTGTACCTCACTTACAAAAAGGAAAATTCAGTGGAGCAAGAGTTCTTTTGAGACCAGCCTCTGAAGGTACTGGGGTTATCGCCGGTGGTGCGATGCGTGCAGTGTTGGAAAGTGTTGGAGTTCATAATGTCTTGGCAAAATCACAAGGTTCTTCTAACCCACACAATGTGGTTAAGGCGACAATTGATGCGTTATCTCAAATGAGAGATGCAGTACAAGTTGCACGTCAAAGAGGAGTAGACCTTGAGAAAGTATTTAACGGTTAAATAGAGCATCATGTCGAAAATTAAAATTAAGCAAGTAAGAAGCACTATTAATCGTCCAGCAAGACAAAAGGCTACGATTAAGGCATTAGGATTTAGTAAGTTGAATCAGACTTTAGAGAAAGAAGCAACTCCACAAATCTTAGGAATGGTTAAAAAGGTTCAACACTTAGTTGAAGTTGTTGATTAAACTTTAAAACATTAGAAAGATGAATTTAAATAATTTAACTCCTGCAAAAGGTTCTACAAAGAATGGTAAAAGAATTGCACGTGGTCAGGGATCTGGTCGTGGTGGAACTTCTACTAGAGGACACAAGGGAGCAAAATCAAGATCAGGTTATTCAAGAAAAATAGGATTTGAAGGTGGACAAATGCCACTTCAAAGACGTGTACCTAAGTTTGGTTTCAAGAACATAAATAGAGTAGAGTATAAAGCGATTAATTTAGATATTATCGAATCATTAATTGAACGAAAAGGTGTGAAAGAAATCACTCCAGAAATCCTTCAAGAAAACGGTTTGGTTTCTAGAAATGAGCTTGTTAAGATACTTGGAAGAGGTGAGATGAAGTCTACAATTAATGTAACGGCTCATAAGTTTTCTGAAACTGCTGTTGCAGCAATTGAAGGGAAAGGTGGGAATTGTACAGAATTGTAACTAAATTTGCCAATATTTTTTACGGATGAAAAGATTTATTAAAAGTTTAAAGAATATCTGGAAGGTAGAAGAACTAAGGAAAAGAATTTTTCTAACACTTAGTTTAATTCTTATCTACCGTATCGGATCGTTCATTATTTTGCCTGGTGTAGATTATACTGCACTTGCAGAAGCGCAAGAGAGTGGTAACCAGAATATGTTAGAAACACTTCTTTCATTATTTTCTGGGGGTGGTTTTTCTAACGCGTCAATAATGGCTTTAGGTATTATGCCTTACATTAGTGCGTCGATTATCATGCAACTGCTAGGAATGGCGGTTCCTGCTGTTCAAAAAATGCAAACGGAAGGTGAATCTGGTAGAAAACGTATCAACAATTACACGCGTATTTTAACAATCATTATTTGTGCATTACAGGCACCGTCTTATTTGACGTTGTATGTTGCGAATAAGGGAGCGTTGCCAACAGACGTTGGTACTTTTTGGTGGGCTCAGTCCATTATTGTATTGGTTGCTGGAGCAATGTTTGCTGTATGGTTAGGAGAAAGAATAACAGACAAAGGTATTGGAAACGGTATTTCATTATTGATTACAGTAGGTATTTTAGCGAGGCTTCCTGAGGCTTTTATGGCTGAGTTTGGTTTTGCTGTTGAATCTGGAAACTTGATCAAAATTGTATTAGAGATCTTTGTATTCATGGTTGTTGTACTTGGAACAATTTTAATTGTTCAGGGTGTACGGAAAATTCCGTTAAATACAGCAAAACGTGTTGTCGGTTCTCGATCTGCAGAAAATCAAGGAGCTAGAAGCTACTTGCCAATTAAAGTGAACGCTTCTGGAGTAATGCCAATTATATTTGCTCAGGCAATTATGACGGTACCTATGATGATTTTTACTGGAGAAGGTGAAAGTGGTTTTATCGCGAGTAATTTCAGTGATATTTATGGCGTAGGATACAATGCTTTATTAGCCGTGTTGATTATTGTCTTTACGTATTTCTATACAGCAATTATGATTAACCCGCGTAAAATTGCAGACGAATTGAAACGAAGTGGAGGTTTTATTCCAGGTGTTCGCCCGGGAGAAGATACTGCTAGCTACATCGATTCATTGGTTTCAAGAATTACACTGCCAGGATCTGTGTTTTTAGCATTTATTGCAATTATACCTGCATTTGCTTCAATGGCTGGCGTTAACGCTTCATTTGCAATGTTCTTTGGTGGTACTTCATTATTGATTATGGTTGGTGTTGTTTTGGACACACTTCAACAAGTTGAGTCTTACCTTTTAAATCGTCACATGGACGGGTTAATGGAAGGAACGCGTGTGAAGGGTAGAAGAACAGCTAACGAAATGTCTGGAATGTAATTATGGCAAAACAAGCATCTATAGAACAAGACGGAGTCATCATTGAAGCATTATCTAATGCGATGTTCCGTGTGGAGTTGGAAAACGGTCACGTGATTACGGCTCATATATCTGGAAAAATGAGAATGTACTACATTAAAATTCTTCCAGGGGATAAGGTTAAAGTAGAAATGTCTCCTTATGATTTAACAAAAGGAAGAATCACATTTAGATATAAATAACAACGAAACTTTCAGTATGAATGAACGGTTGGTTCAAGAAGCGTAATCTTCGGAAAAATTAACCTTAAGTTCTATAAGTTGAAAGTAGATTAATTAAACAAGAGATGAAAGTAAGAGCATCAGTTAAAAAGAGATCGGTTGATTGTAAAATCGTGAAAAGAAAAGGACGTGTTTATGTTATAAACAAGAAGAATCCTAAATTCAAACAAAGACAAGGATAAAACATAAAAGTATGGCACGTATTGCAGGTATTGATTTACCAAAAAACAAAAGAGGTGTAATCGGATTGACTTACATCTATGGTATCGGAAGAAGCAGAGCACAAAGAATCCTTAAAGATTCAGGTGTAGATGAAAACATCAAAGTTCAAGATTGGAGCGATGATCAATTATCAGCTATCCGTAATGCTATTAACGAAGTTAAAGTAGAAGGATCGTTACGTTCTGAAGTTCAAACAAACATTAAGCGTTTGATGGACATTGGATGTCAACGTGGAATTCGTCACAGAGCTGGTTTACCATTAAGAGGACAGAGAACTAAAAACAACTCTCGTACTAGAAAAGGTAGAAGAAAAACAGTTGCTAATAAGAAAAAATAATAATTAGTTGGGTTGTGGATTTATTTTCACAACCCAAGCTAATAATGCAAAGTTAAAATGGCAAAGTCAAATCAAAAGAAGAAGAAAAATGTCAAAGTAGATGCATTGGGTGAAGCGCATATTCAAGCTACCTTCAACAATGTTATTATTTCTTTGACTAACAATGCTGGTCAAGTTATTTCTTGGTCATCAGCAGGAAAAATGGGTTTCAAAGGTTCTAAGAAGAACACACCTTATGCGGCACAAGTTGCAGCAGAAGATGCAGCAAAGGAAGCACATGACTTCGGATTACGTAAAGTTAAAGTATTTGTAAAAGGACCTGGTTCTGGACGTGAGTCTGCAATTAGATCATTACACAATGCAGGAATTGAAGTAACCGAAATCATTGATGTTACTCCTTTACCACATAATGGATGTCGTCCACCGAAACGAAGAAGAGTATAATTTAGTAAATAACAAAGAGAATCTAGACCTTCGAAGGAAAGCCTTAATTCATGGTCTCTCTTAAATAAAAATAAAATGGCAAGATATACAGGTCCAAAATCAAAAATCGCTCGTCGTTTCAAAGATCCAATCTTTGGCCCAGATAAAGCGTTAGAAAAAAGAGCTTACGGTCCAGGGCAACACGGTCCTAACAAACGTAGAGGTAAGCAGTCTGAGTACGCTATTCAATTAGCAGAAAAGCAAAAAGCAAAGTATACTTATGGTATTCTAGAGCGTCAATTTTCAAACATGTTTGAGAGAGCTTCTAGAATGAAAGGAATTACAGGTGAGAACTTGTTACTTTTATGTGAGTCTCGTCTTGACAACATGGTCTTTCGTTTAGGAGTTGCTCCTACTCGTAGAGGTGCACGTCAATTAGTTTCACACAAGCATATTACTGTAAATGGTTCAGTAGTGAACATTCCTTCTTACAGCTGTAAAGTTGGAGATGTTGTAGGTGTTCGTGAAAAATCAAAGTCTTTGGAAGCAATTTCAAATTCTTTATCAGCGAAAACTACGAACTTTGATTGGTTAGATTGGAATCCATCAGGTATGGAAGGGAAAGTTGTAGGTTCTCCTACAAGAGAAATGATTCCTGAAAATATCAAGGAACAATTAATCGTTGAATTGTATTCTAAGTAATAATTAAATAATCACATTGAATTTCAGCCAAAGGGTTTGATTGAATATCTTCAAACTTTTAAACCGCGCAACTGAAAAACAATTAAAAGAAGAAAAATGGCAATTTTAGATTTTCAAAAACCAGATAAGGTTATAATGATTAACGCTGATGAGCACGAAGGACAATTCGAATTTCGCCCATTAGAACCTGGATATGGTATTACTGTAGGTAATGCTTTAAGACGTATTCTTCTTTCTTCTTTAGAAGGTTTCGCAATCTCTTCTGTTAAATTAGAAGGTGTAGATCACGAATTTTCTACAATGAAAGGAGTTGTTGAAGATATGACTGAAATCATATTGAACTTAAAGCAAGTTCGCTTCAAGCAACAAATTGAAGGTACAGATAATGAAACGGTTATCATTTCTGTTTCTGGACAAGATAAATTGACAGCGGGTGACTTAGGTAAGTTTACTTCAGCTTTTCAAGTACTTAATCCAGATTTAGTAATCTGTAACATGGAACCATCTGTTAAATTAGAGATGGAACTTACAATCATTAAAGGAAGAGGTTATTTACCTGCTGAAGAAAATACAGAATCTAATACTGCTTTTGGTACAATCGCTGTAGATTCAATCTTTACACCAATTAAAAATGTAAAGTTTGCAGTTGAGAACTTTAGAGTTGAACAAAAAACAGATTACGAAAAATTAATTTTCGATATCAAAACAGACGGTTCAATTCATCCTAAAGAAGCGCTTACAGAAGCGGCTAAAATTTTAATTCACCACTTTATGTTATTCTCTGATGAGCGAATTACATTAGATAGTGAAGTAAAAGCTGAAACGGAAGAGTTTGATGAAACATCATTGCACATGCGTCAGTTGTTGAAAACGAAATTGGTAGATATGGATCTTTCAGTTCGTGCTCTAAACTGTCTAAAAGCAGCAGATGTAGAAACATTAGGAGACTTAGTTTCTTACAACAAGAACGATTTATTGAAATTCAGAAACTTTGGAAAGAAATCCCTTACTGAATTAGAAGACTTAGTTGATAACAAAGGTCTTTCATTTGGAATGAATGTTTCTAAGTACAAATTAGATAAAGATTAGTATCGTATTATATTAAAAAATAAAATGGCGTGATAGGTGGCTGAACTCTATCGATACAAGACTCAGTTAACCGTTACTTGCGAAATTTAAAGTTATGAGACACGGAAAGAAATTTAACCACTTAGGTAGAACTGCTTCACACAGAAAAGCAATGTTGGCTAATATGGCTTGTTCACTTATTGAGCACAAGCGCATTAATACAACAGTGGCAAAAGCAAAAGCGTTACGCGCTTATGCAGAGCCATTATTGACAAAAGCTAAAACAGATTCTACACACTCGAGAAGAATTGTTTTTAGTTACTTACAAAGTAAAGAAGCAGTTACTGAATTGTTTAGAGAAGTAGCACCAAAAATTGCTGATCGTCCAGGTGGATACACAAGAATTATCCGTACAGGATACAGATTAGGTGATAACGCAGAAATGTGTATGATTGAATTAGTTGATTTCAATGAGTTATACTCAAATGAAAAGGCTAAGAAGAATACACGTCGTTCACGTAGAGGTGGTTCGTCAAGTGCTAAGGCTACTGAAACAGTTGAAACTACTGAAGAGGTTGAGGCAGTTGCTGAAGCTACTGAAACAGTAGAGGATGCTAAGGTTGTTGAAACTGAAACAGAAGTGAAAGCTGAAGACAAAAAGTCTGAAGATAAAGCGGATGATTCAGCATCTAAAGAAGAGAAATAAGGAGGTAAACTTCAATTTAAAAGGGCAATGTTTCATTGCCCTTTTTTTTATATCTAAAAATCAGTAAAAATATCAATTTGGATTTGCTATTTTTGTACAAATATTTGCAACATGAACGATAAAAAAGCAGCTGTATTATTATTGGAAGATGGTACAACGTTTCATGGCTTAGCCATTGGAATGATTGGAACAACAACAGGTGAAATTGCCTTTAATACAGGTATGACTGGTTACCAAGAAGTTTTTACAGACCCATCGTATTTTGGTCAAATATTGATCATGACAACGTCTCATATCGGGAATTATGGCGCGCATAAAGATGAAGTAGAATCTGACGGAATGAAGATTGCTGGAATGGTCATAAAGAAATTCTCTGATGGTTACTCTAGGTCTTCTGCAGATCAGTCGTTACAAGAGTCTATGATTGACAATGAAAAAGTAGGCATCTCAGACATTGATACCCGTTCACTTGTTCGTCACATTCGTAGTAAAGGAGCAATGAATGCTATTATTTCTTCTGAAATTTTAGATGTTGAAATTTTAAAAACAAAATTATCTGCAGTTCCTTCAATGGCAGGTTTAGAATTGAGCTCTAAGGTTGCAACAACAGAAGCTTATGAACAGAAACCTGAAAATCCGGAGCACAGAGTTGCATTGATTGACTTTGGGGTCAAAAGAAGTATCGTTTCTTGCCTTGTGGATAGAGGGTGTCATGTAAAAGTGTTCCCATTAAACACTACAGTTGAAGAATTGAATTCATTTAATCCTGATGGATACATGTTGTCAAACGGCCCTGGAGATCCTTCAGTAATGGATTCATCAATTTCTCTCGTGTCTGAAGTTGTTAATCAAAATAAACCTGTTTTTGGTATTTGTCTTGGCCATCAAATCTTAGGGCTAAGTCAAGGTCTTTCCACTGAAAAGATGTTTAACGGTCACCGTGGTATAAACCACCCGATCATGAATGTAAAAACAGGAAAAGGGGAAATAACTTCTCAGAATCATGGGTTCGTTATTTCGAGAGAAAGCACAGAGGCAAATAAAAATATAAATATTACACACTATCATTTAAATGATAATACGGTCGCAGGAATTGAATTAACTGATAAACCAATTTTTTCAGTTCAATACCATCCAGAAGCATCTTCGGGTCCTCACGACTCAAGGTATCTTTTTGATCAGTTCGTTCAAAACATGAAAAATCACAAGTAATGAGTTTTATAGCAAGAATAGTTGGAAGGCAAATTTTAGATTCTAGAGGAAATCCTACAGTCGAAGTTGATGTTGTAACTACATCTGGTGCGTTTGGTCGTGCTGCGGTTCCTTCAGGAGCATCTACAGGTGTTCACGAGGCGGTAGAATTGAGAGATGGAAATAAAGACACGTACTTAGGAAAAGGCGTACTTAAAGCTGTGGCAAATGTGAACACAATTATGAGTGTCGCTTTAGCAGGTTTTGATGTTTGTGACCAAAAAGCAATTGACGCCAAATTACTTGAGTTAGATGGAACGGAAAATAAATCGAACTTAGGTGCAAATGCTATTCTAGGAGTTTCATTAGCCTGTGCTAAAGCTGCAGCGGATGAAACGGGTTTGAGCTTGTTTAAATACATTGGAGGAGTTGGAGCGGTTACTATGCCTGTGCCAATGATGAATATTTTGAATGGAGGCTCTCACGCCGACAATAAGATTGATGTTCAAGAATTTATGGTTATGCCTTTTGGAGCGGAATCATTCTCTGAAGGCTTGAGATGGGGAACGGAGATTTTTCATCACCTTAAGGCTGTTTTGAAATCAAAAGGAATGTCTACCAATGTTGGGGATGAAGGAGGATTTGCTCCAAATTTAGGTTCAAATGAAGAAGCTATACAGGTTGTTATTGAGGCAATCGAAAAAGCAGGGTTTAAACCTGGAGAAGATGTTTGGATTGCATTAGATGCGGCAGCTTCAGAGTTTTATGATAAAGATTCAAAAGAATATGTATTTGAATCAACAGGAGAACGTATGTCTTCAGAAGAGATGGTTAGTTTTTGGGCAGATTGGTGTGCTAAATACCCAATTGCATCAATAGAAGACGGTTTAGACGAAGATGATTGGAGTGGATGGAAATTAGCAACAGAAACTTTAGGCAATAAAGTACAATTAGTTGGTGATGATTTATTTGTTACAAATACAAAACGTCTTGCTAAAGGTATTTCTTCCAACACAGCAAATTCAATCTTAATTAAGGTAAATCAAATAGGTACTTTAACTGAAACAATTGAAGCAGTTCAGATGGCTACTAGAAATGGTTATACTTCGGTAATGAGTCATAGAAGTGGTGAAACAGAGGATAATACTATAGCTGATTTAGCTGTTGCTTTAAATTGTGGTCAAATTAAAACGGGATCTGCTTCACGTAGTGATCGAATGGCAAAATACAACCAGTTATTACGTATCGAAGAAGAATTAGGCTTAACAGCTGTTTATCCAGGAAAGGAATTTAAGTTTTTATAGTCTTTCGTAGCGCTATAAGAACAAGATGAGTACACTTTTTAGCTAAAAAAAGAGTATATTTCACATTGAATATTGATTGAACACGCAACCATTTGATGTGTGTTTCGTCAATGTAAAAAAGATTCAATATGAAATTACTAATATCCCTAGTTGCTGTTTTGTGTTTAAGTCAATCTTATGCGCAGACGCAAACCACAAATTACACCGACACACGCCTGTTTGCTCAGTGTATGTTTGATATTTCAGATCAATCTGAGATGCAAGCTTTGCAAAATGAAATGTATAACAACCCAAACATTGAAATGGTTCGGTTGGACTACCATACACAAAGAGCATTAATTATAACGGCGAACTTAGAAACACTTTCTCGAGCAGATTTCATTTCATGGTTTGATGAGTACGCGTATACAATTCACTGTGTTCAAATAGGTGTACACGGTATTGATGTAATGAACCCATACCCATTTACTAACTGTCAATAAACGAAGATATGAAAGTAATTATAACGGCCGTATTAACGATTATCGGTTTAGTCTCTATGGCTCAGGCGCCAACAGCGTCCAATGCATGTAATCAGGCACAAAATATCTGTAACTCGATACCTGTTCCTTTTCCTTTAACTACTGGAGCTAGCCCAAATCCTGTTGTGCCCCCTTCTGGAAATATTTCTAACCCAAATACAAATCCAGCAGGAGTAAATAGTGGTTGCCTTTTTTCAGGTGAGTTGAACCCAAATTGGTTTGTTTTAAATGTAACAACTACCGGGCTGTTAGAGTTCGAAATTGGAGCCGCTGGAGGGAGTGGTTTTTATGATTGGGAACTGTGGCCATACGACCCTGTAACAGGTTGTTCAGACATTCAAAATAATTTAGTTTCGCCAGCCGCTTGTAATTGGAATGCATCTTCTGCAGGGTTTACAGGTATGTCTGCTAGTGGAACACCAGCAGGTGGTGTTGCAGGAAACTTCCAGCCAGCGATACCTGTAGTTGCTGGAACAGCTTATATTTTAATGTTTTCAAATTATAGTGCAGCCTCTGGGGTAGTTAACTTAACATTTCCTCCTTCTGGAGCTTCAATTGGCTGTTCTGGAGGAACACCTGACCAAACAATTTGTGCTGGAAGTTCAGCTACGGTAGACTTAGTATTAAGCTCAGGATGGGTGAACGCTACTGTAAACTGGTTGGTGACAAACAATGTCTCTGATTTAACAGGGGTTGCGGGAGTTATAGTTGACCCACTTGTAACAACGGACTATCAAGTTGAAGTTTGGGATCAAGGCGCAATTGTTGATACCATTGAGTTTACAATTACGGTTGTTGACGAGCCTGTACCTGATGCTGGCCTTGATCAAGTCCTCTGTTTAGGTTCGCCAATAAATTTAAGTGGTGTTGCTAGTGACGTGACAAATACACAATTGTGGTCGTATTCAGCAGCTGGAATTGTGCCAGTACCAACGGTTAATTTTGTGCCAAACTGGTCTGACCCAAATGCAGTTGTTTCCGTAAATCAGGTAGGGACATATGAATTTTACTTTAGAGAAGGAAATACAACGTGTGGTAACTTTTATGATACAATGACTGTGGTTGTTGAAGACTTATCCATTAGTGCTTCTTCAGTTTCACCTTCTTGTGAAGCCTTGTTTGACGGAGAAATTCACATTACGAGTTTAGGCGCAAATGAGTATAGTTTTGACGGGGGGGTAACATGGCAAGCAGATTCGTTTGCAGTGGTATTTAATGCAGGTACATATAATGTTTGTGCAAAATCTCCACTGGGATGTCAAAAGTGTGTAGATGTTGATGTTATTGACCCTGCACCAGTTGTTTTATCGGTGAGCAATGACACCTTAATCTGTGAAAATGGAACGGCCTACCTATCTGCTTCGGCTACTGGTGGAGTATCGTATTTGTTTCATTGGGACCAGACATTAAACACAGATGCGGATCAATCTGAAAACCCATCGATTGCAACAACCTATACAGTTTATGCTGAAAATGAAAATGGTTGTGTTTCAACACCGCTTTCTATTGATGTTACAATCCGAGATCCATTAACAGGGACAATTACGGGTTGGGATACAATTTGCCCTACGTATTCAACACCTGTTACTGCTACGGTTGTTGGTGGACTGGGAGCTCCATATGATTTTGTTTGGAGTTCAGGTGATGTTCATAACGGGGTAGGAAGTCATACAATTACAGCTAACCCTGCCATAACAACAGATTATACGGTTACAATTACAGACGGTTGCGAGTCTACGCCATTGATTTTAACTACAAATATTAATGTAGCTGAACTGCCTGTTCCTCAATACACCATTTTAAATCCAGATCAATGTGAGCCTGCAGTATTTACAATTGTGAATACAACAGACCCAACGATGAATCAATATAACTATTGGTTAGTAGCAGGAAATCAGCAATTTCTTAACCAAGATACAATTGTAACGGATGTATTAATGGCAGGTCTTTATGACATTCAAATGCTAGTCACTTCATTTGAAGGATGTGTCGATTCATTGACATTTGATGATGTATTAAATGTAAGGCCTAAGCCAGTTGCTGACTTTAAGCATGCACCTAACCCGGTAACTATGTTTAATACAACAGTAAACTTTCAAAACAGTTCCTTTTATGGGTCTACGTATCAATGGTATTTTGATGGTGGATTCCCTTCATCATCCACTCAAGAAGATGTTGAGGTAAGTTTTCCTGATGGCGTTTCGGGGTCTTATAATGTTACCTTGATCACCACTTCAGATTTAGGTTGTGTTGACACCATGGATTATGAATTGATTGTATTTCCTGAGGTGATTATTTACGCACCCAATACATTTACTCCTGATGGAGATGAGTTCAATCAAAATTGGCTCATTCACATGGAGGGAGTTGACCCTTATAACTTTGAATTATTAATTTTCAACCGTTGGGGAGAAATCATTTGGGAGTCTCATGACATTACAGTTCCTTGGGATGGAAATTATAAAGGAAAACCTTTAGACCAAGGAACGTACAATTGGGTTGTAAGAACAAAAGATATTCTAAACGATGGCAAGTACACCTATAGCGGTCACGTTACCATTATTAGGTAAATAAGCGATATAGACACCTATTAAAGAATTTTAATTCTTAATTAAAGCTGACCAATGGTTTCATTGGTCAGCTTTTTTGATTTAGATTGGTTCAGTGCATTCACCATTAAAACAATGGACTTATATTTTGTATATTTAGGTGAACTTATAGTGTGGATAAAGTGCACTAGTGCACTTTATTGACTTGTTGTAAGTAATTAGATAATAACCATTGCAAAACCTAATCAATAAAATAAAAAATTCCATTTTCCTTTCCTCACAAGCTGAGGAGTATATCTATTCTATTTCCAAAGAAAAAATGGTGTCGAAAGGAGAAATTTTAATCCG
>JAQWFQ010000014.1 GCA_029238665.1 Crocinitomicaceae bacterium | reverse complement strand
TCTTTTTCTTGGTCTTCCTACTTTTCCCATTGTATTTACTTTTTAAGATTTGATAAAGCCTTGAAAAACGTCTTTCAAGGTAATAAACTGTTACTTAACTTTATCTCTTAAGTGGTAAACATTAGGCTGACATTTTACACCTAGTATGAGGAACTATACCCTGTCCGTTGTGAGAACACATTGACTTCTAATTAAGCTTGTTATACCTCGAGAAATAAATGGGGATCTTTTTTTTATTTCCACTAAATTAAACTAGCTTTAATCGTTAGATTTGTACGTGTAAATACCCGTTTATATTCAATGAGAATTTTTAAAGGTTTCGAGGCATTAGAAGAGATTAAAAACCCGGTACTCACCATTGGCACCTTTGATGGTGTACACTTGGGGCACCAAAAAATAATCCAACAATTAAATGCCGAAGCTGAAAAGGTTGGCGGGGAGTCTGTTTTGTTTACATTTTATCCACATCCAAGAATGGTTTTATATCCAGAAACGCATGGGTTAAAATTGATTCAAACTCAACTTGAGAAAAATGACAAGCTGCGTAGAATAGGCTTGGATAACATAATTGTGCATCCATTTACAAAGGAGTTCTCTCGATTAACCGCAATTGAATTTGTGCGCGATTACCTCGTAAACAAACTACATGTCAAGAAATTAGTTATTGGATATGACCATCAATTTGGAAAGAATAGAGAAGGGAGTTTAAAATTTCTTTTAGAGGTGTGTGAGACCTATGGTTTTGAAGTTATTGAGATAGGTGCGCAAGAAATAGATGAGGTAAATGTTAGCTCTACTAAAATTCGAAAAGCAATTCAAAAAGGAGACATGGCACTTGCTGAACGTTACTTGGGTGAAAAGTTTGAGCTCTATGGCAAGGTTGTTCAAGGGGAAGCCTTGGGCAGGCAAATAGGGTTTCCTACTGCAAACTTAGACATTGAGAGTGATATTAAATTGATTCCTGCAACGGGTGTTTATGCCGTTAATGTTCTTCTTGAAAACGGGAGTATCCATGAAGGAATGATGAACATTGGCTGTCGCCCAACGGTTACAGATAGCACGAAGGTCTCTATGGAGATTCACCTGTTTAATTTTGAGGGCGATTTATACGGCCAGCAAGTAACGGTACAATTGTTGTCGCGCTTTAGGGATGAAATGAAATTTGATTCAGTTTCTGATTTAATGGAACAACTTAAACAAGATGAAAAGTCTATTCGTAATTATTTTACTAATTGTTTGTAGTTTTCAGCTTTCTGCACAGTTAGAAGGCGTGAAAATTTATAAATGGAAAGAGGTGGTGTCTGCATCTCCAGATACTATTTATGGCCTGTCATTGGCTAAGTTAAAATTAGAGACTCTTCCACAAAAATTGACGGAATTCACCCAGCTTAAAGTCTTAGACTTAAAGAAAAATAAATTAACGGAGCTTCCAGACTTCATTGCAACTTTTCACAAACTTGAAAGGATTAATTTGGATAAGAATAACTTGGTTTATTTTCCTGTTGTTTTTTGTAGAATGCCGCAATTAAAAAATATTTTAATTGGAAATAACTTTTTTGAAACACTGCCAAACTGTATTTCAGGAATAGAAAGCCTTGAGTATTTAGACCTCTACGATACCCCTATAAGAAACTTGCCTGTAAGCCTTCAAGAATTAAATCACTTGCAAAAAATAGACCTTTCAGGAATTAAATTTAGCCCTGAATTTCAGGAGTCATGGCTCCAAAGAATGCCTGAAGTTACTTGGGAGTTTGACCCGCCGTGTGCGTGTATGAAATAGCTTTAGTGCCATTTATATATCGTCGATATTTCACAGGAAGTCAAATTCTAATTCATTGCTTTTTCAGTTTAAAAAAATTATCTTTGTTAACGTCTGAAACTGTGGTATTCGCTTATACGATTCTTTTTTATAAGGTATTTAGCGGTATTTTTAGGCTGATTTAATAAACTTATTGATCATGTTAACTGTGGTCATAACATTAGAATGATGCGAAATATTATAATCTTGACATGTGGTTTTTTAGCAACAGTTGCTTTTGGGCAGCAAGAGCCTCAGTTCAGTCAATACAATAGAAACCCATATTTGGTTAATCCTGGTGCTGCTGGTGCATATGATTTTGCAGACATTACGATGGGTGGAAGAATGCAGTGGGCAGGATTTGCTAATGCTCCAATGACAACGTACTTATACGGTTCAACAGCCCTTCCTCAAAAAGATAAAGCGAGATACTACCCTAAAAGAAGTACTAAGCGAGGCCCTATACGTCAATCAAAACGAGGTGTTGGAGGTTTAAAACACGCCTTTGGGGGTTATGTGTTTGCAGATCAATACGGTGCCTTTCGACAAATAAAGTTAGCAGGAACATATGCAATTCACATACCGTTAAGCCGTAGCTTAAATTTATCTTTTGGGGTCGATTTAGGACTTTCTAATCGTGCGTTTTTAGAAGACAGAGCACAAACATTAAATATATTGACAGGAGTTGGGAATGACGATACATATGCCCAGTACACAACATCAGTTAGTGATTACACGATGGATGTTGGAGCAGGGTTGTATTTATATTCAGAAGATTTCTATGTTGGGCTTTCGGCAGATCAATTAACGGGTGACTTAGTTCGTTTTGGACTTGGTACGGTAGATTTTGACCCAAAAATGCATTACCGTGCAATTGCAGGATACAATTTTAGTACGAACAATGACATAACAATTACTCCAAACGCACTGGTTAAGTATGTGTTGTATACTCCAATTTCTGTAGAAGGTGGCGTACAGGTAGCGTTTAAAGACCGTTTTTGGATGGCAGCTTCATATAGGAGTTCTAAAACAATAATCGGAATGGCTGGGTTTAATATCAATCACCTACTTAAAATCAGTTACTCGTTTGATTTTTCTACATCAGAGGTAAGAAACTACAATGTAGGAGGGCACGAGTTGGTTCTGGGTATTATGTTGTAAGCTTCTTTTCAGAGCTCTTGAGCTTATTGGATAAATTCCTCTAATTAAATTTAATTGCATTTACAGGCTTAATGCGTGTAATAACAACACTTGGAATTATTAATGCGGTGATGCAAACTAAGAGTGTTACAACGTTTAGCAGCGCCCAATTTAAAAGGCTTAATTCTATAGGTACTTCAGTTAAATAGTACACTTCAGGGTTTAGGGTGAATATTCCAAAGTAACTTTGCATGAAGCAAAGACCAACCCCAATAATATTTCCCCAAATCATTCCGCGTGAGATTAAAAAACTCACTTGAATTAAGAATATTTTCCGAATACTCCAATTAGTCGCTCCCATAGCTTTCATCATTCCGATAAAATTAGAGCGAATGAGGATTAAAACTAATAAGGCAGATCCCATGTTAATTATTCCGATAAGAATCATTAAGGTTAGTATAATAACAACGTTAATATCGAGAAATTCGAGCCAGACAAAAATATCGTGTTGATTCTCTCGAATACTTGTTGTTTTAAGTAGCTCATTATATTTTGTTGGAGCAAGGTCAATGCGGTTTGATGTGCGATTAACAACAGCGTCTAATTGCTCCCAATCTTTGATCATAACTTCAAATCCACCTACGTAATTGTGAGCGCTTCCTCTGCCTTCAATAAACTCAAAGATTATGTTTTTATGGCCTGCTTGAATTGAGAATTTAGAGCCATCATCAGCTAAGTAATTACGTTTTAATTCACCCAGTTCATTGTGTTCAAAATCACATGGGCTAAATCCTGTTCCTTCAACAGTTATTTTCAAATATGCTGTGTCAGGAATCGCATTGACCTCGTTACGTCCTTCAATATTACTCCAATAATCGGAGGCAATCAATTGAAAGGTGGTATCCTTTATTGGGCAGTGAGTAAACCGAGCGTACGTTTCATAACCGAGCCCCCAATTGTATCTGTGGTGACCATTCCCTCCAATAACATTGGCGCCAATAATGAGTTGACCATTTAGCATTGTGTCAGCCAATTCGATGCATGCTTTTATTCCCCAGTCGTTCAACTCTTGAACAATTGACAGTTTAGCCAGAACCGTTTTTTTATCAAATTCTTCAAGGCCTGTATCGTAGATGCCGATAATAATAAACTTGCGTTTAATGGGGCGATTTTTCACAAAAAAGGCAGAAACAGTATCGTTAACGTTATAGCTAAGGTCGTTTGCTAGTTTTCTTGAAATTAAGATGTGTTGATTGGAAGAACTACTCGCATAGTTTGGCAGCTTACCCTCTGTTAAGTGCGTTTTGAAAAAATCTAAATTATAGGTGGAGTCTACGCCCTTAATGATTGCCCCATTCACTTGCTGGTTTATTTCAGAAGTGTCTTTGCCGTTTGGAAGTGTGTAGTGAATTTCAGTTCGTTCAGATTGAAATAAAACAGGTTTGTACCCAACCCTATAAACGGCTTCAATGTCACTGTCTAAAGCCAGGTCTTTCAAGAAAGACTGATCGGTATGAATGGCTTCACTTTCGTACACGCTATTTTCGCTAGCACTCATAATGAAAATAGGAGCCCCAAAGCCCGTTATCTTTTGACGGACTTCTTGCTGAAACCCAGTCACAACAGCAATTGTAATGAGGTTCACAATAACAGCGAGGGCAATACTAATAATGGAAATGCGTACAATAGGTTTGGAAACTTTCTTACCTTGCACTACACTCTTTAGCGTTTTCTTAGATATGAAGTATTCGAATGACAAAATAAGCCCTAGTTTTCGACTAAAGTACACAAAGGTTTTGTGCCTAAAAAGTATTTTTTTTGTTTTGCTATCATCGTGTAGCTTTGGACAGCCAATTGAAAACAGGTCTGTTGGTCTTGACCCGGTTAAAATGGTCGAAAATGCGGTTATTGTCGGTGCGCAAAAATTGAATGTTGTTCTCCCAATGTTAAAGCATAAATCTGTGGGAGTTGTTGGCAACCAGTCCTCGTTGGTCGATGGAGTTCACTTAGTTGACACCTTGCTTTATTCAGGAGTTAAATTGAAGCGTGTTTTTTCACCAGAACACGGCTTTAGAGGCGATGCTGATGCGGGAGAACATGTTTCCAGTCAGGTAGATAAAAAAACAGAGCTGTCCATTGTTTCATTATACGGAAAGAATAAAAAACCTACCGCGTCACAATTGGCAGGAATTGATGTACTCGTATTCGATATTCAAGATGTTGGTGTACGCTTTTACACCTATATTTCAACCTTGCATTATGTGATGGAAGCCTGTGCAGAAAATGAAATTTCCCTTATTGTTCTTGATCGCCCAAATCCGAACGGACATTATGTTGATGGTCCTGTGTTAGATTTAGCGTTCAAATCCTTTGTTGGAATGCATCCCGTTCCAGTTGTTCATGGAATGACGATAGCCGAATACGCTCAAATGATTAATGGTGAAAAATGGCTTAATAATGAAGCGCATTGTAATTTAACTGTTGTTTCATGCGATAATTACAATCATAATCGTCCGTATTCATTGCCTGTTCCGCCCTCACCAAACTTAAGGTCTGACCTCTCAATACAACTGTATCCAAGTTTGTGTTTTTTAGAAGCTACAACTGTTACTGTGGGTAGGGGTACAACAGGGCCGTTCGAACGGTATGGCCATCCTGATTTTTCAAAAACAGCATTTGAATTTATCCCGAAGTCGGGGCCAGGGTCAAAGAACCCAAAGCATAAAGACCGCGTATGCAATGGCTTTAATTTAACGGATTCGAGTTATCAGCGAATGTACCAATTGGATTTAAGCTTTGTTTTGAATGCAAAAAATCAATTGAAAGGAAAAGTCTTTGTAGACCGATCGCGATTCTTCAATCTACTTGCGGGGAATGATATACTCTTAAAACAGGTTCGGTCTGAACTGGGTGAAGATGAAATTCGAGCTACTTGGAAAGAAGGCTTGAGTGCATTTAGTTTAGTGCGTACAAAGTATCTGATGTATGAGTAATCTGTTAAAGAATGATGACTTGGCTTTTCAACAGTTTGGCTTGAAAACAAGAATTACTCAGCTTAACAAGGAGTTGGATGAGGTGCTTACTAAAACAAGTGCCTTTGAAGCAATTCTTCGTGCTCATCTCGAAAAAGACATTATCCAAGAGCGTGAACTGAATCGGATTTACCGTAAACTTCGGAACCTCAAGAAGCAAAAACGATTAGCGCAGAAGCGACGAGGAAAAAATTACAAAGAGCCAACAAGTACATTAATTCCACCAAAAAAAGAATTGTCCGAAGTTCCTTTGACAGATAGGCAAGAGCTAAAACGATTGTACAAGGAGACTATGTTTCTAGTTCATCCAGATAAGTATTCGTTAAATGAGGACATGGGGGAGAAGGCAACAGAAGCAACGTCCAATCTTATCGATATATATCGTGCTGGCGATTTAGAAAAGCTCAGGTTATTTCATCAACATGTATTAAGTGGAAATGCGATTGATGAAAATGAAGTTGTTGCTGATGAACCAGATGCATACTTGCAAGGTGAAATTCAACGCCTCGAAAATGCGCTGCTTGAAGCAAAGTCGAAACGTACCTATCAGGTTGTAACAACCTACGATAATCCTGTGTTATACGTGGATGAGCTCAAGGTGTTTTATGCTGATCGAATAGCCAAGTTGATTAAACGAACACGAAAAGCGTAGGCTTAACCCTTTTTTACGGATTTAGCTCCATCTAAAACTTTTTGCTTTAACACTTCCATATATGTAGACATACGTGTTAATACTTCTGGATTAGATGCCCCAATAATTTTAGCGGCTAATATACCTGCATTTTTAGCACCATTTAATGCAACTGTTGCAACAGGAATTCCTCCAGGCATTTGAAGAATTGATAAGATACTATCCCATCCGTCAATTGAATTGCTCGATTTTACGGGCACTCCAATAACTGGAAGTGGTGTTAGTGAGGCAGTCATTCCAGGAAGGTGAGCAGCACCTCCTGCACCAGCAATAATTACTTTTAAGCCTCTCTCATGTGCAGACTTAGCGTAGTCATACATCTTTTCAGGAGTTCTATGTGCCGAAACAATATCCAACTCGAATTCAATACCTAATTCCGTTAAAATATCTGCCGCTTCTTGCATTATCGGTAAATCCGATGTGCTTCCCATAATTATTCCTACTTCTGCCATGTCTTAATTATTTTGTTCAAAGATAATGATTCGTTAGAATTAGATTCTAATTGTACTTAGTTCAGATAAAACTTCTTCTGAAACAATGCCTTCATCGCCCCAGTTTTCTAATTCAGCCTCTGACCACAATTCAGGAAAGAAAATTCGACGTTGATATTTTGGGTGCATGTACTTTTGCCATTCACTGCCTCCAGTTGCCTCAACGCTTGTTTCTCCGCTGTTTAAATACTTGCGAGCAGCATTTAGGTGATGCATTACCCAGCTTACGTTAACGGTATGGTCATAGTGACGCATTGCATTAACCAGGTTAACATCGTTGCGTTCAGCTTCTGGCAATTCTTTGAATTTTGTCCATAGATTTGTCGTGTTGTATTTTTTCATGAACCCAATAAACTCTTCCTTGTATTTATCCTCGAAGTTTGTCATCAGTTTCGTTTTCTTTCCCGTGCTATGATCTATCCCTGCAACTTGCCAATAAAGGTTGTCGAATGCATGAGTGTATGGTGTGTCACGATCAATGGTTTTTCTAAACCTGAAGTCGATCAGGTTAATCAGTTCAGTAGATGCAAATTCAATTTTTCGGTATTGAGCACTTTGAAATCCACTTGCTGGAGTTAAGGTATCTCTAAACTTCATGTATTGATCTACATCCATTCCATCACCCATAATTGTGAACGAGTTAGAGAGCATGTCAAAATAGCGTGAAATTCGATACAAATGTTTGGCAAACTTTTTTGTTGAGATTGCTTCGTCTTCCGAAATTTGTTCCATTTCCCAAAGAATCATTTTGAAAAGAAGCTCATTAATTTGATGGTACATGATGAAGACCATCTCATCTTTTAATGTTGTTTTTTGAGCTTGTAGTCCGAGCAATGCATCAACTTGGATATAGTCCCAATATTTGGTAGGCTCTGCATATAAAAGTCCAGACAAATGCACATCTGCGTTTTGGCCCATCGCTTCATACTTCTTGTCAATGGCTTTCAATAATTCTTCTCGTGTCATAACCGTTCAATTCTGATATTTCAACGCGTGAATTCGTCATAAAAACACGTGCTGAGCTTATTGTCAAAAAATGAAAGCCGTGTAATACATTAAGTGTACACGGCTTTTAATTGTTTCTTTTGAGTTTATAGCGTTCCTCTATTTCCTTGCTCTCTCTCAATGGCCTCAAACAATGCTTTGAAGTTTCCTACTCCAAAAGATTGTGCTCCTTTACGTTGAATTACTTCGAAGAACATTGTTGGTCTATCAACAACAGGCTTGGTGAATAATTGCAATAAATAACCTTCGTCATCTCTGTCAATTAAAATCCCATGTTGTTTTAAAACTTCAACATCTTCATCAATTTCTCCAACTCGATCTAACAAATCGTCGTAATACTCTTCAGGAACATACAAAAATTCAACCCCTCGATCGCGCATAGCTGATACTGTTTTTACAATGTCATTTGTTGCTACTGCTATGTGTTGAACTCCAGCGCCTTTATAGAAATCTAGGTACTCTTCAATTTGAGATTTCTTTTTCCCTTCAGCTGGCTCATTGATTGGGAATTTGATTCTTCCGTTCCCATTGCTCATTACCTTACTCATAAGGGCTGTGAATTCGGTAGAAATATCATCATCCGTAAAAGAGATTATTTGAGCAAATCCCATTACTTTAGCATAAAACTCACACCATTGTTTCATTTCCCCCCAGCCTACATTTCCAACCATGTGGTCAATAAACTTTAAACCAACAGGTTCAGGGTTGTAATGAGATTCCCATTTCTTGTATCCAGGTAAAAAGATTCCCGTGTAGTTCTTGCGTTCTACAAAAATATGTACTGTATCTCCATAGGTATGAATTCCAGAGCGAACCACTTCACCAAACTCATCTTTTTCTACTGTAGGCTCCATAAAAGATTTAGCACCTCGCTTTGTTGTTTCCTCCCAAGCACTTGTTGCATCTTCTACCCAAAGTCCCATAACCTTAACGCCATCACCGTGTTTGTTGATGTGTGCATTGATTGGTCCATTTTCGTCTAAGGGAGTCGTTAAAACCAACCGTATTTTGTCTTGCTTAAGTACATAGGATACGCGATCTGTTAATCCTGTTTCCAAGCCAGCAAATGCCTCAGATTGAAATCCAAATGCCGTTTTGTAAAAGTGTGCTGATTGCTTTGCATTTCCTACATATAGCTCAACATAATCTGTTCCTAGCAAGGGTAAAAAGTCTTCTGCATCTGAGAATAACTTTTCTAATCCGTACTCTGTGTTTTGTAAATCTTTTAATTTTTTTATTTCTGCTGCCATCTTTGAATTTTCTTTAGTGGGTTATTGTAAAAGGCTTATTAATGAAGCCATGATTTATAGTAGTCTTTAAACTCAAGTTCAAGTGCTTGTTTTGTGAGTTTTAATGGCTTAAATGTGTCAACCATAACGGCCAGTTCTTGTGTCTCTTTTTTCCCGATACTTCGTTCGTATGCGCCTGGATGTGGTCCGTGAGGAAGTCCAGCAGGATGCAGTGTGATCTGTCCTTTTTTGATGTTATTTCTACTCATAAAATCACCATCAACATAATAAAGAACCTCATCTGAGTCAATATTACTGTGGTTGTATGGAGCTGGAATAGATTCTGGATGATAGTCGTAAAGTCTAGGGACAAATGAACAAATGACAAAAGCATTTGTTTCAAAGGTTTGGTGAATTGGTGGAGGTAAATGTACCCTTCCGGTAATTGGTTCAAAATCATGAATTGAGAACGCGTATGGATAATTGTACCCATCCCAGCCTACAACATCAAATGGATGAGAAGCATAGGTGTACGAATATAAAACACCTTGTTTTTTTGTTTTGACTAAGAAATCACCCATTTCTGCATGTGTTTCTAGTTCAGATGGTGGCCTAAAGTCACGCTCGCAAAAAGGGCTGTGTTCTAACAATTGACCGAACCAATTTCGATATCTTTTTGGCGTAAAAATAGGGTGTTTGGATTCGACAATAAACAACCTGTTTTCTTCTGTATCGAAATCAATTTGATAAATGATCCCTCTAGGAACTACCAGGTAGTCGCCATATTTAAAGTCAATATTCCCAAGCTGAGTACGTAACTTTCCTGATCCTTCATGAATGAAAATTACTTCGTCGCAATCGGCATTCTTATAGAAGTATTCACGAAGTGATTTTTTTGGGGAAGAAAGTACAATTTCACAATCATCATTCACCAATACAGGTACACGACTTTCTAAAAAATCTTCTTTTGGAGCTACGTTATACCCTTTCAAGCTTCGCATTTGAAGCTGGCGGTCTTCAGCTATTTCTGGGCGAACATCTTTGGTTCCTATGAAGTCTTTGACAATTGTTGGAGGTTCCAAGTGGTAGAGTAGTGAAGACATTCCGTCAAATCCTGCTGTTCCAAAAAGCTGTTCGTGGTGTAAATCACCATTTTCTTTTCTGAAAATGGTATGTCGTTTATGTGGGATTTCCCCTAGTTTTTGATAAAATGGCATGTGTAATAATTTTATTTTAAAATAAATTCTGTCTTACATTTAATTTTACTCCAGGCTTCACTCCGGATTTCTCTTAATGAGGTGATTTAAATAATCTTTTAATCCTGTCCACATAAGTGTAAAGATAAGGAATTTGTCAAAAGTAAGCAGTTGGACCTTTATGAAAAATGATTATAATCATAAAAAGGTAAAAGCGTTAAATTTTACTTTAACCTTTAGGATATTGAAAAAAATATTTCTCTATTTGTATTTAATTCAGAATTATGAAAAAGATTTTAATCATTGGATCTTGTGGACAAATCGGGACGGAGCTTGTTTTAAACTTACGGGCTAAGCATGGTGATGATAATGTTTACGCAGCAGACCTACACCAGACATGTCCAGAAAAGTTGTCCGGAGGACCTTATGTACAGATGGACATTCTAAAAAAGGAAGCAGTTCGTGATTTTATTATTTCTGAAAAAATTTCTGAAGTTTATTTATTGGCTGCGCTTTTAAGTGCGACGGCAGAGAATAACCCTGGATTTGCTTGGCAACTGAATATGGAAGGCTTATTTACCATTTTAGACTTAGCTAAAGAAGGATACTTATCTAAAATTTTCTGGCCGAGTTCTATAGCTGTATTTGGACCAACAACTCCTAAACACAATACGCCCCAGTTAACCGTTATGGAGCCATCAACTGTTTATGGTATTTCTAAACAAGCTGGCGAAAGATGGTGTGCGTATTACCATGAAAAATATGGGGTTGATGTGCGAAGTATTCGCTATCCAGGCTTGATTTCTTATACAAGCTTACCTGGTGGTGGTACTACAGATTATGCTGTTGACATTTTTTATCAAGCAAAATTGGGGAATGAGTTTTCATGTTTTTTAACGGAGAATACAGCATTGCCAATGATGTATATGGAAGATGCTATTCGAGCAACCTTAGAGCTTATGAATGCTCCAAAGGATTGTGTTAAAGTAAGGTCTTCGTACAACTTGTCAGGTTGCAGTTTTACACCAACAGAAATTGCAGCGGAAATTCAGAAACACATTCCGGATTTTAAAATGACTTGTGCTCCAGATTTTAGGCAAAAAATTGCGGAGACTTGGCCCAGTTCAATTGATGACAGTGTTGCAAGATCAGATTGGGGGTGGAAAGAAAAATACAACCTTGAAATGCTTGTAAAAACAATGCTTGAAAAAGTAGACCTTACATTGCTTTCAAAATCCTAGACAGGAAGTATTAGCACGTTTTTTATTATCCCGAATATTTTTGACACAAGAAATTATTTTTTGAGCAAAACGCAACAATTAATTTTGTTTAACAGTCTTGTTTTTCTATTTTCGTTTAGTCGATTTGTTAATTGTATTATGCTATCTAAATTAATCTTGTTTTTGTCATTTCTTGGGGTGTTGACTGCTCCACTCGTGTTTGCGTCAAGTGATCAATGGGGGGACATAAATAAAAAAGACAGCAAGGGGAGAAAACAAGGCCTGTGGGTGTATTACGGTAAGGACAGACCATCTTTAGGGTTTCCGTCCAATGGCAAAATTGAAGAGGGTAAATATAAAAACGGCCGTAAAGAAGGGTTTTGGACTCTGTATCATACTGATGGAGTTACACCTAAACTAAAAGGGGAGTTCCATAATAATCGTCCTAGCGGTCAATTTATCAAAAGATATTCAAATGGTAAAGTCAAAGAACTTGGCACATTTACACGAAATAAATACAAAGATTCTTTAAAGCGATTTCATGAAAATGGTGTTGTTGAATACGAAGCCAATTACGACGCATCGGGAAAAGAGCAAGGTCAAGTTAAGTTTATATATCCAAACGGACAGTTGAAGTTTACGTATGAAGCTCAGAATGGAGTGCCTACGGGAAAGGCTTCACGGTATTACGAAAACGGGGATATTAAAGAAATCATCTATTACGCTGCCGATGGTTCTGTTGAGCAAAGTGAAATAAAACCAATGGTTAACCCTGTTGTCGTAGTTGTAGAAACTCGAATAAACAAAGAGTATGCACCTAAAATTGTTAATCCGAGAACCAAAGGAGCCAAATTTGAATCAAATGGTTACAATAAGGTTTACAATGTAAACGATGAAATTTGGCAGGATGGTGATTTTAGAAATGCAAGACTTTGGAATGGAAAGGTTTACGAATACGATTCCGATGGTATTCTTCTAAAAGTGAAGGTGTTTAAGAAGGGCTTGTATCATTCAGATGGACAACTTTAAACTAACGATCAAACAACATGAAAAACAATACGAGCAATATCGTGTTGCCTAATTTTTCAGAATCTCCGCGTATAGATAAGGTCGGTGTAGAGGAGCGGGTAGCTAAATTTCAAAAACGAAGTATAAAATCAGAAACGAAAATTCAAGGTCTAAAAATGGCCTTGAGTATGATTGATTTGACTACGTTAGAAGGAAAAGATACTCCAGGTAAGGTAAAACAAATGTGCTATAAAGCACAACACGTACACGATGTTTTTTCAGAGCTTCCAAAGGTAGCAGCGGTATGCGTCTACCCTTCTATGGTTGATGTTGCTGTAAAGGCAGTGGCTGGTTCTGGGGTGAAGGTTGCATCTGTCTCAACCGCATTTCCAAGTGGTCAAGCACCTTTAGCCGTTAAATTAGCAGACACTAAGTTTGCTGTTTCTAAAGGAGCAGATGAAATTGATATGGTTATTTCTAGAGGAAAGTTTTTATCTGGAGAATATAACTTTGTTTTTGATGAAATTGCTGCAATTAAAGAAGCGTGTGGTAAGGCACGGTTAAAGGTGATATTAGAAACAGGTGAGCTAGTTACATTGGACAATGTCAGGCGCGCAAGTGATATTGCGATGTATGCAGGCGCAGATTTTATTAAAACATCGACAGGTAAAATACAACCTGCAGCCACAATGCAGGTAACTTATGTGATGCTAGAAGCTATCCGTGATTTCATGGATACTACTGGAATTAAAGTTGGAATGAAACCCGCTGGAGGGATTTCAAATTCCAAGCTAGCACTACACAACTTGGTTATGGTGAATGAAGTATTAGGTGCGGGGTGGTTAAATAATGGATGGTTCCGATTTGGAGCAAGTAGTTTAGCGAACGATGTGCTTATGCAAATTGTTAAAGCTGAAACGGGAGTTTATCAATCATCAAATTACTTTTCAATAGACTAATTTATGGCAAAGAAAGTAACTAAAAAAGAAGACGTGTTTTCGTGGGATTATGCTCCTGCGTTGGAGGGAACTGCTCATGTTAAGATAAAGAATAAATACGATTTATTCATCGACGGGAAATTTGTAAAACCTATGTCGGGTCGCTATTTCGATACCATTAATCCAGCTACAGAGGAATGCGTTTCTCAGATTGCTCATGGCAATGATGCTGATGTGGATAAGGCGGTAAAGGCAGCAAGAAAGGCCTATAAAAATGTTTGGTCAAAAGTTTCTCCATCAGATCGAGCGAAGTACATCTATCGAATTGCACGACTCATGCAAGAACGCGCCCGTGAATTAGCTGTTATTGAAACAATTGATTCGGGTAAAGTGATTACGGAATCAAGGGATATTGATATTCCCCTGGCGTGTAATCATTTTTTCTACTATGCAGGTTGGGCAGATAAATTAGCGTATGCTTTTCCAAACAGAAAGGTTGAGCCCCTAGGTGTAGTTGGGCAAATTATACCTTGGAACTTTCCTTTATTGATGGCAGCTTGGAAAATTGCTCCCGCATTGGCGGCAGGAAATACAGTTGTATTAAAACCTGCTGAAACAACATCATTAACAGCTTTAAAGCTTGCTGAAATTATAAAAGATTCAGGGTTGCCAGACGGTGTGGTAAACATTGTTACTGGGCATGGAGATACGGGAGCTGCAATTGTAAATCATGCAGATGTTAATAAGATTGCATTTACGGGTTCAACTCAAGTTGGAAAACTCATTCAAGCGTCAATTGCGGGAACGGATAAAAAGTTGACCTTAGAACTGGGGGGTAAATCAGCGAATATTATTTTAGATGACGCCCCAATTGATCAAGCAGTTGAAGGAATTGTGAATGGGATATTCTTTAATCAAGGACACGTTTGTTGTGCTGGATCAAGGTTGTTTGTTCAGGAGAATGTTGCAGATCTTGTTCTTAAAAAGCTTAAACGTAGAATGGATCAGTTGATCATAGGAGATCCACTGGATAAGAATACAGACATTGGCGCGATTAACTCTAAAGAACAACTTAACACAATCAATAAATACATAGCGATTGGAAAAGATGAGGGGGCAGACATATATCAGGCTTCGCCTAAGGTTCCTGAAAAAGGATACTATTGTGCCCCAACCTTATTTACAGATGTTGCTCAATCGAACCGAATTGTTCAAGAGGAAATATTTGGTCCTGTTCTCACTGTACAGACTTTTAGAACGGTTGATGAGGTTATTCAGAAAGCAAATAATTCACCGTATGGATTAGCTGCCGGTATTTGGTCAGACAAGGGTGCGCGTGTATTTAACTTGTCTTCAAAATTAAAGGCAGGTGTTGTTTGGGCGAATACGTACAATAAATTTGATCCAACATCTCCTTTTGGAGGGTATAAAGAAAGTGGCTTTGGTCGTGAAGGAGGAGTTCATGGTTTAAGCGCCTACGTTAATTTGAAATCATGAAGAATTTGGACGTTTTAAAAACATATAAGATTTACATTGGAGGGAGTTTTCCAAGGACGGAATCAGGAAGGTACTATACGCCGCTAAACCAAAAGGGAGAACAGCTAGGTAATATTTGCCAATCTTCAAGAAAGGATGTGCGAAATTCTGTTGTAGCTGCTAGAAAAGCATTTGGAGGGTGGTCTGAACGTACAGCCTTTAATCGCGGACAAATTCTGTATCGAATTGCCGAAATGTTGCAGGGAAGAAAGTCTCAGTTTATTGAGGAATTGATTTTTCAAGGTTCTTCCAAGACCAATGCAGAAAAAGAAGTTAATCGTTCTATTGACCGCTTGGTTTACTACGCAGGTTGGTGCGATAAATACATGCAGATTCTAGGATCTGTAAACCCTGTTGCCTCCTCACATTTTAATTTTTCAATTGCAGAGCCCACCGGAGTTGTTGGTGTGGTCTCAGATCAAACCACATCTTTAATTGGATTGGTTTCATTGATTGCTCCAATCATTGCTGGGGGAAATACCTGTGTTGTACTTGCTTCAGAGGGTATGCCTCTGTGTGCTGTTACCTTTGCAGAAGTTTTAAACGCTTCAGATGTGCCTGGTGGAGTTGTTAATATTTTGACAGGGTCACCAAGTGAACTAATTAAACCATTAACGACTCATATGGATGTTAATGCAATGGCTTACAGTGGCGATTCAACAGAAGTTAAAGCAGAATTACAACAGAGTTCAGCATTAAATTTAAAGCGAATTTCGACCTATATGAAAGATTGGATGAAGCCAAATAATCAAGATTTATATCTGATTGCAGATTTTCAGGAAATTAAAACAACATGGCACCCAATTGAAAATATTGGAGGGTCATCGTCCGTATATTGATAAAAACCGCACATAATTATGTGCGGTTTTTTGTGTTAATACAATTCAAAATTGATTGGTAAACGACATCTTGACCTAACAGGAAGTCCTTTAACTTCTCCAGCTACCCATTTCGGCATTTTTCGAACAAGTCTTTTTGCTTCTCGATCTAGCTCTATGCTTACGCCTCGTTCTATCTTAACGTCTGTAATGGAACCATCTTTTTCAACAACAAATGAAAGGTAAACAAGCCCTTGGTCTCCAATTGCAATCGCTTCTTGTGGATAGGATACATTTTGATTAATCCATTTTTTTAACTCCACACTGCCGCCTAAGAACATGGCATCTCTATCAGGAAATGAGATTACTGGAGAAACTACCTTAATGATACCTGTTCCTACTTTGATGTCTGGTGGAGAAACTACAATGATAGGGTCAGGTATTACCGTTGTATTACTATCAATAATAATGGTGTCGTTTACAGGAGCTTTCACTTCTATTTTTTTTGGCGGTTTGATAACATCTTGTTCTACGACCTCTTCCATAAAGGTGATGTCTACTCCATCTTGACTTGCCTCAGCTTTAAAGTCACGTTCCGTACTTGTTGTGTAAGAGAAAGAGGCAAGTACTAAGCTTCCAACAAACAGAAGGCTGAGAGAGATGATAGGCAATCTTAACTTTTCTATACTTGCAGCATTACTTTTTTTAGTTGTCATAATAGATTTGTTTTTAGTTAAAGAGTCTTCTACAACTAATAAGACAAATTATATGCCAAAGTTTAATGCAAAAAAAAAACCGTGAACATGTTCACGGTTTTTTTAAGTAGTATATCTATGTTCTAGTTCAATGTAAAATTGATTGGAAGTCTACACCTAGTTCTTACTTTACGTCCTTTGGCTTCTCCAGCCACCCATTTAGGCATTCTACGTAATAAGCGTTTAGCTTCACGGTCTAAATCGATACTTACACCTCGCTCTATTTTTATTCCTCCAATTGTTCCATTTGATTCAACAACAAACGAGAGGTAAACACGCCCTTGTTCATTCATTTCAATTGCAGTCTGGGGATATTGTACGTTGTCCGCAATCCACTGTTGCATTGCAGCTGCTCCTCCTGGAAAACCTGCTTCAACATCAGGGAAATCAATAATTTCCTCTTCAACTACGACAACTTCTGGTGCTATATCAACCGGTGGTGGAACTTGTGCAACTGGCACTGGTTCTTCTTCCGTGTTTTCTTCTTCAACTATTTCTTCAGTTACCGGTGGTGGAACGTCTACTGCCGGTGGTGGCGGTGGCGGTGTCTCTTGTTCTTGAGCGTCTTGCATAAATTGTATATCTGCAGAGTTCTCTTCGACACTAGCTCTTAATTCACGTTTTATTCCTTCTTGGTATGAGAAAGAAGCTAAAACAATACTTCCCACAAACAAAAGCCCCATAAGTGTAATCGGTACACGTAGTTTTTCAATGTTTGCTTGTTCACTTTTCTTTAGTTCCATAATTAATTCGCCGTATTATGCTGTAAATATATGAATTTTAACTTACAAAATGTATACCAAAAACTCAATAACATGAGCTGTACAGTACACGAAAGGTCAATATACCTAACCCCGATCCAAGGAGGTCAAAAATCAAGTTCCAATAGTTAAAACAGGTTGAAATCCCCGTCACATACATTACCAGTTCTGATAACAACGCCAATACAACGGCTGCTAAAAAAGTGAATGTAAATGCTCTTCGTCGAAAGAGTTCATTTTTGAGTTGTTTTTTACAGGCAATAATCCATGTGTGAACAAAGCCCCAAAAAAGCGCTAAATGAATGATAGACCTAGCAGGGATGCATTCAAAAAACAAGTTTTCGCTGTCTTCTATTGGAGTAAGAAACACTAAAAACATGGCTCCAATCCAAATAAATCCAAATAAAAATATGCGGAAATTCAATGATTCAGGGGTTTATCCAATCAATGCGCTGTATGCAGTAGCATCAAGTAAACCTTCCACTTCTTCGACATTTGACAGTTTAATTTTAACCATCCATCCGTCATTATAAGCATCAGAGTTTACAGTTTCTGGGCTAGACTCAAGTTCTTCATTGAACTCAATAATTTCACCTGAAAGGGGCATGAATAAATCAGAAACCGTTTTCACTGCCTCAACAGATCCAAAAACTTCTTCAATATCTAACGTTTCACCTTCAGTTTCAATTTCAACATATACGATGTCTCCAAGTTCACCTTGTGCAAAATCAGTAATACCTACTGTTGCTACATCACCTTCAATACGAACCCACTCGTGGTCTTTTGTATATTTAAGATTTTCAGGAATATTCATGTCTATTAATTTTTAGTCTAACAAATGTAAAGTTTTTAGTTGCTCTATAAAACCCTTTTCCGCTTTTGTTCTAAACAATTTTGCAATCTTTTTAACTATGTTTGTTTTGCATGATAAATCAAGATCAAATAAAAGGGATTCGAAATCGAATCAATACGATAGAAGGTTACCTGAAAATCAGTGAAAAACGGGTGCGTTTTAAGGAAGAGGAACTGAAATCTCAAGATCCTGACTTCTGGAATGATTCTAAAAAAGCTGAAATTCAAATAAAAGCAATTCGTTCAATTAAATATTGGTTAGATGCTTTTGATGATTTAGCGGAACGTTATGCTGACCTTGAAGTGTTGTATGAATTTGCCAAGGAGGGTGAAGCAGATGAAAAGGAAATAGATGAACATGCCGAAAAACTCTTGGAGTTGGTAGAGGAACTTGAGCTTAAGAATATGCTATCTAGTGAAGAGGATAGCTTAAGTGCCGTTCTTCAGATTACTGCAGGTGCAGGAGGAACCGAAAGTTGTGACTGGGCCTCTATGTTGATGAGGATGTACACAATGTGGGGTCAAAAGAACGGGTATAAAATTAAAGAATTAAACTACCAAGATGGTGATGTTGCAGGCATTAAAACGGTAACGTTGGAGTTTTCGGGAGATTTTGCTTTTGGTTATCTAAAAGGAGAGAACGGGGTGCATAGACTAGTTCGAATTTCTCCCTTCGATTCAAATGCAAAAAGACACACCTCGTTTGCTTCAGTGTATGTTTACCCTTTGGTTGATGACTCCATTGAAATTCATGTAAACCCTGCTGATGTATCTTGGGAAACCTTTCGGTCAGGAGGTGCGGGTGGTCAAAACGTAAACAAAGTGGAGACTGCTGTTCGTTTACGTCATGCTCCTTCAGGCCTTGTTATTGAAAATTCTGAATCAAGATCACAGTTGGGAAACAAAGAGAAGGCGATGCAGTTGTTAAAATCTCAATTGTATGAGATTGAATACCGATCTAGAATGGAGGCTAGAGATGAAATCGAATCAAATAAGAAAAAAATAGAATGGGGGTCGCAAATTCGCAACTATGTGATGCATCCTTATAAATTAGTTAAAGATGTTCGAACAGGGCATGAAACAGGAAATGTAGACGCAGTAATGGATGGTGATTTAGACAAGTTCTTGAAAGCCTTTTTGATGTTGTCTGGAAATTAAAATTATGTCGCAGAATTATATTGTTTACCACAACCCACGTTGTTCTAAAAGTAGAATGGCTATTGATTACCTAACCAAAGCTTCAAAGTCCTTTGCCGTTGTTGAATACTTGAAAGAAGTGCCCACTAAGGCAGAGTTGATGGCTGTTCTAAAAAAACTGAATGTTTCTGCAGAGTCGATTCTTCGAAAGGGAGAACCAGATTTTAAAAATAATTTCAAAGGACAAAAAATGTCTGAATTACAGTGGATTGAAGCAATGATAAAGTTCCCTAAATTAATCGAACGCCCTATAGTGATTAAAGGTGATAAAGCAGTGGTTGCTAGACCTACTGAATTGATTGACCAGTTGGATTAACCTGATTTTTATAGGTTAGAGCATCTAAACAACGTATGATTAAACATTGGTCCTTGCGTTTTCAATTTCTTTAAATGAACCATGTAACTACAATTTTCTTGGTACTTTAGCGTTTTACGACTAGAAAATGAAATATATTATTGCACTATTAGTATTGAGTATTACAACGGCTTCTTTTGGTCAGCGTCATACAAATACATCAAAATCTGAATTGGGATTTCTTGTTGGGGGTACTTATTACTTGGGAGATTTAAATCAATTTGTCCCGTTTAAAAATACGCATTTAGCAGGTGGTTTGGTTTATCGATACAACGTCCATTCGCGCTTAAGTCTTCGTGCAAATATTATGTATGGAAAGGTGAGTGCCTCAGATGCAGCATCGAATTCGGAGTTTCAACAAGAACGTAATTTAAGTTTTTCTTCTGAGATTTATGAAGCGGGAATTGGCGTAGAGTTTAATTACTTTCCATTTCAATTGGGGCATGATCGTTATAAAGGTACAGCGTACTTACTGGCAGAATTAGCCGTGTTTAGAATGAATCCTAAGGCCTCATACAATGGTTCTGAAGTGGCACTGAGAGATCTTGGCACAGAAGGACAAGGAACATCATTGAATTCAAAATCATATTATAATTTAACACAACTCTCTATTCCTTTAGGTGTTGGTGCTAAACTTTCATTGGGCGATAGAGTGGGGCTGAATGTGGAATGTGGAATTCGTAAAACATTTACGGATTACCTGGATGATGTTGGTGCAAACGCCTATGTTGATCCGGTTGTTTTAGCAGCGGAGAATGGGCCATTGTCAGCCGAGTTATCAAACCTTTCGGGGAATCAATACGGACAAAGAGGAAATACCTTAACAAAAGATTGGTATGTATTTACCGGGATGATGATTACTTTTCGTTTGGGTAAACCTGCTACGTGTTTCTACCAAGACAACTAATTAAATCATTACATAGAAGACATAAAAAAAGCCAGCAACTAGCTGGCTTTTTTATGTCTATTACTTCTTAGTGGTTATGACCATCATGGTTGTGACCATCGTGGTCGTTGTGTTCATGAATGGATTCTTTTGTTTCTGATGGCTGTAGGTCAACCGTTTCAATGTCAAAAACTAAATCTGAATATGGAGGAATGGCTCCAGGTCTCCCTTCTGCACCATATGCAGCGTAATAAGGAATAATGATTTTCGCTTTACCCCCTTTGGATAGTAATGATATACCTTCTTCAAATCCAGGAACCATTCGTTGCTTTAAGAATTCAAAGTTCATTGGTTGGCCTCGATCTACAGAAGAATCAAATTTTTCTCCAGACTTTCTAAACGTACCTGTGTAGTGAATTGACATCTTAGCTCCTTGAGTTGGCTTTGGCCCCACACCATTCTTCTCGATAATATAAACGAGCCCTGAATTCGACATTTGAGCATTTGGGAAGTCTTTCTTTACTTCTTGATACATATACGTGCTGTACTCATCTTTTGTCATGGCTGCAATTTTTGCGTACTTTGCAATTCGTGCTTCCTCTTTCTTTTTATACACTTCCATAACTGTAGCATATTGCTTAGAAGCTTTCCATTTTCGAGCAAGTCGTCCTTTACGAATTATTTTCACTTCAGACATAACATCACCTTGCTCTATAGCGTTTACAACGTCTAAGCCTGCAATAACATGTCCAAAAACAGTGTGCTTTCCGTCTAACCATGGAGTAGCTTTGTGTGTAATAAAGAATTGACTTCCATTGGTATTCGGTCCAGAGTTAGCCATAGACAAAATACCTGCTCCAGTATGCTTTAGGTCTGGATGAATCTCATCTAGAAACCTGTGTGCAGGACCCCCTGACCCCGTACCATCTGGATCTCCACCTTGAATCATGAAGTCATTAATTACACGGTGAAATTTCAATCCATTGTAAAAGGGTGATTTATACTCCGTTGTATCAGCTGTAAATTTCCCTTCAGCTAGCCCTACAAAATTGGCAACTGTCATAGGAGCTTTTTCAAATTCAAGCTGAATTAAAATAATTCCTTTGCTTGTTGTGAACTCAGCATAAATACCATGCTCTAATTTTGATTTTTTCGGTTTTTTACCTTTTCCATTTACCGCAGCAAATGATGTGATCAGCATTGAGATTGAAAGAAGGGTTAAAAGTATTTTAGTCATGTTTAGTTGTTTTAGTGATTCAAAAATATTGAATTATTAGTTAATAATGAGCTTGAAACGTATGCTGAATGTTAAAACATGCCAACTAATTGCGTTTATCTTTTCCCCAAAGCATTTTATTACGGATAGTGTCTAAGAAGTTGTTTTCTTCAAACTTAATGACGTTTACCATATAGTTTGCTTTATGGATAATGACCTCCTCATTTTGTTTAATGCTATGTGAATTACCATCTAAACTGATTAAATAGGAGCGATTTCGCCCTTCGATATTTAGTTTGATTGGCATGTGGTCAGGCGCAACAATTGGTCGTACATTCAAGTTATGGGGTGCAATAGGTGTTAAGATGTGAACTTGACAACCTGGTGTAATAATAGGCCCTCCACAACTTAAACTATATGCTGTTGATCCGGAGGGTGTTGACACAATAAGCCCATCTGCCCAATACGAGTTTAAGTACTTGTTATCCAATGATGCATGTACTGTAATCATAGAAGAAGAGTCTTTCTTTTGCAGTGTAACCTCATTTAAGGCAAAGTTATCATCTCCAAAAATATCACGTTCAGTTTCTACACGAATCAAGGAGCGTTCTTGATGAACGTATTTTTTATCTTTAACTAAGTCCATGGCTTCAGCAAGATCATCCTTTGAAATGGTCGATAAAAACCCCAATCTTCCTGTATTAATTCCAAGAACTGGAACGCCAGAATCTCGAATAAATTTCACGTTTTGAATAAATGTACCATCACCACCAATACTTAAGCTTAAATCGATTCCCGATTTTAAATCGTTATGATTACTAAATTCATCAATGCTTTCTGAGAGCACACTTTTTTTAAGTAAAAGTTGTTTTAATTCTGAATGAATAACAGGGTTCCATCCAAAATCGTTCAAGAGTTTTATGAGCTCTAAGTAAGAACCGATATTTTGTTTGTTGACCTTTCGACCGTATATAGAAACATTCATAATTATAGTTTCAAATAGTTCATTAATGCATCATACCTAAACTGCATATCATCTTCAAATTCTCCTTTTTGATAAGACGCTTTGATAATGTAATCATAACGTTCAAATGTTCGAATAATTCGATCCAGTTCAATGTTATTGATTTTTAGTGTTACCTCAATTGTTGTTGAATTTTCAGAGGCTACAATATACGAACTGAGTATTTTGGCATCATTACTTTCAACAATTTGACTTATTTCAGCCATTGAATAATCTGATGCAGCCATTTCCAAAACAACAATCCCACCATTCTCTTTAATTCCACCAGTGTTTGCAATCAAAGACATTAGGTGTTGGACAGATGAGCAACCGAGGTATTTTTCATTTTTATCGAGTACCGGAATAACGGTTAATTTCAATTCAGAAAGGATCGAAATAACTTGATAAATGTGATCTGAATCGAGCGCGTAAGGCCTTGGCAAGTGTTGGAATAATTCGTCCAAGGTTTTGTCAATATCCATCTTGTCTAAGATGTCAGCTTCAGAAATAAGGCCAACAAATACACCAAACTTTAAAACAGGCAAATGTGACACCTTAAACTCGTCCATCCAGTTTAACGCTTTTTCGCCAGTATCAGAATGAGTTAAAGGAGGGATTTCCTCAGTTATTAGGTCTAGTGCTCTCATTATAATTGCTAATGTAGTATAAATACTTAGTAAGTTCTTACTTTTGTAAATACAAAAACCGTACCGTATGAAGACGAAATTAAGTGTTAATGTGAACAAAATAGCAACGTTGCGAAATGCACGAGGTGAGAACACGCCAAATGTAGTTCAAGTTGCATTGGACTGCGAGCGATTTGGTGCTGATGGAATTACAGTTCATCCAAGGCCTGATGAGCGTCACATTACGCGTAAAGATGTGTATGATTTGTCGAAAGTTGTAACAACGGAATTCAATATTGAAGGATATCCAAATGATCGATTTATGTCTTTGATTTCAGACATTGTTCCAGCGCAAGCTACACTTGTTCCAGATGCGCCAGGAGTTTTAACTTCAAATGCAGGGTGGAATACAAAGCAGAATCAGTCTATGTTAACGGAGTTAAGTGCAGAACTGAAATTAAAGGGGGTTAGATCTTCTATTTTTGTAGATACAGACTTAACAAATATAGAGTATGCTGCAAAGTGTGGGGTTGATCGCATTGAGTTTTATACCGGTCCATTTGCTTTAAACTATGCTAAAAATAAAGAGGCGGCAATTAAAGAGTATGTTATTGCTTCAAAATTAGCGTCTGAATTGGGATTGGAGATTAATGCTGGACACGACTTAAGCTTAGAAAATTTAGCCTATTTTGACTCTAAAATAGAGGGGCTGTTAGAGGTTTCAATTGGGCATGCTTTAATAGGAGATGCACTTTATTATGGGCTAGAGAATACGATACAAATGTATCAACGATTGTTGAAGTGATCTAGTGAATGATTATTCTTCCTAGCTGAACTGAAATTGCTTTTTTGATTTGTTCAAGAGCAACTTGTTCCGATAATAAGTCCATGAGTTCTTCGTTGGTAATTTCAGTCCCCAGTTTAATGAGTTGCTGTTGAATTTCCTTAATTCGTTTCTCAACTTTAGAAGATTTGAATGAATATACAGATCCTAAAACGGCCTCTTTTAACTTGTCTTGCTCTGAGTTTGTAAAAATGCTGTGCCTAGTAATCCAATTGTGACTTAGTTCATGCTTATTCATTTCAATTTCAGATACAAACTGAACAATACCTTGATCCAATTGGCTTTTAAAAAAATCAGGTTTTAAAAATGTATTTTCTTGTAGAGATTCATTGATGAGTTGATACATTGAAGTAAATGTAGGGCTTTCAAAGCCTAAATCATCTTCATTTAATGAGCTGCAAATGTATTCAGCCACGCTGACTTCTAGTAGGGTTTTTTGCCCTTTCTCTCCAACTTGCTCAAGGCTAATTGCCATAGGACCATATAGGACCAGTATGCGCATTAAGTCATGTTCATTGTGGTTTTCTAGAATTTCAACAGGTATACTCGGACTCTCTTCAAATGGACTAGGTTCATTTAAATATGGGTCAGCTGTCGGATGGGGAGCGCTTGTGTTTGTTCTAGCGGTGCTTGCCTTAGCTGTCGAATTTGGTGCGTTCGATCTTCGTTTTGCGTCTTTTTTTTCTTTTTCAACGGCTTCATTTCTAGCTTTGGTTACTTCTGTCCAAATAACCTCTTCTTTAAGGTTGAAACGCTTTGCAAGCTCGGGGATAAAGACACTACGTGTTATTTGATCTGGAATTAAAGAAACACTGTGCGCTAAATCTTTAATTAAAGTAGCCTTTTTTATAGGGTCATTTCCTTCAGTTTCTAATAAAACTTCGGCCTTAAAAGAAATGAAATCTTGTTGATTGGTTTTTATATAGGTTTCTAGTTCTGAAGAACTAACGGCTTTTGAGTATGAATCAGGATCTTCCCCTTCAGGAAAAAGAACGACTTTCACATTCAGTCCTTCTTCAAGAATTAAATCAATGCCACGAAAAGAGGCTTTTATTCCAGCTGCATCACCATCATAAAGAATTGTAATGTTTTTCGTGTAGCGTTTTACTAATCGAATTTGTTCGCGCGTTAATGATGTTCCTGAAGAAGATACCACATTTTGTATTCCCGCTTGATACATACTGATTACATCGGTATACCCTTCGCAAAGGAAACAATTATCGTATTTGATAATATCACCTTTCGAAAAATGAAGTCCGTATAAGATTTCACTTTTATTGTAGATGATACTTTCAGGGGAATTGAAATATTTTGCAATTTTTTTATCTGTAAAGAGGGTTCTTCCACCAAATCCAAGCACTCTTCCGCTTACCGAGTGAATTGGAAACATAACCCTTCCGCGAAAAAAATCAAAACTGCGGTTGTCCTTTGTTTTGGATATACCAACCTTTTCTAGGTAGTCTATTTTATAGCCTTTTGTAAGTGCTGCAGAGGTAAAATCATCACTTTTATTAATGCTGTACCCCAATTGAAACTTTTCAATGATGTCAGGTCTAAAGCCACGCTCAATGAAATAAGAAAGCGCTATTTTTTTCCCTTCCTCGCTATCGTGTAGGTTATTCTTAAAATGATCTTTTGCAAATTCATTGATAATGTGAAGACTCTCGCGTTCTGAAATGGCAGCAAGTTCTTCTGCCGTTGCAGGTTTGTCTTCAGGAAGTTGAATGCCGTATTTTTCTGCGAGCCAGCGTAAAGCTTCAGGGTAGGTGTAGTGTTCTTTTTCCATGAGAAAACTCACTACTGTACCTCCTTTACCTGTGGAAAAACATTTAAAAATTTGTTTGGCGGGTGAAACAACAAACGATGCTGTTTTTTCATCTGTAAAGGGGCTTAACCCTTTTAAGTTAGAACCAGCTCTTTTTAATTGTACGAACTCTCCAATTACCTCCTCAATACGAGAGTTCTGCATGATGTCATCGACAATATGTGGAGGTATAATGGCCATTTATTAAAGCTTGCTATAATCTAATTCATTAATCATTTCACCTTTAATTGAATATGTTTTCCAAACACCAATCGGTTTGTTGTTTGAATATTCACCAGTGTAGTGTAGGTTTCCATTTGGATATTTTACGATGGTATGGCCATGTTTTTCACCATGACTATAAACCGTCATAGAGAGTTCGACACCCAATTCAGAAAAGTATTGCCATTTACCATTTCGTTTGCCATTTTTATCTTGTGGTCCCTCAAATTTCACATTTTTTTTATTGGGGTAATATTCTTTGTATGTCCCATCTTCCAATACAACTAATTCTGTTTTGTCAATAACGGGTGCGTGTTCTTTGTCACTATGGTGCACCGTTGGTGTTGCATTTTTAACGTGCTCAATAACAGTACTCTTTTCGTTTGAATCAGCGTTACATGAAACGAAAGCGAAAACGGTAGCTAATAATAAAATTCGAAGCATCATTTTTTTCTAGTTGTTGTATATTCTACTAATCCAATAATTGATTCTTTAGAATCAGAGTGTGGAATGTCTTTAATTAAATCTAATGCTTTTTCTTTGTATTCGAGCATTCTTTTGTGTGCATATTCAATTCCACCATGGTCAATGACTAGTTTTACGGCACGCTTAACCTTTTTCGGGTTTTCATTCTGATTCTTAACAATATTGATCAGCTCTTTACGGACCTCCTTGGGTCCGTTATTTAAAACGTAAATTAAAGGAAGTGTCATTTTTCGTTCGCGAATGTCTAATCCGGTAGGCTTTCCAATTTGCCCTGGCTCACCATAATCGAAAATATCATCTTTTAGTTGAAAGGCAATACCGATTAATTCACCAAATACACGCATATTCTCTCGTTGGTCCAATCGATCAACACTTAAAGCGCCCAATTCACAGCAGGTAGAAATAAGGGATGCGGTCTTTTTTCGAATTACATCAAAATATACCTCTTCAGTAATGTCTAGTTTTCGCGCCTTTTCAATTTGAAGTAATTCGCCTTCAGACATTTCTTTAACTGCTCTCGCTACAACTTCAAGAAGGTTTGAGTTGTTTTTTTCGATTGAAAGGAGTAGTACTTTTGAAAGCATGTAGTCTCCAACGAGTACTGCAATTTTGTTTTTCCATAAGGCGTTCACAGAAAAGAATCCCCTGCGTTCATTCGCGTCATCGACAACATCATCATGAACCAAAGATGCTGTATGTAATAGTTCAACCAAGGTTGCGCCATCATAGGTTTTATCATTCACATTTCCCAACATTTTTGCCGTAAGGAAAATAAACATAGGACGCATTTGTTTTCCTTTTCGTCGAATAATGTAGTGTGTTATTTTATTCAACATGGGAACTTTTGACTTCATGCTTACACGAAAACGGTTTTCGAATTCCATCATTTCTGATGTAACAGGAGCCATTATTTGTTTTACCGATGCCATTACCACAAATATAATAGGAATGCGGCCTAATTGCATTAAAAATGTAATTCAATTTTAAACACTTTGTTTAAGGAATTTGTGTCGGAGTATTGTAGCTCTAACTTAAAAAGTTGAAACATAAAAAAAAAGGTGCTCACCAATGGCAAGCACCTTTTTAATATAGTTTGTTTTTATTATCGAATCAACTCTAAGAACCCTTGCCCTTCGATATTCAAATCTTCAGTTGCAGCAAAAATCGTGTATCGAAAAAAGTAAGTACCTCCGTTAGCATCTGTACCATTTGGAGTTTTTCCATCCCATACAGGATTCGCTTCAACAGATTTGTATACTACGTTACCCCATCTGTTTAATATGATTAATTCAATTTCTGTAGAGTTAGTTACAGTTAATTCAAAGACATCATTAACACCATCTCCATTTGGAGTGATAACATTAGGGGCAGATGCTGTTGGTATTGGGAATACACAACTTCCATCGTCTTGTGTTGCATTCGGATTGTAGTTTGTTGCATTTGGATCTGTACACCCACATGGTGCAACATTAACCGTTACGTAAGTTGTATCAGCACAGTTTGGATCTGTAGAAGCGATAAGCATTACAGTAGACGTGTTGGTAAATGTTTGGTATTGATTGTCTAAATCAGACACGTTATACGCATTACCATTGTTAAAATCCCAGTAATAGTTCGTTGTATTTTCACTGTTGTTTGTGAATGTCACATTTACAGGACTACAGCCCGATGTTGCTGAAGCGCTAAAGTTTGCAATAGGTGGGTTGTTCATTCCGACATAAACACTATCAGTAGCAGTACAAACATCATCTGTTACAGTAAAGTAGTACCATCCAGAAGATAATATAGGTAATGTTGATGTTCCATCATAACTGATTGAACCACCCTGTCCTGGACCAGACCAATTAAAGAAAGGCTGATTAAGATCGTCAGTGATACCAGATATAGGATATGCTACTGCCGCTCCATTTGTATCACATGCACTGGTAGGGTAAGAAAACACACTGTCAATAGATAGTGTTTGATTCGTTACCATCACAACTGTTTCAGGATGAATATATCCACAATCATCAGAAATATCGACAGAATAATTGATTGTTCCTTGTTGATTTGGACCTGTTGAAAGCATTTCCATAGAGTTACTTCCTCCAGTAGACCAGTTAAAAGAATAAGGCATTGTTCCCCCCTGAATATTTAACACCTCTGCAGGTAATGAATCGTTCGGGCATGAAGCAAAAATAGTATCAATTAAATTATACGTCATGTCATCAGGGTGAACAGTGATAATGATTGGAATAGATTCACATTGATAAACACCTAATGAATCGTATACAGAAGCGATTAACGTGTCATTAACCATGGGGTTAACAATAAACGTATTTGTATCGGTTAATCCATTACTCCAGTTTACGGTTGCTGATCCACACGGTGTACCACTGGAGTTAATAATGATGTTTTCTAGTCCCCAGTTATCGCAACATGTACCTGAATTTTCTGATTGAGTCCATCTAAACATCGTTGATGTTGTCATTGCCGCAGCAGGAATTGGAACTGTAAAGGTATTCCATGTTGTATAAGGAGTACCTGCTGTTGTTGCTACAGTTGCAGATGTGTTCGGGTTTGAAGGCAATTCATATCCGCCAGGACTGTAATAAACAATAGGAATCCAAGGAGCACCTCCAGTAGTACTGTATTGAAGTTCAACCCCTTCGTTAGCTAAATCAGGTCCTTCGCATGGCATGTTACTCGATTGAATTGCATATAGCATATCAAAAATAATAGCACCTCCACAACTTACATCAAATGCGGCAGTTGTAATACCTGGGTATGTTCCTGCGCTTGCTGTAGAAGCCCAATAGTAAGGGTCTCCTGTTAGACTGGGCGCACAAGGTGTGCTAAATGTATTTCCTCCGACAGCAATCCATCCAGAAGGTAAGGCGCCACCGTTAAAGTTAAATGATTGTCCATTGGGAATTAAATTAGCAATGGCAGTAATTTGTACAGGTGCTCCTGGGCAAATTAACGTGTCTTCAGGGCTAACTGCTACGTAGCATGTTTGACCAAAAGCAGACTGGCTAATGGTAAAAAACATTAATAGTGTTAGTAAGGCAAACTTCATGATTAGTCGATTTTAATATCTAATAATTGAACAGACTCAAACGTTCTCGTGTCTGGATAATTAGGGTTTGTAATTAATGACGATAATGTTCCATTTTTAAAGGTACAGTCACACGAAACGAAACTGTTAGCAGGAACATTAACTGCTTTTTTACTTTCATCTTCACCGTTACATCCAATACATTCTTGATCGTACTTTAGTCCGGCTGTGAAATAAATAGTTTTCGCAACAGTTGTTGTGTTTTCAAACTTGTAAAAAATGTAGGGTAATAATTTGACTTGAGGGCCTACTTTACAAAAATCTTTCCGCAGGTATATGTTTACGCCATCTTTTTGGCTAACCAAAGACCATTCTGGAGTTAATTCCTCTGCAGGTGTCGTGTTTTGCGCATAAGTTGAAATGCTAGCAAACAGTACAAAAACTAGCAATAATCGATTAATCAATTGTGTTTTCATTGTGTTTTGATTGAATAGTTCATTATAAAGACTCCCGTCGCATTAATAAGGTTGCATGGGCGTATTTTTTTTAGTTAATCGTAAATCTACAAAATGTTATTGACTTTTTTCAGCTTACGATCTGCTTTTGGAATTGCTTTGTTCTTGTTTGCTAATTGTCCACAGGCCGCATCAATATCTTTCCCTCGACTTCTTCTAATATGAATAATCATATTTTTCTTTTCTAGGTAATTTGCAAAAGCATCTACTTTGGCTCTGTCAGCTTGTTGAAACTCACCATCGTCAATGGGGTTGTATTCAATGATGTTGACCTTACAAGGTACACATTTAGCAAACGCTGCCAATTCCTGCGCATCTTCTAAAGTGTCATTGAAATCTTTAAATATGATGTATTCAAATGTTACTCGAGATCCTGTTTTTTCATGGAAATACTCCAATGCTTCTTTTAATGATTCTAAGTTATTAGAATCATTAATATCCATAATGTGACTTCTCTTTTTATCATTTGCTGCATGAAGCGAAAGTGCTAAGTTGAACTTAACATCATCATCTCCCAGTTGTTTAATCATTTTTGCAATCCCTGCTGTAGAAACAGTTATTCGTTTTGGAGACATACCTAAGCCTTCTGGAGAGCAGATTAACTCTGTCGATCGCAACATGTTCTTGTAATTGAGTAGGGGTTCACCCATTCCCATATATACAATATTACTAAGGGGAGTATTGTACCTATTTTCAGCTTGATTTTTTAGATAAACAACTTGATCAACCATTTCACCAGGGGTCAGGTTTCTCATTAATTTTAATTTACCTGTAGCACAAAATTTACATGCCAGACTACACCCTACTTGAGATGAAATACACGCTGTAGTTCTAGATGATGTTGGAATTAAAACACCTTCAACAACTTTTCCCTCGTCAATTTTGAAGGCACATTTAATGGTTTTATCTGAGCTAATTTGCTGGTCCTCTAATTCAATATGATCAATAAAAAAAGTGGCTTCTAGTTTTTCTCGAAGTGACTTTGATAGATTTGTCATGTCTTCGAATGTTACAGCATCTTTTTGCCAGAGCCATTCAAAAATCTGTTTCCCACGAAAAGGTTTTTCTTCCATTTCCTGAAGGATAGATTTAATCTCATCTAAGGTTAAAGTCCGTATGTTCTTTTTACGTTGCATTCTAAATGCAAATGTAGGGTTATTCTTTTTAAAAGTGTTTAAATAAACGCGATGTCTTCTAAGCGGACAAATACGATCTCTTTATCCATTGATTCTACCCGAATGAAATTAGTAAGGTGTGGAGGTTTGGAGATAGTTTCTTTAAGAAGTTTCACCCGTTCACCCTCTAAGAGTACCTTAGGAGTAATTAGTGAATCAATATCATAAGTTTGAACATTTTTCTTGATTGCCACACCAAAGTTAACTTCTGTTTGATATTCTTTTGTAAAAGCTGCAAGCAAAATGCTTGAGCTAAAAAGGAGAGTGATTAAGAAACACACAACAAGTATAAATTTCCTGAATTGATCGGCGTCGTTAAGTTTGTATAAAACAATACAAATTGAGATTAAAACACTACTAATGATGGCAACAATTGACCATCTGTTAGAGCTTATGCTATATAGTCCAGAGGTAAAGGCATTAAGACGCGGGGTGTAGTTCAAGTCATTATTTAATTCGCGGTAAGCATATTCAATTTGATCAATTGTTTCAGAATCATTTGGAATGCGGTTGAGTACTTTTTCAAAAGCCCAAATTGCTTTACCAAAAGAATTAGATTCTAGGTATGTTAACCCTAAGTTGTAGTATGCTGAAGTATTATTCGGTTCGTTACTGACTATTTTTTCAAGGTCACTAAGTGCTTGTTTGGATGATTTTTTTTCACTGGCAAATGTCGGTTGCACAAAAATACTGCACAGAAAAATGAATGCTATATAGAACAATAGATTTTTCACGCGTTTATTTCTATTAAAATGTCTTTTAGTTGACTGTACAGTTTTTGCTTGGATTCAGTTGATGAAGGGACTCCATACCTAAACTGATCTGCAGTGGTAAAAAGGTGTCTTATACGACCAAGTAATACCGTCTTGTTTAAAGTCGATAAATGATCGTAAATTTCTATTTTGTTTAGAATGTGCTCATCGTTCGTATCAAGTTTAATCTCAAATGCTTTGATTAGGCTGTTTTCAATCCCCATAAAAAAGACATCATCATCATTTTGATGAATTGCTAATTCAATGCGTGATAGACTTGTTTTTAGGGCCGTAATTTTTTGTTTTACACGCTCGTTTTGTGTTGCTTGGTCAACAGTAGATTCTTTTTTTCTGCGTATCAAAATAAAGATGAACGCGGTAAATAGTGGTAGACCTATTCCTGTAAAAAAAAGAGGTGTCCCAAAAACGACCCTTTCCTTTTTAACAACCGCAGGCTCTCGTCGTGCACTCGAGTAAGGTAGCTCTTCAATTGTACTTGATTTCAATGTTTGAATTTGTGGAATGTTTTGAGCAGCATATGATTCATCACCCTTTACATGGATATTCTCTACGTGTGATTTTGATTGAATGTATTTTTTATTCGATGGGTCAAAATAAGAAATGGTGACTGCAGGTAGCTTTATATCTCCGGAGGTAGCTACTTGAATGTTATATTCATAGGAAACACTTCCTTCTGCTCCATGTGTGTTATAGGAGTAGTTTTCTTTAATTATAGGGTCTCCGTAAACAACAAGCCCTTCAGGCAGTATAGGTTCAGGAGCAGTTATGTTTTGTAAATTTCCTATACCTTCAACAAGAATATTCATTTTAAAAACATCTCCCTGTTTCATCTTCTGAGCTTCAATAGTGCGTGTCAAACTAAATTCCCCAACTCCATCGATAAAATCTGTAGGAGGAGCCCCTGGTAGCGGAAGAACTTTCACAACTGCTTGATTTGATCTTATAGAATAACCATCATATCCACGGTGTAAATCTAAGGTATAGTTCGAGATGTTGAACTCACCGATTCCTGAGGGGAAGACGATGTTCTTATCGTATTCAAATGCATAGAGCTTGGATTGATTGAATTTTTCACGAGTAATAATAATGCGTTGTGAATTCTTTACAGCTTGTTTATTAGTCCCTTTTATGGAGTAGCTTTTATAATTTGATAAATGAGTAGGTTCAAAGTGTGAGTAAATTTTTGCTGAAATAAGAACAGGTTCACCTTCGTAAATTACGTTTTTGTTTGTCTGAATAACGCCAAAAACACCCGCATTAATTTGTGCAGATGTAGCTTTGTGTTCAGTCATCTGAGTTTTTTCTTCAATGGTAAGGTCAACGGTGTTCGATTGATAGACTTTATTCCCTTGTTTTATAAATGCTGGTCCAATGGTGTATTTTCCGGGTTCGCCTATTGAGCCCGTTTGAGACAAATAGTAGAAGGTCTTAACTTTCCCTGTACTTGGATTAATTTCTTGCTCCATACCATTCATGATGTCATACCCTGGAACAAAAGAACTGGGCTTATTATCGACTTCTAAATCTCCTTGAACGTATGACTTTACAGTTATTGTAAAAGTTTCACCGACATCTGCACGCTCAGGGTCGATAGATAATACAACTTTTTGAGACTGTCCTAAAACAGTATAGCCTAGTATAACAATTAATATGGTGAGTAATTTGTACATTGTTTACCAGTCTTTTTCTGATTTCGATGAACGGTTTGTTCCTTGTCTATTGCGTAGTTTTTGCTTTGTTTCAGCCTCTTCTTTCATGAGCTTGTCAAGTATCTTGTCTGCTGTTTTAGAGGGCATTTTTTTAGGAGAATCTTCAGGTGTATTCTGTTTATTCTCCTGGTTGTTGTTCTTTTCCTGTTGGCTATGATCCTTTTTTTCGTTTTTATTTAATTGTCTAATTGCCGCCGAAAGGTTATACCTCGTTTTCGCATCATCAGGGTTAATACGTAAGGCGTTTTTATAGGCCTCAATAGCTCCCTTGTAATCGTTGCGTTTCATTCGAGTATTGCCGATGTTGTATACGTTTGATGCTCTGTCTACACTAGACTCTTCGGCAGTTGTATTTTTCTGGTAGAGTTCTTCCGATATTTCAAAGTTTCCGGCTTTGTAGGCTGACTGGGCTAATTCATTGTTTAAACGAATATGATTAGGTGTTTTTTTTTGGATAGACGTATAGGAGTTGAATGCATTTAGGTAGTCCTTGTTTGCATATGATTCTCTAGCAATTGTGATAGAATCTCTCCATTCTTGCCCAAAGGATGAGCCAATCATCAATATAAATACTATGTTGAGTGTGCGCGTCATTTCTTTTTTACTAGATTATCTAACAGCCCAAGATAACGTTTTGACCATGTAATGTAAGCTATCCAAAACACCAAAGAGAGTAGCAATGGGAATTGATAGCGTTCTTGTTTTGTTTCAAACTCTAAAGTATCAATTTTTGTTCGCTTCATTTGATTTATTTGTGTTAATAAAGCAGAAAGATTCGGGAATTCACTTGAGCTTACAGATGCTTTTCCGCCGCCTTTTTTTGCAATGCCTTGGAGGAAAGGTTTGTTTAGTTTTGATAAAACACTCTTGCCGGTGGCGTCTGTTTTATATCCCAATTCGGGACGATAAGGATGTTTCGGTATAAGTCCTCCGTGTACTGTGCCAATTCCTAAAACACTTAGTTGAATCGTGCTATTTTTTATTTCTGATAGGATTTGGTCCGGGCTTTCTTCATGATTTTCACCGTCAGTAACGAGAATAATTCCCTTTGTTGTTTTCTCTTTTGAAAACATGCTGTTGGAAACAATTAAGGCTTGATCAATATTGGTTCCTTGGTGGCTAATCATACCACTTTCTATTTCTTTTATAAAGAGTTTTGCCGCTGAATAATCTCGCGTTATGGGAAGTTGAACAAAAGCATTGTGAGCAAATAGGCATAGTCCAATTTTTTCTCCATGTAAGTTGTTAACCAGCTGAACAAGTGCGCGTTTTGCAATCTCTAGGCGCGATATTTTTTTTGAGATGTCGTGTGTATTCATCGAATTTGAAATATCTAAAGCAACAACCAATTCGAGTGTTTCTGATGTTCCGGAAACTTTTTTAGTTCCAAAAATCGGAAGAGAAACCGCAATGATTAGTAGTGCAAAAGCGTTTCGGAAAAAAATATAGCGTATAAAACTGCTAAATGAAGACACGGGTTGTAATACGGATTTCATCACACGAATATGAATGTGTTTAACCGTGTTATTATGTTTAAAAATTCGATAAATATAAGTTCCAATAATTGGAATGATTCCGATTAACAAATACAGCGATTCAGGAGATTTGTAGATTAGTCCATTGTCCTCTGACAGTTTCCCTGAACTGGCAAATAATGATACGACTCCAAAGTAAATCCCCCAAAAAACAATCTCCCAAAGTATAATCCAGCTAAGGATTGATTTTATGCGGTATGTGTATCTGATATTACTCACCAATTCTAAAGATAAGGTAGTTTGATCCCCAGGTAATAAAAGCGAATAAAATTGCCCAGTTTAAGAATGCTTGAGGATTAGACGGAGGAGTATTCTTAAAGGATTCATCGTTTATTTTGCGTTTTTCTAAGGCATCAATTTCTGCATAAATAGATTTTAGAGATTCCATATCGGTAGCTCTAAAATAGTTCCCGTTTGTTATATGGGCTATCTTCTTTAGTGTGGCTTCATCAATTTCTACGGGCATGGTTTGATATCGCATCCCAAAAGGAGTCATTACAGGAGATGGCGCATTTCCAACTTTCCCTACTCCAATGGTATAGACCCGAATGTTTTTAGATCGGGCAAGTTCTGCAGCCATTTCTGGTGATAATTCTCCAGAATTATTACTTCCGTCCGTTAACAGGATTATTACTTTGGAAGCAATACTATCGTTTCTTAATCGTGCTACAGCTGTCCCTAGGCCTGTTCCTATTGCAGTTCCTCCTTCTATTCGTTCCCCACTAATTTTACTGATGTGTTGTTTTAAAACAGTATAGTCCAATGTTGCTGGACAAGCTGTGTAAGCTTCTCCGGCGTATACCACAAGCCCAATGCGGTCGCCAGCTCTTCCATTAATAAACTCTTGCGCAACTTCTTTTGAGGCCTCTAGTCTATTTGGTTCAAAGTCGCGTGTTAGCATGGAGAGTGAAACATCCATTGCTAGGATGATGTCAATTCCATTTTTATAGCGTTCATCAAAGTTATCATATTGTGACCATTGAAAAGGTTTGGCCATTGCAAATATGATTAGAACACCAATGATTCCATAAAGCAATATAATTCCTATTCTTAACCGTGAAATCCAAGAAGATCCAATGCTTTCTTGATGGAAAGTTGAGCCCGAAAAATTGATGTCTCCAGGTCTATTTTTTTCAAAATAAAACACTATAAATAGCGCAAAGGGAATTAGTAACATTAACCAGAGCCAATGAGGAGAAAAGAATTCATATTCCCAAAATCGTATGTTCCAATGCTTAAGCAAGATTACTTTCTGTGGGGCTTGTTTCTATAATTATTTTCCTGGCAAGGGTTAGTATATTTTGTACTACGGCCGTATTGGGATTGGACTTTGCAAACTTTACCATGTCTGATTGTGAGAGGATTCTAACAATCAGGTCTATGGTTTCTGGCTTAAGTCCTTTTTCAGTTAAAATGATTCGTGTTTCATAGGTTGTTTTTTCAAGAAGCGTGATTCTGTACCTAGCTGTTAGGTATGATCTTAAGATATAAGAGAGCTCAATAAAATGCTCTTTCAATTGTTCCTTCTCCCACAGGTTTAATGATTCTAACGTATCAATAGCTGCGAGTGTTCTGTCTTTAAGTGATACTGAAATTGATTTATCTTCTTTTTGAATGTCTTTTTTAGATCTTCTAAATGTTAAGAATACAATGACCAAAAATAAGAGAATCAATAGCCACCACCAATTTGCTTTAATGAATTGCGTTGGAGAAAATGAAGGGGGAGGGAGTTCGGCATAGCTTTCTTTGATGTCATAAATGTCAATCCCTTCAATTGGATTGGTTAAATAAGAGGCAATTGTAAGGTCTGGGAAGGTGTGTGTTGAACCGTTGATTGTGAAATGTTGTCCTGGAATAATAAAAATGCCACTATCCCAAGTCATAATTTGGTACTCTCCAATCCATTTGAGTGAATCTGTCTTAATAATAGAGGTGTCTTGAAATGGTTTAAGTAACTCTAAATCAATTTCAGTAGCGGTTGATTCACTTGGATCTGTAACTAGCCGTGCTTTAATTATGCTTTGTTTAGGAGTAAAGGAAATGGAGTCATTTTCGTGAAGTGTTGTCTGGTAAGTAATGGTAATAGGCTGACCAATCAACACCTCTGATTGAGAAATGGTTGATTTCAATGGTTGAGCGGATGAATTAAAAAAACAACCCAATATTAAGATATAGAATAGAGCTTTAATCACCTGTTTTTAAAGAGTTTTACGAGGGGTTTTATAAAATCTTCGTCAGTTGAAATTGATGTACTATCTATACCAGCTTTTTTTAAGTTTAAAAACAAGTTATCTTCAAATGTTTTAAAATTATGAGCATGCATATCTCTTGCTTGTTGGCTATTGGTGTTAACCCAAGTTTTTTTTCCTGACTCAGAGTTCTGCATTTGAACAATCCCCATGGCTGGTAACTTTTTTTCGGCTTCGTCAACTAAATGAAGTGCGACCAAGTCGTGTTTTTTACGAGAAATTTTCAGTTCTTCCATAACGTTATTTTCGTCCATGAAGTCACTAATTATAAATGCGATACATCGTTTCTTTTGTGTGTTTCTAAAAAATGTTAAAGCTTCATTTAAGTTTGTGTCTTTGGATGTTGCTTTTAATTCAATAAAGGCTCTGAGAATAATTAAAGCATGCTTTTTCCCTTTTTGTGGAGCAATGTATTTTTCCACGGTATCTGAAACAAATATGGCACCAACTTTATCGTTGTTGCTTATTGCTGAAAACGAAAGAACAGCTGCTAATTCGAGCGCTAAGTCTTTCTTTGTTTTTTCGTGTATTCCAAAATTTGAAGACCCTGAAATGTCAATGATTAGCATAACCGTTAGCTCACGCTCTTCATCAAATACTTTTACATATGGCTCATTAAATCGAGCTGTAACATTCCAATCAATTGTACGCACCTCGTCCCCAAGGGTATAGTTTCGAACTTCGCTAAATGTCATCCCACGCCCTTTAAACGCAGCGTGATATTCCCCAGAAAAAACATGCTTGGTAAGTCCTCTGGTTCGAATGTCCAAGAGGCGAATTTTTTTAAGAAGTTCTTTGGTGTCCATTGATCTTATTAAGGAACCTCTACTTTATTGATGATCTTATTGACGACATCACTTGCAGTTATATTTTCTGCTTCTGCCTCATAACTTAACCCCATTCGGTGTCTCATTACATCTGGAGCTACAGCTCTAATATCTTCTGGAATTACAAACGCTCGACCTTGTAAAAAGGCAAATGCTTTTGCTGCGAGTGCAAGATTTATACTCGCTCTAGGGGAACAACCAACATTAATCATCGGCTCCAAAAACCCTAAGCCATAGCTCTCAGGTTGACGGGTTGCATAAACGATGTCAACAATGTATTGCTCTATTTTTTCATCTAAATACACTTGTTTTACGAGGTTTCTACAGCGTTGAATATCAGCCGTTGAAATAACGTTGTTGGCTTTTTTTAATCCTTCTATACTTACGTTTGCTCGAATAATTTGACGCTCTTCTTCTTTTGTTGGATACCCTAAAAACAGCTTTAACATAAATCGATCCATCTGGGCTTCAGGTAGGGGGTAGGTTCCTTCTTGTTCTATGGGGTTTTGTGTTGCAAGTACCAAGAATGGTTCTGGTAATTGATGCGTTTCATCACCTATGGTAACTTGACGCTCTTGCATAGCTTCTAGTAATGCACTTTGAACTTTAGCAGGAGCGCGGTTGATTTCATCGGCTAAAATAAAGTTTGAGAAAATAGGACCTTTCTTAACGCTAAATGTTTCCGTTTTTTGACTATACATCAATGTTCCTGTAACATCTGCGGGAAGTAAGTCAGGTGTAAATTGAATGCGGCTAAAATTAACATCAATGGCATCAGAAAGTGTTTTGATAGCAAGTGTTTTTGCTAACCCTGGAACCCCTTCTAGTAGAACGTGACCATCAGCAAGTAGCGCGATGAGTAAACGATCCATCATATATGTTTGTCCAACCACTACTTTTCCAACCTCATTACGAAGCATATTTATAATAGTGACCTCTTTTTGAATTTGTTCACTGACAATTCTCAAAGCTTCGGCAGGATTCATTGGATTCTGTATGTTTTCTGACATATTCAAATTAATTGTAGCGATCAAAGTTGCAAAGATATGTCCTGTTGCCCTTGATTTTGCTGTTAATTAATGTTAACATTGTTATGCTAATCATTGATAGTTAAAGGGATGGATATTCGTGAATGTAATGAGTGTGGGTTAAAGCTTTCAGGAAGGAAGGATCAGAAATTTTGTTCCGATTATTGCCGTAATACATTTAATAATCGGCTGAATGAGGATGCTACAAAATATATAAGACGAATTAATAATATCTTACGAAAAAATCGAAGAGTTTTAGCTGCTTTAAACCCGAATGGAAAAAAAACAGTAGATGGAATAACACTTGCTGAGGAAGGATTTAATTTCCATTATTATACAAATGTATACACAACTAAGTCAGGCTCTCAATACTTTTTCTGCTATGAACAAGGGTATTTAAAGACAGAAAATGATCGTTATATGCTAGTGCATAAACAAGACTATGTAAAGTGATAATTAATTAAATAATTCACTGAGTTCTTTTCCGTTTCCAGACGAAAACTTAAAGTGCATGAGCTTGGAAATGGTTGTTGGAATATCAATTAACTCGTGGGGCTCATCCACAACCACCCCTTGATTGAAGTCGGGTCCAATGGCCAAAAGGCTCACCCTTCTACACCCTTCACAATCATCACCGTGATAGGCAAATCCTCCGGTGCTATCTAGATGTCTTCCATGATCATTTGTGATAAATAATGCAGTTTTATTGGCGTATTTTGTACTGCCTTGAATGTATTCCCAAAGTTGATTTATATAATTGTCAGTTTGTTGAATTCCAGATATATATCCATTCCAATCATTTTGGTGCGCTGAAAAATCAGGTTGTCTAAAATTTATTAGAACCATGTTTGGAGTATTATTTTCAAGTATGTTTATAGCGGTGCTCGCTGTAACACTGTCTGGCCGATAGCCAGAACCGAGACCGCTCCATCCACAGTTGGTTTGGGGTTGGTATTTGTTATTCCAAAAGGGGTTTGTGCAATTGTCTAATACCTCTAACTTGTCTTTACTTGCAATAATATAAGCTGAATTTTCAGGGTTTTTGTACTTTTTCCGCCAAACTTGAAATAGTGAAGGTGAACCTGGAAGGGCAGTTCCGTTATTGTCAATGTTTTCGTAAACACCCGTTGTTATTGCTGAGTGACCAGGGACCGTATATGTTTCGCCGTTGTTGTAGAAGTTGCTATAGAAAACTCCTTGCGCGCTTAAGTTTTTTTGATGTGGTATAAACTGTTGTGTGGGCTCTCCCCAGCTTTCTGAATACCGCGAACCGTCAATTACAATAATAATGACGTGTTCAGTCTTATATGCATTCAATGGTTTTTTTGTGCACTTAAAAAATAAGAGTGCTAAAAAGAGGCATATTAGCGTATAGAACCGCATGGTTAATTGTTTCCTGAATAGGAAACTTTATTTTTTGTGGTTTCAGCAATAACAACCTCAATGTTAAATTGAGTACTAATTTTACTACGCAATAAGTCCCAAATAACGACTGAAATGTTTTCAGTTGTTGGAATAATCCCGTTAAATTCTGGACAGTCTAGGTTTAAATTCTTATGATCAAATCGTTCTAAAATTTCAGCATGAATGATGTCTTTCAATAATTTCAAGTCCATGATGAACCCCGTTTCTGGGTTAATAGCTCCCTCTATCCACACTTCTAATGCATAGTTGTGTCCATGATAGTTAGGGTAACTACACTTTCCAAAAACAGCTAAGTTTTTCTCGTCGGACCACTCAGGTTTAAATAGTCGGTGTGCGGCATTAAAGGTTTCTCTTCTGCAAATCTTCATCATTAGATTTCATTACAATTTATGCGAGCTTATGGATGTCATAGGCTCTTGACAAGATAACAATTATTTTGGATGACTAAGTTGTAATCACCTTGATTCGATGCTTGATATCTTTGGCTACGCGTATTGCTTCAGCCATCGACTCTTGAGCAATGGTTATATGCCCCATTTTTCGGTTTGGTTTAGTAATTTCCTTGCCGTATAAGTGAACATGAACTCCCTTCATTGATACAATGTCTAGTAAGCCATCATACGTCGCTTTCCCATGGTGTCCCTCACTTCCAATTAGATTTAACATGACGCCAGATCGTGTAATATCTGTTGCGCCAAGAGGCATATTTAAGATTGAACGCAGGTGCTGTTCAAATTGTGAAGTGATGTTGCATTCGATGGTATGGTGTCCACTATTGTGCGGGCGAGGGGCAACTTCGTTTACAAGTATGTCGCCATTCTCACATAGGAACAGCTCTACGGCTAATAGACCTACCATTTCTAATTTATTAATAACATCAATAGCAATAGCAGTTGCTTTTTGTTCAATTTCAGGTGTAATATTAGCAGGTGAAAAAAGGAACTCAACTAAGTTAACATTGTTAAACTCACATTCTACGGTTGGGTAGACAGCAGTTTCTCCAGTTTTATTTCGTGCAACTATAACTGAAAGTTCTTTTGTAAACGGGACTAAACGTTCAACAATAGAGGGTTCTTGAAACAGTTTGTTTAAGTCCTCTTCTAGTTTAATTACCTCAACACCTTTACCATCGTACCCACCTGTCCTTAGTTTTTGTACGAATGGGATTTTTTGTACTAAAGCAGTTTTGTCTGGATTTGGTGGGAGTAACTCAAAATCAGATGTTGGAATCGCATTTTTTTTGTAAAACTCTTTTTGTAAACCTTTATCTTTAATAATCTCTAAAACTCTAGGTTGTGGAAAAACGTTAACACCAATTTTTTCTAAGTGATAAAGTGCCTGAATGTTTACGTTTTCAATTTCAACGGTTAGCGTATCTAGATTTTCACCGAAAGCAACAACATCATCGTAGTTGTTAATATCGCCTTTAGTGAATGTATTTGCAGAATCAGCACTTGGAGCATTCGTATCGTTCTCCATGATGTGTACATGAATGTTGTAGTTTATTGCTTCCTGAATAAACATTCGACCTAATTGACCGCCTCCTAGAATACCTAGGCGGTATTCTGAACCAATGAGATTTTTTTCCATAATTACAAAGATAATGTTCATTTATGTCTTACAAGCTTTTACCTGTATTTTATTGTCTTTTTTGTTGAGAAAATTGTACTTTTGAATCTCTAAATGAGATAACAGTGGTGCAAGTACTAGATAAGAGTTTTGAAGTGTTTATTACTCGAGATGAGATCCAAAAGGAGGTTGCATCTTTAGCGGAGCAGATTAACACGGATTTTACCGGAAAAGAGCTTGTTTTTATAGCAGTATTAAATGGTTCGTTTATGTTTGCTTCTGATTTAATGAAGTCAATAAACATCGAGTCAGAAATCTCATTTATTAAGCTAAGTTCTTATTCAGGAACTTCTACTACAGGAACAGTAAATGAATTAATTGGGTTAAATAGTGATTTAAACGGAAAGTCTGTAGTCATTATTGAAGATATCGTTGATACAGGAATAACAATTGATAAAATCATGACTTTACTTTCTTTGGAAGGTGCTAAAGAGGTTAAGGTATGTTCGTTACTGTATAAGCCAACGGCATTTAAAGGGACCCATAAGCCAGATTATACTGGCTTTTCTATTCCAAACACCTTTGTTGTAGGTTATGGCTTAGATTATAATGAAAAAGGAAGAAATTTAGATTCTATATACCAAATCACAGAATTACAAGATTAAAAAACGAAAATAGAGGTATGTTAAATATTGTTTTATTTGGACCTCCGGGAGCCGGAAAAGGAACTCAGTCTGAAAGATTAAAAGAAAAGTATGATTTAGCTCATATTTCAACAGGAGATGTATTTAGAGGGCTAGACCCAACGTCTGAACTGGCAAAGTTAGCATCGAGTTATTCAGCAAAAGGTAACTTGGTTCCAGATGCAATCACAATTCAAATTTTAGAAGGTGAAGTCTCTAAACATCCAAATGCACTTGGTGTAATTTACGATGGATTTCCAAGAACAACTGCACAGGCAGAAGCACTTGATAAATTCTTAGCTTCTAAGGGCACTGAAGTTACACGAATGATTTCTTTAGTTGTTCCGGAGGATGAGTTGAAAACACGGTTAATTGCTAGAGCTGAAGTTTCAGGGAGAGCTGACGATGCCGATCCAGCGATTATTCAAAATAGAATTAATACGTACCAGCAGAGCACAGCACCCGTTGCGGATTTTTATAAAGAACAAGGTAAGTTGATTGAGATTGATGGTGTAGGAAGCATTGATGAAATTACAGCACGTATTTTCGGTGCAATCGACTCAATTAAGTAATATTATTTTAACCAGAAGTTTACTTCTGAAATTTAAGCCAATATGGCATCAGATAATTTTGTTGATTACGTAAAAATTCATACCACATCTGGTAAAGGTGGTGGAGGTTCTCAACACTTCCGAAGGGAGAAATATATACCGAAAGGTGGTCCCGATGGAGGTAATGGAGGTCGTGGAGGTCATGTTATCCTACGTGGAGACAAACAACTTTGGACCCTATTGCATTTGAAGTTTAAGCGCCATATCAAAGCAGGACATGGTGTGCACGGTTCAGGGAATTTAAAAACGGGAGCAGAAGGGCAGGATGTTTATATTGATGTCCCCTTAGGTACCATAGCAAGAGACCCAGAAACAGGAGAGGCGTTATTTGAAGTGACAACTCACGGAGAAGAAATGATCATTGAGCGTGGAGGGCGTGGAGGATTAGGAAACACAAACTTCAAATCTTCTACGAATCAAACACCTCGTTTTGCACAGCCAGGTGAAGATGGAGGCGAAGGTTGGAAAACACTTGAGCTTAAAGTTTTAGCTGATGTTGGTCTGGTTGGTTTTCCAAATGCCGGAAAGAGTACACTGCTGTCTGTTGTTTCTGCAGCAAAACCTGAAATAGCGAATTACCCTTTTACGACTTTAAGGCCTAACCTTGGTATTGTTAAGTACCGTGACTATAGATCATTTGTAATGGCAGACATTCCTGGTATTATCGAGGATGCACATAAAGGAAAAGGACTAGGTTTACGATTCTTACGTCATATTGAACGTAATTCCATGTTGTTGTTTATGGTTCCTGCTGACAGTGACGATATCAAAAAGGAGTTTAATGTTTTAGTAAATGAGTTAAACTTGTATAACCCAGAACTCCTTCATAAAGATAAATTGTTGGCCATTACAAAGAGTGACATGCTTGATGATGAGTTAACTGAGGAAGTTCGATCAGAGCTTCCTGAAGGAATACCTCATATTTTCATTTCATCGGTAGCACAAATGGGATTAGTTGAATTGAAAGATTTGATTTGGAATACACTGAATGAAGACTGATTATTTAGCATCAATTGATCGGGCGATAGTTCAAGCCGTTAATGGATGGAATACTCCTTTTCTCGATGAATTTATGTGGATTGTATCTGGAAAGCTTACATGGATACCATTCTACATTCTATTGATTTTTCTTTATACACGAAAAACAACATTAGTTAAAGGTGGTGTCTTTTTTATTTGTGCCATAATTTCTGTGGCGTTAGCAGATCAAGTTTCAGTACATTTGTTTAAAGAAGTATTTGAGCGTTCTCGCCCTTCTCATCATGCATTGTTGACTGAAAAATTACACTTTTATATGTTTGATGATGGATCAATTTATAAAGGAGGTGCATATGGTTTTGTCTCGTCTCATGCAGCAAATTTTTGCGCTGTTGTTGCATTTTCCTATTTTACATTGAAACACTATTATACAACACTATTCATACCGTTCTTGTTTTGTATAATGCTCGTTTGTTTTAGTCGAATTTACTTAGGTGTTCACTATTTAAGTGATGTGCTTGTCGGAGGGATGTTGGGTGTTCTGATTGCTAAAATCATTTATCACTTAGTGTTTCGAGTTGTTGTTAGAAATATAAAATAGAGCTATGGTTTATTTGTACATATTTATTGGTGGTGGACTAGGGAGCTTGGTGAGGTATATAATAACGAGGTTTTCGAATCAAATGATTTCCATTGAATTTCCACTAGGGACTTTTATTAGCAACATGCTTGCGTGCCTACTACTTGTAGTTTTGGTTGCTAGTTTTAGTTCAAAACAAGCTGAATACGAGTGGGTTCAACCCTTGTTAATTATAGGGTTTTGTGGAGGGTTTAGCACCTTCAGTACCTTCAGCAACGAAACGTTTAACCTATTCGAAAGTGGACACTCGGCCTTAGCTATTCTAAATATTTTAATTTCTGTTTCTGTCGGAATTGGCTTGATATTCTTTCTTCGCTCAAGGGCTTAAAAGTTAGGAACGGTTTCTTGAATTATTTTTTCAAGCATCTCGCGCTGTTGAAGAACTTCGGTTAAGTCAACCTTATTAACCTTTCCTTTGATTACAAATGCTTTGTAGTTCTGTACGAGTTTATAGGCAGCTAAACCTGTTAGTCCAATAGAGAAATAATATGCAATTGCTAATATCCAGCTTGGGAAAACGAAGTAATAGAAAATGAAGATTGCCGGGATGTTTATTATCCCCAGTACTATAGCTCCAAGGAGCATTTTAACTGAAGCCCAAAAAACCTTTCGCTTGAATGACTTCTCAACAAATCGTTTTATAAATAGGTATGTAGGAGCGCAATGAATAGCCCCTAGAATGGCAAAGGGAGAGAGTAGGAGTATGTACATGACTTCTTTAAGTCTACCCCCGTTAGGGTTCTCTTTTTTCCAAAAAACAAATTGTTCTTCAAGATTGGAGTCACTTAAAAGTTTAAAATAAGATTCGGCTTGCTCTTTCAATTTGTTTAGAGCTAAGTTTGCATCTAGGTCTTGGTTATTTATCCAAACGGCCAATTTTTTTGAATACTCCCAACGTTTTATAAGGGACAAGTTTTTCATATAATTAAAAGCATTCATCCCTTTTCTTGTAATGATCATGATATGCTCATGAAAAGGTGATAACTCTGCCTTTTTGATGTGCGTAATTTGTTCCTGCATTAGTGTCTCAATGTGCCCAGTTAAGTCATTTATAGCTTTATTTGGATTCTCTTCGTATAAGGCTCTATAATCGTTAAGGCAAATTCTATCAGAGTAAGAAAGTACCAAATGGCTACCTAATTGACTAGGGTCTGTATAATTACAACCAATTGCTGATAGGTAGATATTTTGCTCCCAATTAATGTTTTCAAGCGTTTGAAAACCAATTCTAACAGCTCCTTTTTTTACAGGCTTTAACCTTCGAATGAAGGTATCGTCTGTAAACCCTTCCCCAAAAATTAGCAGGTTTTTCCGACGCTTTAAAATATCGGAACAACGTTGAAATACGCTCTTGTTTTTTTCTTTTGTATTTTCTCCGTCTTGTTGTCGGTAAATAGGGAGCATGTGAACTGCAGAAAGAAATGGCGTTGTCATTTTTGTAAAAACATCCGCACGCGCCATGAAAAAAACAGTGAACTTACCAAAGTATGCGATTGCGAGCGGGTCCATAAATGATGCCGGATGATTACTTACAAAAATGGTACCCCCTGTGGACTTTTTTGGTTTGTTTATTACAATTCGCTTAGGGTAAAATATGTTTAAAGTATAAGATAATACTGAGTAAATTGTAAAATAAAAGGGATGCATTTGAAGTGTAATTAGTGTTTAGTAGAAGCAAATATACTTTAAAGATTTGGCATCCGAAAAGTATGGTATTATTAGAAGAAGTTAACATGTCAAATGCTGAAAACTTTTAGGTAGGGTTGATGTATTACGGACTGATGCACGTATCTTTAGCTAAAATCTAGATTTAATGAAAAATGCAGGGATCATATGTGGGGGTTTTTCATCGGAATTTGATATTTCGGTGAAAAGCGCAACAAACGTATTCAATAATTTTCCGACGGAATACCGCCCTTTTTTAATTTTTTTAAAGAAGGAAGGATGGTTTGTTCAAACTAAAGATCAAGAAGTTGAAGCGTTAAATGTTAGAGATTTAACCTTTAAATTAGGGCAAGAAACTATAAAGATTGATTTTGCTGTGATTTACATTCATGGTGACCCAGGTGAGAATGGAAAGGTTCAATCTTACCTTGAAATGATTGATATTCCTTATATAAACTCGGGGCCTTTAGCTTCTCAGTTATCGTTTGACAAGTGGTACTGTAACCAATTTATAAAAGGATTTAACTACGAGGTCGCAGATTCAATCTACCTGTCTGACCCTTTAACCGACATTGATCCAGAGAAAATTGTCCAGCAATTAGGATTACCAATTTTTGTTAAGCCCTGTGATTCAGGTTCGAGTTTCGGGATTGAGAAAGTAAACAGGGTGGAAGATTTAGCACTTGCTGTTGACAATGCTTTTAAAGAAGGAAATACAGTTGTTTTAGAGGCTTTTCTGGATGGTGTTGAGGTTACGTGCGCAGCATATAGAAATAAAGAAGGGGTTCAAACCTTGCCATTAACAGAAATTATTTCTGAAAATGATTTCTTTGATTATGAAGCAAAATATAAAGGCCTGTCCCAAGAGATCATACCAGCACGGATTAGTGATGAATTGACGGTGAAGATCCAAGAGATGACCGCACAGATTTATTGCTTAATGCAACTACGATCGGTAGCTCGTATTGATTTTATAATTGTAAATGGCGTTCCAAATGTTATTGAGGTGAATAGTATACCTGGTTTTTCAAATGAAAGTATCGTCCCCAAAATGTTGGCATCAGCAGATATTTCTATGAAATCGTTTTGGAAATCTATTGTTGAAGCCGAACTTAATTAACAGCCATCACATTAAATAAAGCAGCTATTTTTTGCTTTAAAACACGGGAGCTACATGTCTGGTTATTTACAATTAGTGCAAACGCATATTTTTTACCACTGTTTGAGTCGGCATAGCCTGCGTAGCTTTTGATGCGAGACATTGTTCCACTTTTTGCATGAATTTTATGTTGAGCAGCTTGTCCTTTACAGATGTATTTAAGTGTTCCGCTAACTCCTGAAATAGGCAAAGAAGCCTTGTATTGATCGCTGTATTGACTCTTACTCATTTGAATTAATAGTTCTGTAAAATGTGTCGCAGAGATTGCATTAGACCGAGACAGGCCACTACCATCGTGTAAAAACAAGCCTTTAGTGTCAAATTTTGATTCCCAATAATGTTCCATTATCTCCAGGCCACTATTGGTAGTTCCATAACCTGTTTTTTCATAACCAATGAGCGTTAACATATGCTCTGCAAAGAGGTTTATGCTTTTCATGTTTGTGTAGTTGATAATGTCTATTAATTGTTCCCCCTTGTGACTGTAAATAAGGTTCCTTGAATCATAAGCGGTTGACGAGCTAGAAATGTGAAGCAGGCGTGCAGAATTATAACCAGATAAAACTTCAATATTATTCGCTTCGAGCAATTGTTCAAATTCATAAGCGAAAAGTAGTTCAGGATCAGGAATACTCGCCTTAACTAAAAAGTCATTTTGGTTAATAGGTAAAGTTCCAGAAGCATATCGAACGTTAGAATAAGGTCCTCCGTAAAAGTAGACGTTATCTCCTTTTGTATATGATGATTTGATGTAATTAAAAAACTCCAGATTAGGAAGCGTGGGTTCCATTGAGCTAACTTCAACTGGAGATCCAGCTTTAGAAGGGGTGTTAAACTTAACGTTGATTAAGTTGTCAAAAATCGAAAGACCTGAGGGGCCTGCCCCATAGTAATTCCCTAAATCGGACCAGCTCCAACCGTCAGGAACACCTTCATAGCCAAATTCAGAAGCATCTGCAATAATGGAACCTGATATTTTTTTAATGCCTAGTAATTGTACAGCTTCTGCCCATGCATGAAAAAAAAATCGTTTATACTTAGTGTCTGTAATATATTTTGATCCTAAACTGGGATCACCTCCTCCTCGAATCCAGATGTTACCATTTAATGTCCCACTCGAATCGACATGTCCATCAATGTATAGCCGTGTTTTGGGTTGAAAATTAGGCCCAAGAATCTCTAGTGCAGTTGCTGTAGAAAATAATTTTGCTGTGGATGCACTTGGCAATGATATGTCTGGGTTGTGAGATGCAATCACTTGATTCGTCTCGATGTCAACGATTTTGATACCTATTGATGCGTGACTGAATACGGGGTCATTACAAAATGTCGTTACTGCATTTTGAATTGGATGCTGTCCAAACGAAAGGTTTAGCATGGCATAGCCAACAAATAAGTAGATGCTTACTATTTTCATAAGATCGTTTTCCTGTAAATTTCTATAAGATTATTCAATGAATGTAATTCACACGTAAAAACTTTTAAACAACGTTTTGGGATTTAAGTGAATCGTTGAAGCAATAAAATAAAACACCAAGAATGTAGCATAGGATTTATTTGTGCTCGAAATACAATAAAGTATCAAGGTTCAGTAAAGTAATAATACACCTTATTTATTACATTCGTAGTATGACTTTTCTCGATTAAAAACAGGCAATTATTTTTCAGGTTGTTTTTTTCAATCATTAAGGTTTGACACACGTAATTATTCAATTTTCTGCTGAAATGAGTGAAAAAAAGTATATAGAGGTTTATGGTGCTCGGGTTCACAATTTAAAAAATGTGGATTTAAAAATTCCACGCAATCAGCTCGTTGTATTTACAGGGTTGAGCGGATCAGGAAAATCTTCGCTTGCTTTTGATACAATATTTGCTGAAGGGCAACGCCGATATATTGAAACATTTTCAGCATATGCTAGACAATTCTTGGGCGGATTAGAACGGCCTGATGTTGACAAGATAGAAGGCTTAAGTCCTGTCATTTCGATCGAACAAAAGACAGTATCTAAATCGCCTAGATCAACCGTTGGGACAATTACTGAGATTTATGATTTTATGCGCCTGCTTTATGCACGTGTTGGAACAGCATATTCGTACAATACAGGTGAAGCCATGGTTAAGTATTCTGATGATCAGATTGTTGATTTGATTATTGAGAATTATGCGGGTAAAAAAGTCATCGTTTTATCGCCTAAAATTAAAGGGCGTAAAGGGCATTATAGAGAATTGTTTGAACAGGTTTTAAAACTTGGATTTACTAAGGTTAGGGTAGATGGAGAGGTGAAGGAAATCACCAAAGGAATGAAGTTAGACCGGTATAAAATACATGACATTGAGATTGTAATAGACCGATTGAAAATAGACAAGAAAGATAGAAAACGCATTTACGATAGTGTCGTCACTGCAATGAAACATGGAGGTAAATCACTCATGATTATGGATTCTGATTCAGAAGACCTTAGGCATTTTAGCCGTTCATTGATGTGCCCAACAACAGGAATTAGTTACCCAGAACCAGAACCCAGCTTATTTTCATTTAATTCACCTTATGGTGCATGCAAAGCATGTGGTGGCCTTGGAGAGGTATCTGAAGTTGACCGCGATAAAATTATACCAGATACTTCAAAGTCAATAAAGAAAGGAGGTTTAGTTCCATTAGGCGCGTATAAAAAAACGTGGATTTTTGAAAAGTTAAATGCGTACTTAACGCAAGAAGGACTCTCACTTACAACGCCAATTTCAAGCATAGGTGAAGCGGTGATGGATGTGATCTTGAATGGCAATGAAGGGGTTGAGCGTTCACGAAAAAGTAATGCTGTTGTTTTTGAAGGGATTATTAACTTTATTTCGAGACATTCAGAAGAAAGTTCTGCTCCAATTCAGCGATGGGCACAAAGTTTCATGAATAAAAAAGAGTGTTCATCATGTAAAGGGACACGGATTAAAAAAGAAGCACATTACTTCAAAATTGGAGGAAAACATATTGGAGATTTAGCGCAAATGGATATTGCGGATTTGGCTGTTTGGTTTGAGACAGCTGAGGATCATTTAGAAGAAGAAAAATCAATCATTGCTGTTGAAATTTTAAAGGAAATTCGCGCACGACTAGGCTTTATAGTTGAGGTTGGTTTAACTTACCTGTCTTTGCACCGTTCAGCTAAAACCTTATCTGGTGGAGAAGCACAACGCATTCGACTAGCAACTCAGATTGGGAGTGAGTTAATGAACGTTCTGTATATTTTAGATGAGCCTTCAATTGGACTTCATCAAAGAGACAATACACGTTTAATTAATTCCTTGAAACGATTACGTGATACTGGAAACTCAGTTATTGTGGTTGAGCATGATAAGGAGATGATTGAAGCGGCAGACTTTGTGGTCGATTTAGGTCCTGGAGCTGGAGTTAAAGGAGGTCAGATTGTAAATGCCTCGCCAATTTCAGCGTTACACAATAAAGACTCTTTGACGAATCAATATTTAACAGGGGTTCGTACGGTTGAAGTGCCTGATAATCGTAGAAAAGGAAATGGAAAAAAACTAGTGCTTAAAGGTGCTTCAGGAAGAAATTTACAGTCTGTTAACTTAACAATACCACTTGGTACAATGACGTGTGTAACAGGTGTTTCGGGAAGTGGAAAGTCTTCTTTGATTAACCAAACACTGTACCCTATATTGTTGGCTGAAATATATAATGGTGTAAAGAAGCCATTACCCTACAAGTCCATCAGCGGTATTGAGCACCTTGATAAGGTGATCGAAATTGATCAAAGTCCAATTGGACGAACGCCCCGTTCTAACCCTGCGACATATACAAAACTTTTTGATGAAATAAGGGCGCTATTTTCCAGTTTACCAGAAGCTAAAATTAGAGGCTATAAACCAGGTAGGTTTTCATTTAATGTTGTTGGCGGCAGGTGTGAAACATGTAAAGGAGGTGGGATGAAAGTTGTTGAAATGAACTTTTTACCAGATGTTTTAGTGGAGTGTGAAACGTGTAATGGTAAACGGTACAATCGAGAAACAAATGAGGTTCGCTATAAAGGCAAGTCAATTAGTGACGTCCTTGAAATGACCATTAGTGACGCAGCTGTCTTTTTTGAGCAAATCCCAAAAATGCACCGTATCCTTAAAACACTTGTTTCAGTAGGCTTAGGGTACATTAAGCTAGGTCAACCTTCTACAACCTTGTCTGGAGGTGAGGCCCAGCGAATTAAATTGTCATCAGAGCTGTCTAAACGAGGGACAGGCAATACGATGTATATTTTAGATGAACCTTCTACGGGCTTACATTTTGAAGACATTAAGATGCTACTGATTGTACTACAGAAATTAGTTGATGAAGGAAATACAGTGTTGGTCATTGAGCACAACCTCGACATCATTAAAGTCGCAGACCACATTGTAGATATAGGGCCTGAGGGAGGAAAAGAAGGAGGGAGTATTGTGTGTAGTGGAACACCAGAACACGTTGTGAAAAAATTTAAAAAAGAATCTTACACAGCAATGTATTTGAAGTCAGAACTAGAAGATTGACACCGTGTTCCCAAAAGTATAAAAGCACGCATTTGTCACGCTAATGTGAACCTTGAGAGAAATAGTGTCAACTCATTCAATGAACGACATACTTCTATAAACCTACTTTAGGATATCGTTAAACGTATTTCTTAAAAATAATAGATGCAATGTGTCCGCCAAACCCAAACGTGTTACTCATCGCATATGTCATTTCTTTTTTATGTCCTTTACCTAAAGGGAAATCGTAATGATCTTTAAAATCTGGTTCTACATCTGATGTATTAATTGTTGGAGGTACAACGCTATCTTGCAACGCCATTAAGCTAGCAATCCCTTCAATGGCACCAGCAGCACCAAGTAGGTGTCCGGTCATTGATTTTGTTGCAGAAATTGAAAGTGACTTACGTTTTCCAAAAACGCGGTCTACAGCAATTAATTCACTTTTATCTCCTTGTGGAGTAGAAGTTGCATGCATGTTGATGTAATCAATATCATCGGCTGTAATTTTCGCTTCGCGCATCGCTTCACGCATTCCTAAAACAGCGCCCTCACCCTCAGGGTGTGTTCCTGTTAAATGATGTGCATCGGCAGCTTGTCCGCCACCAACAACTTCACCAAAGATGGTTGCTCCACGTTTTTTAGCGTGTTCATATTCTTCGAATACCAAAGCACCTGCACCTTCACCCATAACAAACCCATCCCTTGAAACATCAAAAGGTCTAGATGCTGATTTAGGATCATCGTTTCGGGTTGATAATGCTTTTGCAGATTGAAAACCTCCAATAGCAGATGCTGTAATAGCAGCCTCAGAACCTCCTGTAATAATCATGTCTGCCTTGTCCCACTTGATATGATTAAATGCTTCAATCATAGCTGTGTTTGAGGTTGCGCATGCTGATACAGGGCAAAAATTTACGCCTCTAAGTCCGTATTTGATAGAAATAATTCCTGAAGCAATATCTACGAGTATTCGGGGTATGAAAAAGGGTGCAAAACGTGGGGTCCCATCTCCTTCGAAATACTCTTCCATTTGGTTCTCGAAGGTTTGAATTCCTCCATTTCCAGATCCCCAAATGACACCAATTCTATTTTTATTTAATGTGTCAAAGTCAATATTCCCATGTGCCAAAGCTTGGTCAACAGCTACGAGTGCATACTGTGAAAATGGATCATATTTTCTAATTTCTTTCACGTGAAAATGATCTTTTGGTTCAAAACCTTTCAGCTCACAGGCAAATTGCGCTTTGTGTTTACTCGCATCAAATTTCGTGATCGGGCCAGCGCCACTCACTCCAGATTGAATATTGTTCCAATAGTCTGTTAGGTTATTCCCAATTGGAGTAAGTGCTCCTATTCCAGTAACTACAACTCTTCTCATACTAAATTTTTAAATGGGTTTTATAGAAAACCAAGTTCTAACATTGCCTCTTCACTCATCATGTCTTTGTCCCAGGGTGGATCAAATACAATGTTCACATTGCATGACTTGAATGCAGGGTAGTCTGCAACCTTGTCTTCAATCTCTTTAGGCATTGATTCTGCAACTGGGCAGTTTGGTGAAGTTAACGTCATTTGAATCTGGACATTTGTGTCTAAATCAATTTTCACTTCATAAATTAATCCGAGTTCAAATACGTCAACAGGAATTTCAGGATCATAGATCGTTTTTAAAATTTCGATCACTTTATTTTCTAATGCTACTTTGTCTTCCATAACGATCTATCCTGTGATTGCTTTTACTGCGTTCATTTTCATTTTTTGTATCATACTTGCCAAGCCGTTCGCACGTGTAGGCGATAAGTGTTCTTGTAATCCAATCTCACGGATAAATCGCAAGTCTGCTGTGGCAATTGTTTGCGCATTTTCATTGTTCATCACACGAATAAGTAAACCAATAATTCCTTTCGTAATAATGGCGTCTGAATCAGCACTAAACGACATTTTACCTTCCACCATTTCCATGTCAAGCCACACGCGTGATTGACATCCTTCTATGAGTCGGTCTTTTGTCTTTTTTGCATCTGAAATTAAAGGGAGTTCTTTCCCCAATTCTATGATGTATTCGTATTTATCCATCCAATCATCGTAAATTTCAAATTCATCAATGATTTCTTGTTGTTTTTGATCTAAGGTCATGATATTTCCTAGTTATCGTAGCATATTAATGCTACGGTTTAATGCTTTAATAAAAATATCTACCTCAGCTTTTGTGTTGTAAAAAGTAAATGATGCGCGAACTGTCCCTGGAATGTTAAAGAAGTCCATTAGGGGTTGTGTACAATGATGGCCTGTTCGAACAGCAACTCCTTGCTTATCAAGTAAAGTTCCAATGTCAAAGGGATGTAGTCCTTCAACAACAAAAGAAATAACACTTGTCTTTTCTTTTGATGTTCCGATAATACGCATTCCTTCAATTTTATTCAATTCTGTTGTTGCGTAAACACCTAATTCATGTTCGTGTTTTTGAATGGCATTTAAATCTTGATTTGCCAAGTAGTTGATGGCTACTCCAAGTGCTATTCCACCTGAAATGTTTGGTGTGCCCGCTTCAAATTTATGAGGGAGAACGTTGTATGTTGTTTTTTCAAAAGTAACACGATCAATCATGTCGCCACCACCTTGGTATGGAGGCATCGAATTTAAAACAGCTGTTTTTCCATAGAGAATACCAACGCCAGTAGGCCCAAAAACTTTATGTCCAGAAAACAGAAAGAAATCACAATCTAAGGCTTGCACATCTACGGACATGTGTTGAATACTTTGCGCTCCATCAATCAAAACTTTTGCGCCAACCTTATGGGCTGAGTCAATGATGTGTTTTATTGGGTTGATAGTTCCAAGTGTATTGGATATATGCGTAACAGAAACCAATTTGGTTTTGTTGTTCAATAGCTTTTCAAATTCAGACATGATGAGCTCACCATGGTCGTTAATTGGAATAACATTTAGCTTACACCCTTTACGCTCACAAAGCATTTGCCATGGGACGATATTGGAATGGTGCTCCATGGTAGAGATGATGATTTCATCGCCCGCCGAAAGTAATTCTCCAAAAGAATGTGCGATGAGGTTTATGCCTCCCGTTGTCCCCGTTGTAAAGAGTACCTGTTCAGGTGTCGGGGAGTTAATGTATTTTTGAATTGTTACGCGCGCGTTTTCGTATTGAGTCGTTGCCTCTTGACTCATGTGATGAACGCCACGGTGAATGTTTGAGTTGTCAAACGTATAATAATGCTCAATTGAATCAATTACTACTTGCGGTTTTTGCGAAGTTGCACCGTTGTCAAGATAGATTAATGGTTTGCCATACACCTCTCTAGAAAGCGTAGGAAACTCATCACGAATACGGTCAATATCGAATAGTTGTATATCTTCTTTTACCATCATTTGGACAAAGATACGAAATCCCCTTATTTGGATTGATTCTAATAAGAGAAATACGCTAGCTGGAGTAAATTATTTTTTTGTAAAAAACATTAGAAACTCTTGATTTCCACTTTCACCGATTATAGGCGAGGTAATATGCCCGTTATATTGAAGGTTATTTGTTTCTCCAACTATTTTTATGTCTTCGATGACTTTAGGGAAAAGTTTTTTCTTTTTGACTAATCCTGTTTTTGAAACATACTGTTTTTCTACCTCTAAATTTACACGTATCATAGCTATGACAAAACTGCCAGGTTTTAATGTTGGGTGTACAAAAGGGAGTATCTTTTGAAGGCTTAGGTCCTGCATATTAACGACACACCCATCGATTACTTCAGGGATGGTGTTCGAATTTATTTCACGAACGAGCATATCGCTTAAATCAACAACATTTTTGTGTTCAGAAATGTGTATGTCTAATTGATTGACTGCACCTCCTAGGCTGTAAATCTTACCGGCATTGTGATTGATTAAAACCTCCGTAAAGGCATCGCGACAACCAATCTCTAGGATGGTTTTTTTTGAAATTTCTGGAGACCATGTTTGTATAGCATCTTCAAGTTTTGCAGCACCAATAGAGGAGAATGATACGTTTTCTTGAATTAGCTCAATGGTACAGTTTTCAGGGAATTTTCGTCCACTTTTGGTGATTAGTTTCCCATTCACTTTTACACCAATTTCGCGAATCATTTTCTCAGCTTTTCCTCGAGTGTCAACTAGGTTTCGCTGGATTAAAATTTTGTCTAAACGTTCTTCAATCATGGTGCAAAGATACGTAACCTTCCAGTTGTATTCTAATACATGTAACCATCAAATGATATGAATCATGTTTTATTCACCATTCCTCGTTATATTTGTGCTTTAAATTAGAATTGTGAAAACAGTATATATAACCCGTAGAGAAACGTTCAATGCAGCTCATAAGTTGTTTAGAGAAGATTGGACAGCAGAGAAAAATAGCGAAGTTTTTGGAAAATGTAGCAATCAAAATTGGCATGGACATAATTTCACAATTTATGTTACTGTTAAAGGTATTCCGAATTCAGATACAGGATTTGTTATTAACTTAAAGGATTTAAGTCAAATTATAAAAGATGAGGTTGTTGAACCTTTGGATCATAAAAACTTAAACTTAGATGTGCCTTTTTTAAAAGGAATGTTGGCATCTACAGAAAATGTATTGATACAGGTTTGGGATAGAATTAAAGAGCCAATTCTAAAAGCTGGTGGAGAATTGGCTAAAATTAAATTGGTTGAAACGGAGAACAATTACGTAGAATATTTCGGGGGAGCAGAGCCGTTTTAATAAAAGTAACATGAGAGAAGAGATTATATATTGTGATGAGATAACAGAAACGTTATCGGAAAACTTCAAAGTTGTTCTTGAGCAAATAGGAGAGGATCCAAATCGTGAAGGTTTAGTTAAGACTCCAGAAAGAATGGCAAAAGCAATGCAATATTTAACACATGGTTATGACCTAGAGCCAGACGATATTGTTAAACAGGCGATCTTCCATGAAGAGTATTCCGAAATGGTTATCGTTAAAGACATTGAAGTTTATTCAATGTGCGAGCATCATATGTTACCCTTTTTTGGGAAAGCGCATGTTGCATATATTCCGAATGGAAAAATTGTTGGGCTAAGTAAAATACCTCGAGTTGTGGATGCTTATTCTAGGCGATTACAAGTGCAAGAGCGATTAACGTTAGAAATAAGAGACTGCATTCAACGAACATTGAGCCCAAAAGGAGTAGCGGTTGTTATAGAAGCATCTCATATGTGTATGCAAATGAGGGGGGTGCAGAAACAAAACTCAGTTACAACATCGAGTGCTTTTACAGGGTTGTTTATGAAAAATGAATCAACACGTAAAGAGTTTATTAATTTAATACAAGCAAAATTACATTAAGATGAGTACTATTTTTAATCAAGAAAATGTAGGTTATTCAAAGGCAATAACACGTGATTTTTTCAAAAATGTATATGGGTATATGTTTGCGGCATTGGCCATTTCAGGGGTTGTAGCATATTACGCTGGCACACCTGAATTTTTCTATCGAAACTTTGTTAAACCAGATGGTTCGGGCTTAAGTCCAATGTTTTGGGTTGTTTCGTTTGCACCTGTAGGCTTGGGCTTACTCATCCAAATGGCTTACCAACGACTTTCTTTAATTGTATTATTGATTCTGTTTTTTGTTTTTTCAGCATTAATGGGCTTAAGTTTAAGTACTGTAATGTTGATGTATTCAGGAAAAGACATTGCTTTAACATTCTTTGTTACTTCGGGAGCCTTCGGGGGAATGGCTGTTTTAGGATATACAACGAAAACTGATTTAACAAAATTCGGAAGCTTGATGTATATGGGCTTTATTGGGATTTTTATTGCAGGAATCGCAAACATATGGTTCCAAAGCGACATGATGAGTTTAATGATCGCTATTATTGGTGTTTTTGTTTTTACAGGATTGACTGCCTATTACATGCAATCGTTGAAAGGCATTGCTCAAAACCAGATGATGTCAGAGATGGATCGTGCAAAACTTTCATTAATTGGAGGGCTTCAACTTTACATTTTATTTATTAACCTATTCATGTCGCTATTGAGAATAATGGGAGGAAGAGATTAAGTTCTTTTTTTCGTAGATCGAATTCATTTTCTTTAACTGAATGTAAGGTTCAATAAATAGTACAGATTTACACGCTTCTTTTTTTAAAAAATGCGTAATTTTGATAAAAAACACAAGGTCATGGCTGATAATTATTTTGAAAAATCAACAGTAGCATTAGGAACAATTGTATCAATCATTTTGATTTCAGTGGTGGTTTCAATTGTTATGTTTGGATAAGCTTAAAAGCTTATTAAAAGTAATTAGCCTGTCTCTCTTTATGATTGACGGGTTTTTTTGTAATTTAATTCGAGTACAGCATGCCATTCAATTCAATTTTTGCCTGGATGATGAAAAAGAGGATTCACCAAATAGATCTTTTTCGGAAATATCCACACGAGGTTCAAAAAGAGGTGTTTGAGCGTTTGATTCAATGCGGTACTCAAACCGAATTCGGGAAAACACACGGATTTAATACCGTTCATAATTACACAGATTTTCAAAAGGTACCACTTCAATCTTATGAAGATACTCAGCCTTGGATTGATCGAGCAATGAATGGTGACCAAGGCGTACTTTGGCCAACAGATACCAAGTGGTTTGCTCAATCTTCTGGGACAACAAGCGATCGAAGTAAGCTAATTCCAGTTACTAAAGAGTCTCTAGAAGATTGTCACTATAAAGGAGGGAAAGACTTGTTGGCGATGTACTATAACAATCACCCCAATCGAAAATTATACAACGGTAAGCATCTAATTATTGGAGGGAGTGCCCAAATAAATCACCTTTCAGCAGATTCATATTTTGGTGACCTGTCTGCGATCATTGTCAAAAACTTACCATGGTGGGCAGAGATACGAAGAACCCCTTCTCGTGAAATAGCTTTGATGAGCGAATGGCAAGAGAAGATTGAACGCATGGCAGAGTCTACCATTAAACAAGATGTTTATATTATTGCGGGAGTACCCAGTTGGACAATGGTGTTAGCGAATAAGGTGCTTGAAATTTCTGGAAAATCTAATTTGAAAGAGGTTTGGCCAAACCTTGAATTGTTTATGCATGGCGGGGTTAGCTTTGAGCCGTATCGGGAACAGTTTAAACGATTGATCCCAGACCCTAAAATGAACTACGTAGAGACATATAATGCTTCTGAAGGTTTTTTTGGAATTCAAGATCAAGTGAATTCAGATGAAATGCTTTTGATGTTGGATTATGGAATTTTCTTTGAGTTTATTCCAATGTCTAGTTTTGATGGTGTAAACTCTAAGGCGGTACTTTCTATAGAAGGCGTTAATTTGGATGAGAATTATGCTGTAGTTATCTCTACCAATGGTGGTCTCTGGAGGTATATTCTAGGAGATACAATACGGTTTACGAGTAGAGCACCTTACCGGTTCAAAATTACAGGAAGAACGAAGAGTTTTATTAATTGTTTTGGCGAGGAATTGATTGTTGAAAACACAGAGCTTGCAATTGCTGAGGCATGTGAAAAAACAGGGGCGCAAATAAAAGAGTATTCAGTTTGTCCCATTTTTATGGATAAAGGAGCACGCGGAGCACATGAGTGGGCTATTGAATTTGTAAAAACGCCAAAAGAAATAGAACGATTCGCATTGATTCTAGATGAAGATCTCCGAGAGTTAAATTCCGATTATGATGCAAAACGTTATCACAATATGGTCTTAGATAAGCCCGTTATTCATGAGGTCCCACATGGAACGTTTGATGGGTGGTTAAAATCAATTAATAAGCTAGGGGGACAAAATAAAGTACCTCGTTTATCAAATGATCGTGTTGTTTTGGAACAAATTTTACAAATTGCAAGTACTCAGTAACTAATATAAGTGTAATGAAACAGTATATCTTCGTGCTTTTTACAATAAGTTTAAGTGTATCTTTTTCCCAAGATTCAATCGTGTATTCATGGGAAAAAATAAGATCGCATAGCGTTAACGAAGACGAGGTGTGGACTGTTGATTTACTTGAAAATATATACATCTCAGAGGGAGAAATGATTCATAAATACGATTCTTTCGGAAGTCTGAAGTTCTCACAGAGTATTAAGTCGTTAGGAGGTGCAACGTGCCTTGTTCCTATGAATGCAATGAAGCTTATTCACTTTTCCGAAGAGCAGCAAACCTTGTGTTATTTTGACAATACACTTTCTTCAATGAATGATTGTGTTGATTTATCTCGAAAAAACATTGTTAGTGCTGAGCTTGTGTGTGGTTCCAGTCAACCAAATAAAATCTGGGTTTTAGACAACTTAAACTCAACGTTACACTTATTGTCCCTAGGAGTTGTTCAGCAAAATCAAGAAGTTGGAAACTTACAGGGTGTTCTTGATGTCGCGAATATTACACAAATACGTGAACGTTCTAATACCTTATTTGTTTTGGATAAATCCAAAGGGATCTATGTTTTTGATTTATACGCAACCTTGATTGAGTTTATACCTGGAGAAAATATTCAACAATTAGATGCTTATGACAGAACGTTGTTTACAGTGTCAAAAAACATGTTGTCTGTTAGGTCATTGGTTACCGGTGAAGAATTTAGTGTAGAACTCCCTATCGATGACGTTGATGAGCTTTGTTATAGGAATCATTTTTTTTATTTGAGATCAGGAGGAAATATTCATAAATATAGACTTCAATTATCTGAATAATTCTTGATTCTTAGCGCAAATTTTGTAATTTAGTCAGTCAAAACACGAGTTAAAATGCATATCGCAATAGCAGGTAATATAGGTTCAGGTAAAACAACGCTAACTAGAATGTTAGCAAAACATTTTGACTGGGAAACACATTTCGAAGATGTAGAACAAAATCCATATTTGAATGACTTTTATGAAGACATGCAACGTTGGTCATTCAACCTTCAAATTTATTATCTGAATAGTCGGTTTACTCAGATTCAAGAAATTCAAAAAGCAGAGAAAACAGTAATTCAAGATCGAACAATTTATGAAGATGCGTTCATTTTTGCACCAAACTTGCATTCAATGGGGTTGATGACTACGCGCGATTTTGAAAATTACTTTTCGCTATTCAATTTGATGGATTCGTTTGTGTCTCCTCCAGATTTATTGATTTATTTACGCGCAAGTGTTCCAACATTGGTTAATCAAATCCAACAACGAGGACGAGACTATGAAGAAAGCATTCGTTTGGATTATTTAAAACGTTTGAACGAACGTTATGAAGCATGGATTTCAACCTACGACAAAGGAAAGTTACTTGTGATAGACGTCGATAGTAATAACTTTCCGGAAAATCAGGAAGATCTTGGTCAGATTATAAATGCTATTGATGCTGAAATTAACGGATTATTTTAAATAAAACACCTTGTCATGATTGTAGTAACAGGAGCTGCTGGGTTTATCGGGAGCTGTCTCGTTAGCCGTTTGAATAAATCGGGATACGAAGATATTATTGTTGTCGATGATTTTTCTAAAACAGAAAAAGAAGAGAACTTAAAGGGAAAAACAATCAAAGCTAAGGTTGGAAGAAAAGATTTTATTCAATGGCTAGCTGATTTTGGTAAAGAGGTTGATTTCATTTATCACATAGGTGCAAGAACAGATACAACAGAATTTGATGTCTCTATTTTTGATGAGTTAAACGTTAACTTTTCTAAAGATGTTTGGAAGGCTTGTGTTGCGTTTAACATCCCGTTGGTTTATGCCAGTTCTGCAGCAACGTATGGTTTAGGTGAGTTTGGGTACAAAGATGAGCACGCAGTTATTTCTAAATTGAAACCATTGAATCCGTACGGAGATTCTAAAAATGATTTCGACAAATGGGTGCTTGAGCAAACAGAATTACCACCATTTTGGGCAGGGCTTAAATTTTTCAATGTTTACGGGCCAAATGAATTTCACAAAGGTAGAATGGCTTCAGTAATTTTCCATGCCCATAAACAAATAGGAGAAACTGGAGCAATGAAGTTGTTCAGGTCCCATAATCCTGATTATACAGATGGAGGGCAATTAAGAGATTTTGTTTATGTAAAAGACGTTGTAGAGGTCTGTCATTATTTAATGGATACTCCACCATCTTCAGGTATTTATAACTTAGGTTCAGGAAAGGCACGTACGTTTTTAGACCTTGTTAAAAATACATTTAAGGCAATGGGTAAGCAAGATTCTATTTCTTTTATTGATACACCTGCGGATATTAGGGACAAGTACCAATACTTTACCGAAGCGAATATGTCTAAGTTAGTAGAGTCTGGTTTTGACAAAGGGTTTCATTCGTTAGAAGCGGGTGTTACTGACTATGTAAAAAATTACTTGGAAACGAATACGTATTATTAATACCACAAAGTTCTCAAGGGGAATATAGATGTTGAAACAGTTTAGATATTGATGACCTTTTCAGGTCGTTTATATCATCGATATCGTTTAAAGTCATTAGTTTTTTAACACTGTATTTTTTCTCTTTGAGTTCTTTAACAGTTATATTGAGTAATTGATCTGTACTCCAGGGTTTGTTTAGAAAAATAAATGGCATTGATTTAGTCATTCCAATAAGGTAGTACCCTCCATCTTCAGAAGGACCAAAAACAGTGTCTGATGTTTCTAGTACTTTTAGGGCAGTTTCCATGATTCCTGACTTTAAATCGGGCAAGTCGGAGCCAATCCCGACAATGCGTTTATATCCTTTTGAAAACCCATCATCAAAAGCATTCATCATACGTTCGCCTATATTATCTCCTGTTTGAATAAATACTTCGGCATTAGACCAGCTAGATTTTTCTGCAACATCGGAATAGTAAATGTGGAGGTCGCAATGTTTTGTTTTAATCGATTCTTGCTGGGTGATATTAAAGAGGTGGGTATAAACTTCTAGTGCAGCGTGGTCTCCAATTGTTTTGGCTAAGCGAGTTTTAACTTTTCCAAGTGTTCTATTTTTCGCAAAAACAATAATTAGATTCTCAGACATCAAGCTAAGTTTTGTTAAACATCGTAAAAAAGCGAGTTATTTCAAATAAAACCCCGGAATAATTAAGGTGTAAATTAAGTTGGGTGCAGCTGTGATTGCTACTCCGTTGACTTTACTCTTTGAGTAGATTTTGATATCTTTGTACAGTATTTATATCCTGTAAAGGAGTGGAGTTTGAAAAACTATAAGTTAACAAGAATTTATTCCGTATTAGAGGGGGTAATTTTTCAATGAAAAGGCAGCGTTAAATATGGTCCTGCAAGAAAAAAATAAAGCATGAAGATTTCATACAATTGGTTAAAACAATATATAGACACAAGCCTATCTCCAGTTGAGATTAGTGAGGTGTTAACAGATACAGGGCTAGAAGTTGAAGGGCTTCATAAAATTGAAGCTGTAAAAGGTGGGTTAGAAGGCGTTTTTGTTGGTGAAATACTTGCAACAGAGCCACATCCGGATGCAGATCGTTTAAAAGTTACTACCGTATCTGTTGGTGGTGAGCCACTTCAAATTGTTTGTGGAGCAACAAATGCACGCGTGGGTGTTAAGGTTGTTGTGGCCACAGTAGGTTGTACACTTTGGCCTAACCCAGAAGAAGCGTTCAAAATCAAAAAATCAAAAATTCGCGGAGTAGAATCATTGGGAATGCTTTGCGCAGAAAATGAACTTGGATTAGGAAAAGGACATGATGGTATTTTAGAACTAGAGACTTCTGCAGTTGTGGGTACACCAGCCTCAACATACTTCAACCTTGAAGATGATTATGAGATTGAAATTGGTTTAACACCGAATCGATCAGATGCAATGGGGCACATTGGAGTAGCTAGAGATGTGGTAGCTTACTTAAACGTTCATAAAAAAGCAGGATTGACTTTGAACATTCCTTCAATAGAACGTTTTAAGGTTGATAATAATGAACTAGAGATAGCAGTTTCTGTAGAGAATCAAGCTGTTTGTCCGCGTTATATGGGGGTAACAATCTCAGGCGTGAATATTTCTCCTTCACCGGCTTGGTTGCAAAAACGTTTGAAGTCAATAGGGCTTTCTCCAATTAATAATGTAGTTGATGTTACAAATTATGTAATGCATGAACTTGGGACTCCTTTACACGCGTTTGATGCCACTAAATTAGATGGAAAAGTGATTGTGAAAACAGCGCAAGATGGAGAGGTATTTAAAACACTGGATAATGTTGATCGTAAATTAGCATCATCAAACCTGATGATTACAAATGGTTCAGAAAACTTATGTATTGCAGGTGTTTTAGGTGGAGAAGATTCAGGTGTTAAAAATGAAACAACAACGATTTTTTTAGAGTCGGCATATTTTAATCCTGTTTCAGTTCGTAAAACAGCCAAAATGTTTGCGTTGAATACCGATGCATCATTTCGTTTTGAGCGAGGTGTAGATCCAAATTTGACAGACTATGCATTAAAACGAGCGGTACTTTTAATTCAAGAAGTAGCAGGTGGAAAGGTAAGTATGGATGTGGTTGACACTAACCCGAAGCCTATCGAAAATAAGATTGTTTCATTTGATTATGAACGGTGCAATAAATTAATTGGAGATAATTTAACCGTTGAGATGGTGAATGACATTCTTGAAAATCTAGACATTAAAATTCATTCAACCAATGGCACTGAATTGGAATTAGAAATCCCAGCATACCGTGTAGATGTTACACGCGAGGCTGATGTTGTTGAGGAAGTTCTTCGGATTTACGGATTTAATAATGTTCCAATTCCAGCAAAATTAAACTCTTCAATTACTCGATTTATTAAGCCTGACATTGAGAAGGTTCAAAATGTTATTTCTGAGATGCTGATTGGAATGGGCTTTTCTGAGGCTTTGAATAATTCATTGACAAAATCAGAGTATTCAATAAAATTAGGAGGTGATGTTGTTCGTGCTGAGCGCAACGTTGAAATGTTAAATCCATTAAGTAAGGATCTTGATGTTATGCGTCAATCATTGTTGTTTAACATGATGGAAATGGTTGCACACAATCAAAACCGGCAAAATTCAGACTTAAAATTATACGAATACGGTAAGACGTATCATAAGTTTGATGCCGAGTTTTCTGAAAATAAGCGATTGATTATAGCTTTAACTGGACGTAAAGAAAAAGAAAGTTGGAACTCAACGAAAGAAATGTATTCATTCTACACGGCCAAAGGAGTTGCCACAGCACTTTTTAAACGCCTTGGAATGGATGGGATGCTTAAAGAAAAAGCGCTTAAGAACTCATTGTTACAAGACGGGGTTTCACTTTATGTACTAAAAAACAAAGTAGGTGAAATTGGTTGGGCGTCACCTCAAATGAAAAAATATTTTGGGATTAAAAATGACGTATTCGTTGCAGATCTTGATTGGGACACAATTATTGATAGTTTAAAATTCACGAAGATTAAGTTTTCGGAGCTACCAAAAACATTTGCAGTGCGAAGGGATTTTTCATTATTACTGGATTCAAAAGTAAACTTTTCAGAAATTGAAGAGATTGCTAAAAACTGTGATCGTAAGCTACTTAAGGAGGTAGGCTTGTTTGATGTTTATGAGGGTAAGAACCTTGAAGACGGAAAAAAATCATATGCTGTCTCGTTTAAATTTCAGGATGCTGAAAAAACATTAAAAGACAAGCAAGTCGATGCTGTAATGGTTAAAATTAGAGCTCAACTTGAAGCTAAATTGAACGCTCAACTAAGGTAATGGTTAAACAATTTGCAATTACTGGAATTGGTACCGACGTTGGTAAAACTGTTGTGAGTTCGATTATTGCTGAGGCATTAGAAGCAAGCTATTGGAAGCCTGTCCAGGCTGGTGATTTAGATCAGTCAGATTCTATAAAGGTTTCAGCTTATACGTCTAACGTTACTGTTCTAAAAGAAGCTTATCGCTTATCAGAACCAATGTCACCACATGCTGCTGCAGAAATTGATGGTGTAACCATATCACATTCTCAATTACAATTACCCTTGGTGAAATCCAACTTTATTGTTGAGGGTGCAGGAGGGATAATGGTTCCGTTGAATAATGATGGGTTAACTTTTGCTGATGTAATAGCCTCATGGCAATTACCAACAATTATTGTCTCGCGTCACTACTTAGGGAGTATAAATCATAGCTTGTTGACAGCAGAAGTCTTAAAATCTAAGGGGGTAGATATTGCAGGGTTTGTTTTTGTTGGAGATGAAAATAAGGCTACGGAATCAATCATTATAAAACATACCGGAGCCAAGTTTATTGCACGTATTCCAATTGCTGCTTCGCTAGATAAAACATTCATTGTAAGCCAAGCTGAAAAGATAAAGTCACAGTTATGAGTTCTATCATAGAAAAAGATAAAAAACATGTGTGGCATCCTTTCACACAACATTTTACCGCAGAAAATCCATTAGAGATTGTACGCGCAGAAGGCGTTCGTTTGTATGATGTTGATGGGAAAGAATATATTGATGCAAATTCATCGTGGTGGGTTAATGTTCATGGCCATAAAAATGCCTATATTGGTAAGGCAATGATGGACCAATTTAATCAGATTGACCACATTGTTTTTGCTGGAGTTACGCACCCCAAAGCAGTAGAATTAGCAGAGCGAATTACAAAGGTGTTGCCACAAAATCTTGAGAAGGTTTTCTTTTCAGATAATGGTTCAACATCGGTAGAGGTTGCTTTGAAAATGATTGTCCAGTACTGGCACAATAAGGGTGAAAATAAACAACGGTTTTTAGCAATGCATGGTTCGTATCATGGTGATACGTTTGGAGCTATGTCAGTTGGGCAACGTGGTTACTTTAATGCCCCTTTCGAACCATTTTTCTTTGATGTAGATTACATTGACTTTCCAACGAAAGAAAATGAAGAAGCGATACTGTCCCACGCCAAATTATTATTTGAGACAGGTGAATTTGCAGGGATGATTGTAGAGCCTTTAGTTCAAGGTGCAGCAGGAATGCGTATGTATTCTGCTTCATTTTTAGATCAGTTAGCAACATTGGCGCAAGAAAATGATGTCTTGATTGTTTACGATGAAGTAATGACAGGATTTGGAAGAACAGGAAAACTGTTTGCCACAGACCATTGTAAGGTAAAGCCAGACTTCATTACCCTCTCAAAGGGATTGACTTCAGGAGTAATGGCGTTAGGGCTAACAGTAACATCAGACAAGATTTATAATGCATTTTTAGGAGAAGAGACAACAAAGGCATTGTTGCATGGACATTCTTTTACTGCAAACCCAATTGCTTGTGCTATTGCCTGTGCCAATTTAGATTTGTTTGAGCAACCGTTGGCAATTCAAGGAATGAAAAACCTTGAAGATTGGAATCGAACATTTAAACATCAATTAGAAAAGTTCGAATTTGTAAAAAATATTCGTCAACAAGGAACCATTATTGCATTTGAAATAGAGACGGGAGAGGGGAACACCTACTTTTCGGACATTAAAGCTCAGGCCTATGCCTATTTCTTAAAACAAGGAATCTTGATTCGCCCTTTAGGGAATGTGATTTTTGTAAATGCTCCGCTAGTCATATCGAAAGCGGATTACGATAAAATCACACAATCAATTTTAAATTTTTTATTCGAGGGGATTAATCAGCCGAGCTAGTGTAATTAAGCAGTTTCTTGAATTGATGACGTAATTATTTCAGCAGCTATTCTGATTTCTTTTTCTGTGATATTTAGAGGTGGAGATAGTCGAAAGCTGTTGGGGTGAGATAAGAACCAAAAACTAATAAGGCCTTTTTCCAAGCATTTTTTTACAACTTTTTCAACGCGTTCAAAAGATTCCATGTCAAAGGCAAACATCATTCCTACACGCCTAGTATCTATGATTTCTTCTTCTGTTTTAATTAATGACTCTAACAAATTTCCCAAGCGCTCTACTTCATTAAAATCAATTTCAGAAGCCATAACTTCTAAGCAGGCATGCGCAGCTGCACAAACAACAGGGTGTCCACCAAAAGTTGTTATATGACCTAGCATTGGGTTGTAGGAAAATTGATGAAGTTTTTCGGTTGATGAAACAAGAGCACCTATTGGCATTCCTCCTCCTAATGCTTTTCCTAGGGTTAATATGTCTGGAACAACATTGAAGTGCTCAAAAGCAAATAGCTTTCCTGCTCGACCAATTCCACATTGAATTTCGTCAAAAATTAATTGTGCACCAACTTCAGTACATCGTTTTCGGAGTGCTTGCATAAATGCTGTGTCAGGTCTAATTACACCTGCGTCTCCTTGAATTGTTTCGATAATTACACCTGCTGTTCTCTCGGTTATTTGAGCTAATTCTTTAGTGGCATTGAATGTGAGAAACCGGACATCTGCTAAAAGTGGTCGAAATGTTGTTTTTTTTGACTCATTTCCAGAAACACTTAATGAACCGTGTGTACTACCATGGTATGAACCTCGAAAAGAAATTAATTCAGTTCTTCCAGTGACTCGTTTAGCAAGTTTTAAGGCCGCTTCATTTGCTTCTGTCCCAGAATTAACCGTATAGACACAATTCAGTTTTTCGGGTAAAAGGGATGTTAGTTTTTTACTGAAATTTAATTGTGAGTCTTGAATAAACTCACCATAAACCATCACGTGTAAGTGCCGATCAATTTGCATCTTTAATGCAGAAATGACCTTTGGATGCCTGTGCCCAATATTATTCACAGCAACACCGGCAATCATGTCTAAATATGATTTTCCAGACTTGTCGAAGATGTACACTCCTTCAGCTTTGTCTACATCAATCAAATACGGCGACTGATTTGTCGGCCCTTGAACGGATAAAAACTCACTATGTCTTGTCATCCTTTGGGTTTATCAAGGTTGTAATCCTACTTGTTTATTTGTATGAGGGGCACATTTATAGTGATACCAATATGTTATTTACGTTTAATAACCTTCAGTGCAGCTTCAATAATATTAGGTGTGTCAATGTTGTACTTGGCCAATAAGTCCGCTGGTTTTCCACTTTCACCAAAGCTATCATCAACGGCAACATATTCCTGAGGGGTAGCTGTGTTTCTTGAAAGCACTTGAGCAACAGAGTCACCAAGTCCACCATTCATCATGTGTTCTTCGGCAGTAACAACGCACCCTGTTTTAGCGATACTTTCTAAAATAGCGTTAGTATCTAAAGGTTTTATGGTGTGCATGTTTATTACTTCAGCTGAAATCCCTTTTTCTTGTAAGGCTTGAGCAGCTTCGATAGCCTTCCAAACTAAATGGCCACATGCAATGATTGTTACATCTGAACCTTCAATTATTTTGTCGGCTTTTCCTATTTGAAACGTAGCATCTGGGCGAACGAAAATTGGAACAGAAGGACGTCCAAATCTTAAGTATACAGGGCCTTCATGCTCTGCAATGGCAATTGTAGCTTGTTTAGTTTGATTAAAATCACAAGGAACAATAACGGTCATGTTTGGCAACATTTTCATCATGCCAATGTCTTCAAGCACTTGGTGGGTTGCTCCATCTTCTCCAAGGGTTAGGCCTGCATGTGATGCACAAATCTTAACATTTTTTTGAGAATATGCAATTGACTGTCTTATCTGGTCATAAACACGACTTGTAGAGAAGTTTGCAAAAGTACCTGTGTAAGGTGTTTTCCCACCAATAGTCATGCCTGCAGCCATCCCCATCATGTTTGCTTCAGCAATACCTACTTGAAAAAAACGTTCTGGAAATTCATTTTCAAAGGCATTCATTTTTAATGACCCTGTTAAATCAGCACATAATGCAACAACGTTATTGTTAAGTTTACCAACTTCTAAAAGACCTTCTCCAAATCCTGAGCGTGTGTCTTTTTTACCTAATACTTCAATATTGATTTTTTCGATCATAACCTTAATGATATCGTTTTGTTTGAATTAATTCTAAAGTCTTTCTCCAATGTATATGTTGAAGATTTTAATTTTTTTTGTCTATAAACCAGGCGGTATTTACCAGGTTGTAATCGCCAGGAACCAGTTTTAGCCCCTTCGTTTAAATTACAAACCCAATCCCAAGTTCCGTTGCCATTTTCAGTAAATATTTGCCCTACAATACCATTGCCTGATGAATACCTTACCATACCGGGTGCGCGAATATCTAAATGTGTTGTTAAACTTTGATTTACACTAGCAGTAATATAAATGCGTGGAAGTGTCAGTATTTCTAAATCATACTTTCCAACCAAATATTTGTCAGATTTCCCAACCTTTTGTGTGTTCAATGTTGTATGTTCTCCTTCTTGAGTTACTCTTACTTCAAATTGATAAGGTTTAGCAGCGTTGATAAACCGCACTTTTAGATATCCTTGGGGAGAATCAACAATTATGGTATTGTGTATGTTACGTTGAATCTCAATGCCTTTCTTGATAATTTTAGGCGTCGTGTTAACAATTAAATCGTATTTGTATTGAGGGTCTAATATTAATGTGTCAGGGTGCCCTAACTCATTTAAGGTGTGCGTAAATGTATATTTTAATTCGTTTGTTCCAGCTTTGAACAAGAACATTGTCACATCTGTTTCAGATGGAGTATGTGTGATGTCGTTTAAGTTAATTTGAGCGGTTGTATTTAATAGTGCTCTTGAAACCACTGTCTGCAGTACCTGCTTAAATGTTTCTTTTGTTTCAGCATCGGCATATGTTCCTATGCATTTAAACTGCTCCAAGTAGGATAAGTCCATCCCAAGTCCAATAACAAAGGGATTAACTTTGACCCCTTTATCTTTTAGTTTCTTGGCAATAACACAAGGGTCATTGTCACATGCCTCTAGCCCGTCGGTAATTAAAATGATTGTATTTCTCGAGTTGTTGTCTGGAAAGTCTCCAGCTGCAGCTTCTAGAGATCTAGCAATAGGAGTTGTTCCTTTTGCGCGAATAGACTTGATGCGTGACTTGATGTTGTCAAAATTGTTTTTTGCAAAAGGGACTTCTAGCTTTGTGTCATTACAATCTTGGAATGTTGCTGTAATTGGTGATTGGTGTCCGTAAACACGTAATCCAATTTCTAAATTTGGAACAGCGTGTAAATCATCAACTGTTTTTGTTAATAGTTCTTTTGCTGCTTCAATTCGAGTTTGATCTCCCCATTTAGCATTCATACTGTTAGAAGCATCTAGAATAAAAAGTATTCGAGTCAAATCTTCTTGCCCGAAACTAATCGAACTTAAAATTGAGAACGCTATGAATAAAATAAACTTCAATTTTAGTAATCTCCTAATGTTTCTTCAAGTTGATTTAGGGCATCAGTTAATTGTTCTTCATTTGGAGCAGAACCATGCCATTTATGCGTCCCCATCATGTAATCAACTCCTTGACCCATTTCTGTCTTCATGATGATGACGATTGGCTTTCCATTGCCAGTCATACTTTTTGCTTTATCCATCGTTGATTTGATTTCATCGATGTTGTGCCCGTCCATTTCCAGAACTTCCCATCCAAAAGCGTTCCATTTTTGCGCAAGATTACCTAGCGAAAGGACATCGTCACAATCTCCATCAATCTGACGACCATTGTAATCTATTGTCGCGATAACATTATCAATGTTTTTTGCAGAAGCATACATTGCAGCTTCCCATATCTGACCTTCCTGTAATTCACCATCACCATGAAGTGTATATACGATACTGTCATCATTATTCAACTTTTTTGTTTCAGCAGTTCCTAACGCACAAGATAATCCCTGCCCTAATGACCCTGACGCCATACGAATTCCAGGCAAGCCCTTGTCTGTAGATGGGTGGCCCTGTAAACGGCTTGACATGATTCTAAAACCACTTAGTTCAGGTACAGGGAAGTAGCCACATCGTGCTAGAACACTATAAAATACTGGTGATATGTGTCCGTTAGATAGGTAGAACACATCTTCGTTTATGGCGTCCATTTTAAAGTTGCGTGGATCATGCTTCATTTTATCAAAATAAAGCACTGTTAAAAAGTCTGCACAACCTAGAGAGCCTCCAGGGTGACCAGAGCTTACTGCTGAAACCATTCTTACGATATCTCTTCTAACTTGCGATGCAATATTCTTTAATTCTTGCGCTTCCATAGTTGCTTTATTGTATGTACTGTATTTAGTGAAACAAAATTAAGTTTTATTCTCAATAATAAAGGTTCGGTGTTGAATTGTTTATCATCAATTTTAGCGTTTTTATTCACAATTAAATAACAGGTGTTCAATTCACCTACTAAAGCAAAATATTTAACTGTTTGTAACATTAATTGTTGAAATTCTGAGTTAGGAAGGCAATAATAGAAGCAGCTTGGTGAGCTTAACCAATATATTTTATTGTAATTTTAACACATTGTTTTTTTACAAAAGAAATAGATGCCGTATACAACCCTTTTCAACGTTGTTACGTCTTAAGGTTGAATACTGCGGTTTAAACGTTTGATTATGAAATTATTTTTTAGTGCATTGATGAGTATAAGTTGTTCATTAATAGGTTTTTCTCAAGAAGTTGATTCTAGGTTGCTTGACCGTTATACCTCGGAAGAGTTAATTACGTTGAATGGTAATAATCCTCAGGCGTATAGCCGTTTGGTTTATGCGCTAGATAATGCAATTTACTTGACTGACATCTCAAAGGAAAAACATGTTGACTTAAGGTCAATTGATATTTCAGATAAAGCGTTCAATTTTATAGCCTTAGGCCTCGATATTAAAAATGTGAATCAATATTTTAAGGTGCTAGGACGAGATAAGATTTTGGTTGTTAAATCACGTTATGTGTTAAGTCAAGAATCTAAATAAATCAAGATAAGATGAAAAATGTGATTAAAATAATTGTTGTAACTGCGGGTTTTTTAACCTTGTCAGGGTGGACTTTTGGGCAGAGTGTTCTTATGGGTGATGAAGGGTATTTACAAACCAACCCAGCCGATTGTGCCACCTTTGGTATTGGTTCGAATAACTTTTTTGATGATGGAAATGGCGCAAATTATTCTGCAAATTTTAATGATACAACGGTATTTTGTCCAGATTTAAATCTTGGAACAAAAATGACAATGACATTTGCCATTAATGCAGGCTTTGAATTTGATGTTGATGGTTCTGATTCCATTTATGTATTTGATGGCCCTGATGTAAGTGCTCCTTTATTAGGTGTTCATAATTCGGTGACTGATCCAATGGGATTTGCATACACGGCTTCTTGGAGTAATCCTAGCGGATGTTTAACAGTTGTATTTGTTTCAGACGGAGCCAATGAAGGAACGGGATGGAATGCGAATGTTCAATGTGGTAACCAAGCACAACCTTTTGAACCGCATGTAGAAGCATTTATTAATGGGCAAGGCGTGAATGTTTTAAATCCTTTAGATACGGGGTTTGTTGATGTTTGTTTTGGTGATAGTGTTTTACTTGTGGCAACACCAGTTTTCCCTCATTCATTAGAAAATACAGGATATGGATATTCTCAGAATGTCAATTCGACAATTTCATTTGATTGGTACATTACAGATGGAGGAACATATCCAGATAATGATTCCGTTTGGTTTACGCCACCGACGAGAAATGGATTTATTGTTGATGTGAAAATAGAAGATCAATTTCCTCAAATTGACCGGGTTGTCTGTAAGGTTAGGGTTTCTCAATTGCCTGATTTTTCAGGTACAGGGCCTATTGAAGACACGGTTTGTTTAGGTGAAAGTACAACGCTAGTTGGAGGTGTAACGGCAACAGATACTGTGGGGATCAATATCCCTTCCGGAACGTTTCAATTGGGCGGATCATTTGCTGGTTTAACCTACCTTCCTGATGGCTCGGGCGCACAATACCAAGCGCCTATTGATATTTCAGGTTTTCCAACGGGTTCACAAGTTTCAAACTCACAAGACTTGAATCAAGTCTGTATTACAATGGAGCATTCTTACCTTGGAGATTTAGAAATAGCACTTCAATGCCCTAACGGAACACAAGTCACCTTATTAAATTCATATGACCAAGCCATTGGTTTTATTCCTGGTGGGGTTAGTGGAGGTGGTACTTATATGGGAGATCCGATAGATGATAGTGGAGGGGGAGGTCCTGGTGAAGGTTGGGAGTACTGTTTTAGTTCAGTGTTCAATACATTTGGAGATTGGCCTTCTGAAACCGGTAATACAGTTCCTGCACCAAACTTTGGGGGCAATGGTCCGTCGTTAAATCCTAATGGGATTTTCTTACCTGAAGATGATTTTTCTTCTTTCGCTGGATGCCCAATTAATGGACAATGGACAATAATTGTTCAAGACAATTTAGGTATTGATGATGGTTATATTTTTGAGTGGGGATTGTACTTTGACCCGTCATTTTTTCCTGGAGCTAATGGGTACCAGAATACGGTTGTGAGTGAAAATTGGCAAAACCACCCGACAATTGTTTCAGGTCAATCAGATACTGCGCTTGTAGTCCAAACAAACACACCAGGGTATACGTATTACACCTATGAAATTACAGATGATTTTGGATGTGATTATGATACTACAGTGGCATTATATACACTACCTCAACCGGTTATTTTTAATGATAGTATTGCTTGTGATTTGAGTTATTATGTAAATGGTGTTCAGTCTTACAGTGGAGGGGTATGGTCTGCTGCAGATACAGCAATCACATTTTCCCCTTCAAATAACATAGATAACCCGGATATTTATACATCCACCCCTGGGATTTACACCATAAGCTACACCGATAATGCGTGTAATACTGTTGTAACAGCCGAAGTTGAATTTTTACCCTATCCATTTACTTATTTTTCAGATACGGTCCTTTGTAATGGAATTGTTTATAGTTTAACGGCGCCTGATGACAACTCTTACGCAACAAGTTTTGTTTGGAACGATGGAACGATAGGACAGACCATTAATGTTGATAGCCCTGGCACATATACGGTGAGTATGAGTAACGCGTGTCATACTACACAGGAATCTACCTTTGTTAATTATGAACTGTGCTTTATTGATGTGCCAAATGTAATATCTTTAGCAGAAGGCTCTCAAAATCCGCTGTGGTATGTTGAGGCCAATGGACTTTCGAAGTTCAAACTTACCATTACAAACAGATGGGGCAATGTAGTATTTGAATGTGATAATGCTGCCAGCGCTTGTACTTGGGATGGAAAGGATAAAAGTGGAAAAGAAGTTGTCGAAGGAACGTACTTCTATATCATTGATGCTGTTATAGCAGGAGGTGACGACCTTCAAGAGCACGGTTTTATTCAGGTGATACACTAATTAATTGATGAATACTATAAGAGGGTAGCCATTTGGTTGCCCTTTTTTTTGTCTTTGAATGTTAGGCATACGAAAGACATCATTATTTTTACAGAATACAAATCAAAAGAACATGAAGAAAATTGGTGTAAATGGCTTTGGTAGAATAGGCAGGTATTTCACACGAATGTCTTTGGACAACCCTAATGTTGATGTTGCTGTAGTGAATGATTTGTCAGATATAAACACCTTGGCACATTTGTTCAGGTACGATAGTATTCACCGTAAGCTAAAACATGAGTTTCGGGTAGAGGGAAATAAGATTGTGTTTCTAAATGGAAAAGAAATTCACTTCATTTCTGAACGAAATCCAAAAGATATAAATTGGGTAGACTATGATGTGGAAATCGTATTGGAGTCGACAGGTGTGTTTAGAACAAAGGCACTTGCTTCTCAGCATTTAATAGGAGGAGCTAAAAAAGTTGTCTTGTCTGCACCAGCAAAAGATGGAGATACAAGAACGGTTGTTTTAGGGGTTAATGACCAATTGCTTTTAGAAAGCGACCTCATTGTTTCCAATGCGTCATGTACAACAAATTCGGCAGCACCTATGGTTAAAGTTATGAAAGAGTTGTGTGAAATAGAAAGCGCATTTATAACTACAATTCATAGTTATACCTCTGATCAACGACTTCATGATGCGCCACACAAAGATTTAAGGAGAGCGAGAGCTGCTGCGGAATCTATTGTTCCAACAACAACCGGTGCTGCAAAGGCGCTGTCAAAAATATTCCCAGAGCTAGAAGGACATATTGGAGGGTGTGGTATTCGTGTGCCTGTTCCAAATGGATCAATGACGGATTTAACATTTGTGGTAAGTAATCCTCCTACTGAAGATCAAATTAATCAAGCGATGAAGAATGCATCTAAGGGTAGTTTAAAAGGGATTTTGATCTATACTGAGGACCCAGTTGTTTCTGTTGATATACTTGGTGAATCGAGCAGTTGTGTTTTTGACTCATTGCTCACAAGTGTAATTGGAAACATGGTGAAAGTTGTCGGGTGGTATGATAATGAAGCAGGTTATTCTAACCGATTAATAGACCTAATTCAGAAAATGTAACTTCAATCGGGGTGTTACTAACCTTGAAGCATGCACATTTTTTTGGACAATCTACCACTTGTAAACCCAACCATTAGGTGTAACCTCTTTTAGCTCAATGAGTCTAGCTTTTGCTTCAGCTTTTGTTTGAAATGACTGGATACTGACCAATGTCATTCCCCTACCTTCTCCAATTGTAACTGTATACCCTTCGTCTCTTAGCTTGTCGCCTAAGCGGTTAGCGTTACTTTCAGATGAAAATGCACCTGTAATTATGTGAAAACGAAAATCCGTCTCTGTATTTACAGATTGTGCTAGTGGTTCTTCTTGAGCGGGTTCAATTTCTGAGTCTTGAGTTGATTCCACGGAAATGTCTATAGACCCCTCTACTGAATCATTATTGTTGCCAGCATCTACTTCTGAGATTACATCAGGTAACACTTCTTCTGATTTCTCAGAATGGGTGGTGGTTTTTTTAGGCGAATTTTCAGTGCTTATTAAATGTGATTCTTTTGTCTCATGTTTAGTGTAATTCACTCCCCAAAATGTACCTCCTCCAAGAATAAGGGCAACGAATAGGAGTAATATATAGAAGCCAACACTACGTTTTTTTTGCGCGCTCTTTTTGGTTTGCTCGTTACGTAATTGATCCAATTTAGCTTCAGTTGCTTTTCGCTCTTCTTTTTCAAGAATAGTTAAGCCTTTGTCTTCCTTTTTTGTCGCCACATAAATATTTTCTTCGGGTTGTTTTTTGGTTGTGGTTTCGTTTTGTTCTGGCTGATTTTTTGGTTCCTCTTGAGTAGATTCATGCATTTGGGCCCAACTTTTAAAATCAATTTCATCATGATTTTTATAGAACGATCCAAACTGATACATGTCATACGATTCCCCTTTATTTAGCTCTATTTGAATTTCACGAACGTATTTTGCAACTAAATTCATTGCTTCGTTCTCATCAATACCTTCGTTTTTAGAAATGTAGGAAGTTAATTTACCATCATCATGTTTTAGGTAAGACATGAACATGATTTCGCCTTTATCAGCATTGATAATTGTAAGTGCACCAAGCCCAGGAATGATAATGGTGTTTACTTCTTTAAGGATTTCTAATAGGTATTTATCCATGGTAAAAAGTTTAATTGTAGTGGGTTAAAATAACTGAGAAAAGTTAAATGTATCTTTAAGTCGAATTCCTTTTTCGGTGTTCTGTAATGTACAACACTCATTTGAATAATCGTGTTCAAGAAATAAGATGTAGTTGTTTTCTTCCGCTTTTTTCAGAAAACGTTCTTTTTCAGAAAGTGTAATCAAAGGGCGTGTATCATACCCCATAACATATGGGATAGGTAAGTGTCCAACACTAGGCAATAAATCAGCCATAAAAACCAAGGTCTGCTCTTTGTAATGGATGTGAGGAATCATCATGCTTTCTGTATGCCCATCAACAAAAAGGATATCAAAATTATTGAATACATTTTTTGTGAAATCCCCTTGACGATCGACAAATTTTAATTGCCCACTTTCTTGTAGAGGGAGAATGTTTTCAGATAAAAATGATGCTTTTTCTCTAGAATTAGGTTCTGTTGCCCATTTCCAATGTTTTTCAGTGCTCCAATAAATAGCATTTTTAAATACGGGCTCAAATCCAGTTCTATTTTTATTCCATTTTATAGCTCCTCCGCAATGGTCAAAATGCAGGTGGGTTAAAAATACATCGGTTATATCGTCTACTGAAAACCCCAGTTTGTTTAAGTTTGGTTCTAAGCTATTTTCATCAGATAAGTAGTAATGTGAAAAGAACTTTTCTGACTGCTTGTCTCCAATTCCTGTGTCAATTAAGATTAAACGATCTCCATCTTCAATTAAAAGTGACCTCATTGACCAGTCGCACATGTTTTTTGAGTCTGCTGGATTGGTTCTTTCCCATAAAGATTTAGGTACAACGCCAAACATAGCGCCTCCGTCGAGTTTAAAGTTTCCAGTATTGAGCGGGTGAATAATCATGATTTAAAATGTTTAGTGTTCAAAATACAAGATAATGATTGCTGAAATTGCAGCCAGTAAGCCGATTAGTCTTGTGCGTGTTTTTGTTTCTTTAAATAGGGTGAATCCAATAATCGCAGAACAAAGAACTACAGAGACATTTGTGATTGCAAGTACCGTTGAGGCATTCCATCCAGTTGTACGATAAGATAGGAGTAATAAATATATGGCGAAGTAATTAGGAACGCCTAAAATAACCCCAGCGATAATATTTTTAAGCTTAATACGTGTTTTATTTTTGCGGATTGTTAGTATCAGTATGATGCTTCCAATGACACCTGCTAGTCCGAGTGTTATTGCGGTAAAAAGGGAAGGGGTTATTGGTCCAAGCACATTTTTTTGAACAAAATTTAAGGTGAAGTCAAGCACGCCACTTCCAACAAATAAGAGTAACAACATCCATGCAGTAGTGGCTTTAGATTTTAATTTTCGCTTAGAAAGCGAAACTAACAATACACCAGTAAACGCCAATGAAATACCAACAGTTTTAAGAATAGATACGTGTTCAGAGTACCAAAAAACCATGAGAATTAGAGACACGGCCATACTCATTTTTACAGCAATTGAAGTGGAGGCTACGCCATTAATTTGTGCACTTTTTCCCATCATAAAAAACAATCCGATGAAGAGTGATGCGCAGAGTAGTGCAAAAGGAATCCACTGCGGGTTTTCTAGCGAGTTTAACTTCCACGTTGTACTATACAAACTAAAACCAATGATTGCAGCAGTGAAGTAATTAAATACGATTGCTTGAAATGTATCAATCTTAAACCGTTTAAACAATTTAAAAATAACGAATATGATCGTTGAACTGAATATGGAAAATATTAATGGAATCATACGTTGTAATAAGTTGAGATAAGATCACCAAAAAAATCAGCCTGTTGGTTTGGTTGTTTATTTATTCTAGGGCCTTTTGTTCCGTTTATTAGCGGGTTATTACCTTGAATGACCATTGCTTCATCCCAGAGACCCGAATCAATGAATGATTGAAGTGTTGTTCCCCCGCCCTCTATTATTACAGATTGAATTCCTAGTTTGTATAGCGTTTCAACAATTGTTTCAGGGTTAATTTCAGGAAGTTTTATCCAGCTTAAATTTCCTGAAATAGAGTGTGTTTTTTTATTTAAAATAATTGTTTGTGCCTCATCGTTAAACAGGAGTAATGAAGGGTTTAGTTTCAGTTGTGAATCAATAACGATCCGAATAGGGTTCGTTCCTTTGTATGCGCGAACAGTTAGCGATGGGTTGTCATTTTGAGCTGTTTTACGCCCAACAAGTATTCCTTGATATTCACTTCTCAGTTTATGAACTACCGCTTGAGTTTCTGGGGAGGAAATCCAGTGCTGCTTCCCTTCTTTATCTATAAAACCATCTGGTGATTGCGCCCATTTTAATAAAATATATGGTCGGGAGTTTTCATTAAAGGTGAAAAAGTGTTTGTTTAATGCGCGACAAGCTTCTTCATGAACTCCAAGTTTGACCTCAATCCCTTTTTCACGAAGCATTTGAATCCCTTTTCCATTTACCTCAGCAAATGAATCAAAGCTACCTATAACAACCCGTTTAATTTTAATTTGAGTTAGTCGTAGTGCACAAGGTGGGGTTTTTCCATAGTGTGCACAAGGTTCCAATGAAACATAGATGGTAGACTCTTTTAGTAGCGAAGGGTCTTTTACACTATTTATAGCGTTTACTTCAGCATGAGCAAATCCATATTTCTCATGGTATCCTTCACCGATGATTTTGCCCTGATGAACGATAATAGAACCGACCAAGGGGTTGGGTGCAACTTTTCCTTTGCCCAGTTTGGCAAGTTGAATACATCGCTCCATAAAGAATTCATCAGAATACATTAAAGCGAAGATAGAACTTAGGATTCAAACGTTATCAATTTCTTCTATATTTTCGTTGTTATGGCTTTTTTATGTACAAAAAAAGCCGCTCAATTATTGAGCGGCTCTAAGTTTAACGTTTTATTTAGTGCTTACCTAGGTAGTCAGCAACACCGTCAAAAGATGCAGTCATGCCGTCATCTCCTTTGTGCCAGTTCGCTGGGCAAACCTCACCATTTTCTTCAAAAAATTGTAGGGCATCAACCATTCTTAATGCTTCATCAACATTTCTTCCTAATGGGAACATGTTAATTAATTCATGCATAACAGTTCCTTCTTTATCAATAAGGAATAAACCTCTGTAGGCAATCATAGGCCCATTTGCAACCATTTTACCCTCCATGTCATAATCGTAATCTCCAGCTAAAACTCCAAATGCGTCGGAAATTGTTTTAGATGTATCTGCTACGATTGGGTATGTTACACCTTGAATTCCACCTTTTTCTTTAGGAACCTGTAACCACCCCCAGTGAGACTCTTCAGTATCTGTTGATGCTGCTACAACCTTAACTCCTCGAGCTTCAAATTCAGCTAGTTTTGCTTGAAATGCGTGTAATTCAGAAGGGCACACGAAAGTGAAATCTTTTGGGTAAAAGAAAAATAACACATGGTTTTTTCCAATGAATTGATCTAAAGAAAAATCTTGAACAATTTCCCCTCCGTTTACTACTGCAGCTGCCTTAAATGATGGCGCTTTCTTTCCTACTAATACTCCCATTATATTCTTGTTGTTTTAATAATTTTCAGTCAAAATTAATAACATTATTTAATGTTAGGGCTATGTTTTGAATATCGAATTTATTTTTTTACTTGAAGCTGGTGTGGTTCGGATGGTTAGACAGAGAAAATTTTCGTGTAGATTTTTAAGGATGCACCAGCATTTATAGCAATAAACTCGAATTCTTTTTTTTGAATAGCGGTGTAATTTTCTTCAATAGTTTCTAGCGCTTCACAAATTTCTTGCGGTGAATTTATGCTGAATCCAAATCCATGGTTTATAAAAGCTTGTCCTTCTGGAAATCGTTTGTGTTTTGGTCCAAAGATAACAGGGAGTCCAAATACAGCAGGTTCTAAGATGTTGTGTAAGGATCCAGAAAAACCACCTCCGACATAGGCTATAGAACCGTAGAAGTAGGCGTTTGATAACTGTCCGATTGTATCTAGTATTAGGATTGTTGATTGTTCTAAGGCGTGGTTATCGTTTGCCTTTGTGTAGCGTGAATACCTTACTGTTAACTGTGCTATAATTCCTGAGATGTGACGCTCATCCACGTTGTGAGGCGCAATGATTATTTTTTTTGAAGAATTAGCTATGGCGTTTAAAATGTGCTTTTCATCTTCAGGCCAAGAACTTCCAATTATTAGTGGTTTTTGACCTGCGCAAAATGTTTCTATAATTGAATCTTTTGTTGCATTTTTTTTGTTGTCAATAACTTTATCAAATCTACTGTCACCAGTAACGGATACGTTTTGAATGCCAATGGATGCTAATAATTCTTTTGAATGTTGATTTTGAACAAAGAACCAGTCAAATTTAGTTAGGGTATGTCTGAAAAAATTACCGTACCATTTGAAAAAACGATGGTCATCTCTAAATAGACCACTTATGTTGTATATGGATGTGTTGTTCTTTCTTGCTGTATAAATGAAATTTGACCAAAACTCATACTTGACAAAAAATGCTTGAGTTGGATTGAAGTGTGCTATAAATTTGGCCGCGTTTGATGGGGTGTCTAATGGAAGGTACATTACATGGTCTGCACAATGTTGTCGTTTATAGTAATGATCCATTCCAGACGGGGAGAAAAACGTAACTAAAAGAAAGCAGTTCGGGTTATTTGATTTAATGAGTTCCATTAAGGGGAGCCCTTGGTCAAATTCCCCTAAGGATGCACAGTGAAACCAAATGACATCGCGTTTTTCAAGTTCGGGAAGTTGACCAAATATTTTTGATCTGCCAGCAACCCATTTTTTTGCTTTGGGGTTAACGAGGGAGAGGATTCTCATGCTGAATCCAAAGACCCAAATGCTTATGTTATACAGCAAATGCATTAATTGAAATAATACGCTTTAGGGACTCTTTTGTAAATAGGAATTAACCAACCTACTTTAAATCCATATTGAAGATCAATCATTAATTCGTCGGATACCGGTGTGTTGGGTTGGTCAAAAAAGATTGTTCGTTGATTGTAGGTGTAACCTTGCTGTGCGTAGAATCCGGCGTAAAAGTTTAGCGCCCCTTGATTGGCCATAAATGAATACCCGATAAATTGATGCGTGTTAATCCCTGTTGATAATCTGTCGTATCCTTTTTTATAATCTAATTCCAGAGATGGAATGACCTGGTCTTGTGTTTCAACGCGAATTTTATGTGCCAAAAAGCCTATACCAGCATTTACGTAAATACCTGAGTTCTGATTGGGGCTGAATACAGGAAATATTTTTCCTACGAGTAGATTTGCATGCACACCACGAGATAAAACACGAACTTTTGCGATGTCTCCATTGATATCTGTTATGTTTCCTTTAGAGTCTAGTAGGTGGTCAAATAGACCCGTTACGTGAATGTCGTTCCCAAACATGAAATTACTTTCTAATCCGAAGGTCCAATTTTTGTTGGTTTTATACCCTGCGAATCCTCCAATTTGGTTCATTAAACCGTATTTTTTCGCGAGATCTCCACCGGTCCAATTTAATCCGTATTCAATGCTAATCCAAGGAGTTCCAATGATCGAATCTTTAACGTTTCGTTGCGCATTTCCTTGGAGTGAAAACACAAAAATGAAAATGACATTCAGTACTATGAATTTCAAAATGGGGCTGTTTAATTTTAATTTCAAAATGGTGTTTTTTTATCTTAAAACACTAAGGTACATTTTTTAGTGATGATTAATGTTAAAACGAATATTATGGTACTAGAATTATTCTTTTGCATCTTGATGACTCGAGTGTCTTTTTACTAAAAATTAAGCCTTTCAAGGGAGTTTTAATTTGTAATTTTTATCTTTATACTCTTTGTAATAATTGAACATAACATCTTTCGATGAAAAAAATACAGATGGTCGACTTAGTGTCGCAGTATCAGGTCATTAAGCCCGAGGTAGATCAGGCAATCACAACTGTTTTAGAGGCTGCTCAGTTTATTAATGGACCTGCGGTTTCAGGTTTTCAAGAAGACCTAGAATCTTATTTGGGAGTAAAACATGTGATACCCTGTGCCAATGGTACAGATGCCTTGCAAATTGCATTGATGGCATTAGGCTTAAAGCCAGGAGATGAAGTAATAACACCTTCGTTCACGTACATTGCAACTACTGAAGTGGTGGCATTGTTAGGTTTAGTCCCTGTCTTTGTTGATGTAGATGAAGAAACATTTTGTATTGATTCATCAAAAATAGAAGCAGTTATAACGTCAAAGACGAAGGCAATTGTCCCGGTTCATTTATATGGTCAAGCTGCGAATATGGAAGATATTATGAAGCTTGCTAATAAGCATGGTATTCATGTTATTGAAGATAATGCACAAGCTATCGGAAGCGATTATCACATGCCTTCTGGAGATGTTAAAACTGGAGGGATTGGTCATATAGGTTGTACTTCATTCTTTCCATCTAAAAATCTAGGATGCTATGGAGATGGTGGTGCAATTTTCACAAACGATGACGCTCTAGCGGCTCAAATGAGAAAAATTTCAAATCATGGTCAAAGTAAGCGTTATTATCATGATACGGTTGGATGCAACTCAAGATTAGACAGTATTCAAGCTGCAGTTTTAAAAATAAAATTGGCAAAATTAGATGATTACATTTCAGCTCGAAGAAAAGTGGCAGCCCATTATGATCAATTTTTAGCATCATTTGATGGTGTTATCACCCCAGTTAGAGGTGATCAATCACGTCATGTGTTTCACCAATATACAATGCGATTGATTGGTATCGATAGAGATGCTTTGAATGCGCATTTAGCAGCGAATGGAATTCCATCAATGATTTACTATCCAATTCCAGCACATCGACAAAAAATGTTTTCAGAATTTGGAAGTGAAACTACAGATTTACCGGTTACTGATATGCTTACTCGCCAGGTATTGTCACTGCCTATTCACACTGAAATGGAGCAAGATCAATTGGATTACATTTGCTCAAACATTGCAGACTTCATTAATGCTCAAGTGTAGTTATGAAGAAGGTAGCTGTAGTCGGAACAGGTTATGTAGGGTTGGTTACTGGTACATGCTTTGCTGAAACTGGAAATCAAGTTGTTTGTGTCGATATTGATGAAGGTAAGGTTGAAAAAATGAGACGCGGAGAGGTTCCTATTTATGAGCCTCATTTAGACGTTGTTTTTGACCGAAACATTAAAGCAAAACGAATTTCATTTACAACGAACTTAAAAGAGGCAATTGATTTTGCAGACATTGTGTTTTTGGCGTTACCAACCCCTCCAGGTGAGGATGGATCAGCAGACTTAAGCGCTGTATTGAATGTTGCTGGTCAACTGGGTAGGATGATGTCGGAATATAAAGTAATTGTAGATAAATCTACGGTTCCTGTAGGAACAGCAGAAAAAGTTGAAGCAGCAATTAAACAGCATGCGACAGTTGAGTTTGCGGTTGTTTCTAATCCTGAGTTTTTACGTGAGGGATTTGCAGTAGATGATTTCTTGAATCCTGATCGTGTAGTGATAGGAACCTCAGATCCTCGAGCTGTAAAAATAATGACAGAGCTTTATCAGCCTTTTATTGGTGATGGACACCCTTTAATTGTAATGGATGAGAAATCAGCAGAGTTAACAAAATATGCCGCAAATTCATTTTTGGCGACCAAAATCACCTTTATGAATGAAATTGCTAACTTTTGTGAGCGAGTTGGTGCAGATGTTGATAAGGTGAGAAAAGGAATTGGTTCGGATTCTAGAATTGGACATAAATTTCTTTACCCGGGCATTGGATTTGGAGGAAGTTGCTTCCCGAAAGATGTTAGTGCTTTAGTTAAAAGTGGACTAGAGGCCGACTACAATTTTGAAATTATTCAAAGCGTGCTCAATGTCAATGAAAAGCAAAAAATAGTACTTGTTGATAAGCTAAAAAATTACTTTGGAGACTTAAATGGATTGCAGTTTGCTTTGTGGGGCTTAGCGTTTAAGCCAGATACAGATGATATTCGTGAAGCTTCAGCCTTGTATATTATTGAGGCGTTAATTGAAGCAGGGGCTAAGGTTATTGCCTACGACCCTGAAGCAATGCTAAATGTAAAAAGCAGTCTTGGAAATCGTATTGAATTTGTAGACGATCAATATGATGCCTTAACCAATAGTGATGCGTTATTAATTGCTACAGAATGGGCCGCATTTAGAGCGCCTGATTTTGACAGGATAAAAGACAGTTTAAATGCACCTATAATTTTTGATGGGAGAAATATTTACGATTTAGAAGACATGAAAAATAGAGGGTTTTATTATAATTCAATCGGAAGAAAGACCATTTTTCCATACGTAAAGAACTAAGATAATGGCAGCAAGAAAGAGAATATTGATTACGGGTGCAGCTGGTTTTTTGGGGTCGCATCTTTGTGATTTTTTTGTGAAAAAAGATTATCATGTCATTGCGATGGATAACCTCATAACGGGGCGGTTGGAAAATATTGAACACCTTTTTCCATTGGATAATTTTGAATTTGGAAATCATGATGTAACAAAATTTATTCATGTACCTGGAACGTTAGATTACATCCTTCATTTTGCCTCGCCAGCAAGTCCTATTGATTATTTAAAAATACCAATTCAAACGTTGAAGGTAGGCTCTTTAGGTATTCATAATTGCCTTGGTCTAGCAAAGGCAAAAGGCGCACGCTTACTTATAGCATCAACGTCTGAAGTTTACGGAGATCCTGAGGTTCATCCGCAAACCGAATCTTATTGGGGGCATGTGAACCCTGTTGGCCCAAGAGGTGTTTATGATGAAGCAAAACGCTTTCAAGAAGCGATAACAATGGCATACCATACATTTCACAGTTTAGAAACTAGAATTGTAAGGATTTTTAACACATATGGCCCTCGTATGCGGCTGAATGATGGGCGTGTTTTACCTGCCTTTATTGGTCAAGCACTAAGGGGAGAAGATTTAACAATTTTCGGGGATGGTTCTCAAACAAGATCTTTCTGTTATGTGGATGATTTAGTAGAAGGAATTTATCGATTATTACTTAGTAATTGTTCAGATCCAGTTAACATTGGCAATCCGTCAGAAATTTCAATAGGTGATTTTGCAGAAGAAATTATTAAATTAACAGGCACAGATCAAAAGGTGATTTATAAAGATTTGCCAGTAGATGACCCTAAACAACGCCAACCTGATATAACAAAAGCAAAAGCGGTGTTAAATTGGGAGCCTAAAGTTGATAGAATGGAAGGCCTAAAAAGAACGTATGCTTATTTCAAAAGCTTACCTGAAGAAGAGTTGACGGCAACAGCGCACTATAATTTTGATAAATATATTATTCGATAATGAAATTTTTCGCACATGAAACCGCTGTAATTGACGCAGATTGCCAGATAGGTGAAGGAACTAAAATTTGGCATTTTTCTCACATTATGCCGAATTGTATTATCGGACAAGGATGTAATATTGGACAAAATGTTGTTGTTTCTCCCGGGGTTAAGCTGGGTCAAAATGTTAAGATTCAAAACAATGTATCTTTGTACACAGGAGTGGAATGCGAGGACGATGTTTTTTTAGGACCTTCGATGGTCTTTACCAATGTAATTAACCCGAGAAGTGCGGTAGTAAGAAGGAATGAATACTCAAAAACAATTGTTCGAAAAGGGGCAAGTATTGGTGCTAATGCAACCATTGTATGTGGGCATGATATTGGGCAATATGCATTTATTGGAGCAGGAGCAGTTGTTACAAAAACTGTAAATGCTTACGCACTCGTTGTAGGTAATCCAGCTCGTCAAATAGGTTGGATAAGCGAATTTGGACACCGCTTAGAGTTTGATGTGAAAGGAGTTGCTTTTTGTTCGGAAAGTGGTGCAGAGTATAGATTAGTAAATAAGGAAGTATCTAAAATAGATTAAGTAAAGATGCAAGAAAATAAAAAAATAAAATTTGCAGTTGTTGGTGCTGGCCATATAGGGAAGCGTCATGCTGAAATGATCTCTCGAGAAGAAGAGGCAGAGCTCGTTGCAATGATTGATGTTCGAACTAAAGAGACGTGTGAAGCAGAACGATTTGATGTTCCATTTTTCACTTCTCTTGAAGAGCTTATAGCATCAGGAATTGAATTTGATGTGGCTAATATTTGTACTCCAAATGGCTTGCATGCTTCTCAAAGTTTAGTAGCGTTAGAAGAGAAAAAACATATTGTTTGTGAAAAGCCTATGGGCTTATCAAAAGATGCTTGTGAGAAAGTGATTTTTAAATCATTACAAATGTCTAAAAGTGTTTTTTGTGTAATGCAAAACAGGTACTCACCGCCATCAGAATGGATTAAGTCTATTGTAGAAGATAAAATTCTTGGAGACACGTTTATGGTGCAGCTGAATTGCTACTGGAATAGAGATGCCAGGTATTATAAAAAAGGTGGTTGGAAAGGAACTTCAGAGCTAGATGGAGGGACATTATTTACACAATTCTCTCACTTTATTGATATAATGTATTGGTTATTTGGAGATATCGATAATATTCAAGGCCGATTTGCTGATTTCACACACGAAAACTCAACAGATTTTGAAGATTCTGGGTTTGTAAGCTTCGACTTTGTTGATGGAGGAATGGGGAGTTTAAATTACTCTACTGCTGTTGCAAATCAAAACTTAGAAAGCTCAATGACTATCATTGGTAGTAAAGGGTCAATTAAGATTGGCGGTCAGTATATGAATGAAGTTGAAGTGTGTAATATTGAGGGGTATGAAATGCCTACTTTACGTGCATCAAACCCTGCAAATGATTATGGACCATATAAGGGTTCTGCGGCAAATCACAATTATGTAATTAAGAACGTGATTGATACGTTAAAAGGAAAGACAACAGCTACTACAAATGCATTGGAGGGCTTGAAAGTTGTTGAAATAATAGAAAGAATATATAAAGTAAGAAATGAGCAACTCGGTTTATAATAAGTTAATCAATAAAGAAGCAAAACTTGCGGTTATTGGTTTAGGATATGTTGGTTTACCAATAGCTTTAGAATTTGCGCGAAAAATTCAGGTGGTTGGATTTGATATTAATGAAGAACGTGTTGAATTGATGCGTAATAATGTTGATCCTAGTAACGAATTAGACGCTTCTGAATTCGAGGGGTGTGATATTAAGTTTACGACTGAAATTGAAGACCTTTCAGATGTTCAGTTTTTTGTAGTTGCTGTTCCCACACCTATTGATGGCGCAAATTTACCAAACCTATCACCTTTGTTAGGAGCAAGTAGAACAGTTGGGAAAGCATTGAAAAAAGGAGACTACGTTGTTTTTGAATCAACAGTTTATCCTGGTTGTACAGAAGAAGATTGTATCCCTGTTTTAGAAGAAATTTCAGGATTGAAGTTTCGAGAAGACTTTATGGTTGGTTACTCACCCGAAAGAATTAATCCAGGAGACAAAGAACATACCCTTCAAAATGTAATTAAGGTTGTTTCAGGATGCTGTGATGATTCGTTAGATAACATAGCGAAAACATACGAATTAGTTGTTGAAGCAGGTGTTCATAAAGCATCTTCAATAAAGGTTGCTGAAGCAGCAAAAATCATTGAAAATACTCAGCGAGATGTAAATATTGCACTGATCAATGAGTTGTCAATTATCTTTAATAAACTAGGTGTTAATACATTTGATGTTCTTGAGGCAGCAGGCACTAAATGGAATTTCTTGAAGTTTACACCTGGCTTGGTTGGAGGGCATTGTATAGGTGTCGATCCTTATTATTTAACACATAAAGCACAACAAGCAGGCTATCACTCTAAGGTGATTACTAGTGGACGCTATGTGAATGACTCAATGGGTTTTTATATCGGAAAACAAACGGTTAAAAAAATACTTGCTACAGGAAAACACATTCAAGATGCTAAAATCTTAGTGATGGGAGCAACATTTAAAGAGGATGTGAGTGACATTAGAAACTCTAAGGTGATTGATATTATTAATGAATTGAAATCATTTCAAGTACAGGTCGACTTAGTTGACCCACATGCTTCTTCTGAAGAAATGAATCAGGAGTATGGCGTTTCATTAACAGCTGAAGCACGAAATGATTATGATGCAATTATTGTTGCTGTAAACCATAAGAAATATAAGTCTATGTCTGAGCGTGAATTTAGAGCAATGATGAAAGATGACTTAGGTATTTTTGTTGATGTTAAAGGAATCTTTAAAGGTCAAATTAAGGATTTAGAATACTGGAGTTTATAACTTAATATATTAGCTATGAGGTTGCTGGGTAAAATTTTTTCGAAAAAAGAAGAAATACTTCCGGCTCTAGATATGTCAATTTTTAAAGTTGATATGCATAGCCATTTAATTCCGGGTATTGATGATGGCTCTAAAACAATGAGTCAAACCATTGGCCTGCTTTCAAAGTTGGAAGAAATGGGTTACAAGAAAGTAATAACAACGCCTCATATTATGAGAGATTATTACCAGAATACACCCGACATTATTTTAAACGGTTTAGCAGAGCTCAAAAATGAATTGGCAACTTTGAATTTAAATATTCAGGTTGAAGCTGCAGCAGAGTATTATTTTGATTATGCATTCATGCAGCAGTTACAGCAAAAAGAAAAGCTCTTAACATTTGGAGATCAATACATACTTATTGAATTTCCATTTCATGCTAAACCAAGTAAAATTGATGACCTGTTGTTTGAATTATTAATGCAGGGATACAAGCCTGTTATTGCACATTTTGAACGGTATTTATACTTTGATGATTGTGTTTCTTTAGCGCAGGAATGGCGCGACAAAGGCGTCTCGATACAATTAAATTTTAATTCCATTTTTGGGCATTATGGGGTGGAGGTGAAGCGCCAGGCAGAGCGTTTAATTGATGCTGAAGCAATTGATTTTGCTGCTACAGACTGCCATAATATAGACCACTTATTAATTCTAGAGCGTAACAGTACGAATTCATATTTGCATAAACTAAGTCACTTAAAGTTGAAAAACAATCAGCTAATTTAAACAAGACTTGCTTTTTAGGAACGTGTTTTTAACGTGGATATATACCATGGTAAATAAAAATGTATATTTGTACTATAAATCAGAAGTACTATGAATCCATTTATTTTAGTTTCGTTTGTTACCTTAGGCTTAGTAGGGATCTTCCTTCAGTTGAAAAGGGAGTTTAAGATTGTGAATTTTTTCTATCTATTACTTTTTACAATAACATCAATTTGGGCCTCGAGTTTTTATTCCAATAGCTCACCAGTATATGGGTTGATTGCAATTGTGGCATTAAACTATAGCGCTTCCTATATCTCGATTTTTAGAAAAAAAGCATTGAAATCTATCGTACCGTTTCTTACCTTAATTCTATTTGCACTTTATTTTAAAGACGACGTAATTGAAGTCTTAGGCGATTCCTACGCATTTGTCAATATGTTTCTTATTCTTGGGGCTTTAATTTCCATTTTTGCATTTCATATTACGGTTGTTAAGGGTCATGTTTTGCGAAAATTAATGGTTGGCTTATCAGCGTCTGAGGTCAGTGAATTGGTTTTTATTATGCTAACTGGATTCACTACATTTTTAGGTTTCTTTGCGGCATCTAGCTTTGGTGTTTTAGTAATTACAGCATTTGCTTTATCAACGTCCTTTTATTATGCGGAGAATACTAGGGCGGTTTCATTGTCGTTGTTGGCTATGATGACATTGCCATTGTTGGGAAGTTTATCGGGTATTACTGAGGTTAATTTACTGGGTGGCGATGTACTGGAAGGTGTGTTTTTTGGCGTTTTTGGGGCGTATTTAATTTCGAAAACAACCCGTTCAAGAAATTCAAGTGTTGGTGGTGTAGTGGTAGCGTATTTGGTTGTAATTTTATTCATTACAGCACTTTTATTGCTTGAGTTACTGTATTCAAAAATGGGAGGAATGGACGCCTTTATTGGAGCAATATTTGGAATATCGGTTGTCGCCCTTTTTGTTGAAGAAAAGCATGGTTTAGGTGCTTTGTTTGCTATTCTAATAGCGATTGGTAGTTATGCGCCTCAATTTATGATCAACAATGAGTTGTTGGAGTTTGAAGCAACGACACAAGGAGAAAGAGAAGAGAAGGGTGAGTTGAAGCAGCAAGATGAATACCTTAAGCTTAGTAATTTGACAGGTGATTTCGAATTCATAAAAGATTCTTCTAATGTATCGTTTGTCCTTGGTGCAGAGGGTGAAACACACGGGGCATTCAAAAGCATTTCGGGAACTATTGTGCTTAATCAAGATGTTCGAAAATCAACGTTAAGTGTGCGCTTAGATTTAGATGATTTCACAACGTTTAATGGGTTTCGAGATGGATCTTTAATGGAGGAGTCGTATTTCCATCAAGCAAAATATCCAACCTTGAGTTATACCAGTTTATCCATGGAGAAAATTGATGCATTTACATATAAGGTTTCAGGTAACTTTGAGATGCTAGGTGTTCTACAGCCTGTTGAGGTAACACTTAAGTGGATGGACATAAATGGAGTCAACGTTCTTGTTGGTGAAGGTGTTCTTGATCGTACGCTCTTCGGAATGAGCCCAAGTGCAACAGAAGGAAATATTGTTTCGTTTAATTATCGTGTGCAGTTAAATAAGTAAGCTTGTAAGCGTTTTTTTTAAACAAGCTATTTTAATGTAGTTTTAGAACGAAAAACTCCAAGGCATTAAAGGCAGTGCTATTACTTAACTTGTTCTATAAGATAACTACTGTTTGGGTGTAATTTTTGGTGATTTTTAACGTTCTGTTATATAATATGCTAGTTTTGTTTGTCGTGTGCTCAGGTATTCAAGATCATGAGGTCTTTTGAATTAACCAACAACACAATAGTTCGAATAATTCTTCAAATTAATTTTAAGTGAAATGAGTAAGATTATAAAGGATTGGAATGATATAAAGATTAACGATAGCTGGGCTATTTTTAAAATCATTGCGGAATTTGTGGAGGGATATGAGCGTATGGCTAGAATAGGTCCATGTGTTTCTGTTTTTGGTTCAGCAAGAACAACACCCGATAATAAGTACTATAAAGTAGGCGTAGAGGTTTCACGTTTATTAGCAGAAGGAGGCTATGGAGTTATTACTGGAGGTGGCCCTGGAATAATGGAGGCTGGAAATAAAGGTGCTCAAGAAGCAGGAGGAAAATCTGTTGGATTAAATATTGATTTACCTTTTGAGCAAAACCATAACCCCTACATCGATCCAGAGCACAATTTAGAATTCGATTATTTTTTTGTTAGAAAAGTTATGTTTGTAAAGTACGCCCAAGGTTTTGTTGTGCTTCCCGGAGGATTGGGAACATTGGATGAATTGTTTGAAGCATTGACACTAATTCAAACCAAAAAAATTAATAAACGCCCAGTTGTCTTAATTGGGTCAGAATATTGGAATGGTTTAATGGAGTGGATTAAGACCACAATGCTAGGCAAGGAGCATAATATTTCTGAAGAAGATTTAGATTTAATAAAGGTTGTAGATACAGCGCAAGCTGCATTTGATACGGTTGATGAATTCTATAAGTCACACGACCTTACGCCGAACTTCTAAAAACGTATATTTGTATTTGTAAATCGCATTATGAAACTACTTAAAAAGAGTTTAAATTTTATTTGGAGTAGAAGGTTTTTGATTAATATGATCTTGATTATAGGTCTGTATATTACAGGAGTATTTGGTCTTCAATATTTTTTGAAAAACACGACAAACTTTGGTCAGCGTATAGAGGTTCCAGACTTGGTTGGTGAGAATCAGAATAATTTAGAAAATTTGATGGAATTTTCTGATTTAACATACCGTGTTCTTGATTCCATTTATGATCCTAAAAAAATAGCGGGTACTGTTCTTGAACAAACTCCAGATGCAACAGTGCGTTCCAATATTTATGTGAAAGAAGGCCGTGTTGTTAAAGTTAGGGTTTCTAAAAGAACACAACTCGTGGAAATACCTTGTTTAGTAGACAAATCACAACGTTTTGCTGAAGGAATATTGAACAGTAGGGGGTTTCGATATAAGTTGGAGTATAAACCATCTACAGAAGCGCACGGTGCTGTCATGGAGCAGTTGTATAGGGGTAGACCGATTGAAGAAATAATGAAACTACCAATTGGATCTAGAATAACGCTGGTTATCGGAAGGAATCAAGCGGGCATTGCCGTTCCAATTCCCGATTTGTATGGGTTGACCATTTTGGAGGCAAAGGCACGTGTTGAAGGAATAAAAGAAGTTGAATTTTTTATTGTTTGTCCAACGTGTGTTACAAGTACAGATTCACTCAGTGCGTTTGTTGAGTCTCAATCTCCAGAGTTCTTTGAAGGTGCGATGGTTTCCGGAGGTACAACAATATCCGTTTTTGCAACAACAGAATTTGAAGGTCAATAATTTAAACAGGATTACTAAATGAAGAATGTCGGATTAATAATTTTTTTGGTTTTGTTGGCTCAAGGGTTATGGGCTCAAGGTGAGGGATTGGTGCCAATGGCAGTAAATCCAAGACTTCAGTTAAATGCACCTCTGCTTGCCGAAAAAGTAAATCCCAATACGTTTGATAGTACATTTATCTATACCTTAGATACAATAACATTGCCTGTTTCGGACGAATTTACAACCAATAAATTTCAGGCCTATAATACAGATTTTTCAGCTCCAGGTGTTACATCAGTATTGGTTTATCATTTGCACGATTCTTTAAATGCACCATTGTTTGGGGGAGAAAACTATTCCTTACAGCCAACATTTAAAAGAACCGTAGACCTTGGTAACTCTACGTTTACGGATGAATATTTTGACCCTGTCCCTGTGAAGTTGGGAGATTTGTCAACATACCCTGTAACACATATAACGACAAATGTATATCCTCCATTTTATATTTTTGACACAATAGATTTTATAAACGACATTGATACAAATTGGATTACTGATGCAGAGGTCTTTCAAGATTCTGCACGACAATTTTTTCAATCAATTAGTGATCCATCTAAAATTTGGATAGAGCACGAGGCATATCATAACTACTCAATGGCTCAAAACCCTTGGTCGTTAGGGGTTGCTACCTTTGATGGTTTAGATGAATATGGTTATCCGTATGCAATGGGCACAACTACCTCAGGTTATGCCGATCATTTGACTTCAAAAATTATAGATATGAGTTCGCTCGATGCTGGAGACTCTATATATTTCAGTTTCTTATATCAGCCTCAAGGATTTTGTGATGCTCCTGAAGCTTCAGATTCGTTGATCTTGGAGTTTTATGCAAAAGATTTAGGAGAGTGGGATTGGGTTTGGAGTACATCAGGAGGAGGTTCAGAATCATTCAAGCAACAACATATTCGAATCGATAGCTCAAGTTATTTTAATGATGGCTTTCAATTTAGGTTTAAGAATTTTGGAGGCCTATCAGGGAGTTTAGATCATTTTCACATTGATTATGTCAACCTAAGAGCGCTGTCTGGTTACCAGGACACAGTTATTCATGATTTTGCTTTTGTTTATCCAATTTATACGTTGTTGGAAACATTTACATCGGTACCTTGGGATCACTACAAGAATAATCCAATTGGAAAAATGTCATCAAAAGTTAAGGTAATGGTAAGGAACAGTGATAATGTTCCTGAAAATGAACAAGACGGGTCTACTAAAATAGAATACAATGGCTTAACAGAGGGTAATTTTATTTTGCAAGAAAACCTATTGAATAATGGTGATTTGAATTATTTCCCTTGGACAGCGTATACTTCGCTTCATGATTTTTCAACTGGAGATCGGTTCGATGAATCTAAAACGGGTATTTCAGAGGAGTTTGATGTTCTTTCAGAGGTTACGCATCAAAACTCTAATTTTACCTTAAATGATTCAACACGTAGTAAACAATATTTTCAAAATTATTACAGTTATGATGATGGTTCAGCTGAGGCTGCTTATGGCCCAACTGGAAATCAGTCGCGATTGGCAATTCAATATACGGCTTATGAAGATGACTCTTTAATTGGAGTTATGATGCACTTCGTTCCAACGGTGGAAGATGTTTCGGATAAATTGTTTTTATTGACAGTTTGGAATGATGATGGGGGTGTTCCTGGGGATGTGATTTATGAAGATGAATTGTTTTTTCCCCGTCAACCTGTTTACACGAGTAACAGATCTATTTTTAATACATACTATTTAAAAGACACCTTGCGTTTGCCCGTTTCAGGTACTTTTTATGTTGGTTGGAGGCAGTTTGACCCAGAGCGTTTAGGGGTTGGTTTGGATATGAACATTGTAAATAATGACCATACGTTTTACAGTGTTGATTTTGGAGCGTCTTGGAGTTCCTCATCGATTGAAGGGTCGGTTATGATTCGACCTGTTTTTTCTACAAGTTACAACGCTGTGTTGGGCATTTCTGAAAAAGAAAAAGAGCAGGTTGATGTGACTGTTTACCCTAATCCAACAGGTGGCATGGTGAATGTGAAAATAAATACAGGAACGTTTAATGGATTGAACATTTACAACCTTCAAGGAAGGTTGGTGACGTCTTCTACTCAAACATCCGTAGATTTGAGTGAGTTTCCATCAGGAGTATATTTTTTAAAGCTGTATGGAACATCTAAAACATATAAAATAGTTAAGCAATAATGAGTGAAGAAATACTTGAGGCCGAAGATCAGTCAGGATCAGAAGAAATGTTTGAACATTATCGTTTTGAGGCAGATCCAGGTCAAGAAGTTGTTCGGATTGACAAGTTTTTAATGGATCGTATTCCAAATACATCTAGAAACAAAATTCAGATTGCTGCTAAAAATGGAAACATTCTTGTTGATGATGTTAAGGTAAAACAGAATTATAAAATTAAACCACTCGATAAAATTTCGATTGTTTTGCCATTCCCCGTCCGGGAACAGGAGCTTATTCCAGAAGACATTCCCTTAGACATTGTTTTTGAAGATGATGATGTGATTGTAGTAAATAAACAATCAAACATGGTGGTTCATCCGGGTTATGGTAATTATACAGGGACATTGGTAAATGGTTTGGTTTATCACATTGAAAACCTCCCAGAAAAAAAACAAGATTATTTTGGTAGGCCAGGGTTAGTACACCGACTAGATAAGCATACGACAGGATTACTTGCTGTTGCAAAAACTGAACATGCATTAACTCACCTCGCAAAACAATTTGCAGAAAGAACAACCGAACGTCGTTATTATGCACTTGTTTGGGGCGATGTGAAAGAAGACGGAACAGTTACAGGTCATGTTGGAAGGTCGTTGAAAAACCGAAAAGTAATGACTGTCTTCCCAGAGGGAGATTATGGTAAACACGCTGTAACACACTATAAAGTTCTTAAGAGTTTTGGGTACGTTACTTTAATTGAATGTAAACTTGAGACAGGAAGGACACATCAAATCCGTGCTCACATGAAGTATATTGGACACCCTTTATTTTACGATTTAGAGTATGGCGGTGACACAATTCTCAAAGGAACTTCGAATTCGAAGTATAAGAAATTCATAGAAAATTGTTTTGATTTACTTGACGGACAGGCACTTCATGCAAAGACTCTTGGTTTTCAACACCCAACCAAAGAGGAGTACATTCGGTTGAACTCTGATTTACCTACTGGTTTTCAGCAAGTGGTAGATAAGTGGGAGAAATACATTATTATTTAACAGTCAAGTTTATCTTGGATTCCAAAGTTAGATTGAATTATGTTCAATAGACTTAATTTCGTTCGCTTTTTTTTTTAATTTTACGTCTATTGTAAACGATTACCTACCTATTGTTAGGTAGGTAAACATCAATTTTGAAAAAGACATTTTATGAAGTTTAAAATCGCCTTAACGTTTTTGTTATTAACTTTTACTACAGTTGTAACAGCTCAAAACAAGAAAATAGCCAAAGCTGAACTTGCCTATGCGAGTGAGAATTATAGTGAAGCAGCATTGAAATGCGCAGCTGTATATCAGAAGCTAGGTCGAAAAGGAAACAAAGCAAAAATGAAGAAGGCAAATATGGCTTTCAAGACAGCAGATTGCTATCGTTTTACTGAAAGATATAGAGAGGCTAATGAGTGGTACGACCGTGCTATCTTGCTAGATCAACAAAGTGCAACACCAGAGGTTTATTTATTTAATGGTGATATGCTTCAGATGATGTCTGAGTTTGACAAAGCAATTGAGAACTATGAAAAATATTTAGAATTAGTTCCTGGTGATGAAAGAGCGCTTAAAGGGGTGCAGTCTTGTAAAATGAGTAACGCTTTTGTTGCTGATAAAACACGTCACATTATTGAAAACCAAACTGCGCTTAATAAGAAAGAGTTTGATATGGCTCCAATGTTTGGAAACAGTAAAAAAACGAAACTATATTTCAGTTCAGGAAGGGATGAAAGCATAGGGAAAGATAAAGACCCTCGAACAGGAGAAGGTTATATGGATTTGTGGGTTTCTGATTTAGATAAAAAGGGAAATTGGACAGAACCTTATTTGGTTAATGGCTATGGTATTAATACAATCGATAACGAAGGAACGGTTTGTTTTGACTCTCGATTTAAAAAGATGTTTTTCACGAGGTGTCCTAATATGAAGAAGGCGAATTTAGGTTGTGATATCTGGGTGTCTGAAGCAAAGGGTAAAACGGAGTGGAAAGAGCCTGTAAAGATTGATTTAAAAGGACACGATTCTATTTCTGTGGGGCACCCTGCAACAACAGATGGTAAATATTTAGTTTTTGCTTCGGATATGCCAGGAGGACATGGTGGCCGTGACTTATGGTATACTTCATACAATAAAAAAACGGATACTTGGTCTACGCCAAAAAACATGGGGCCAGAAATTAACACGAAAGGGAATGAGTTGTTTCCATCGTTTGCACTGAACGGTGATTTGATTTTTGCTTCTGACGGATTAATGGGAATGGGTGGATTGGATATTTATAGAGCAGCGCAAGTTGGTGAAGAACATAAATGGGAAAACCCAACAAACTTAGGAGCTCCAATTAATAGCACGAGTAACGATTATGCACTTATCATAAAAGATAAGAAAAATGGATACTTTACTTCTGAGCGAAAAACAAGTGGTGGAGAATATGTTCCAGATATCTATTCTTACTTATTACCTCCAAATGTTTATGATTTGAAAGTTGTTGTTTCTGAGTTAGGTAATTCAGCTATCAAAATTGAAGATACAAGAGTAGTAGTTACTACAGCTGACGGTGCAACTTGGGAAGGTTATACAGACGATGTAGGTAGCGTGTTTTGGAATAAGAAACCAGCAGGAGGTCGTTACATCAATGAAGAGTCAGGTTATACGATCAACATTTCAAAAGCAGGTTTCCACGAAGATAAGAGTGGTACAACTATTTCAACTGTAGGGTTGGATTATGGGCAAAACTTTGTAATTGATATGGCGTTGTTACCAAAGAAACCAATTCGTCTTCCAGAGGTACGTTATCCACTTAATAAATGGGATTTATTAGTTGATTCTACAATTAACTCGACAGATTCATTGTTGTTTGTATTTGATATGTTAGAAGAATACCCAGGAATGATACTTGAACTGAGTTCTCATACAGATTCTAGAGGTACAAATAGAGCCAATCAAAAGCTTTCTGAAAATAGAGCTAAGGCATGTTACAAGTATTTGGTTGAGAAGAAAGGTGTAGATCCTCGTCGTATTGTTCCGAAAGGAAAAGGTGAGTTAGAGCCAAGAACAATTTGGAAAAAAGGAGATGAGTATTTAGCTTCTCGTCCTGCTAATATGGATGGTGTTGAAGAGGTTAAATTGACTGTAGCTTATATCAATTCCTTTAAGCGTACTAATCCTGATTTGTTTGAGTTGTTACACCAGTATAACAGACGTACTGAAGGTAAGGTTATTACAATGGACTTTGATCCAGAAACAGCTCCAGCAGCAGATGCTAGGCATTTGAAGTTTGTGAGATATCCATAATGGAGATTAATGAGATTAAAAAGGTGCTTATTTATAAGCACCTTTTTTCTTTTGAGATAATTTTGAAAAACACCTAGTCTTATACTATCTTGTCAGGGTGTTAAAGCAGTTTTAATGATACAGAAAATTATTTTCTTTTTTGAGATGAGGTCCTTTGGTGTCTGTGACTGGTGGGCAAAGAAGTTGGGTATAAGTAGCTCTAAGGTTCGGATAGGTTTTATTTATTCATCCTTTATTGCGCTTGGGTCGCCTTTGTTGGTGTACTTGATTATGGCTTGGATTCTCGAACATAAGCATTATTTCAAGCTGCAACGTAAGAAGCGGAATTCTATTTGGGAGTTGTAAGCTAAGGCTTTAGCAGGCGTATATTTCCAAGTCATTTAGCTGTGGTTGTAAAAAAGAAGGGGGCTACTTTTTAAGTGGGACCGCTTTATTTCATCTAAAATCATTGTATAATAATGAGCTGAAAGACAGTAGTGTGGCTAGAAGTTTATTATTACTATATTTGTTCCTCGCTCAAATAATTTGAACCTAAACGATAACTCACTATGAGATTTTTACTTGGATTTTTAATCGCTTTATTACCAATTATAAGTAATGCGCAAGACAACGAAGCTGCTGTTACGAAAAACTTTAAAGTCGATAATTATTATGAATTGGTTACAGATTCTATCGATAAGTCTAAGTCTGTTTTAGAGTTTAAAAGTGATACAACGTTTTTGAACGTTAGGACAAGTATTGACGAGAAGATTGATGGTGTCTTTAGGCCAGTTGCTGATTTTGTTGGAGCGATTATTTTTAAACCAGTTAAACTAGGTTCAGTAAATCAAAGAACAAGTTTAGTCGTAACGCAAGAACAGATTGTCAAAGCAGGTGGAACTTTAGATGTTCGTTTCAATGAGTTTAAAGTAAATGAATCAAAAACTGTTGAGAGTTTTATCTTAATCAATGGAAAAGCTGAAATCAAAGAAGTTGATGATGAACAACATTTAACAATTAGCGCTCCTGGTACTGTAGAGTTAGAAGTTACCGGAACTTACTTTAATGTACCATTAGTTTTAATTATATTAATTGGGGGTGCATTATTTTTCACAATCTTCTTCAAATTTGCAAATTTCACGCTAATTAGAACTGCGGTAAAAATTGTTAAAGGAGATTACGATGCTATTGACCAGCATACCGCTGACACTGCTGAAGGTGATTCAACACCTGGAGGAGATGTCTTTGAGACTGTTCAGGTAGAAGCTGAAGGAGAAGTTTCTCACTTTCAGGCGTTAACAGCAGCCTTGTCTGCTACTGTTGGTTTGGGTAACATTGCGGGTGTTGCCGTTGCAATATCTCTTGGTGGTCCAGGGGCAACATTTTGGATGATTCTTGCAGGTTTTCTAGGTATGGCTACAAAATTTACAGAGTGTACGTTGGGGGTTAAGTATAGAGAAGTTACCGAAGATGGGACAGTGCACGGTGGTCCAATGTATTACCTTTCAAAAGGATTAAAAGAAAGAGGGTTAGGTTTATTAGGAAGAGTGTTGGCTATCTTTTTTGCAATTATGTGTGTTGGAGGATCTTTTGGTGGAGGAAATATGTTCCAAGCAAACCAAGCAGCAGCACAAATTTCAGGTAAGCTAGGATTAGATGGAGGTGCTTCAGGTGTTATTATAGGTGTTGTTATGGCCGCTATTGTTGGGGTTGTGATTATAGGGGGTATTAAACGAATAGGATCAGTTACGGAAAAAGTTGTTCCATTTATGGCTGTAATCTATGTAGGTGCTGCACTTGTTATTATAGGAATTCATTATGCATCTATTCCTACTGCTTTTGGGTTGATTTATGATGGAGCATTTAACTCCAGTGCTGCTTTAGGTGGTGTTGTCGGCGTATTAATTGTTGGGTTTCAAAGGGCTGCTTTTTCAAATGAAGCCGGAGTTGGATCTTCAGCTATTGCACATTCCGCTGTCAAAACAAAATATGCTGCAAGCGAAGGTATTGTAGCTTTACTTGAGCCATTTATAGATACGGTAATCATTTGTACAATGACGGCTTTAGTTTTAATCATTACAAATATTGAAGGTGGATTTATTGACTATGGAAGTGAGTCCGGAATAGGAGGAATTGAGTTAACTGCAACAGCGTTTAATTCAACAATACCTTATTTTGATTGGGTGTTAATGATTGCCGCAGTTTTGTTTGCAATATCAACCATGTTATCATGGTCTTATTATGGTTTACAGGCATGGAAATACCTTTTTGGTAAAGGAGATATAGCTGATAAGGTATATAAGATAATTTTCTTGATGTTTGTTGTTGTTGGAGCTTCAATCAGTCTTGGTGCAGTCATTGACTTCTCTGACGCGATGATTTTTGCAATGGTTTTCCCGAATGTTATAGGTTTAGTACTTCTTGCTCCTAAGGTAAAAGAAGAACTTGTTAAATATAAAAAGGCAATCAAGGCTGAAGCTTAGTCCATGTCGCTTTCTAGGAAAAATAAACAAGGGTTAGTAAGTTTACTTGTTGTAGGTTTAATTATCGCGTACATTCCTAGACTTGTCAATTCATTTACAGAAATTGAAAGACCGATTATAACATCCAAGGAGGCGGTTACATTGCACAATAAATTTGTCCAGAAGGAGAAAGAGTTGTTTCAAGAAAAAAGCAAAGTAAAAAAGAAGTCTCGGTATAAAGTTCCTCCAACTAAATTTGATCCAAATACTTACCGTGTAGAAGATTGGTTGCACTTAGGCTTATCTAGGAGGCAGGCAGATGTCGTTATTAAATTTGCTTCGCATGGCTTGAGTTCGAATAAAGAACTGAAAAAAATATTTGTCATTCCGGAGGCCTTGTATGACTTGATGAAAGATTCGACGATTTATCCTGTAAAAGAGCTTGAAAATCGTTTCCCGGAAAAGGATTCAGTGAGTTATGAGCCGGTTGCGATTGACATTAATACTTCCGGACAATTGGAGTTAGAAACTCTTCCTGGAATTGGGCCTTTTTATGCGAGAAAAATAATTGAATATCGCCTGGAATTAGGAGGGTATGCAAACACCTCTCAATTGATGGAATTGTGGAAGTTTGATGTGCATAAATTTCATAAGGTAAAAGATTACGTTAATGTTGGTAATGGCATTAGTGTACCGCTTAACATTAATGAAGCAACATTGGATGAGTTAAAAGCGCATCCGTATATTGATTATTCAGTTGCGAATTCAATCGTAAAACTACGAGAACAACGAGAGGGATTTTATTCCATTGACGACATTTTAGAGTCAAAATTAATAGACTACCCATTGTTTGATAAAATTAAGGACTATATAAAAGTAGAATGAAAAACATTGAAGAAAAATTAAGGAGTGTAATTAGAGATGTTCCTAATTTCCCAAAAGAGGGTATTGTTTTTAAAGACATTACACCTATTATGATGGACCCTGTGTTGTCCAATGATGTGTTGGATGTGCTTTATGAGAAATACAAGATGAAGGGCATTGATGCTGTTGCTGGAATTGAAAGTCGAGGGTTTCTGTTTGCGTATCCATTGGCAATGCGGTTAAATGTACCTTTTGTTCTGATTCGAAAGAAAGGAAAGTTACCATACACTAAAATCAGCCATGCTTATGATCTTGAATATGGCAGTGAGACAATTGAAATGCATACTGATGCCTTAAAACCTGGTGACCAGGTGCTGATTCACGATGACCTTCTTGCAACTGGCGGATCTGCTGAAGCAGCAGGAGTTTTGGTAGAGAAAACAGGAGCTACAGTTTATGGCTTTGACTTTCTTGTTTCGCTAGAATTTTTAAATGGTGCTGATAAATTGACAAAATTCTCTAGTAGAATGACTACTTTAGCGGCCTATCAATAAAAAATATTCAAATTTTTAAGCGTTTTAAAATGGATTTTGAGATGAATGAAAACCAGGAGATGATTGCACAAATGGTGCGTGATTTTGCTGAAAAAGAAATAAGACCAAATCTAGTTGAATGGGATGCCAATGAGCACTTCCCTGTTGATACTATGAAGAAAATGGGAGAACTAGGGCTTCTTGGTATTTATATTCCCGAGGAATATGGAGGAAGTGGTTTTGGTTATTTCGAATATGTTACCGCTTTGATTGAGCTGGGTAAAGTTTGTGGAGGTATCGGGTTAAGTGTTGCTGCACATAATTCATTGTGTACGGGCCATATTTATTATCATGGAACTGAAGCTCAGAAAAAGAAATACTTGCCTAAACTTGCCTCAGGAGAATTTATAGGAGCCTGGGGGTTGACGGAGCCAAATACGGGTTCTGATGCTATGCGAATGAAAACGACAGCAGTCAAAGAAGGTGATGAATGGGTGATTAATGGTGCTAAAAATTGGATTACACATGGCTTGTCTGGAGATGTTGCTGTTGTTTTAGTTAGAACAGGAGAGCTTTTGGATAGCAAAGGTATTACAGCCTTTATTGTGGAGAAAGGTACACCAGGCTTTTCAGCCGTGAAAATTGGAGATAAGTTAGGTGTGAGGGCAAGTGAAACAGCAGAGCTTATTTTTGATAATGTACGCGTTCCTCAAGAAAATGTAATAGGTGAAGTTGGAATGGGGTTTGTTCAAGCGATGCAAATTTTAGATGGTGGCCGTATTTCAATTGCAGCACTTTCGTGTGGAATTGCAAGGGGGGCATATGAAGCTTCAGTTAAGTATGCTAAAGAACGAGAGCAGTTTGGGAAACCGATTGCTCAATTTCAGGCAATATCATTTAAGTTAGCAGACATGGCAACAGAAGTTGAGGCGGCTGAACTGTTGACGTTTCAAGCAGCTTACTTAAAAAACAATAAGCTTCCAATGACGAGGCAAGGGGCTTATGCGAAGTACTTCGCAAGTGAAGTTTCTGTTCGTTGTGGTAATGAGGCGGTGCAAATTATGGGTGGTTATGGTTACACAAAAGAGTATCCAGCTGAAAAGTTTTTGCGTGACGCAAAGCTAATGACTATCGGTGAAGGGACGTCGGAAATACAAAAAGTAGTTATTTCTAGAGAAATTTTAAAATAAGCAGTTGCAATTAAGATTTTAGTTTGTATATTTGCCAACCAATTAAAGAATATAATACACATACATATGTTAATTATCCCAGTAAAAGAAGGAGAAAACATCGAAAGAGCGATTAAAAAGTATAAGAAGAAATTCGAAAAGACTAAAGTTATGAGAGAACTTAGAGGTCGTAAAGAATTTGTTAAGCCTTCGATCCTTAAAAGACAAGAAAAAATTAAAGCATCTTACAAGCAAAGAATGCAATCTGCTGAGATGTAATATGTAACATTTTGTTATAAGATACGTAAGAGGAGCCTATGGCTCCTCTTTTTTTTTACCAAAAATTTCTAGAATATCTTGCTTCTGAAAAACGATTTTCGGAACATACCATTTTGGCGTACAAAAAGGATATGGAGCAGTTCTTAGATTTTGCGAATATCAATATTTCTACTGATGTCCAAGAGGTCAACTCAAAACTTATTCGAGGCTGGGTAGTTTCTTTAATGGATTCTGGCATGGAGTCAACTTCTGTGAATAGGAAGTTGTCAACATTACGTACGATGTTTAACTGGCTGATGAGGGAGGGGGTTATAGATCAGAATCCAATTCAGTCTGTAAAGGGTCCAAAGAACAGCAAACGATTGCCGTCTTTTGCTCAGCAATCAGAGGTGGATGTCGAAAGAATGAACGCGTTGTTTAATGATGATTTTGAGGGGGTCCGAGACTTGCTTATGTTCGAAATGTTCTATCAAACAGGTATTCGGTCTAGTGAATTGGTAGACTTATTGGATGCGCGGGTATCAGGTAAGCAAATACGTGTATTAGGAAAGAGGAATAAAGAGAGAATTGTGCCGATTTCAACTGGGTTGAGTAGGCTGATTGACTTGTATCGAGAAAAAAGAAAAGAAATTGACCCATCACCCACCCATTTCTTTTTGTTAAAGAGTGCTAAAAAACTATACCCTAAGTTTGTCTATAGGAAAATAAATAATTATCTTGGAGAGGTGACCGGGTTAGAGAAGAAGAGTCCGCATGTTCTTAGACACACCTTTGCGACGCATATGTTGAATAACGGAGCTAGTTTAGAAGTGTTAAAAGAGATTTTAGGACATGCAAGTTTAGCTGCAACGCAAATTTACACGCATAATTCTTTTTCCCAGTTAACAACTATTTATTCACAATCCCATCCTAGGGGAACTAAAAAATAAAACACTATGGATTTAAAAATAAACGCAGTAAACTTTACAGCTGACGCAAAACTGATTGAATTTATTCGTGAGAAAGTAGGTAAGCTTGAGTTGATGTATGACCAGATCATTTCAAGTGAAATATACTTGAGGGTAGATAAGAGTGATACAAATGAGAATAAAACCACAGAGATTAAGGTGATGATTCCGGGGAGTGAATTGTTTGCTAAAAAACAATGTAAAAGTTTTGAAGAAGCTACAGATGCGGCTGTTCAGGCTTTGAAGAAGCAAGTTTCTAAATCAAAGGAAAAAGCAGCTTAATACGTGATAATGATGAGTTTATAGATGAGCAACTGTATGTTGCTCATTTTTTTTTAATTTTTTTTCAAAAAAGGTATTGTAGTAACGAATTAGTTCCTTACATTTGCACTCCCAAACGGGAATAGAAAAGAAAGTTCTTTAACATATTGATAAATAAAATAACTAAGCCGATGTAGCTCAGCTGGCTAGAGCAGCTGATTTGTAATCAGCAGGTCGGGGGTTCGAGTCCCTCCATCGGCTCAGATTGGGGAGATACTCAAGCGGCCAACGAGGGCAGACTGTAAATCTGCTGACTACGTCTTCGCAGGTTCGAATCCTGCTCTCCCCACAGTTCTTTATTTATCATTTAATAAGCGGGAGTAGCTCAGTTGGTAGAGCGTCAGCCTTCCAAGCTGAGGGTCGCGAGTTCGAATCTCGTCTCCCGCTCAAATTTTCAAGAACGGAAATCCCGAATTGAATCTTGAAGTGGACTGATTATTAAAATGGTTTTCATAAAGCTTTTAGAGGTTTTTTGGTGATTACTCGAAATGGAATTAATTTTTTTTCGCCCAGTATTGGGTGGAATTTTTGCATATAATAAAGGTTTTATTTTTTAACTTAAGAAACACAAAGAACAATGGCTAAGGAAACTTTTGATCGTTCCAAACCACACGTAAACATTGGAACTATTGGTCACGTCGATCACGGAAAAACAACGTTAACTGCTGCAATCTCTAGCGTATTAGCTAGTCAAGGATTGGCACAAACACGAGATTTCTCTTCAATCGATAACGCACCTGAGGAAAAAGAACGTGGTATTACTATTAACACATCTCACATTGAGTATGAAACTACTAATCGTCACTACGCGCACGTTGACTGTCCAGGTCACGCGGATTACGTAAAGAACATGGTTACTGGTGCTGCTCAAATGGATGGTGCTATTTTGGTGGTTGCTGCTACTGATGGACCAATGCCTCAAACTCGTGAGCACATCTTATTAGGACGTCAGGTTGGTGTTCCAAGAATGGTTGTATTCATGAATAAAGTGGATATGGTTGATGATGAAGAGTTACTTGAGTTAGTTGAAATGGAAATCAGAGAATTGTTAGAGTTCTATGAGTACGATGGAGACAACACTCCTGTTATTGCTGGTTCTGCACTTGGTGCATTGAACGGTGACGATAAGTGGGTAGCTTCAGTTAATGAATTGATGGAATCAGTTGATACTTGGATTGAATTACCTCCTCGTGATGTTGATAAGCCATTCTTAATGCCTGTTGAGGATGTATTTACGATTACTGGTCGTGGTACTGTAGCAACTGGTCGTATTGAAGCTGGTGTTATTAACACTGGAGATGCTGTTGATATTTTAGGTATGGGTGACTCTAACTTAGAATCTACTGTAACTGGAGTTGAGATGTTCCGTAAGATTTTGGATAGAGGTGAAGCTGGTGATAACGTTGGTTTATTACTACGTGGAATTGAGAAGTCTCAAATCAAACGTGGAATGGTTATCTGTAAGAAAGGTTCAACGACTCCACATACTGAGTTTAAAGCTGAGATCTATGTATTGAAGAAAGAAGAAGGTGGTCGTCACACTCCTTTCCATAACAAATACCGTCCTCAGTTCTACTTAAGAACTACAGATGTAACTGGTGAAATTTTCTTGACTGATGGTCGTGAAATGGTAATGCCAGGAGATAACGTTACAATTACTGTTAAGTTGATTGTACCGGTAGCAATGTCTAAAGGTTTACGTTTCGCTATCCGTGAGGGTGGTAGAACTGTAGGTGCTGGACAGGTTACTGAGATTATTTCATAATAATCATATTATTAAGGTAATATATTTAAAGGGGGAGTTCGCTCCCCCTTTTACACGGGTGTAGCTCAGTTGGTAGAGTACTGGTCTCCAAAACCATTGGTCGTGGGTTCGAATCCTACCGCCCGTGCTAAATTGATGAGATGTCAAAATTTAAAGAATATTTTAGTGAAACTGTGACGGAAATGACTCATAGAGTTACATGGCCGACATGGAAAGAGCTGCAAAGTAACACAGTTATTGTGGTTGTAGCTTCAGTGCTTATAGCGCTTACAATTTTTGTAATGGATTTCACTTTTGGAATCACAGGAGACAGTGGGTCTACATGGAGAGGTTTACTAGGATTCATTTATAAACTCTAATCGAAACATGGCGGAGATTGTAAAACGTTGGTATGTTGTTAGAGCTATCAGTGGAAAAGAAAAGAAAGTTAAGGAGTATCTAGAAATGGAGATTTCTAGACTAAAACTTGACGATTTCATTGATCAAATTTTAATTCCTACTGAAAAAGTATTTCAGATTAGAAAGGGAAAAAAAGTTTCTAAAGAAAAGTCGTATTTACCAGGATATGTGCTGGTTGAGGCTGCTCTAGTTGGTGAGGTTCCTCACGTAATTAGAAGCATTCCTAATGTAATCGGTTTCTTAGGGAATGAAAAAGGAGGTGATCCTTCTCCAATGAGGGTTTCAGAAGTGAATAGAATCTTAGGTAAGGTTGATGAACTTTCTGAGTCTGAAGAAGAGATGAGAATTCCATTTGTTGTTGGTGAGGCTGTTAAAGTTATTGATGGGCCGTTTAACAACTTTAGTGGTGTTGTTGATGAGATCAACGAAGAGAAGAAAAAGCTAAAAGTAATGGTGAAGATATTCGGAAGAAAGAATTTACTAGAGCTTAGCTACATGCAAGTAGAAAAAGAAGTTTAAAGAGTATATTAACCGTAGGAGTGATGAAAGCTATTAAAGCTTCCAGTAAGTAATCATGTTTGACTACATAATTTAAAAACAAATGGCTAAAGAAGTAGCAGGTTTGATCAAATTACAGATCAGAGGTGGTGCTGCCAATCCAGCTCCTCCCGTTGGTCCCGCACTTGGTGCAAAAGGGGTTAACATCATGGAGTTCTGCAAGCAGTTTAATGCTCGTACGCAGGACAAACCTGGAAAGGTATTACCAGCAGTTATCACTGTTTACAGTGATAAGTCTTTTGATTTCGTAATAAAAACTCCTCCAGCAGCAGTTCAAATTATGGAACAAATTAATCTTAAGAAGGGTTCTTCGGAATCAAACCGTGCCAAGGTTGGTACAATTTCTTGGGATAAAGTTCGCATAATCGCTGAAGATAAGTTGCCGGATATGAATTGCTTTACTGTTGACAGTGCTATGCGCATGATCGCAGGAACAGCAAGAAGTATGGGAGTTATTGTAAAAGGTGGTGAAGCACCCGTAACTAATTAATTGTATAACAGATGGGAAGAATATCTAAAAAGAGAAAAGAAGCTCTAGCGAAGATAGATTCGGAAAGAGCTTATTCCATAGCTGATGCATGCAATTTAGTGAAAGAAGTTTCTACTACTAAATTTGATGCCTCAGTTGATGTATGTATTCGTCTTGGAGTTGATCCAAGAAAAGCAAATCAAATGGTGAGAGGTACTGTTGCATTGCCACACGGAACTGGTAAGGATATGAAAGTACTTGTACTTTGTACTCCTGACAAGGAAGAAGAAGCAAAAGCAGCTGGTGCTGATTACGTTGGTTTAGACGATTATATCGCAAAAATCAAAGGAGGTTGGACAGATATCGATGTTATTATTACTATGCCAGCAGTAATGGGTAAAGTAGGTGCTCTAGGTCGTGTTTTAGGACCAAGAGGTTTAATGCCTAATCCAAAAACTGGTACAGTAACAATGGATATTGGGAAAGCTGTAACTGAAGTAAAAGCAGGTAAAATCGACTTTAAAGTTGATAAGTATGGTATTATCCACGCAATGGTAGCGAAGGCTAGTTTCGATGGTGACAAAATCAAAGACAATGTCGATGAGTTGTTACAAACAATCGTTAAACTTAAACCTTCTTCTGCTAAAGGTGTTTATATCAAAAGCCTTTACTTAAGTTCTACAATGAGCCCAAGTATTCTAGTTGATACTAAGTCTGTAATTGCTTAAAACTTACTAAGATGACAAGAGAAGAAAAAGCAAAGTACATAGATGATTTAACAGCAGATTTAGCTGCTAATAATGTTATCTATTTGACAGACACAGCGGAATTAACAGTTGAAGTAATTAACGGCCTAAGAAGAAAAGCTTTTAACGCAAACGTTAGCATGCGCGTAGTGAAAAACACACTATTAGCTAAAGCAATGGAGCGAGTTGAAGGTAAGGAGTTTGGTGAATTGAAAGATACTCTTTCAGGAGCTACTTCTATTATGTTTTCTGAGGTTGGTAATGTTCCTGCAAAGCTTATTAAAGATTTTCGTAAGAAAGTAGATAAGCCAATTCTTAAAGGTGCTTGGATTGATGAGAGTGTATATGTTGGCGATGATCAACTATCTATTCTTTCTGAAATCAAAAGCAAAGAAGAATTACTTGGAGAAATTATTACAATACTTCAAAGTCCTGCTAAGAACGTTGTTTCTGGACTTAAAGGTGCTGGTGGGAAACTTGCTGGTATCCTTAAAACGCTCGAAGGAAGAGCATAATTATTATTATTATTTACGAACTATTTAAATTTAAAATAAAATGGCTGATTTGAAAGAAATGGCAGAAGCGTTAGTTAATCTTACAGTTAAAGATGTAAACGAACTAGCAACAATCCTTAAGGATGAGTATGGAATCGAACCTGCAGCTGCGGCTGTAGCTGTAGCAGCTGGTGGAGCCGCTGGAGGTGGTGATGCTGAAGAAGCTCAAACTGAGTTTGATGTAATCCTTAAAGCAGCAGGTGGATCTAAGCTTGCAGTAGTGAAATTAGTTAAGGAATTAACTGGTTCTGGATTAAAAGAGTCTAAAGGTATGGTTGATGCTGCACCAACAACAATTAAAGCTGGTGTTTCTAAAGACGAAGCTGAAGGTCTTAAAACTTCTCTAGAAGAAGCAGGAGCTGAAGTTGAGATTAAGTAATCTGATTACTATTTAATAGGAAAGGCACCCCGATTTTTCGGGGTGCCTATTCCTGTTTTTTTACATTACGTGCAATTTGCACACATTTTTTATTCACTAATAAAAAAGTTTGGCCTTGGCATCATCAAACAGTATTTCGACAAGAGTGAATTTTGCTTCTAGCAAAAATCAATTTGCGTATCCTGACTTTTTGGATATTCAATTAAAGTCTTTCCAGGAGTTTTTCCAATTGGAAACTACTCCAGATAATAGAGAAAGCGAGGGGTTGTTTAAAGTTTTCGCTGAAAACTTCCCTATTTCTGATACAAGAAATCAATTTGTATTAGAGTTTTTGGACTATTTTGTAGATCCTCCACGTTACTCAATTGCAGAGTGTATCGACAGAGGGTTAACATACAGTGTCCCACTTAAAGCTAAATTAAAGCTGTACTGTACAGATCCTGAACACGAAGATTTTGAAACAATCGTTCAAGATGTGTACTTAGGTACAATTCCATATATGACTCCGAAAGGATCATTTGTTGTGAATGGAGCAGAGAGAGTTATTGTTTCTCAACTGCACCGTTCTCCGGGTGTATTCTTTGGGCAGAGTCGTCACGCTAATGGTACTAAATTGTATTCTGCGCGTGTAATTCCTTTTAAAGGATCTTGGATTGAATTTGCTACTGACATTAACAGTGTTATGTATGCGTATATCGATCGTAAGAAAAAGTTACCTGTAACAACATTGTTTAGAGCAATTGGTTACGAAACAGATAAAGATATACTTGATATTTTTGATCTTGCAGATGAGTTAAAAGCAACTAAAGCCAATTTGAAAAAGGCATTAGGTCGTAAGCTTGCAGCGAGAGTTCTTAAATCTTGGGTTGAAGATTTCGTTGATGAAGATACGGGAGAAGTTGTTTCTATTGAAAGAAATGAAGTTCTTTTAGATCGTGAAACTGTTCTTGAAGAAGAACACATTGAATTAATTATTGATTCGGGATCTAAAACGATTATCCTTCATAAAGAAGATGTAAATAGTGCTGATTTTACAATCATCTATAATACACTTCAAAAAGATACTGCGAATTCTGAAAAAGAAGCCGTAGAACATATCTACCGTCAATTACGTAATGCTGAGCCGCCAGATTATGAAACTGCCAAAGGTGTTTTTGAAAAATTATTTTTCTCAGATACGCGTTATGATTTAGGTGAAGTTGGACGTTTTAGATTGAACAAGAAATTAGGTGTTAACATGGAAGAAACTTCTCGTGTTTTAACGAAGCCTGATATGATTTCTATTATCAAGTATCTTATTGAGTTGATCAACTCAAAAGCAGAGGTTGATGATATTGATCACTTGTCTAACAGACGTGTAAGAACAGTTGGAGAACAGTTGTATTCTCAGTTTGGTGTTGGTTTAGCACGTATGGCTAGAACAATTCGTGAGCGTATGAACGTTCGTGATAACGAAGTATTTACTCCAATCGATTTAATTAATGCAAAGACATTGTCTTCTGTAATTAATTCGTTTTTTGGTACAAATCAGTTGTCTCAGTTTATGGATCAAACGAATCCACTTTCTGAGGTTACTCATAAACGTAGATTATCGGCACTAGGGCCTGGTGGACTTTCTAGAGAAAGAGCAGGTTTTGAGGTGCGAGATGTTCACTATACGCACTATGGTCGTTTATGTACGATTGAAACACCAGAGGGACCAAACATTGGTTTGATTTCTTCACTGTGTGTGTTTGCGAAAGTAAATAAATTAGGATTCATTGAAACTCCTTATAGAACAGTTACAAATGGTAAGGTAGACATTAAGTCTGAGCCAACTTACCTTTCAGCTGAAGAGGAGCATGATAATATCATTGCACAAGCGAATGCAAATGTAAATGACAAAGGAGTTTTCCTTGACGATGTTGTAAAAGCACGTTTTGGGCATGACTTCCCAGTGATTAATCCTAAGAAAATTTCATTAATGGATGTTGGAGCAAATCAAATTGCTTCGATTGCAGCATCTTCTATTCCATTCTTAGAGCATGATGATGCCAATCGTGCCTTAATGGGGTCTAACATGCAGCGTCAAGCCGTTCCATTATTGAAACCAAATTCTCCTATTGTAGGAACAGGAATTGAAGAATTAGTTGCTAAGGATTCAAGAGTTCTTATTAATGCAGAAGGAACAGGTGTTGTTGAATACGTTGATGCGAAAGAAATCGTTATCAAGTACAACTGGACTAAAGAAGATAAATTAGTAAGTTTTGATAGCGAAGTAGTTCATTATCCACTTACGAAATTTGCAAAAACCAATCAAGGAACTTCAATTAACTTAAAACCAATCGTTAAGAAAGGGGATAAAGTTACAGAAGGGCAGGTTTTATGTGAAGGATACGCAACTCAGAAAGGTGAACTTGCTCTTGGACAAAACCTTAAAGTGGCATTTATGCCTTGGAAAGGATATAACTTTGAGGATGCCATTGTTATCTCTGAGCGCGTTGTTCGTGATGATATCTTTACATCAATTCATATCGATGAATTTTCGTTAGACGTTAGAGATACTAAACGTGGAATGGAGGAGTTAACTTCAGACATTCCTAACGTTAGTGAAGAAGCAACGAAAGATCTTGATGAAAATGGATTGATTCGTGTTGGTGCTGAAATTAAGGAGGGTGATATTCTTATTGGGAAAATTACTCCAAAAGGTGAAACTGATCCATCTCCAGAAGAAAAATTACTTAGAGCAATCTTTGGTGATAAAGCAGGCGATGTAAAAGATGCCTCATTAAAAGCTGGACCTTCATTGAGAGGTGTTGTTGTTGAGAAAAAATTATTTTCAAGAGCAATTAAAGATAGAAAATCTAAAGCTCAAGATAAACCAATCTTGGCAGGCCTTGATGTTGATTTCGATAAAGAGTTTGTAGCATTAAAAGCGAATCTTATAGAGAAATTATTAGCCATTGTTGTAGATGCTAAGTCTGCAGGAGTATATAATAATTTCAAAGAAGAGATTATCAAGAAAGGAACTAAGTTTTCATCTAGAAGTCTAAATGCAATTGACTTTTCAATTGTTAATCCGACAAGCTGGACTGCTGACGAAAAAGTAAATGCATTAATTGGTAGAGTTATTCATAACTTTAATATCAAGTCGAATGATTTACTTGGAACGTATAAGCGTAAAAAATTCCATATCTCTGTTGGTGATGAACTTCCTGCTGGAATTATCAAAATGGCTAAAGTTTACGTTGCTAAAAAGCGTAAATTGAAAGTTGGTGATAAGATGGCCGGACGTCACGGAAACAAAGGTATTGTTGCTAATATTGTTCGTCAAGAAGATATGCCATTCTTAGAAGATGGAACACCAGTAGATATTGTACTTAACCCATTAGGGGTACCTTCTCGTATGAACCTTGGACAGATTTATGAAACTGTTTTAGGTTGGGCAGGTGAAAAATTAGGTATCAAGTTTGCAACACCAATTTTTGATGGAGCACATCCAACTGAAATTGATGCTTGGACTGAAAAAGCTGGAGTACCTAGATCAGGTAAAACATATCTATATGACGGTGGAACTGGAGATCGTTTTGATCAAACTGCAACGGTAGGTATTATCTATATGTTGAAGTTATCTCACATGGTTGGTGATAAGATGCATGCGCGTTCTATCGGACCATACTCACTAATTACGCAACAACCACTAGGTGGTAAGGCGCAGTTTGGAGGTCAACGATTTGGTGAGATGGAGGTTTGGGCTCTTGAAGCATTTGGAGCAGCAAACATCTTACAAGAGATCTTAACGGTTAAGTCTGATGATGTTATGGGACGTGCTAAGGCATACGAAGCAATTGTTAAAGGAGACAACATTCCTGAACCAGGAATTCCTGAATCGTTTAACGTATTGTTGCATGAATTGAAAGGTTTGTGTCTTAACGTTAGTATGGACTAATCGTCAGTGATTTAAAAGAGATATTTAAAGAATTAAGGCAATATTATGGCTTACAGAAAAGAAACACCGAAAAAACAAAGTAGCTTCAACAAAATCACGATTTCGTTGGCTTCACCAGAAACAATTCTTGAGCAATCAAGTGGTGAAGTACTTAAGCCGGAGACAATAAACTATAGAACATATAAACCAGAAAGAGATGGTTTATTCTGTGAACGTATTTTTGGACCGGTTAAAGATTACGAATGTCATTGTGGTAAATACAAAAGAATCCGTTATAAAGGAATCGTTTGTGACCGATGTGGTGTTGAGGTGACAGAGAAAAAAGTACGTCGTGAGCGTATGGGACACATCTCTTTGGTAGTTCCCGTAGCACACATTTGGTACTTTAGATCTTTACCAAATAAAATTGGATATTTACTAGGTCTTCCTACAAAGAAACTAGATCAAATCATCTACTACGAAAGATATGTAGTTATTCAAGCTGGTATCGCTAAAACGTTAGATGGTGAAGATTTAACACGATTGGAATTCTTAGCAGAAGAGGATTATTTAGACATTCTTGATACGTTACCAAAAGAAAACCAATACTTAGAAGATTCTGATCCAAATAAATTCATCGCTAAGATGGGAGCAGAGGCTTTATACGATTTATTGAAAACAATGGATCTTAAAGCAACTTCGTATGACTTACGTCATAAAGCAAATACTGAAACTTCAGTACAACGTAAAAACGAAGCGTTAAAACGACTTCAAGTTGTAGAAGCTATGCGTGATTCTCAAACTAGAATTGAGAATAGACCAGAGTGGATGGTTGTTAAGGTTGTTCCAGTTATTCCACCTGAATTACGTCCTTTAGTGCCGTTAGATGGTGGTCGCTTTGCAACCTCTGATTTAAATGACCTTTATAGAAGAGTAATTATACGTAATAACCGTTTGAAGCGCTTGATTGAAATCAAAGCTCCAGAAGTTATTTTGCGTAATGAGAAGCGTATGCTTCAAGAGTCTGTTGATTCATTGTTTGATAACTCTAGAAAATCTTCTGCAGTTAAGACAGAATCAAACAGACCTCTTAAATCTCTTTCAGATTCATTAAAAGGTAAGCAAGGGCGTTTCCGTCAAAACTTACTTGGTAAGCGTGTCGATTATTCTGCACGTTCTGTTATTGTTGTTGGACCAGATTTGAAGTTGCATGAATGCGGACTTCCTAAAGGTATGGCAGCTGAGCTTTACAAGCCGTTCATTATCCGTAAGATGATTGAGCGTGGCATTGTTAAAACAGTTAAATCAGCTAAGAAAATTGTTGATCGAAAAGAGCCTGTTGTTTGGGATATATTAGAGAATGTACTAAAAGGACATCCTGTTCTATTAAACAGAGCCCCAACGCTTCACAGATTGGGTATTCAAGCATTCCAACCGAAATTAATTGAAGGAAAAGCTATTCGACTTCACCCATTGGTTACAACGGCCTTTAATGCCGATTTTGATGGGGATCAAATGGCCGTTCACTTGCCATTAGGTAATGCAGCTATTTTAGAGGCTCAATTGTTGATGCTTGCATCACATAATATTTTGAACCCTGCTAATGGTGCTCCAATTGCCGTTCCTTCTCAGGATATGGTTTTAGGTCTGTACTACATTACAAAAGGTAAGAAGAGTCTTAAAGATGACGTCGTTAAAGGTGAGGGGGGAACATTCTACTCTCCTGAAGAGGTTATCATTGCGCACAATGAGGGTGTATTAGATTTACACGCTGCCATTAAAGTTAAAACAACTGACCTTAATGAAAATGGTGAAATCATTACACGTTTAGTTGAAACTACATGTGGACGTATAATTTTTAACGAACGCGTTCCTAATGAAGCAGGATACATTAACGATGTTATGACGAAGAAAGCTCTTCGAGATATGATTGGTGGTGTACTTAAAGCATGTGGAACTTCTCGTACAGTGGCTTTCCTTGATGAGATTAAAGAGTTAGGATATGATATGGCATTTAAAGGTGGATTATCTTTCAACCTTGATGATATTATTATTCCAGCTGAAAAAGAGACCTTAGTTGCTAAAGCAGAAGTTGAAGTAAAAGACGTAATGTCTAACTACAACATGGGGCTTATTACAAACAACGAGCGTTACAATCAAATTATTGATATTTGGACACACACGAATTCTAGATTGACTCACACATTGATGGAGCAGTTGAAGAATGATATGCAGGGGTTCAACTCAATTTACATGATGTATGATTCAGGAGCACGTGGTTCGAAAGAGCAAATTCGTCAGCTGTCTGGTATGCGTGGATTGATGGCAAAACCTCAAAAATCTGGGGCGTCAGCTCAAGATATTATTGAGAATCCAATTCTTTCTAACTTTAAGGAGGGACTATCAATTCTTGAGTACTTTATTTCTACTCACGGTGCACGTAAAGGTCTTGCCGATACGGCCCTTAAAACAGCCGATGCAGGTTACTTAACACGTCGTTTAGTAGATGTAGCTCAAGATGTTGTTATTAACTCAGATGATTGTGGTACACTAAGAGGATTAGTTGCTGTTCCTTTGAGAAAAAATGATGAGGTTGTAGAACCTTTATCTGACCGTATTGTTGGTCGTACAGCATTAGAAGATGTTTATATTCCAGATACAGACACTTTACTTGTTGGTGGAGGAGAACGTATCACAGATACAATTGCTACTGCAATTGATGCTGCAGGAATTGAGGAGGTAGAAATTAGATCTGTTCTTACTTGTGAAAGGAGAAGAGGTGTTTGTTCAAAATGCTACGGATTGAACCTTGCTACACAGCGTGTAGCACAAATCGGAGATTCTGTTGGTGTAGTTGCCGCTCAATCAATTGGTGAGCCAGGTACACAGTTAACACTTCGTACATTCCACGTTGGGGGTACAGCATCTAACATTGCAGATGACTCTGACTTGAAAGCGAAAACTGCAGGTACACTTGATATTGATGAGTTAAGAACAATCGATAGAACAAATAAGGATGGTGATAAAGTAATCGTTGTTGTAGGTCGTTCTGCTGAATTGAAAATTACCGATTCAAAAGGAAATGTTACAATGAATTCCAACATTCCTTATGGTGCTGAATTGATTGCAGAAAACAATACGAAGCTTAAAAAAGGTGACGTAATTTGTAAGTGGGATCCATATAACGCCGTAATCATTACTGAAGCAAAAGGTAAGATTGTTTTTGATAACGTTATTGAAGGAATTACATTCCGTGAAGAAGTTGATGAGCAAACAGGATTTACTGAAAAAGTAATTACTGAATCAAGAGATAAGAAAAAGAATCCTGCGATACACATTATTAATCCTAAAACGAAAGAAGTTTTAAGGGAGTATAGCTTGCCGGTAGATGCGCACATTTCTGTAAAAGAAGGTGACAAAATCGAAGCAGGTGACATTCTTGTTAAGATTCCTCGTAAGGCAGGTAAGTCTGGAGATATTACCGGTGGTCTTCCTCGTGTAACTGAGCTATTCGAAGCGCGTAATCCATCTAACCCGGCTGTAGTGTCTGAAATTGATGGTGTTGCTGAGTATGGTAAAATCAAACGTGGTAATAGAGAGATTAAAATCACATCTAAAACAGGTGAGTTACGTAAGTATCTAGTTCCTTTATCGAAACACATTTTGGTTCAAGAGAATGATTTCGTAAGAGCAGGTCAACCGTTATCTGTTGGTGCAATTACTCCAAATGATATACTTAATATTGAAGGTCCTACAAAAGTACAAGAGTACATTGTAAATGAGATTCAAGAGGTGTACCGTTTACAAGGGGTGAAAATTAATGATAAGCACTTTGAAGTAATCGTTAGACAGATGATGCTTAAAGCGATTATTATTGATTCAGGAGACACTAGATTCTTAGAAGGGCAGTCTGTTCATAAAGCTGATATTAGCGAAGAGAATGATGCTGTTTACGGAATGCAAATTGTTACTGATGCCGGAGATTCTTCAGAGCTAAAAGCAGGTCAAATTGTTTCAGCTAGAAGATTGAGGGATGAAAATTCTCAATTGAAAAGAACGGATAAAGCATTGGTTGAATCGAGAGATGTAGTCCCTGCAACATCAACTCCTTTATTACAAGGTATTACAAGAGCTTCTCTTCAAACACAATCATTTATTTCTGCGGCATCGTTCCAGGAAACTACGAAGGTGTTAAATGAAGCAGCAATATCTGGTAAAGAAGATCATTTATTAGGATTGAAAGAGAATGTGATTGTAGGTCACCTTATTCCAGCAGGAACAGGTGTGCGTCACTTCCAAAAAATGCTAGTAGGATCTAAAGATGAAATGGCAGAAATTACACAAGATGCTGAAATAGTATCAGAGTAATTTTTACAAATAAAATCAACAAAAAAGGGATGTTCATTTGAATGTCCCTTTTTTGTTTTTAATAAGATTGAAATTATTATTTTTAACGTATGGAAAATCAGAACAAAGAAAATCAAGTAAATATTGAGTTGTCAGAAGAGGTTGCTTCTGGAGTATATTCTAATTTATCTATAATCACACACTCACCATCAGAATTCGTTGCTGATTTTGTACAACTTATGCCGGGTGTTCCTAAAGGAAAGGTAAAGTCAAGAATTATTATGACGCCTCAAAATGCGAAAAGACTGATGAAAGCAATGCAAGATAACGTTGCTAAGTATGAGCAAACATTTGGCGTTATTATGGATGTTGAGTCTCCATCTGTTCCTCCGATGAACTTTGGCACGCCGACCACTCAGGCATAGTTGCTGGTGTAAGGTTATATTATTTAAATACAGCTGTTTTTTTCCACGTTGTACTATTACCACAGTTGTCTAGAATGATAAGCTCGAGTTTTAAAGGTCCAACAAGACTTCTCTCTCGAACAAAAGTAATCCGCTTTGTTTTATAATCATACTCGATTAAGTACCATTGACCATCAATAAACAGGTCATAATCTTTGAGTCCAGATTCTTCGTCATAAATTTCCCAGGATAGTCTTTTTTGCGTAGAACTATTCCCAACATTAAGGGCTTTAATTGTTGGAGGTGTTGTGTCTCGCTTTACTTTGTAGGTACCAAAGTATTTGGGTTCACATGTGATCAGATTGTCTTCGTAAGTTACACTTATGGCTTTTTTACGCTCTTTTTCCGTTATCATTTCAATGTAGTGCTTCCCATCTTTTAAACCATCGTGAATGATGTTGATACGGTATGGGTTTTGTACCGGAACATTAGGGTCTCCAATTTTAGACTCAATGTGAGTTCCATCAATAGAGAGGGGCTCATAAGTTGTACAAACGCCAAAATCTACAGATGTGTTATTTTGTTCTACACGCATTGATGTACTTGGTTGAAGATAGCTCAAATCTGTAACGATAGAATCTGTTTGACAAATTTCACCACCCTTAATTCGTAAGGTGAAATTTAGTACAGAAGTATTTCCTTGAGCATCATAGGCTACATAACTCACCTTGATGTGATCGCCAGCTTTTGCTTTTAAAACTCCAAGATCTTCTACGGTGTATATTGGAAGGGTATTCTCCGTAGTTCTAAATGATTTATGAAATTTTTTTCGATTCAACGCATATTCATCATAATCTGTATGGCTATTTACAAAACGTGTTGACTGGAAGGGGATATGATTTATCTCTTGACCAAATAAGGTGTCGCCATTAACCAATAAATAACTTCCATATAAACCACAAGAGTTATTTGCAGCATCCAATCGATCAATTACATCAAAAGCAAACCCAATTCCACCTGATTTGGTTAAAAAGTCTGCCGGAATAGTAATTGCGTTATTTGAAACCGTGTATGAATTTCCAGTTTTTAAGGTTTGCCGCTTTATTGATTTATTGAAACGATAACCGTCTTTTGTTAAGCTATATATCTTCACACCTCGAATTTCTGGTTTGCGTGAGTCTGCGATATCAAAACCATAAATTAAGGGGTTTAAAGCCGATTCGGTTTCCGTGTCCCGCAATTCAAAATGAAGGTGAGGTGCTGTAGAACCACCAGTATTTCCTGATATAGCAATTACTTGCCCTTTGGTAACATTTAGCTCATTCTTTTTCGGGAATATTTCTACCTCAAAATTTTGCTGCTCTTGTTGTGTATGACGAACAATTGAATCGAGCTGTCCTTTAAATTCTGAACAGTGCGCATAGACACTTGTAACTCCATTTGGGTGGTCAATGTATATGACTTTCCCATATCCGTATGGAGAAACGTGTATTTTTGAAACATAACCATCTTCAACAGCATATAGGTTATATCCAATACGCCCGTTTGTTTTGAAGTCAACCCCCATGTGGAAGTGATTTGGCCTTAATTCCCCAAAATTTGATGCTAAAACGTGTGGTATACCTAGAGGAGAGTGATAATTTTGCCTTTCATAATCCTGTGTAAAGGACTGTGGAGCAAAAAAGAGGCAAGCTAGGAGAATTAATAAAGGATTGTTCATGTGTCAAAAATAGATTTTTCAGAAAATAATGACAACTATTGACTCAAAAATCTTGGTCGTCTCTATTACTATACTATTTTTGTATTAAAGTCGTTTTTATGTCGGATCGAATTCTTGAATTAGTAGGCAGTATCAAAGATAAAGTTTCTTTGGTGAAAGGTCAGCTTGAAAAGGAGCGTTCAAAAAGTGAAGATCTTCAAAATGAAGTTGTTAGCTTGAGAGAACAATTGGCTGAAAAGCAAGTTGAATTGAATGGTTTGTCTACTAAGATTTCAGAATTAGAAACGAAACTGATTACGAAAAAAGAACAAGACGTTGTGGTTGTTGAAGAAACGGGTGTTTCTGACAATCAGATTGATGAATTGGTGAAGGAAATTGAATACTGCATAGGGCAGTTAAAAAAATAAAGCATGGCTAAGTTGTCTTTAAAGGTCGTTGTTGCTGGTAGAACTTATCCTCTTTCTATTGAAGAAAATGAGGAGCAAGTAGTTTTAGATGCAGCAAAGGACATTAATAAAGCAATCAAATTGTTGCAAGACAATTATGCCGTAAAGGATATGCAAGACCTTTTAGCAATGACAGCATTACAGATGGCTGCAAAAAAGGACAATGCAAGTTTAGATGATAACTCATCGGTTAACATGGATGAAATCGAGACTCAATTGCAGTCAATTTCAGAAACGTTGGACGGGCTAAGTTAGACTTTTGCTTTATATCGATATTCCCCATCATTTCATACAATGACGTATGTTTGATGGGTTTTTTATTTTATATAAATTGAAATTATGAATTTTGTATTTGGAATAATTGGAGCTGTTGCAGGTGTTGTAGTTGCATTCATTATTCAAGCAGGACTTTTAAAAGGTCGTAAAGGGCAAATTATTAAGGACGCTGAAAAGGAAGGTGAAAACTTAAAGAAAAATAGAATTCTTCAAGCGAAAGAAAAGTTTTTACAGTTAAAAGAAGATCACGAAACGAAAGTTAAAGAGCGTGAACGCAAAATACAGTCTGGAGAAGACCGTGTAAGAAATAAAGAGGCAAACCTGTCTAAAAAAATTGAAGAACTCAATCGAAAAGACAAGCAAGTTGAAAAAAGTAAAAGCTCATTAGATGCAAAAATTCAGTCGTATGAGACTAAGCATCAAGAAATGGACAAGATGCATCAGAAAGTTGTTGTGGAGTTGTCTAAAGTAAGCGGAATGAGCGCTGAAGAAGCAAAGTCAGGATTGGTAGAGTCATTGAAAGATGAGGCTAGAACAAGTGCTATGGCACATATCAATGAAATTACTGAAGAGGCAAAGCTAAATGCGAATCGCGAAGCAAAGAAAATTGTAATTCAAACGATTCAACGTGTGGCTACAGAGCAAGCAATTGAAAATTCAGTTTCAGTTTTCAACATTGAGTCCGATGAAGTTAAGGGACGAATTATTGGACGTGAAGGGCGTAACATTAGAGCGTTAGAAGCAGCTACTGGAGTTGAGATTATTGTAGATGATACTCCTGAGGCAATTATCTTGTCTTGTTTTGATCCGGTCAGAAGAGAAATCGCACGTTTATCATTGCATCAGTTGGTTTCTGATGGACGAATTCACCCTGCAAGAATTGAAGAAATTGTTTCAAAAACAAAAAAGCAATTGGATGAAGAGATTGCAGAAACAGGAAGAAGAACGTGTATCGATTTAGGTATTCACGGTCTTCACGCAGAGTTGACGCGTATGGTTGGTCGTATGAAGTATAGATCTTCTTATGGTCAAAACTTACTACAACACTCGAGAGAAGTTGCAAACTTATGTGCAATCATGGCGACTGAACTTGGATTGAATGTTAAGCTAGCGAAAAGAGCAGGATTGCTTCATGATATCGGTAAAGTTCCAGATGAGTCTCCAGAATTACCACACGCAATCTTAGGGATGCAGTTAGCGGAGAAGTATGGAGAAAAACCAGATGTGTGTAATGCCATTGGTGCTCACCATGATGAAGTTGAAATGACGACATTAATTTCTCCTATCATTCAAGTGTGTGATGCTGTTTCAGGAGCAAGACCAGGAGCACGAAGAGAGATTGTTGAGTCTTACATTAAACGAATTAAAGATTTGGAAAGCTTAGCAATGGGATATGACGGTGTAAACACTGCATATGCAATCCAGGCTGGTAGAGAATTAAGGGTTTTAGTTGAAGCTGAAAAGGTTACTGATGCAAAAGCAGATGAGTTATCATTTGAAATCTCTCAACGAATCCAAACTGAAATGACATATCCAGGTCAGGTTAAGGTAACGTTGATTCGTGAAAAGAGGGCGGTTAATTATGCAAAATAATTAAAACACTAAAATGCATTGTTGATTCTTGAGATAGAAAATATGCGTTTGTTATAGGTGCCTGTTTTGCGAAGGCTTGGTATAAATAAACAAATTCTTCGAAGAAGGTGTGATTGATTTATGCGGATAATTCAAAATATAAACGTTAAGTCCGATTTTTTTAAGTCGGTTCTTGTCCTTATCTCAGGTACGGTGATGGCCCAGGCAATAGGCTATTTAATCTCACCCTTTTTGACGCGTATTTATTCTGCAGAAGAGATGGGAGAGCTTGGCATGTATATGCGTATAGTTGGGTTTGTTTCTGCATTAGCAACTGCTCGATTTGAATTAGCCATTCCACTTCCAAAGAATGAGAATCATTCATTTCTACTCTATCAATTATCGTTACGAATAGCAAAGGCTGTTGTCCTTGCATTGATGGTTCTACTTATTGCTTTTTACTTTGTAAAACCTTTAGGGTTGGATGATCTTGTTTTTGGCATTTTAACAATTGTCAGTACCATTTTTATGGTGTATATAAACTTAGGGACAAATTGGGCAATTCGAAAATCTCAGTTTAAAAAAATATCCCAGCAACGGATTATTAATTCATTAACTGCAAACAGTCTTAAGTGGATTTTTGGAGTGTTTTCAATGGGTTCTTTTGGCTTGATATTGGCTTCGTTAGCTGGTTTTGTACTTTCTAGTTTTGGTTTTGTACGTGAATACTTTATGCTTCAAAATACATTAAAGGACAATTATTCTAAGAAAAAAACACGTGTGTTAGCCATGGAACATAAGCAGTTTCCAATGGTTAATTTACCTCATGTGCTGGTTGACTTAGGTAGAGATTTAATTATTGCAGCGTTAATAGCCTTGTTTTTTGGAAAAGATACGTTTGGATTGTTTAATCACTCTTATATGATCTTGAAGTTGCCTTTGGTGATTGTTGGCGCCTCTATTGGCCAGGTTTTCTTCAATAAATGTTCCGTATTAGTTCGAGAGGGTAATTCCACGTACGATTTAATGAAACGAACACTGTTGATTTTGTTTGGATTGTCAATTGTTCCTTTTAGTATTATTTTCTTTTTTGGAGAACCTCTGTTTAGCTTTGTCTTTAGCGCTGATTGGGCTAAATCAGGATATTACTCTGAAATAATGACCATTTGGTTGATGATGAACTTTATGATTTCCCCACTTTCAAGCCTTCCACTTGTATTGAAACGTCAAAAAGAGTTCTTTTTTATTGGATTATTCACCTCGATCTCACAGGTGTTTTGTTTCTTTATTTTCCCTTTTTTATGGGGAGACTCCGAAGGGGTATTTGTGGATATGTTGTGGGTATTGTCCATTTCACAAGCAGTCATATTGTTTTTTGTAATAATAATTACGCTTTACTACTCGAAAAAAGGCGTTAAAAAGTAATGAGTTTAGTGTGTTTTGCACACTGCTTATTTGATAATCATGGTGTGTTGGTATTGTACTACGCAGGCTAATCTTTATCTTTGAATATTAACATACTAAGTTAACCAATACTTGTATCATGTTTAAACGGCTAATATTTCATCTTTTAAAGCATGTCCGACCAGTTATGATTGGCAACTATAAAGATTCAAAAGGAAAGAAGATTTCACAAACAAGGGTAGGAAGCTCATCAACTATTATTGGTAATAAAGGACTTACTTTATCTAAAAATGTTTTCATTGGGCAATACAATTTTATTGAAGCCACAAATGGAATTGTTATTGGGACGGGATGTCAAATAACAAACTTTGTGAGTGTGCTTAGCCATTCAAGCCATAAGGCAATTCGATTATACGGGCACCAGTATACAAGCATAGCAGATAAGAAACATTACGGTATAGGATCAGTAGAAATAGGGAGTTTTACTTTTATTGGGCCTCATTCTGTGATTATGCCTAGTACACGTATCGGTAAAGGGTCATTAGTGGCAGCATATAGTTATGTTCAAGGTGAATTCCCCGATTATTCAATTATTGGAGGTAATCCAGCGAAAGTTATTGGAGACACACGCAAAATGGATAAAGAAGCATTGATCACAAACCCAGAATTACAGTGTTATTATGATGAATGGACAAAAGAGTAATAAAACAGGTTTTCGGCTATTAGTTTTAACTCTATGTCAGTAAATCGTTGTAAACATCAAGATAAATCTTTCGATTAGATTCTTTAGTAGCCTTTTTTTCAATGATATCCTTATTTAACTTAGCAACTTCAGAGATGTCAAGTTTTAACGCCTTTTCAAAAGCATTCTCCAAGGTACCTGTCACGATAATTCCGTTATAACCTGATTTTACCCATTCATGATTTGCTGGGAGATTTGAAAGAATCGGTGCTGCGCCACATGCCATTGCCTCTAATAGACTTATAGAAGTCCCATCGCTTGATGGAATAGAGGTGAAGAAAGAAGCCTTTTTATAGTGATTCAAATTGGTCTCTGAATTAACGAACCCAACAAAAGAATAGCTGCTTTCCGGAAGGTCCCTTGCTAACTCGTTTAAATAGTCAGTTTCTGGTCCACTTCCTGCAATAATTAGTTTCCAATCAGTATGCTTCTTTTGGAACTGTATAAACGCCAGTATTATCCTATCGATATTATATAATGATTCGTGTAATCTATTTGAGTATATAATCTTTTCTTTTTTCGAAGGATCAACGATTATATTAGGTAAGTCAATTCCAAAATTAGCTGTAGTAAAATCCACAGGGCCAACTAAATCTTCAATTTTATCTTCAATAAATTGTGCGTCTGCAGTGATTTTATCAGAAGAACGTAATCCTTTTTTTACGATATATTTATATATGAACCCCTTTTTAGGTAGAAGCAAGACGTCACTACCCCATACTGTGAGTACTTGAGGTCTTTCACCTCTGTTTGCTAGGGATGTTAAGAAACAATAGGAATTGGCTTGGTGGACATGTATTATCGTAGGAGAAAATTCATTAATGATTCGCTTTAATCGTTTGACTGATTTCAAAACTGTAAATGGGTTTTTAAGACCAAAATTTAATTTGATTGAATTACAAAAGTCAACATCATTACCCGTTACAATTAGAATCTCTTGAAAGTGATCTTTAATTAAAGAATAATAATTACTTAAATGTACATCACCTTGTGTACTGCCAATTAATAATAATCGAGAATTAGTCTTTGGCTCCATTGCTATTCATGTTATTATTAGTAAACGGCCAAATTAAACCAAAAACTAAAGCGATTAGTAGCATAATTGTTCGCTCTTGAAAGGGATTGTTTGTTAATGCTGTAATCATAATTATTCCAATGATCAATATTCCTGATTTTTGTATTTCAACTGTTTTTCTGTTAATGATATAGTGTCTTAAAGGAATTAAGAATATAAGTAAGTATAAGATTAGACCAACAAAGCCATATCTCCACGTCATAAGAATGTATTCATTTTCGGAATAAAGCCGGTTGCTGTAAAAGAATTCTTTATTTACGCCGTAACCAAAAATTGGCTTGTCCATAATCATCTTACCTAAATATTTCCAAGTATCAATTCTTCCCATGAGAGAATTGCTTACTACGTTATTACTGTAAGATTGAAAAGTAAAAAAATCAGTTGTTATTGCCCAAGATATCAAGTAAATTCCAGTAACGGATAAGATTATTATACGATATCTTTTCCAATTCTCAGAAAGCTTAAAAATAAAGGTAATGATAAATAAAAATAGGATTGCTACTATAGCTGTTCTTGATTGACATAAGAAAAGCATTAAGCACGCTACTGCAAACCAGACAAATCGTTGTTTGTTAAACTTAAGAGGCAGAAAATAGATCATGTAAAACCCAAAAATAACAGCATTAGTATTTGGGTTTCCCGCTAGTCCAGTCATCCTTTTTGTAGCTGGATTTTTCAGAGAATTCAGTCCAAAAGATTCTAGGTGGTCTCCACCATAAATTTGAATTAACAAGTCATGAAAACCAAAGATGTTATAGAAATGTAGTAGATTAATAACAACAAGAACTATAAATATTGGTTTGAACCAGGTCTTTGAAAATTGCTGAAAGTTCAATAGCGAAAAGAACATTATAAGAATTAGAAACTTGAGAAGTTTATATATTTCAAAGTAATCATTACTAGCCTTTAGTCTTCCATTTACAGCCATTGTAATTGGGATATAAGCGCAAAAAAGCAGAATAATCAAGTAGTACTTGTGTAGTCGTAATTTAGTTCGATTTAAGAATATAAAAAAAACAGTAATCGGTAATCCAAAATCAAGGAATTGAAATGCGGGAATATTATCCCCTAATTTGATGTCCGGAAAGAACAAAGTAGAAATAAGCAGAAGCCCTCCCCAAACGTGTATATTCTTATTAATAATCATGAAGTTAATGGCTGATTTTTAATTCGATTTAAAGAAGTTGTCAACGAAAAAAGACCTTGTGTTTAGTTCGAAGTTTTATGTTGCTAATATAAGTAATAATTTTAATTTTATCTTTGCAAGTATGAGTAAACCATCCAGATATAAAATAGCCCACATAAGCAGTGCGCATAAAGATTTAGATGTTCGAATATTCCACAAGGAATGTTCATCTTTAGCAAATCTCATAAATAAGAATGAGGCTGAGTTTGATGTTCATTTAATTTTAGCTGGTGTTGAAGAGCGTATTCAAGAGAATGTGACTATTCATACCGTTCCAATTGAAAAGAATAGTCGATTGAAGCGTATGTGGAAAACGGTAAACAATGTTTACAAGAAAGCATTAGAAATTGATGCTGATATTTATCATTTACATGATCCTGAATTATTGCGGATTGCTTTGAAGTTAAAGAGGAATGGCAAGAAAGTTATATACGATGCTCATGAAGACTTACCTCGCCAAATTCTAGGAAAGGATTACCTAAAGTTTAAAAAAATAATTAGTCATACTGCTGAATGGTATGAAGATTTTATTGCCAAAAAACTAGATGCGATTGTAACAGCAACTCCCTTTATTAAGGAACGCTTTATAAAGGTAAATACAAATACAGTAAACATTAATAATTACCCACTACTTTCAGAGGTTGATATGTCTGATATGGATCATCCAAAACAGAACAAAATTTGTTTTATTGGTGGTATTTCTAGAATTCGAGGAATTCGAGAGTTAGTTGAATCGTTAGAGTTTGTAGACGTGGAATGTGCAATTGCAGGAAGTTTTCCAGAATCCTTCAAAACGGAGATTATAAAAGAGAACGGCTGGAGTAAAGTAGAAGAGTTAGGCTTTATTAATAGAGAGGAGTCTCTAAAATTGAAAAGCGAGTCAATAGCAGGATTAGTAACATTTTTACCATTACCTAATCATATCAATGCACAACCGAATAAGATTTTTGAGTACATGGCATCAGGTTTACCTGTTATTGGATCAAGATTTCCTCTTTGGGAAGCGATTATAGAAAAAAATGACTGTGGTATTTGTGTCGACCCGGAAAACCCAAAAGAAATTGCAAAGGCTATTCAAAGAATAAAAGATAATCCTCAAATTGCAAAAGCAATGGGTGAAAGAGGAAAAAAACAAGTTCAGGAGGTTTATAACTGGGCTATTGAAGAAGTAAAGTTGATTGAACTATATAGATCTTTACTCATCTAAAATTCATGTAGTTGAACTGTAGAAGTTCAGTTCGATTTTGTAAGTGCATAATAACGAGAAACAGTTTAATGATGGTAAGGATGGGATATAAAAAAGTATACGAAATCAGTCTAGCTTTAATGGCTCTTTTGATGCTTGTTTCTCCAAAATTAATTACGCTTGGCATTATCCTACATTTCGGGATTACAGTAGTTGGTCTTGTTAAACGAAAGTTGGTTTTCGGAGTAAATCTGATGAATGCGCTGATGGTTCTTCTTTATTTCACTTATCTAGTAGGGACAATTTATACAAATCACCCTGATATTGCCGGAAGATATTTGGAATATAAGCTTTCCTTAGTCATATTTCCTCTACTTTTTTCTTTTAAATTACCGGGTGGGTTGTCGTTGAAATACCCAAGTGTTGGTGTTTTTACTGGAGTTATCGTTTTAATGATTCTAGGTTTGATTAACTCAATCAGCCTATTTGTAGACTCGAAAAGTATGTCCTCATTTTTGAGTGGACACTTTTCATATATCCATCACCCAACTTATTTTGCTTCATTTGCTTTTGTAGGGATGCTTCTTGTGAACTATGCAAAAGAACAGTGCTGGCTTGGGTGTGAAAAATGGAAATACGCCATTTTAACAATGGTAATGATTTTGGGTCAGGTGCTCTCATTTTCTTTAGCAGGAATTTTAATCTTACTCATTTATGCATGTTTTGTATTCTTAAAATGGGTTCGAAATCGTTTCGGGAAATTCATTTTTATTATCGTTTTAATTATTAGTCCTGTTGTGTTGCTTTTAACTCTTTCTAAGACACCAGGTTTGAAAATACAATTTGAAACGTCTAAGACGTTTGTGTTGGAGTACGTGAGTGACCCAATCGCCTTTATTAGTGTGGAGCAAAATTATGCACAAGGAGATGAAGTCAGGTTGATTATGTGGACTGTTGCTGCGTTAGCATTTTCAGAGCACCCGATGGGTGTAGGGACAGGGAATGTGGATGAAAAGTTAAATCAACTACTGGACGACTATTGTCAGTTAAAAATGGCAGCTCAGAATTATAATCCTCACAATCAGTTTTTACAAACAGCTGTCGAAGTTGGGGTTTTTGGCTTGATTTTTTTTAGTTCAGTAATTATATATGCCTTCTACTTAGGTTTTCGATTCAAGAGTGTGCTAATACTATTTATTGGCTTAAATTTAGGGTTTAATTCCTTGTTTGAATCGATGTTTCAACGGCAAAGTGGAATCGTATTTTTTGTGTTCTGGTTGTGTTTATCTGCGCTCATGTTGCTAAGCACAAATAATAAATCGTGTAAAAACGTATGAAAATTACTGTTGTTATACCGTGTAGAAATGAAGTCCTTTATATTGAGGATTGTATTCATGCGATTTATAATTGTGATCTCCCAGCTGAAGCGAATATAGAGGTGTTTGTTGTAGATGGTATGAGTGATGATGGAACACGAGATAAGGTGGAAGTAATGTCATCAAGGTACCCAAGTTTAGGTATTGTAGACAATGTAAAGCAATTGACTCCCTTTGCTTTTAACTTAGGAATATATGCAGGTCAAAATACTGACTTTATTCAGATTGTTGGAGCCCGACACATCCTAAGTGCCAATTATATCTTGAACTGTTTTACGAAACTTCAAGCAGATTCTACTACATGGTGTGTTGGAGGTAAAATTGAGAATGAATACATCAATGAAGTAGGAGAGGTCATTTCTAGAGCAATGGGTACAACATTTGGAATGGGTTTAGGTAACTTTAGAACATTAGAAAAATCTGGATTTACCGATACTGTAACAAGCCCTATGTATCCATATTGGGTTTTTGAAAAGATTGGTTTCTTTGATGAAGAGCTTATTCGAAATCAAGACGATGATTTTAATTTCCGTGTAACATCGGAAGGTGGAAAGATTTTTTACGACAATGATATTTCTTTAAAGTACTACGTGCGTGGAAACTTTAAAGGGCTTTGGCGTCAGTTTTTTCAATACGGTTATTGGAAAGTCTACGTGAACAAAAAACATAAGGCAATTACAACCTTACGTCAATTGGTTCCTCCAGCTTTTGCATTGTATTTAACCTTGTTAATTCCAGTGTTTTTTATTGGAGAAACACTGTTTTTATTGAGTTTAATACCATTGGTAGGATATATAATACTGAACATCGTTTTCAGCTTAAAGGCAATGCCTTCGACAAGGAAATTCTTTCATACTCTAGCCACATTTCCACTTCTTCATATAAGTTATGGCCTTGGATACCTAAAAGGGTTAGTAGAATTTATACTTTTGAATAAGAAACCCTCAGAGAGTCAGAAACGACTATCGAGATAGAACTAATAGATTAAATATGATACCATTTTCGCCACCGCGTATAGATGACAGAGTTATAGCAGAAGTTACAGCAGCCCTAAAGTCTGGTTGGATTACTACAGGCCCTAGAACAAAACAGTTTGAGAAAAACATAACAGCGTATACAGGTTGTCAAACAACGGTAGCTGTAAACTCTTGGACAATGGGGATGCAAGTTCTTCTTTCTTATTGGGGAATTAAAGCCGGAGATGAGGTTATTCTTCCTGCATATACTTATTGCGCAAGTGCAAATGTTATTGTTCACGCAGGAGCAACTCCGATAATGGTTGATTTAAACGCAGATGATTTTAACTTAAACATTGATAAAGTTAGAGCGGCAATCACACCTAAAACAAAAGCCATTATGGCTGTTGATATCGGGGGGCTTCCAGCAGACTATAAAGAACTGATGGCCTTGATAAATGAACCAGAAATTAAAGAAATGTTTAGTGGAGGCTCTGACTTTCAAAATGAGTTAGGAAGGATTTTGTTAATCAGTGATTCTGCCCATAGTTTTGGCGCAATGTATCATGGGAAACGATCAGGATCACTTGCTGACATCTCTTCATTCTCCTTTCATGCTGTAAAAAACTTAACAACTGCCGAAGGTGGAGCGCTGTGTTTTAATTTGCCACAACAGTTTAATCACGATGAGATTTACAGTGAAATGTGTACTAAAATATTACACGGGCAAAATAAAGATGCTTTAGCTAAAACCAAAAAGGGAAATTGGAGGTACGATGTTGAAGAACCTGGGTACAAGTGTAATATGACAGATTTACAGGCGGCGATTGGATTGATTGAACTAGAGCGTTATCAAGAAAACTTAGACCGTAGAAAGGTTATTTTTGATGCATATGCAGCTGGGTTTAAAACTGAATCATGGGCTATTCAACCCCTGTATGAAACCGCTGACAAAAGATCAAGTTATCATTTGTATTTATTGCGAATTGCAGGAGTGACAGAAACTCAACGAGATGCAATTATTCAAGAGATTTTCGAACAAGATGTTTCGGTTAACGTACACTTTCAACCGCTGCCAATATTAACCGCATATAAAAAACGAGGGTATAAAATGTCAGACTATCCAGAAGCGTATTCAAAATATGCCAATGAAATTAGTTTACCTGTTTACTATGACTTATCTGATGACAATGTGAAAACAGTTATTGAAGCTGTAAAGCATGCCGTAAAACATGTGATGGGATGAAAAGAATATTCGACATTGTCGTTTCTAGCTTAATACTCTTGCTGTTTTTACCATTTGGTATTCTGATAAGTATTCTCATTGCAGTAAGTTCTAGAGGAGGCGTGTTTTATATTCAACAGCGTGTTGGAAAGGATCAACAGCAATTTGGATTATTCAAATTCCGAACAATGGCAGTTAACGCTGATAAGTCTGGAAAGTTAACGGTTGGTATGCGAGATAGTCGAATAACAGCCGTTGGTTTCTTTTTAAGGAAGTATAAGTTGGATGAATTCCCACAATTTATTAATGTGCTTAGCGGAACAATGAGTATTGTTGGGCCTCGACCTGAAGTGCAAGAGTACGTGGCAATGTATACTGACTTAGAGTTAGAGGTACTCAAAGTTAAACCTGGAATTACGGACCTTGCCTCGTTAGAGTATTTTAATGAAAATGATTTATTGGGGAGCGCTAAAGATCCTCAAAAGACATATATTGAAGAAGTTATGCCAGCTAAATTGGCTTTGAATAAAAAATACATTGCTAACTCATCCCTTGGAGCTGATCTTAAAATTATCTGGAGAACAGCTAAAAAAATTATGTCTTAGTGCATCAAAAAGGCTAGAGAACACCCCCCTAAAATCGTTAGTAATTTCAGGAAGTTAAACTTGTGATTCTCGCTTGTTTCAAAGATGATTGTTGTTGATATATGTAAGAACATTCCAACCACAATTGCTAAAATGATATCAAAGTCAAAATCAATAATATGGCTGGTATTGTATCCAATATAAACGCCAACAGGAGTTGTTATTGCAAATAGTCCAAGGATGGACCAAGATTTCAGTTTTGTAGCCTTAGAAATCGATAAAAGTGTCATTAAAGCAATTGCAACGGGTAGTCTATGAAACAAAATGCCTAGCAATAATGAGTTGTCATTTCCATGGTGATGAGAAGTAGCAATCTCTACTCCTCCTAATTGTGTTCCTAAGGGAATTCCTTCTAAAAGCGCATGAATACTTAATGCGGCTATCAATGCAATTGGAATTGCTTCTCCTTTGTGAGCATGAACATGGCCGTGTTCTATTCCTCCAGAAAAGAATTCCAGAATTAACTGAACTAAAAACCCAATTAAAATGTAGAGGCCAACATTATGGTCAGCGTGTTCATATAACTCAGGAATAAAGTGAATAAAGGCAATTGATAATAAAAAACCACCGCTAAAAGCAAGCATTAATTTGATAATCTGCTCATTTTTTGACCGTTGAATAAATGAAACTAACATTCCGCCAAATAAGACAGAGACAACAAGTGAAATATTGATTAAGATGAGTTCCATTATTTTTTTTGAGCAATTATGATTAATCGATCGGAGTCTTTTTCGTTAAACTCGGATAAGTTGAAGTCTCCAAAAGTACGAAGAATTTCGAAATTACAAGCCTCCAATAAATGCTCGAAATCTTCTTTTTTTAAGGCTTGAACCCGTTCTGTATAAGAAAAGGATTTCCCGTTGTCTTCAAATTTTATATCCTTGTAGATATGGCTTCCATCGTACCTTCTAGAAATGTTAAAGACAATTTCATCAACACGTTTAACCTCTGTTTCAATAAGTTGTTCAATTACCCGGCTGGCGTTCATGAAGTCTATTATAAGAACACCATTATTACTTAGCATGGTGTGAATAGAGTTGAGTACTTTCTTGTTGTCTTCGGTGCTGTTAAAATACCCAAAACTTGTAAAGAGGTTAAAGATTGCGCTGAAGGATTCATTTGGGAGAACTTCACGCATGTCATGGACATCAAAACGTAAACGAGCATTGTTATACTTATTCGCAGAGGCAATGCTTGCAGGAGACAAGTCAACACCTAAGACGTCGTATCCCGATTCATTTAGGGTTACAGAATGTCGGCCTTTACCACAAGCAAGATCTAACACCTTGTCCGTTTTCGGTAGTTTTAGGTTGTCTATCAGGTTGAGAATAAACTTTTTTGCTTCGGCGTCATCCCTGTTTTTATAGAGTATGTGATAGTATGGTGTATCAAACCAAGATGCGAACCATTCTTTTTCCATGTCCTAAAGGTACGGTATCTTTTCATTTTTTAACGGGATTGTTTTCCTGAAAATTGACGAATTTAAAAACATTAAAACAGTGTAGAATTAAGTTTTAAACTAAAAACTATCGGAAAGCTTTAATATTGGTTATCTTGGGGCTTATACCATGAAAAGACATTAAGTAGTTACCATGAAGGTAGGAATAACAGGAGGAATAGGGTCGGGGAAAAGTATTGTTTCGGAGCTAATTAAAACGATGGGCTATCGTGTGTTTAACTCAGATGCGATCTCAAAACAGTTGGTGAATGAAGACCCTGTTATTGTTGATGGACTTACAGCTCTTTTTGGAGAAGAAATTTACTGCAATAACCAACTAAACAAAGAGCTGCTTGCTAAAATTATTTTTTCAGATGATGCAGCCCGATTATCGGTAAATAAACTTATCCATCCACGGGTTCGAAACGCATTTGACCTGTTTGCGTCTAAACAAACAAACGGCATTTCCTTTAATGAGGCAGCAATCCTTTTTGAAACAGGTGCAGATAAAAACTTTGATAAAGTAATCCTTGTTACATCTCCAAAGGCATTAAAGATTTCGCGTATAATTTATAGGGACAACTGCTCAAAAGAAAATGTTGAAGTAAGAATGTCTAAACAATGGACAGATGACCAAAAGATTCCACTAGCAGACTTTGTAGTTATTAATGATGAAAAAATGCCACTAATTAGCCAGGTAGAAGCAATTGTGAATCAATTAACTTCGGTATAATCATCAAAGTGGGTAGTGTCATCGTTATTTTCATTATTGTTTGTAGCGCTTAATTTTCCTCCATTTAAAACAAAGGCAATTGCGCCTGCCATTTTAAAGATTAAATTTAGGAGAAAAAAGAATCCTATTACCTTAAAGATAAAGCCAATTACTGGCGTGTTTTCAATGTCAATGATACTTTCATGAAACCAGATGGAAATAGGGTTTGAGGCATATAAAGGATAAAACCAAAATAATGTAAATACCATCAATGCTCCAACGATTAGCGGTATTTCATATTTTAAGTGAAAACCACTTTCTTTTTGAGGTAAACCTGCTCCCGCAAATTTAAACAAGATGGATTGTTTTTGATTTTTTTGAAGTTTGCCAATAAAATAAGTTAATAGTATTAGCCCCGCGAATACAGTTTGAACAACTACAACCATATCTGAATGAATGGATTTGAGACAAAACAAAAAGGTCACATCAACTAAGAAAAAGTATTTAAAGGCTCTAAAAATATACACTTCTCCAATAGTACGTTGTCTCCCAGAGCTAATAATTCGAATACCAAGTTCAAAAAAACCCCACAAAAAACCATAGATAGCAAAAACTACCCCGAGTCTGAATATAAAATCAAGTAAATTCACATTGCAAATTTAACAATCTCATTATCTTTATGGAAATCAAAAAAACACCGATGAAAAGAATTTTTTTAGTAGTTGTAATTGCCGTTGCTTCTACCTTTAGTTCAAAGGCAGAAGAAGGAATGTTGATCCCTTCATTAGTTAAGGCATTCGAGAACGATATGCAAGCCATGGGAATGAGGTTATCGGCTGAAGATATTTACGATGTGAACAACTCAAGCATTAAAGATGCTATTATTCATTTTGGAGGAGGATGTACTGCTGAGTTGGTTTCTTCTCAAGGTTTGTTATTGACAAACCATCATTGTGGATATTCTCAAATTCAATCGCACTCATCATTAGAAAACGATTACTTGAAATATGGTTTTTGGGCAAAAAATAAGAGCGAAGAGTTAACAAATCCGGGGTTAACAGCTTCTCGCGTAGTTCGAATTGAAGATGTTACTCAAACTGTTTTGTTTGACACTGAAGGCCTGTCGGGTCAAGAACGTTATGCTAAAATTCAAGCTGCAATTCAGAAGCTTGTTAATGATGCTGAAACAGGAACGCATTACACTGCAAAAATAAAAGCCTTCAATTACGGGAATGATTACTACATGATCGTAAAGGAAACATTTAAAGATGTTCGTTTAGTTGGAACGCCTCCAAATTCTATCGGGAAGTTTGGTGGTGACACAGACAACTGGGTTTGGCCAAGACATACAGGAGATTTTTCTGTGTTTAGAATTTACGCTGACCAAAACAACCAACCAAGTGAATACAGTGAATCAAATATTCCATATACACCCTTACATTTTTTACCTGTTTCAATGAAAAAAAGAACTCCGGGTGAGTTTACAATGGTTTATGGTTTCCCAGGAACAACAGAACAGCACTTGTCTTCAGGGAACTTAAAATATATAATGGATCAAGAACGCCCAGCACGAATTAAGATGAGGGAAAAGTCTTTGAGTGTAATTGATGCAAGTATGCGCTCTTCAGATTTATTACGTATTAAATATGCTTCTAAACAAGCACGCATTGCCAATGGTTGGAAGAAGTGGATAGGCCAATTAGGTGGTTTAAAAACAGTTGATGCAATTCAGATTAAGCTAGACCGTGAAAAAGCGTATAATACTATGGCTGCAACAAAGCCTGAATGGAATGACAAGTATGGTAGTGTAATCAATGACATGAACGCATTGGTAGCGAAGTACAAGCAAGCTGACTTCGGTTATTCAATGGCGATAGAGTATTTGTCCGTTGGACCAGAACTGTTTGGTAGAGCACGTGAAATGAATAAGTTCTTATCAAATTACACTGCGTTAGTTGAACGTGGTGAATTAGATGCAGAAATAGAAAAGCAACTTAAAAGTGCTAAAGGATTCTTTAAGAATTATGATGAGGCTACGGATAAACGAATCTTTGAATTACTTACAGAAGAGTACGTGAAGCAAATGGGAGATGCTCCTTTACCTTCAATGCTTGAGAATAATTCAGCAGAAGACTTGGCTAACCTGATCTATAAAAAATCAATATTAACGAACGAAGCTCGATTCATGAAGTTTATGAATAAACTGGGGAGTAAATCAGCGAAGTTTTTAGCTAAAAAAGATCCAGGTTTTATGCTTTGGTCTGAGGCCAATACAAACTTTATGAGCAATGTAATTCCAGATGTAAGAACGTATAGATCTTTAATGGAAGGCTTGTTGAAAACATATGTTGCGGGTAAGTTTGAAATGTTTCCAGATGCCAAGCATTGGCCAGATGCCAATTCAACAATGCGTATCACGTATGGTAAATTAGAAGGCTCTGCTCCTCATGATGGAATGCAGTATACAGAGCACACAACAATTGACGGGATTATCACAAAGAATAATTCAGGAAACCCAGATTATGACTTGTTGCCTCGAATGAAAGAGTTGGCTGCAGCTAAAGATTATGGAGACTATGCACAAGATGGTGAACTTTGGGTTTGTTTTACAGGCTCAAATCATACTACTGGGGGTAACTCAGGCTCTCCTGTATTGGATGCCGACGGTAACTTGTTAGGCCTTAATTTTGATCGATCTTGGGAAAGTACAATGAGCGACTTTATGTTTGATTCGGATCGATGTAGAAACATTACGGTCGATATTCGATATGTTTTGTGGGTAATGGACCGTTACTCTGGGGCTAAGCATATTGTAGATGAAATGACGTTGATACGTTAATTACAGGGATATAAAATCAATAAAAAAGCCAATGAAAAATGAATTTCATTGGCTTTTTTATTTAATTGTCATCTATTGTCAGGACAACAGGCTCGTTTAAATATATTAGATGTGTAGTGCTCTATCACTCGTTGCTGCTAAAGCCGCTTCTTTAATCCCTTCTGAATACGTAGGGTGAGGGTGGCAAATTCGAGCAATGTCTTCTGCAGAGGCTCTAAATTCCATAGCAACAACAGCTTCCATAATTAAATCTGCAGCCCTAGGAGCAATCATATGAACCCCAAGTACTTCATCCGTTTCTTTATCAGCAATCACTTTAATGGTACCCATGATATCCATACTTGCACGAGCTCTACCTAATGCCTTGATTGGGAAAGAGCCAATGTTTATTTCTTTACCTTCTGAGATTAGTTCATCTTCCGTTTTTCCAACAGAAGCAACCTCAGGCCATGTATATACAACTCCAGGAATTAAATCATAGTTTAAGTGAGGTTTCTGTCCAGCTAGTAATTCAGCAACAAATACACCCTCTTCTTCAGCTTTGTGTGCAAGCATAGGCCCACGAACAACATCTCCAATTGCATAGATGTTTGGGACAGCTGTTTGTAAGTTATCATTCACATCAATTTGACCTTTGTTGTTTGGGACAAGACCAACATTTTCTAATCCCAACCCAGTCGTAAATGGTTTTCTACCAACTGCAACTAAACAATAGTCCCCTTCAAGTGTAACCTCTTCATCTTTTTTGTTTAATGCGGTAAGCTTAACGCCTTTACCGGTATTGGTAACCTGTTGAACTTTGTGTTGTAGGTGGAATTTAAAGCCTTCTTTCTTAAGAACTTTTGTAAGTTCTTTTGACATTGTTTTATCCATTGTTGGGATAATTGTATTGGCAAATTCAACCACTTCAATTTTAGTTCCTAGCCGTGCAAAAACAGAACCCAATTCAAGGCCTATAACTCCTCCGCCAATAACAATCATCTTTTTAGGGATCTCTTTCATGTTCAGCGCTTCCGTAGAAGTTATGATTCTATCTTTATCTGGCTCCATGCCTGGAAAAAAGTTTGGTTTTGATCCAGTTGCAAGAAGAATATTTTTTGTATTAAGGACAGTTTCTTTGTTGTCCTTATCTGTAACTTTAACCGAGTTTTTATCTACGATAGAACCTATTCCGTTAAAGACTTCAATGTTGTTTTTATCCATCAAGAACTTAATCCCGTCACACGTTTGTGAAACGACTTTATTCTTGCGGATAATCATTTGTTCGATATTTGCCTTTACATCTTTCACATCAATTCCATGCTCTGTAAAGTTGTGTGTTGCATTATGAAAATGCTCAGATGAATCAAGAAGCGTTTTAGATGGGATACATCCAACATTTAAACAAGTTCCCCCTAAGGTATTGTACTTTTCAATGATTGCTGTTTTCATGCCTAATTGTGCGCAACGAATCGCTGCAACATATCCACCAGGTCCTGATCCTATAATTGTAATATCGAAATTATTCATGTTCTACTAGTTATAAGTACAAATTTATTATTCTTCGCTGAAGAAATGACTATAATCGTAATTTTTAGCACAAAAAAAGGGCTATTAAAAATAATAGCCCTTTTGAATGTATATTCTTTTTGATTAAAGAACTACAACCTTTTTAGTTGTTGTATGTTCACCAGTTTTAATTTCTAAGAAATAACAAGCAGCAGGTAAGTTAGCTGAGTTATTTAACGAATGGTTAACAACTGTATTTGTTTGTTCAAGTGTTTCTGAAGAAAGAATTTTACCTTGAGTATCTCTAAGGATAAATGTTACTGCTTCGTCTTGAGCTGTATAGTTAACATTAATCGCTTCACCGTTTGAAGGGTTAGGGTATACGCTAAGGTCTAAAGCAGAAATCTCATCAGATACTAACCCCAATGTTCCATTAACATTGATGTTGTCAACATAAAAGTTACTTGCTACATCAGAAGCTGTAAATTCAAATTTAAAAATCACTTTGTCGTAAGCTGATGATGTGTTTATTGAAACAGATCCTGTCTTCCAGTCGTTGTTCGATGTTGGTGTGTAATCTGAATACCCTGCATATCCTCCAGTTACAATGTTTGCTCCTGAAATACCTTGAGAGTTACTACCACCTATAGAAGTACCGTCAATGCTAATTGTTCTTGAAACCCAAGACTCACCACAGTTTGTAGATGCATATACTTTTAGTTTTTCAGTAATCTGATCAACTTGAGTACCATTCGTAGCATAAGAGAACTTGAATGACATTGTTACTCCAGTTGTATATCTTAAATCGAATGAAGGTGTAATTAACTCATCAACACTTCCTCCTAAACGGTTGTTGTAAAAGAAGTCATCGTTAAAAAGATCTGCACCAGAAACATCTTTAAAGTTGTTTAGCTTGTAACTCGTAGAGTTGTTATAACCTGTACCAGCAGATAGCGCAAACTCTCCATGGTTGTTTTCTAAGTTGTTTGAAACAAACCACTGAGCAGAAGGTCCTTCTAGATCAATTGAATTTGGTCCGTCAAAAGATGCATAGTCTAATGAAACGTAAATGTATCCTGTTCTTGTTTCAGTTCCTGTTCCAGTAGCATTTGATGCAGATAGAGTAACTGTTTTATATCCTGGAGTAGTGAAACTTACACTTGGGTTAGCCAATGTTGAAGTTGCCGGAACACCATCTTGAAATGTCCATGCGTATCCATCAATAACTGCATTCCATGAAGCATTACTGAAAGAGACTGGGCTACCAATACATGTTTCTGTTTTGTTTGAAGTGAAATCGGCAACTGGCACACATAAAGGAACAGTTAATGTATTTGCTGGGTCTTGAGGTAATAATAAATCTTTAACCCCAGTAGCTATTAGCGTAGAGTCTTTCCATAAGTTGTTACGCTGACCAGCAATTCCTTCCAGTGTATTATTCATTGCTAACGCTTGTCCAGGAGAGAAGTGTCTGTCGCAATATGAGTAATCCATATAGTTTTGTAAATCCTCATTAATTAACGGGTCGCAATCAGCCCATCCGTAAGGAGGAACAAATGTAGGACAGCTTTGGTGTCCTTTTGTAACAGGTGTATCAGCAATGCCATCGTCATTACAAATTGTAGGTCCAACGTTAATAAGGTCAGAGTCACCAAAAGTATGTGCTAAGCTTAACCAGTGACCAATTTCATGTGTCAATGTAGATTCATTATAAGTAGACGATGTTCCAATTGAACCAACATATGTATGGTTTGAAACAACTCCGTCTAACCAATACCCATTACCATCCGTTGAAGCAGGAAACATAGCATATGCTGCGGCACCAGGTGTCCCAACAACTTTAACAACCCATATGTTTAGGTAGTTAGCTCTATTCCATTGGTGAATTTTAGCATAAGCATCACCTGTATATGTTTCGTGCGTGTATATGTGTTCAATACCATTTGTACAGTTTCCTAAAGGATCAATTGCAGCTAGTTTGAACTCAATGTTTGCATTTCCAATAAGCGTATCGAAGTCAGCCATAATATCTACTGAATCAGGATCGGCAGCATTAAATTCACGGTTAAAAACTTTAAGTGCATCATAAACTTGAGCATCAGAAATATTCTCTGTACCATAGTTGTGTAAGATGTGAAAAACAACAGGAATTGTGTATGTTCCATCTGCTTTCTCTAAACTATTTCCAACAGAACTTCCTTGGTAGCTGTTCATTAGTAATTGGTGTGCTTCATAGCCTTGTTCCAATTCAGGGTGGATTTCAAATGCTTGTTGAAGCGCTTCGTATGTACCACATTTTCTTGTTGATTCCACCTGTGATAGTACTGTAGAACTAACAAGCAAACAAAGACTTAAAAGTGTAATTAGTTTATTCATAGTTTTAATATTTTATGTGAAATTAAACATTCTATCTGAGTATATATAATGTTGAGGCAAAAAAAGCTCCCTGTTTTTAATAAAAAAGTTGTTTTGGGTTAAGGTGGTCGAAACTTAGGTGGCTACACGTGTCTACAGATAATCTGAAGCAAACCCTTGGCACTTTTCTTAGTTTGGTGTTTTAAAAGAAATAAAAAAGATTTTTTCTAGCTTAAAATAAATGTTTTTCAGCGCGGTAAGAAGACCGAACAAGTGGACCGCTTTCAACGTATTTAAACCCTAGTTTTAATCCAATTTCTTTGTATTCTTGAAATTTTTCTGGAGTTACAAATTCAGAAATAGGAAGGTGTTTCGCTGTAGGTTGTAGGTATTGCCCTAAGGTTAAGATGTCAACGTTCACACTCGCTAAATCTTCCATTGTTTCAATAACCTCTTCAGGTGTTTCGCCTAGGCCAAGCATGATTCCAGACTTTGTTTTCATGCCTCCTTTTTTCAGCCTAAAAAGTACTTCTAGACTGCGGTCGTATTTGGCTTGTATTCGAACAGCTTTGGTTAATCTACGTACGGTTTCTAAATTGTGACTTACAATTTCAGGAGCTACATCTATGATGTTTTGAAGGTTGTCCCAATTCCCAGCAAAGTCTGGGATTAAAGTTTCCATTGTTGTTCCTGGAGATTGCTTACGAATCGCACGAACTGTTTGAATCCAAATACCAGAACCTCCATCTTTTAAGTCATCTCGATCTACCGAAGTTATAACGGCGTGTTTTACGCCCATTGTTTTTACACTGTGTGCAACTTTTCCAGGTTCAAATTCATCTACCTGTTCAGGACGCCCTGTTTTAACTGCACAAAACCCACATGATCGGGTACAAATGTTTCCCAGAATCATAAAAGTAGCTGTTCCTTCGCCCCAACATTCTCCCATGTTAGGACAGTTCCCACTTTCACAAATCGTATGCAGTTTATGCTCGGTTACCAACGACCTTACCTTCTTGTAATTCTCACCTGTAGGGAGTTTTACACGAAGCCATTTTGGCTTTTTAATTTTAACTTTATTGTCTGTATTTGTAATTTCACTCATGCCTTCGACATTTTAATCCTTTACATTAGTACACTTCGCAAAATTAAAACGCTACTTTTGTACAGTCTTTTAGTTTTTAAAAGATTTTGAACACAAATGTATGTAAATCCGAAAGAAATGGCGACATCAAAAGTTGAATATTTAGGAGGTTTAAGGACCAAGTGTACCCACTTAAAATCTGGTCAAGAAGTAATTACTGATGCACCAGTTGATAACAATGGAAAGGGTGAGGCTTTTTCTCCTACTGATTTAGTAGCGACTGCTTATGTTTCATGCATGTATACAATTATTGGCATTTACTGTGAAAGTCAGAATATTGAATTTAATTTTGGCGATGCAACAATTACAAAGGTGATGGGTTCTGACCCAAGACGGATAGAACGAATTGAAGTAGTGCTAGATTTTACAGGGAATAATTGGGATGAAACAATACATCAACGGATAAAAAACGTGGGAGAAGGATGTCCCGTAGCCAAAACACTTGGTGATAATGTTGAATTAGAATTCAGCTATAAATTTTAAGAAAATGGAAAGACATAGAGGGTCACGATCAGAAGAACGTCAATATAGAACACCTAAAGATGATTTTATTTTTGGTGTAAGGGCTGTAATTGAAGCTGTAAAAGCTGGACGCGTTTTAAATAAAATATTCATTCAAAAAGGAATGAATAAAGAATTGTTTTTGGAGTTGAAAGATGCATTGGCAGATGGCTCGTACCAATTACAATTTGTTCCCGTTGAGAAGTTGAATAGCTATACGGATCAAAACCACCAAGGTGTAATTGCTTTAACGTCACCAATTGAATATCATAATATTGAAAATGTGGTAGAAGGCCTTTTAGAGGATGGAAAGAAACCATTTATTCTTGCTTTAGATCGAATTACAGATGTTCGAAATTTTGGTGCGATAGCAAGAACAGCTGAGTGTGAAGGTGTTGATGTAATATTGATTCCCTCTAAAGGCTCTGCACAAGTTACTGCTGATGCAATTAAAACATCTGCTGGAGCATTGAACAGAATTAAAGTTTGTAAAACAGATAGTCTCAAAGATTCCTTGTTTTATATTCAACAGTGTGGTGTTCGTTTGGTAGCATGTACTGAGAAATCTCGTGTACCACTGTATGAAACTAATTTAAGGGGGGCTGTTGCTGTTATCATGGGGTCAGAAAAAGATGGCATCACATCTGACTTGATTAACATGTCTGACATTAGTTGTAGAATCCCAATGCGCGGTGAAATAGCATCGTTAAATGTTGGTGTTGCTGCTGGAATGGTATTGTACGAAAAGCTTAGGCAAGAACTATATTAAGCAACTGCTCAAAATAAGAGCGTTTTATAAGGTCGTTTTTGTTATCCACGGAATTAATTCAGGGATTTCATTTAGGTTGTTGATGATCCATTCGTGAGTTCCTTCTCTGTAGCTTTTATTGGGGTCAAAAAGTATTCCCTGCATACCAATCTTTTCTGCGCCAATTACATCTACAAGGTAGTCGTCTCCAATCATTAAACTCTCTGAAGGTTTTGCTTTGGCATGGTGTAATGCGTAGTCAAAAATATCACGTGCAGGTTTAGTTTTACCAACTTCATCTGAACAGACAATAACATCAAAATATTCAAGGAGTTTACTTTTTTCCAGTTTAATGTATTGAACTTCTTTAAAACCATTTGTGATTATATGAAGTTCATAGCCTTCATTTTTTAGGTTTATCAAGGTTTCTATTGCATTCGGAAAAAGGTTTGTTTGGAAAGGGCTCACTTTAACGTAACCCTCACACAGTTGAATTGCTAATTCTTCGTTGTGAACATCTACTTTTTTTAAGGTGTCAATAAACCGCCTTACGCGCAATTCTGATCTTGTTATTTTACCTGCGCCATATTTATGCCAAAGTTGTGCGTTAATCTTTTTGTATGTTGTGTTAAAAAACCGGAATGATCTGAAGTGATTATCCAATTCAAAATCGCTATAAATTGCTCTTAGGGCTATTTCAGAATTTTTTTCAAAATCCCAAAGTGTTCTATCTAAATCAAAAAATAAATGTTTCATCCGTATATCAAATATGCAAGCCCCGTAGTAATTAAAGCATTAATAAACATGCCAATAACGATTAGTAGATATGCTTTTTTATTCTGGCCGTAAAATTTAGCAACAATAATGCTTCCTACAGGGATAGAAAGAAAGAAAGGCGCCCAAAAAGAAATGCCTACAATTCCGATTGATTTTTTTGTTTTAACGATGAGTTTATTTATCCTAGAAAATGTTTTCTTTTTTTTAATCGTAAGTCTTTTTTTCTCTGCGCGTTGTATGAAATATCCTCCTGAAAAATAAAAAAAACTAGCGCCAACAATTCCTCCTGAAACACAGGTGAAGTATGTTTGAAAAAACGAAAGCCCTAAACCAGGTCCACCCAATGGGGCAAACATAAATTTAACCGTAGAAAGAAGAAATAAAGAAATAACTGATCCCCATATCATAATCAATTACATTTTTACACCGTAAGCTAAGTCTCCAGCATCACCAAGTCCTGGTACAATATACGATTGCGCGGTTAATTCTTTGTCAATAGCACCAATGTAGTATACCGTAGATTTTGGCAATTCTTTCGATAAAAACTCAAGTGCATCGGGGGTTGCTATAGCTGAAACAACAATCAGTCTTGATGGATTTCCTTGTCGCAACATTGCCTTGTAGACCATAGCCATAGAACTTCCTGTGGCTAGCATAGGGTCACTAATAATCAAAATTTTATCATCTATTTTTGGCGAAGCTAAGTACTCAACGTAAACATCAAAATCTTCTAAGGTTGTATGCTTTCTATATGCCGAAACAAAAGCACTGTCAGCACTGTCAAAATAATTCAAGAGACCCAGATGCATCCCTAAACCTGCTCTCAAAATAGTTGCAAGAATAGGCTGCTCTTTTAGTAATGAAGCGTTCGCTATACCTAGTGGTGTGTCTATTTCTACATGTTCATAGTCTAGTTCTTTAGACAATTCATAGGCTAGAATCTCGGATACGCGTTCCAAGTTTCTACGAAATCGCATAGAATCTTTTTGAATTTCTGTATCACGCAATTCAGCAATAAATGTCTGAAAAATAGAGTTCTTTTTTGAGAAGTCGTGTATCATTATACTGCACTTTTTTATAAAGTTAATTGATATTTGTCGCATATCTGACAATCAAGTTGATTAATTATGGTTTTTTGGTACTATTCCTGATAAATAAATACTTCGGGAGGTATCGCTGCATTAAATATTTAAACTAGTTTTGTTTTAATGTCACAAAATAACAAGCTGAATATCACTGTATTTAAACGACTACTATCTTATTGGAAGTTGTATAAAGGCTTGTTTATTGTAGCTGTATGCTGCGTTTTGGTTTTGGCAATGCTCGGCCCTGCTCGACCTTATCTTATTGGCCGCATGGTTGATTTGTACATCGTTAAATCTCCAAACGGTGAAATGCTAATTATTTGGACACTTGTGATTATTGGAATTCTTGTTTTTGAGGCAATTTTTCAATTTCTTTCTGCATACTTTTCAAACTTGTTTGCACAATCAATTATTAGAGATTTACGAAAAGAGTTAATGAGTCGGATGTTGTCTTTTCGAATGACGTATTTTGACAGAACTCCTATTGGTGCATTGGTGACGCGTGTGGTTTCTGACTTGGAAGCAATTACAGAGGTGTTTTCTTCGGGTATTATGGCGATTATGGGAGATCTAATCTCATTGATTACTGTGATTAGCTTAATGTTTTGGTCCAGTTGGCAGCTAAGTTTAATGACCTTAATTCCAATACCATTATTGCTGATTGCAACGCGACTTTTTGCACGGTATATTAGAAAATCGTTTCAAATGGAGCGCGATCAAGTTACGCGTTTAAACACATTTGTTCAGGAAAGGATTACAGGGATTTCTTTGGTACAGATGTTTAATCGTCAAGAGAAAGAATACGAGGGGTTTAAAGAGATTAATGCGAAACATAGACAGGCACATGTTAATGCAATTTGGGCAAATTCTATTTTCTTTCCAGTCGTAGAAATGTTAAGCTCTTTGTCTATAGCATTCCTGTTGGTTTGGACAGCACAGCGTGTTGGTCATTCTGAATCAAAAGATGTAGGGCTAATGTTTGGTGAAACAATTTCATTTGTCTTATGGATTCATATGCTTTATAGGCCAATCCGTCAGCTGGCAGATAAGTTTAATATTCTTCAGCGTGGAACCGTTAGAGCCGAACGTGTTTTTGAGATAATTGATCGAAAAGATCACATTCAAAACGATGGAACTCTTACGCATTGTAAATTTGATCAACAGATCCGTTTTAATGGACTCTATTTTGCGTACAATCATGAAGATTGGGTGCTCAAGAACATTAACCTGACTATTGAACCGGGGACTACAGTGGCATTTGTGGGGGCAACTGGAGCGGGAAAAAGCTCGTTGGTTAATTTAATAGGTCGATTTTATGAATACCAGAAAGGAAGCATCTTATTTGGTGACACTGAGTTAAGTGAAATAGAACTAAATTACCTCCGAAAAAATATTGCAATTGTTTTACAAGATGTGTTTTTATTCTCTGACTCGGTGTTTAATAACATTACACTTGGAGACCCATCAATATCCAGAGAAGATGTAATTAAAGCATCCAAAGCTGTTGGGGCACATGAATTTATTATGAAACTTCCTGGTGGATACGATTACGAGGTTGGTGAGAGGGGAGGAGTGTTGTCTACTGGGCAACGTCAGTTATTGTCATTTATTCGTGTGTACGTATATGATCCATTTATTTTAATTTTGGATGAGGCTACATCAAGTGTTGATAATGCGTCTGAAGAGTTGATACAAAAAGCAACAAAAAAATTAACAGAAGGAAGAACATCTATCGTTATTGCGCATCGATTATCAACGATACAAACAGCAGACAAGATCGTAGTATTAGATAAAGGTGAAATAAAAGAACAAGGAACACATAAAGAACTATTAGCATTAGACGGTTATTATCGAGTTCTTTACGATATGCAGTTTTCAGAATAAAAGCGATGTTAAGATTAAAAATAGGTGGTGTACCTGAACATTTCAATTTGCCATGGAGAATGGCAATAGAGGAAGGTAAGTTTAGAGCTCAAGGAGTTCAACTTCACTGGAGTGACATGGGTGGAGGTACAGGGCAGATGATTCGCGGGTTAAAAAACAAAAGCTTAGATGTGGCTGTTCTTTTAACAGAAGGAATTTCAAAAGCTATATTACAAGGATTGGATGCTAAAATTATTCAGGTTTACGTGACAACACCTTTACGTTGGGGTATCCATGTGCCGTTTAACTCGGACATTGAGCGTGTAGATCAATTGGAAGGGAAAACATTTGCGATTTCTAGAGAAGGGTCAGGCTCACATTTAATGAGTTTTGTGAAAGCAAATCAGAAAGGTTGGAATCCAAACGATTTAAAATTTAATGTAGTAGGTGATATTTATGGAGGCATTTGGGCCCTTGAAAACCATGAGGCACATGCTTTTCTTTGGGAAAAATATACAACACATCCATTTACCGAACAAAAAAAGTGTAGATATATTGATGAAGCCGTAACACCTTGGCCTTGTTTTGTTATTGCGGTACGAACAGAAGTTTATGAGAAACACAAAGAAGATTTAGAATCGATGTGCTCAATTGTAAATGAGAAAGCAGCTGAATTAAAGAAAAACGAGAACGTCATCGATTTGATTAGTTGGAGGTATAATCTTCATTACGGTCAAGTGGAAAAATGGCTAAAAGAAACAGATTGGAATTATTCAGGAATAGAGTATCCGTTAGCTTTTGAAAATACGGTTTCACACCTTGTTAAATTGGATTTAATCAGTGAGTCAGAGTCTAAAGATTGGCGAACAAAGTTATTTTAGTATGAAAAAAGTAGGAGTGTTATTAGTTCAATTAGGAACGCCAGACAGCCCAAAGACATCGGATGTTAGACGTTACTTAAGAGAATTCTTAAATGACAAACGAGTCATTGATTTGCCTTGGTTGGGCCGAAAATTACTCGTAAATGGGATTATTGTTCCGTTTCGTGCGCCTAAATCTGCCAAGATCTATCAAGAGCTTTGGGATTTAAGTGATGGAATTTCACCATTGATTACACATACAAACAATGTGAAAAGTAAGTTGCAGAATCGATTCAAAGATTCGAATGTTACAGTGCATGTTGCTATGAGGTATCAGAACCCAGCGATGTATGATGTCCTTGAGGAAATGAGGAATGAAAATTACGATCATATTGTTGTTTTACCGCTGTTTCCGCAATATGCGAGCGCATCTACAGGTTCTGCTGTTGAGTTAGCAATGGATATTATTAGAAAATGGTGGGTTGTACCTGAGGTGTCTACAATTGCTCAATTTTGGGATAATGATGGGTATATTGATTCTATCGTAGAAAGAACCAAAGAGTTTAATATTAGTGATTACGATCATATTTTATTCTCTTACCACGGTTTGCCAGAGCGTCATGTAGATAAAGTTTATGAAGGAGATGATTTGTGTACAGATCAACCTTGTGAAACCGAAATGAATGAACACAACCAGTTTTGCTATAAAGCGACATGTTATGCAACAACCCGTTTAATTGCAGCTAAACTTGGATTAAAAGAGTCGGATTATACGGTTTGTTTTCAGTCAAGGCTAGACAAGAAGTGGTTAACGCCTTTTTCAGATAAGGTTGTTGAAGAGCAAGGAAAGAAAGGTGCAAAGAAATTGTTAGCATTTAGTCCTGCCTTTGTAGCCGATTGTTTAGAGACACTTATTGAAATTGGAGACGAATACCAAGATGTTTTTGAAAAAGCAGGTGGAAATAAGATTCAACTTGTTCCAAGTTCAAATGACCATGATCGGTTTGTAGATGGCTTGGAGGAATTGATAAATGAAAAGATAAAATAAGTTAATTACACGCTGTTAATCGATATTAATGTGTTGTAATAATTCATATTTACAGAGTTACTTCGTAGCTTTGCATCATTAAAAATTGAACAATAAGAATAAAGGATATGAGTACAACAGAAAAGTTAGCCTATAAGGTTAAAGACATCAGCCTTGCTGATTATGGAAGAAAAGAAATTAATATTGCTGAAGCAGAAATGCCAGGTCTTATGTCTCTTAGAGAAGAGTATGGGGCATCTAAGCCACTAGCTGGTGCAAGAATTGCAGGGTGTCTTCACATGACAATTCAAACAGCAGTGTTAATTGAAACATTGGTTGAGCTAGGAGCTGATGTTACATGGTCTTCATGTAATATCTTTTCTACACAAGATCATGCAGCAGCAGCTATTGCAGCGGCAGGGGTTCCTGTTTATGCTTGGAAAGGATTAAATGAAGAAGAGTTTGACTGGTGTATTGAGCAAACATTGTTTGCGTTTAAAGATGGTCAGCCATTAAACATGATTTTGGATGATGGTGGTGATTTAACCAATATGGTTTTTGACCATTACCCAGAATTATGTAAAGATATTAAAGGCCTTTCTGAAGAAACTACAACAGGTGTTCACCGTTTGTATGACAGAAAGAAAAATGGGACTTTGGTTATGCCAGCAATTAACGTAAATGATTCCGTTACTAAATCTAAATTTGATAACAAGTATGGATGTAAAGAATCATTGGTTGATGCAATTCGTCGTGCTACTGATACAATGATGGCTGGTAAGGTTGCTGTTGTTTGTGGATACGGAGATGTTGGAAAAGGTTCGGCTGCTTCATTACAAGGTGCAGGAGCAAGAGTTATTGTTACTGAAATTGACCCAATTTGTGCGTTACAAGCTGCAATGGACGGTTTTGAAGTACGTAAACTTGAAAGTGTTGTTGGAAAGGTTGACATCGTTGTTACTACAACAGGGAATAAAGACATCGTCCAAGGTCAACACTTCGAAGCAATGAGAGACAAAACAATTGTTTGTAACATTGGTCACTTCGATAATGAAATTGATATGGCTTGGTTAAATGACAAGTATGGTGCTTCTAAAAACGAAATAAAGCCACAGGTTGACATGTATAATGTTAACGGGAAGGATATTATTGTTTTAGCAGAAGGTCGTCTTGTTAATTTAGGATGTGCTACAGGGCACCCTTCATTTGTAATGTCTAACTCTTTCACAAACCAAACATTGGCTCAATTAGAGTTGTGGAACAACACAGATGCTTACGAAAACGATGTGTATATGTTGCCTAAGCATTTAGATGAGAAGGTTGCTAAATTACACCTTGCGAAAGTAGGTGCTGAGCTTACTGAGTTAAGACCAGATCAAGCGTCTTATATAGGTGTTGAAGTTGCTGGACCATACAAGCCAGAACACTACAGATACTAAAATAAAAAATACAGTATTGAATTGTGCCTTTCGAATTTTCGAAAGGCACTTTTTTTGCTTGAAACTTTTCTTCTGTCTGCAATAGTATGACCTTACAATTTCAAGTAGTTCGATTACTTTATAGTGAGCAATTTTGGAGTAGAACACATAACGGTTCCTTTTTTTATCTTTACCTATTATGAGAGAAAAACTGTACAATGTGATTTTTGGAATTAAGACAAAGTCAGGTAGAATATTTGACATCGTTCTATTAGGCTTGATTCTACTTTCAGTTCTTATTATTATGTTCGAAAGTGTTCCGGCTTGGAGTGTGGAGTTTCCTGAGTTTTTGTTTTATGCTGAGTGGATATTCACAGTAATTTTTACAATTGAGTATGTACTAAGAATTGTGATTTCACCAAAACCATTGAAGTATATTTTTAGCTGGTGGGGGTTGATTGATCTCGCTTCCATTTTACCAACGTTTATTAGTCCTTTTATTTCTGGATATACTTCGTTACGAGCTATTCGAGCTCTGCGTTTGCTGCGTTTCTTTCGAATTCTACAATTGAGTCGATTTACGCGAGAATCACAAACATTGGCGAGCTCTTTGAAGGCGAGTTATTATAAGATAATGGTCTTCTTATTTTTTGTTGTAATGATGATGGTCATGGCAGGAACTTTAATGTATGTCATCGAAGGGGGGACAAACGGTTTTGAAAGTATTCCTGCAAGTATTTATTGGGCTATTGTTACAACCACTACAGTAGGGTATGGAGACATTACCCCATCTACAGATATTGGGAAAATTATATCATCAATAATGATGATTGTTGGTTATGTTATTATTGCTGTTCCGACAGGCTTAATTTCGATTGAAATGGCAAAAAATAAAACAGTGGAATCTATCGAGAGTAAATGTGATGAATGCGATCATGATAATCCGATTCACTCACGTTTTTGTAATAAATGTGGAAAAGCAGTCTGAGAATATTATTCTATTATTCAAGTAAAAGTCCCCGAATCTTATGATTCGGGGACTTTTTATAGTTACGTCCTAATTATCCGAAACAAGTCGGGAAACTAGGAGCGAGAAAAAGGACCAACAATAGTTAGCCCTTTATGCTCTTTTTCGGCTGGGCCGATATTCAGTTACATCATTCCTGGCATTCCACCAGGCATTCCGCCCATTGGGGCAGGAGCTTCGTCTATTGGCTCATCAGCAATAACACATTCGGTAGTCAATAGCATTGATGCAATAGATGCAGCATTTTCAATTGCAATACGTGTTACCTTAGTTGGGTCAATAACACCGGCAGAATATAAGTTGTCATAAGATTCCGTTCTAGCATTATACCCGAAATCATCCTTACCTTCTTTTACTTTCTGAACAATAACAGCACCTTCACCGCCACAGTTTGAGATAATTTGTCTTAATGGCTCTTCGATAGCACGTTTTACAATTGCGATACCTGTATCCTCATCGTCATTAAGTCCTTCAAGCTTGTCTATGGTAGATAATGACCTGATTAAGGCAATTCCTCCACCAGGAACAATCCCTTCTTCTACAGCGGCTCTCGTTGCAGCTAAAGCATCATCAACACGGTCTTTCTTCTCTTTCATTTCAACTTCTGTTGGCGCTCCAACATAAAGTACAGCAACTCCTCCAGATAATTTAGCTAAACGCTCTTGCATTTTTTCTTTATCGTAGTCAGAGGTAGAAGATTCAATTTGAGATTTAATTTGACCTACACGAGCTTTGATATCGTCTTTATTTCCAGCACCATTAATTATGGTTGTATTGTCTTTGTCAATTTCAACTTTTTCAGCAGTACCTAGCATGTCTAAAGTAACATTCTCTAATGTCAAGCCTCTTTCTTCTGAAATAACGTGGCCTCCAGTTAAAATAGCTAAGTCTTCCAACATGGCTTTTCTTCTGTCCCCAAATCCAGGAGCTTTTACAGCTGCAATTTTCAGTGATCCTCGGATTCTATTTACAACAAGTGTAGCCAAAGCTTCACCATCAACATCTTCAGCAATTACTAACAATGGTTTTCCTGATTGTGCAACAGGCTCAAGAACAGGAAGTAACTCTTTCATGTTCGAAATCTTCTTGTCATAGATTAAGATCATAGGAGTTTCTAATTCAGCAACCATTTTTTCCGTGTTTGTCACAAAATATGGAGATAAATACCCTCTGTCAAACTGCATACCTTCAACTGTTTTAACATCAGTTTCAGTACCTTTTGCTTCTTCAACAGTGATAACACCATCATTACCCACAACTTTCATTGCCTCAGCAATTAGTGCGCCGATTGTTTCATCGTTATTGGCAGATATTGTTGCAATTTGTTTAATCTTATCGTTATCTGATCCAACCTCTCTTGAAATTGCTTTCAAGTTTTTAACAATATCTTTAACCGCTTTATCTATTCCACGTTTTAAGTCCATTGGATTTGCACCAGCAGCTACATTTTTAAGCCCAGTATTGATGATTGCTTGAGCTAATACCGTTGCAGTTGTTGTTCCATCTCCAGCAATGTCTGCTGTTTTTGAAGCTACCTCCTTAACCATTTGCGCTCCCATATCTTCAATAGGATCTTTAAGCTCAATTTCTTTTGCTACAGAAACTCCATCTTTTGTTACTTGTGGTGCTCCAAATTTCTTTCCAATAACAACATTTCGACCTTTTGGCCCTAGTGTTACTTTTACTGCGTTTGCTAAAGCATCAACTCCTTTCTTCAGTTTGTCTCTTGCTTCAATATCAAAAAATATTTCTTTTGCCATTTTCTTATTTTTTTAATTAAAAAATTCCGTAAACATCACTTTCGCGCATAATTAAATACGGCTTTCCGTCTAGTTTTATTTCTGTTCCAGAATATTGTCCATATAAAACTTTGTCACCTACCTTTACAGTCATTGGTTCATCTACTTTACCATTTCCTATAGCAACTACTTCACCGATTAATGGTTTCTCTTTTGCTGAGTCTGGGATAATAATTCCGCTTGCAGTTTTCATTTCTACCGGTGCTGCTTCAATTAGCACTCGGTCTGCTAAAGGCTTAAATGTTATTGACATAATTAGTATAATTAGTTTGAATATTTGGTAGTCATTCTTATGACCAATTTTGTGCCAAGACGTGTATTGAGACAGTTTTACACTGTTAAGCACAAAAAATGTCAGTATGCGTGACATACTGACATTGTATCGTTGTATAGACTCCTATTTTGGAATCTGTTAATTATTTTGGAGTTACAGGAGCTGTTTGATCTTGTTCCGTTGGTGTAGGATCAACTTGAACTTGCTCAGGAGATTTTGTTTTAAGTGTAAGGATGATACTTAAAACAGCAACAACACCAGCCAAAGACCATGTTGCTTTATCTATAAAATCATTTGTTTTTTGAACACCTCCAATTTGTTGAGCAGCACCAAAATCAGAGCTTAACCCTCCACCTTTTGGATTTTGAATGTATACTACAAGTATCAGTAGAATGCTCGCAAGAATAATGATGATTGAAAATAAAGTACCCATTGTTTTATGTATTTAATTTTTTCTGTAATTCGTCTATTAAGGATGCAAAGAAAATCTTTTTTTCTGGATTATTCAAGCTTAATTGCTGATAAGCATGAATTGCGAGTGGAAAATTACCTTGAATCGCGTATATTTTTGCTAAAGTTTCACTTACTGGCAGGGTGTCTTCACTCAGGCTTTCTTTTGCCTTTTTTGATGGAGAAAAGAACTCTTTTTTCGGTTTGTTTACTTCTCCAAACAAATCATTTGTAGGGTTGAAGTCCTTGAAATCATTGACAACTGCTTCAATTGCTTCTTTGTCATTGGTCGGACGTTCTTCAAAATGAACATTTGAATGTATCCAAGAATTAAAGGATTTTTCTTGTGTTTTTGAAGCATCTTTTGACGTTGATTTAGCGTCGTTTAGAAGGGTTAATTTTTTTTCAAAATTTCTTGTGCTTTCAACTTCAATTTTTGTTAACTCGGGTTGAGTTAATTCTGGAAGTTGGTAGTTTGAAGCAATTGCATGATGCAAAATAGTTTCATCTAGCTTGTCTGTTGAAGTGGTTGGAGTGATTTCTGTCGAAGGCGATAATTTTATTGTTTCAACTTGAATTTCAGGCTCAGGTGTAACTTCTTTTTCTTCTTTAACCTTAGTATCTTCCGTTTGTTCAGGGTTGGCGACTTCTAAGTGATCCGCTTCTGTGTCAGCTACAGATGTTTCAACGGCTTGCTCTACATCATTTGTGTAGGCGTTAATCAATTGATACAATTGATTCCGGGCACTAATTTTAAATGAATGTTTTTGTAGCTCTTCTTCAAACTTCACATCTTTTGTTACTCCAAGTCCTTTTAAATAAAGGATTGAAAATAGCTGTGTGTATGGGTATTTAATCGAAAGACTCTCCAGGTATTTGAGTCCATCTTTATCCAGTAAGCTTGGTGTCTTAATTTGTTTCGCTATGTCGTGAGTACTGAGCATATTTTACCAGTTCGAAAGCAATTTGTTAATGACATCTTGAACAATTTGTTTATTTACTTCTTCGAGTAAATCTCCTTCAACTGTTCCAAGATCTGTATTGGAATCATAATCTACAAATCGTGTACTTGTCATTGTCATTTGATCCTCTTCTGGTTTTGTAATGAAGATGTTGAATTTTACTGAAATTGAAAGTCTATTTTGTGAAGCATTATCCCCTTCAAGTAATGCAATGGGAGATATTACATAATTTGTAATAACCCCTTCAATAATAACTTCTGCAGAATCTGATGTTGAATTGAGTAGTAGCCTTGTGTTGTTCTGAACTCCATCTTTAATTTCTTCAGAAATTACTGTAGCATAGCTTAAGGGAGTATTGGGGGCGTTGTTTTCAAGTGTAAGTACTGAAAATGTTTTCCAATCTTCTGGCATTGATCCTTTGTCCATAAACGAAATGCTCGAAGGCCAGCAGCTACAAATAAGAGGTAGCGTTAATATAAAGACGATGAATACTTTCATTAATCGGTTAAGTTATATTCTTTAATCTTTCTATACAAGGTTCGCTCACTAATTCCTAACTCTGAAGCAGCATATTTACGTTTTCCTTTGTGTTTTGTTAGTGCTTTTTCAATGAGTTCTTTCTCTCGATCCTCTAAAGATAAAGATTCTTCAACTTCTTCGTGAACTTCATAGTTGTTATCTCCCTCATTTGTTTTGTAAACATCCACTTTGTCTGCAGATGGTGGAGGTAGCATTTTGGGTGAGCTTGATGGTTGTACATCTTGATAGAGTCGATTAACCATGTTTTCTTGATCAGAATTTAGGTTCATGTTTCCATCGTTAGACGCAAGTTCTAAAACTAATTTTTTCAAATCAGTTAAATCTTTTTTCATGTCAAATAAAAACTTGTACATCAACTCACGCTCATTAATACTTTCTTTTGAATCTTCAATCAATGCAGGAGTGTTCTCTTGTTCAGAAGGAATGTAATTCATAAACGTTTGAGCATCTATTTCTCGAGCAGTTTCAATAACAGAAATTTGCTCTACCATATTTTTCAATTGACGAACATTTCCGGGCCATGAATAATTTTTTAAAATTGCAATGGAATCATCCGTAAGTCTAATTACAGGCATTCGATATTTATCAGCAAAGTCGCTGGCAAACTTTCGGAAAATTAAATGAATATCATCTTGACGCTTACGAAGGGGTGGTAGTGGGATAGGGACTGTGCTCAGTCTATAAAACAAATCCTCTCTAAATTTACCTGATGCTATAGCGCGCTGCATGTTCTCATTTGTTGCGGCAACAACACGAACGTTTGTTTTAATAACTTTTGATGAACCTACTCGAATAAACTCACCTGTTTCAAGTACGCGTAGTAATCGAACTTGAGTTTGCATTGGTAATTCAGCAACTTCATCTAAAAAAATTGTTCCCCCATCAGCGACTTCAAAATATCCTTTCCTGCTACCACTTGCACCTGTAAAAGCTCCCTTTTCATGACCGAACAATTCGGAGTCAATAGTGCCTTCGGGAATAGCTCCACAGTTAACAGCAATATATTCACCGTGTTTGCGAGCGCTTAACTGGTGGATTACCTGTGGGATTATTTCTTTTCCAACACCACTTTCCCCTGTAACAAGTACGGATATATCTGTTGGGGCTACTTGAATGACAACTTCTAACGCACGGTTTAACAAGGGTGCATTTCCAATAATTTTAAATCGTTGTTTTACTTGTTGTACGTTCATGTTTGTTCGTTTGTTGGTTCAAGAATCTCAACAATTTCTCCAAGAAGTGTTGCTGTTGTACAATCTGTTATTTTAACTAGAACGTAATCTCCTTTTTTAGAATTTTCCATAGGGAAAACGACCTTGGTGTTGTGGTCATTTCTACCAGACATGTGTACTTCAGATCGCTTTGAAGGTCCTTCAATTAGTACCTTGTGAATCTTACCAACCTGTTTTAAATTCTGTTTTGCAGAATTGCTGCGTTGCAAGTCAATGATCTCGGTAAGCCTTTTGCTTTTCGTTTTTTCAGGCACACTGTCTTCAAATCGTCTTTCTGCGAGTGTTTTTGGACGTTCCGAATACGTGTACATATAGGCAAAGTTCCAGTTGACTTCTTCGATTATTGTTAGCGTGTCGTTATGTTCTTCTTCAGTCTCATCGCAAAAGCCTGTAATAATATCTGTTGTAACAGCACAGTCTGGTATAATTCTGTGAATGGCCGAAATACGATCGAGGTACCATTCGCGAGAATAACCTCTATTCATTCGCTTTAATACTTCTGTGTTTCCAGATTGAATAGGTAGGTGAATAGAATTACAGATGTTATCATGTTTAGCAATCGTTTCTAATACTGCATCTGACATATCTTTTGGGTGCGATGTAGAAAATCGAATTCTTAAATCTGGAGAAACTCCCGCCACTAAGTCCATTAGTTGAGCAAAGTTTGTTGTGGGCTTTGTTTCATCTTTTATCTCCCCTTTTGAAGTCATGTTCCAACGGTAGGAATCTACGTTTTGACCTAAAAGAGTTACCTCTCTGTATCCGTTTTCAAAAAGATCCTTGCATTCGTTGTAGATTGTTTGTGGATCTCTTGATCGCTCCCTCCCTCGTGTAAAAGGAACCACGCAGAAAGAACACATGTTATCACACCCTCGTGTTATAGATACAAACCCGGTAATACCACTTTTATTTAATCGGATAGGGGATATGTCTGCATATGTTTCGTCTCGTGAAAGGAGAACGTTTACAGCTTTTTGACCGGTGCCAACTTCTTCAATCAATTCAGGCAGTTTTCTGTATGCATCAGGTCCTGCGACTAAATCAACTAACTTTTCTTCTTCAAGCAGGTTTGTTTTTAGCCGTTCGGCCATACAGCCTAAGATACCCACAATTAAATCGGGTTGTCTTTTTTTACGGTTCTTAAAATTTGTTAATCTTTTTCGAACTCTATCTTCTGCATTTTCCCGAATTGAACATGTATTGATTAAGACAATATCTGCTTGATCAACATCTGCTGTTGTTGCATACCCCTGTTTGGTCATGATAGAGGCAACAACTTCGCTATCAGAAAAATTCATGGCACAGCCATAACTCTCTACATAGAGTTTTTTGCCATTTGGTTTAACTGTAGATTCGACGAGTGTAGCCTCCCCTTGACGCTGTTCATCTATAGTCTTATTTATGTGAGGTTCTTGATTCATTGCTAGATTTATGGAAACAAATTTACACAAAATACAAAAGGTGTCAAAATGGCAGGTTTTATTTTAATGAAAAAAAATAATTGAGTTGGGAAATGGTGTTTTTATTCAGTGTTATTTGCTAGTTTGAAACTTTTGTTTGGTGTTTTAGTAGTATATAAAAATTAAATGCTCTTATATTTGCATTTTTAAATTGAATCTTTTTAAGATGAAAAAGAGTCTTTAAGTAATATAAAATTTCATTTATGGCTAAGAATTTAGTGATTGTTGAGTCCCCTGCAAAGGCTAGTACTATTGAAGGATATCTAGGAAAAGACTTTGTTGTAAAATCAAGTTTTGGTCACGTTAGAGATTTGGCGAAGAAAGAAGCCATCGATATTGAAAATAATTTTGCGCCTAAATACGAAGTGTCGCCAGATAAGAAACAGGTTGTAGCAGAATTAAAGAAATTGGCAAAAAAGGCAGAAGTTGTATGGTTAGCAACTGATGAGGACCGTGAAGGGGAGGCAATCTCTTGGCACTTATATGAAACCTTGAATTTAGAGAAAAAGGAAACAAAAAGAATAACATTTAACGAGATTACAAAGACTGCAATTTTAAAAGCAATCGAATCTCCTCGTGAAATAAATAAAGAGTTAGTTGATGCGCAACAAGCGCGAAGAATCTTAGATCGATTAGTTGGTTTTGAATTATCACCTGTACTGTGGAGAAAAGTTAGACCGAGTTTGTCAGCTGGGCGTGTTCAATCTGTTGCGGTAAGGTTAATTGTCGAAAAAGAACGAGAAATTCAAGCGTATAATTCTGAAACCTTCTATAAGGTTACAGGTATGTTTAGAACGGAAAAAGGGACAATTAAAGCGAATGTCTCAAAGCAATTGAAATCGGAATCGGACGTGAAAACGTTGTTGGATAATTGCCTGGGAGCTCAATTTTCTGTCTCGGATGTAGTTAAGAAACCTGCAATTAAGAAACCTGCAGCGCCTTTTACAACTTCAACGCTACAGCAAGAGGCAAGTTTAAAGCTAGGGTTTACCGTATCAAGGACAATGCAGGTTGCTCAACGCTTGTATGAGGCCGGAAGGATTACTTATATGAGAACAGATTCTGTTAACCTTTCAGATACGGCTATAAAAGCTGCAAAAGCAGAGATTATTTCTTCATATGGAGAGTCATTTTCTGAAACAAGGAAGTACAACGTAAAAAGTGCTGGAGCACAAGAAGCGCACGAAGCAATTCGTCCTACTGATTTTTCTATGCATTCTGTTGATGGAGAACGCGACCAAGAAAGGTTATACGATTTAATTTGGAAGCGGGCAATTTCATCTCAAATGTCTGATGCTAAATTAGAACGAACAACCATAAGATTGAATGCGGATAAAGTATCTGAAACATTTTCTGCGAAGGGAGAGGTGATTAAATTTGAAGGATTCTTAAAAGTTTACTTGGAGAGCTCGTTGGACGAAGATGAAGACGAGTTTGCTTCAGGGTTACTTCCTGCGGTGTCAAAATCAGACACGGTTGAAACGAAAGAGATTAGAGCAACACAGCGTTTTGGTCGTCCACCGGCAAGGTATGTTGAAGCATCTTTAGTTAAGCAGTTAGAAAGCTTGGGTATTGGTAGACCTTCAACCTATGCGCCAACCATTTCTACGATTCAAAAACGTGGTTATGTTGAGAAGCCAGACCGTCAAGGAACTGAACGTTTTTACGATCAATTTCTGCTTGAAAATGTAGCTATTGAAAAGAACCAACTCAGTGAAGTTACAGGCCGAGAGAAAAATAAATTAGCACCAACTGATATTGGTATTGTTGTTACAGATTTTCTGACACAACACTTTGGTCGAATCATGGAGTATAACTTTACAGCAAAAGTTGAAGCTGAGTTTGATGAGATTGCGAGTGGGCTAGTTGAATGGACAAAGATGATTAAAGAATTTTATACACCTTTCCATAAAAACGTTGAAGATACACTTGAAAACTCTGAACGAGCAACTGGAGAGCGTGAAATAGGTCATCACCCTGATTCTGGAAGGCGAATAATTGCACGAATAGGACGTTTTGGGCCAATGGTTCAGGTTGGAGACGAGCAAGTAGATGGTGAAAAACCTCAGTTTGCATCTTTGCGTAGTGATCAATCCATTAACTCAATCACACTAGAAGAAGCTTTGGAGTTGTTTAAATTCCCAAAAACACTTGGAACATTTGAAGGGGCTGAAGTTGTAGTTGCTCTAGGTAGGTTTGGACCTTACGTTAAGTATAACGATGCTTTTGTTTCTATTCCACAAGATGAAGATATGGGCGGTGTTGATTTAGATCGCGCCATTCAATTAATTAAAGAAAAACAAGCTGCTGATGCGCCAGTGGCTGAGTATGAAGGTCTTCCTGTTCAAAAAGGGTCAGGGAGATTTGGTCCTTTTATTAAGTGGAATGATATGTTTATCAATGTCAATCGTAAATATGATTTTGACAACTTATCTAACGACGATATTGTTGAGCTGATAGAGGCAAAAAAACAAAAGGAAATTGACAAAATGATTCACAACTGGGAAGAGGAAGGTATTTCTGTTCAAAAAGCACGTTGGGGAAGATTTAACATTGTTAAAGGAAAGTTGAAAATAGAGTTGCCTAAAACATTTAAGGTTGAAAAATTGACATTGGAAGAGGTTCAGAAGATGATTGAGGCTAAGAAACCTGCTAAAAAGAAATCTGCCAAAAAGAAAACGACGAAAAAGAAGGCTACTAAAAAAGCGGTTAAAAAGTAACAGTTTGGTATTGTGTACGTTTGTCGGGTATGCTTTGTAGTTTTATAGGATAGACATAATGCTGTTTTAAATTAAGTACTGATGAAAGATATTTCGATTTATTTTCAACCGATAGCTTCTACTGAAGTTTCCTCACAGACTATAGGCGCTTCTATTTTAAGACATGATGACAAGGGGTTTCCTGATATTTCATCTAAAGGCGTGGCTATTTTTTATGTTCCAGAATTTCGAAACGCTACAATTCAAGAAAATCAAGATTCAACGGATTTTTCTCGAGGTGAATTTTATAAGCTTTTCCCTGGTGATAACTGGGATTTTCCAATATATGACCTAGGGACGATTCTTCCAGGAGAAACATTTGATGATACTTGTTTTGCAGTATCACAAGTAATAGCTGAATTGGTTAAGAATGGTGTTGTCCCATACATTGTTGGCGGTAGTCATGATTTAATCATGGCGTGCTATAAGGGGTTTGAGTCACTGGAACAGATGATTAATATTTGTACAGTTGATTATAGTCTAGACATTGGAGAGCCGAGTGTCGACATTTCATCTACAGGTTTTGTTAGCCATCTCTTAATGCAACGACCGTGTTATTTGTTCAACTATTCAAGTATAGGTATTCAACGGCCTTTTGTTTCGAGCCAAGAACTGGATTTATTTGACAAGTTGTTTTTTGATGTTTGTAGACTGGGAGAACTTAATGCTAACTATAGAGTTGCAGAGCCTTTTTTGAGAAATTCAGACCTGTTAACAATAGACTTTAACAGCATTAAGAATTCAGAAACAGATTCAATGGTGTACGATAACCCAAATGGGTTATATGCCGAGCAAGCCTGTCAGATTTCTAAATATGCTGGGATAAGTGATAAAATGAGTTGTGTCGGTGTTTTTGATGTGAATCCAGCGCAATCTCGTGTTGCAAACAGCTTACTAGCTCAGTTGATCTGGTACTTCATTGAAGGGGTTTCAGAGCGTGTGGGTGATTTCCCTATCGGATCTCGAAAGAGCTACACGAAGTTTTTTGTCCATTTAGAAGATGTAGAGGATGATTTAATCTTTTATAAGAGTGATAAATCGAATCGGTGGTGGTTGGAAGTGAAGTATCAATCGGAAGAACGATCTAAATATGATAGACATTGTTTAGTTCCTTGTTCGCAAGATGATTACGAAAAGGCATTGAAGAATATTATTCCAGACCTTTGGTGGAAGACCTTACAGAAACTTAATTAGTAGTATTTTTTTATTTTTAGCTCTATTAAAAAGTAAATCCGTTGTTTTTTTAGAGAATGATTTTAAAAAAGTTTTCCTTTTAATATAAATATAGCTATTTTAGTCGCCTAATAGAGGTGTCTCAATTGCACTTATAATTGAATCTAATAGAGACCAATGACTAGCGTATGAAAGGAAAAAATCTATTATTATCGTTGTTTGCACTAACTTTGAGTTGTGTAGTATTTGGGCAACAAGACAAGTTGATCACACATTTTATGTATGATAAAATGAGTTTAAATCCTGGTGAAACAGGAATTGAAGGTGGTATTTGTGCTACAACAATGTATAGGAATCAATGGGACCGAGTAAATGGCGCTCCAAATTCAGCGGTGTTGAATGTCGAAGCAGATTTGTCTCGTTATATTCCTGTAAATGCGGGAGTTTCCTTTTTTCATGACCACATCGGGTTTAACACACAGAACAATGTTCTTTTAAACCTATCATTTCCTTTACAGTTCCAGGGTATTGGAACATTGGGAATTGGTGTAGGTGTAGGTATTGTTAATTTTGGTATGAGTCCAGAATGGGTTCCGCCAACAACAATGAACGATCAGTCATTACCTGGAGCTTTCTCCGGGACAAATTTAGACTTGAATTTTGGTCTTTACTTTAAAGATGAATCAAATACTTATTATGCTGGGTTGTCTTCAACTCACTTGTCAGAATCAACACTTGCGGGTGTTAATATGGGAGGGTCTGCACCAATTACGTATAGTACAGCTAGGCATTACTATGCTATGGGAGGTTACACCTTTAAGCGTATTGGCGATGGAGATATTGAAACAAATGTTATTGTAAGAACCGATTTAGTTAAAGTGTCTGCAGATATTAACGCCAGATACTTATGGAAGAATATGGCTTACGGTGGTTTAACTTACCGAACTTCAGATGCTGTTGCTGTGATGTTAGGGTATAAGCCAACTAGAGATTTGACGATTGGATATTCGTATGATGTTTCAGTAAACAAATTGGCAAGCGTATCGAGAGGTTCGCATGAAATTATGGTGAAGTACTGTTATTATTTACCACCGGTTCCTGTTCAGAAATCGAAACACCCTAGATGGTTATAAAAGAATAAAGTTTAAAGATTTTGTAACCATTTACTTAAAACCCCCGTTATATCTATATCAAAGAATACTAAAATTCTGTTATTAGAGTTCGGAAGATTAAAAAGAGAAAGAATGAAAAAACTTTTGTTATTTGCTATTATTAGCACCGTGATTGCTTCGTGTAGTTCGAGAACTGGTCATTTGACCGGTGCTCTAGGGAGAACTCCTTATCATCCACAAATCCCTATGGGTATGGTTTACATTCCATCAGGTTCTTACCAAATGGGTGAGAATGATGGTGATATGCCATTTTTACACCAAAGTAGAGCTAAGACTGTTTCTGTTCAGGCGTTCTATATGGATCAAACTGAGATTTCAAACAATGAATATCGCCAGTTTGTAAATTGGGTTAAAGATTCTATAGCGAGAGATAAAATCTACTCTGAACTAGAAGATGATGACGATGCAAGTCGTTACATCAACTACCGTGAGATGTATTTTGATGAAGGTGCCTTAGAGTATGTAGAATATGACGCCTCTGATAGAGATATCAACAGGTCTGTATTTTCATTAAATTGGGATAGAAAAATCAATTATAGCGATCCTGATTTAGTTCCTATTCTTGCGGATATGTATTACCCTCAACCTCAACGATTTTATCAGCGTAGAGAAATCAATACAAACAAGTTGATGTTTAAATACTATTGGATTGATTATGTAGAGGCCGCTCGAAAAGGTACGGTTAGTATTGTTCCAAATGCCTACGATTCTGATGGGAATGGAAATCAATCGGATCACCGAGTATTAAATACTATTCCAAGTAGTTTCTCAGGTCAAAAGCCAGGTCAAGATGAAGATTTATCTAGATCGAACAAAAAAGGACAAAACAATGCCATTCGAGGGCATTCTAATCGCCAGAGCTTTATCATCGATGAAACAATTAATGTTTATCCTGATACATTATGTTGGATACGTGATTTCACCTATTCTTTTCATGACCCAATGACGAATATGTATTTTTGGCACCCAGCTTATGATAACTACCCAGTAGTAGGAGTTACTTGGACACAGGCTAAAGCATTTTCTGTTTGGAGAACACAATTATTGAATAGCTGGTTAGTAGCTATGGGAGATTTATTTGTAAATGATTTCCGTTTACCAACTGAAACTGAATGGGAGAGAGGTTCTCGTGGAGATTTACAATTGTCTCAATACCCTTGGGGTGGTCCTTACATTCGAAATGAATCAGGCTGTTTCTTAGGAAACTTTAAGCCAATGAGAGGGCGTTACTTTGAGGATGGAGGTTTCCATACTGTAAAAGTATTTTCTTATAACCCAAATGCATGGGGCTTATATTGTATGGCTGGAAATGTTGCTGAGTGGTGTGAAACTGCTTATGACGAGTCTATGTACGAATTTTCACATGATATGAATACCGATTATAGATACAATGCTATGGATTGGGATCCACCATCAATGAAGCGTAAGGTTTTACGTGGCGGTTCTTGGAAGGATATTGGATATTACTTGAGAAATTCAACACGTACTTACGAGTATCAAGATACAGCTAAGTCTTACATTGGTTATAGAAATGTAATGACACACCTCGGTCGTGGAGGTAGAGACTTCACGAAAGAAGGCGGTGAAGAAATTCGAAGTGATATTCAACTACGCTAAGAATAACAATAAACTAAAACTTTTAATTAAACCTAAAAAACAAGAAAACTATGAAACCAGGAAGTAAAGCATGGAAACAGTTTATGGCGAAACTGTATGGTATTGGTGCGGCAATTGTAATTGTTGGAGCATTATTTAAAATTATGCACTGGCCTTTCGCAGGACCAATGCTTGTTATTGGATTAGGAACTGAAGCATTCATTTTCTTCTTCTCTGCATTTGAACCAATTCATGAAGATCCAAACTGGGAGCTTGTTTACCCTGAGTTAGCATTAGGTAATTCTGATGAATTAGATCATGAAGCATTATCTTCTAGAAAAAGCAATTCAATTTCTGATCAGTTAGACACTTTATTAGAAGAAGCGAAAATTGACAGTGCCTTAATAGGAAGGTTAGGTGATGGAATGAGATCTCTTGGAGAGAACGCTGCTCAAATAAAAGATGCAGCTTCAGCGGCTAACGCAACAGATAACTATGTAAATAGCTTACAATCGGCATCTGATAAAGTTTCTTCACTATCTGAAGCTTATGAAAGAGCTTCTGTATCTATTTCAGATATGTCAACTGCTCATGCTGAAGGTGGAGAGCACATGCAAAAAGTTTCAAAGAATTTATCTGCATTGAATAATGTGTATGAGTTACAACTTAAAGGTTCTTCTTCTCACTTAGAGGCTACAGAGAAATTCCAAAGCCAGGTTACTAGCATGATGCAGAATCTGTCTGAGTCTGTTGAGGATACACGTATGTATAAAGAAAACATGTCTATGCTGTCTAAGAACTTAACGGACTTAAACGCAGTGTACGGGAATATGTTAAAAGCCATGACAATTAATAAATAAGCTCCTCGGAGAAATTTATAATTGGAGTTGAATTATTTAATCAATTAAATTTATTTAATCATGGCAGGAGGAAAAGAGACACCTAGGCAGAAGATGATCGGTATGATGTACTTAGTACTGACCGCACTTCTAGCTCTTAACGTATCTAAATCTATCCTTGATGCTTTTGTAGCAATTGAGGAAAACACACAGAAAGCAAACATTGTTCAGTACGATCGTGGAACTGGCTTTTATAATGACGTAAAATCGGAATTATCTGGAGCTAAGGGAGAAGATCAGAAAGCGAAACGTGCAAAATTAGAGTATGTTCTCAAGCGTATGGAGCTTGTTGACAAAGAATCATCTAAAATGATCGAATCTATCGATAACTTAAAGAAGAAAATTCTTGAGGAAAGTGGTGAAGATGTTTTGACGTTGAAGAACAAAGATGAAGCTGCAATCTTATGGTCTAAGTACGATAAGAAAAAGGGTTCACTACCTACTCGAATGAACCTGATGGCTGTACAGGCAAAAGATCAATACGATGTGCCTATGCGTGTTATTATTGGTGAAGAAATAACGGGTCCAACTGGAGAAGGTTTAAAGCTTTGGGAAGATTTCAATAAGTACAGAAATAAAGTTGTAGAGTTAACGGGAACGTATGAATGGGGTGGAAAGCAGTTTACTGTTAAGCCTGTTAACATTCCTCTGTTTGCTAACAATGAAGATTTATCTGAGCAAGTCGCTAAGATGATTGACAAGTCTAAAGGGAATTTAAAAGAAGACCGCCAAGTTTTAATTGACCTATACATGGGGATGACTAAGCTTGAAAAAAGAGCGGTTAATGGGGTTAATGATGTTCACTGGATTGGATCTACGTTTGATCATGCACCATTAGTTGCTGCAATTGCTTCGTTGTCTTCTATGCAACAAGATGTATTGGCAACAAGAGCTTTGTCTATGGCACATTGGAAATCAAAAGTTTCTACAGGTGAATATAGTTTTAATAAAATTATACCATTGGCTTATGGTCCTTCTGTTGCAAATAATAATGAGGAAATTGAGCTTCAGGTAATGATGGCAGCTTTTGACTCAGACAACCAACCTGTTGTTACAGTAGATGGTTATGACAATCAAGATATGGTTTCATACCCAGGTAATGGTCAAGGTATTGTTAAAATGACTACAGGTTCAGGGCAAATGACACTTACTGGTACGGTTTCTATTAAGAATAAATCAGGTGTTAAGAAAACTGAAAAGTGGGAAAAAACAGTAATTATCATGAAGCCTCAAGGGGCTATTGAAATGCCTGAGTTTAACATTCTTTATAGAGGTTATGACAATAAGGTTGAAGCTACTGCGTCTGGTTATGATAAAACAATTTTATCAGCATCTGGAGCAAGCGTTAGTGGATCTGGACCTTACATTGTTAAACCAACAGGTAGAGGTAGAGACGCTTACTTAACAGTTTCGGGTAAGAATACAGCAACAGGAAAAACAGCATCTTTAAAAAAGGTGAAGTATAGAGTGCTTAGACTGCCTAATCCTGAAATATTTTGGGGTAATGCTATGTCTGGTGATAAAGCAGATAAAAGAGCACCTCGACTTTTTGCAAAATATCCACCTGAAATTCCTTTAAAAGCAAATTGGAGAATTGTTGATTGGTCAGTACAAGTTCCAGGCGCTGAGGGTAGACCTCCATCAGGAACAGGCTCAAATATTTCATCTGCAACACGAATGATTGCAAATGCTAAAAAAGGACAGCAAGTAGTTTTCACTTGTGGTGTAATTGGCCCAGATGGTGTTAAAAGAAAAAGAGCAGGTAGCTTTACTATTAAATAAAATTTAGGATTATGAAAAGTTTAATTTATTCATTGTTAGCATTTTTATTCTTAGGAACTACAAATGTAGTTGCCCAAGAAGTAGATGGAGCAGGACCTATCAATGTTCCTTCACCAGGAATTATTGATGGTGTGTTCATTAAATCGAATGTTATTACGAAAAAAATGGTTCCTTATGAGCATGTTCGTGAAGCAGATGCAATCTGGAGCAAAAGAGTATTTGAATACATTGACTTACGTGAAAAGGTGAATCACCCATTGTACTATCCACTTGATGATATTAGTCCTTCAGGTGTATGGGAACGAAATGAATCTCGTTTGAGTTTGTTTACCGTGATTAGAGATCACGTTATGAATGGTGATTTAACAGTTTTTTCACCTTATGATCCTTTAACAGGAGGTACTGGTGATTGGGATGGGTATCAGTTGAAATACCCAATTGAGCCTGAACCAGGTTTGAGCTGGGATACTGATCCAGAATTCCGTGACCGTATGTTCTATTACTTAGGTAATTTAACAGGTGCTACTGATGAAGCAATGACAGATCAATGGGGTGATGATTCTACAATCGTTAATCCTGATGGTTCTGAAGAGATTGTATACTGGCCACAAGATACAGCTTGGTACACATCGAGAGATATTATTCAATATCGAATGAAAGAAGATTGGTTCTTCGATAAACAACGAAGTGTATTGGATGTTAGAATTATAGCTATCGCCCCTGTAGTTTACAAAACAGAAGAAGATGGAAATGGAGAAGCAAGCATTTCAGGAATGAAAGAATTGTTTTGGCTTTACTTCCCACATTGTCGATTTGTATTTAATAACTACTTTGTTTACAATGAAAAAAATGATGCGCAGTGGATGAGTTTTGACGACCTTTTCTGGAAGCGTAGATTTAATAGTGTGATTTACAAACAAAGTAATTCATACGATCGTAAAATTGAGAGTTATAGAGCTGGAGTTGATGCTCTGTATGAATCTGAAGCAATTAAAAACGAGATTAGAAATATTGAACACGATGTTTGGTCATTCTAACTAACGTTCAATTTGAATATAGTTAAGCCTGTAAGAATTTTCTTACAGGCTTTTTTTATGAATTACGGGTAATAATGCGTTCTTTTTTTAATTCTCTTCTAGCTTCTCAGTGATTTTTGTTTTGAATAAATATCTTTGCGCATGATTAATTTGGAGCGTATTGGAGTACATCTCCCTCAAGGGTATTTATTTAAGGACATTAGCGTTCAAATAAATAAAGGAGATAAAATTGGATTGGTAGGAAAAAATGGTGCTGGTAAATCTACAATGCTAAAGTTGATAGCAGGATCTAACTCACCATCCGAAGGAAAAATACACAAGCCTAAAGATGCAACTATTGGCTATTTGACTCAAGATATTAAAATAGATACGACCCAAAGTGTCTTTGAATATTTAAATACGTCAAATCCAGAATTAACTAAACTTAGTGTTCGAATAGAAGAAATTAATCATGAATTAGTTACGCGAACAGATTATGAATCTGAGAGTTATTTAGGTCTTTTAGATGAGCTCAATGACCTAAATCATGAGTTTTTAATTAGAGATGGTTTTTTATGGGAAGAAAAAATAACAAATACCCTTAAAGGTTTAGGTTTTTCGGACAAAGAATTACCACGTAGTTTAAATACATTTTCTGGAGGTTGGAAAATGCGAGCTGAATTAGCTAAAATACTTGTAAATAATCCTGATATTATACTATTAGATGAACCTACAAATCACTTAGACATCATTTCGATTAGTTGGTTAGAAAATTATTTAAAAACGTTTGAGGGGGCTGTAGTTACAATTTCTCACGATAGAATGTTTTTGGACAATGTTACAAAACGTACATTAGAAATAACAAAGGGTAAATTACTTGATTTTGCATTCGCTTATTCTAAGTATAAAATTGTTCGAGCTGAAGAGTTAGAACGTTTATCAGGAGCAAAGAAACAGCAAGAGAAAGATATAAAACATACCGAAGAGTTAATTAATAAATTCCGCGCAAAGAAAAATAAAGCAGCCTTTGCACAGTCGCTTATTAAGAAGTTAGAAAAGACGGAAGTTATTGATGTTGACAATGATGATTTAACAGGAATTAATATAAATTTCCCGTTAAGTATTCAGCCCGGAAAATGGGTGCTCGAGATGGAGGGTATGGGGAAAACCTTTGGTGATAACCTACTGTTTAAGGATGTTAATTTAACTGTAGGTCGTGGTGAAAAAATTGCATTACTTGGAGCTAACGGTACAGGTAAGTCTACGTTGTTGAAACGTATGATGGGTAAGTTAGACGGCGAGGGAGTTGTAACGAACGGACACAATGTAAATGTCACCTATTTTGCACAAGACCAAGCGGAATCATTGGATGTAAGTAAGACCGTGCTTGAAACTGTTGATGAAACAGCTAAAGGTGAAATTAGAAAAAGTCTTCGTCAAGTACTTGGCGCTTTCTTGTTTCGAGGAGAAGATGTTGATAAGAAAGTAGGCGTTTTATCAGGGGGAGAAAGAACACGCTTGGCACTTTGTCAATTGTTGTTGAGTCCCTCAAACTTCTTGATTCTTGATGAGCCAACGAATCACCTAGACATACAGTCCAAAGAGGTGTTGAAAAGCGCCCTTAAAAATTATGAAGGAACATTTATTGTTGTGTCTCACGATAGGGAGTTTTTAGAAGGGTTAACCAACCGTATTTGGGACATAGAAAACAAAACACTTAAGGTTCATCACTTTGGTGTTAAAGATTTCTTGAAGCGTAAAATGGAATTAATGAACCCTAATACGACTGAAAAACTTAGTGGTAAAAGCCAAAAGAAGTCTAAAAAGACTACTAAAAAAACGGAGAAAGTAGAAGATGTTCTTTCCTATGAGGATAAAAAAGAATTGAAGCGTCGAAAAAATAAGTTTCAAAATCAAGTAAATAAATCAGAGCAGAAAATTGAAGAGATAGAGGCTGACATCTCGGACATGGACAAGTTAATGGTTACCTTAGACTACGCTACAGTTGAAGCTGCAGAAATGCTTTCAAAATATGAGAAGTTAAAAGGGGAGCTGGAAAGTCAAATGACACTTTGGGAAGAAGCTACAGAGGTTTTGTTAGAATTTGAGTAAGCTTTTCGTATTCTTTGAGTTGACATTAATATAGAAACACTTCAAATTGAACGTCTTATATTGCAACTAGTAATAAAATGATGGTGTAAAACGTTCTAATCTTGATAACTTTGTTTCTCAACTATAAATTACAATGAAAGCACCAATTATTTTTAGTCTGATATTCTTGTCTATGCTACTTGGCTGTGATAAGAATTCCACACATCCAGTTCCTAGTATTCCGTTTGATTTTTCAATTAATTTAACCCTACCAAGTTATTCAGACCTTAATGGAGTTAGCGGTTGGGCTTATGTCAATGGTGGTTCTCGCGGTATCATTGTTTATCGTAGAGGTATTGATGATTTTGTTGCCTTTGATAGACATTCACCAGCTGACCTGATTGGGGATTGCCCTGGAGCTTTATTTCCTGATAGTGATAATTACTTACAACTGAATGACACCTGTTATAGTGCTACATTTTCCCTTTATGATGGCTCTCCAATTTCTGGGTCAGAATATGGATTAAGGGCATATCAAACAGCCTGGAATGGAAATCAATCGTTACGTATTTACAATTGATTCATTATTTTTGCAGTAAGTATTAGTTAAGATGGCAGACATTAAAGTAACAATCATTGACCGTGAAGGAGTTTCCCACGAATTAGAAGCTCCCACAGATATGAGTATGAATATCATGGAACTCTGTAAGGCTTATGAACTACCTGTTCTAGGTGAATGTGGAGGTATGGCTATGTGCGCAACATGTCAATGCTATCTTGAGTCAGACACCGTGTTGAGTGAGCAAAGCGACGATGAGTTAGACATGTTGGATCAGGCCTTCTTTGTTGAAGACAATAGCCGTTTAGGTTGCCAAATTCAAATCGAAGAATCAATTGAAGGAATCGTCCTTCGTTTAGCTCCTGAAGCTTAAACCTTCAAGTTTTCAGGGATAATACAGACAGGTATCGGTTCAACTTTATGGCGATTAATTTTATTTAAACGCGTATAAATTTTTAACACTGTGTTTTGACGTTCGGTTAGGGTGCTCATTTCTCCGTTGAAATTCATTGCCCATTCTAGTTCCGAGTAAGATGCACCAATTTGATCCTCATCAGACCTTCCATCAGTCCATAGCCCATCAGTCGGTTTAGCTTGAACAATTTCATCAATAACTCCAACCTCTTTGGATACAGTCCAAACATCTGTCTTTGTTAAATCTGCAATAGGGCTTAGATCAACTCCTCCATCTCCATATTTTGTGAAGAAACCAATGCCAAAATCTTCAATTTTATTTCCAGTTCCCGTAACAAGGCATCCGTTGGCTTGAGCTATCGCATATAGTGTAGTCATGCGTAACCGTGCCCTAGAGTTAGCCATTGCTAAATGCTGTGATTCAGGATCAAATGGCATTGTGTTTTCAAATTCCGAAAATACATCAGATAAATCAATGTCATAAGAAGAAACATTTTTAAAACGTGATTTTGTATCTGAAATATGATTCATTGCTCGCGTGTATTCAGCAGAGGTTTGCCGAATAGGCATACTAACTAAAATTACTTTTTTTTCAGTCATTGCACAAAGCACTGAGGTTAGTGCTGAATCAACACCTCCAGAAACGCCGATAACAAAACCGGAATGATTTGTATTGTCAGCGTAATTGCTTAGCCAAGTTGTAATGTGCTGTATTAGTTGTGTTGTTTTCAAATTAGTTAGAATAAAATTGATGCTTTTAATTGGAGTTGACTCTGTGTTGCTTTATTTGCAAATAATCCATTTGCATCTGTAAAAAATGCCCGTTTATTGTATAGTGGAGTTAAGCCATAGAAATATCCAATTTCTCCAATTAGAGCAATACCTCCTATAAAATTCCATTCTACTCCACAAGAAAATCCAGCAGCTGATTTAATTATAAATTGTTCTCCTTTCGATTTCATATCGTGGTTTATTTGCTCTTTTTCACCAATTGAAGACCCTTCAATGGTCATGAGGGAGCCGATGTCTGTACTTTTGTTTGAAAGTAGAATACTTGTTCTTAAGCCTAATTTACCAAAACACCTGGTATATCCAATAAAATTGGACCTAAGAACTAGCATTGTTGGAATTGTTAGGTAAACAAGATTCTGTTTACGTTCATCCAATTTGAAGTAGTTATTGACCTTGACAGAGTCCGTATTACCTATCGCGTTTATTACATAGTGATTTTCATTGAGCCTTAGAATGTGATTGCCCCTATATAGGTAGTACAACGAATTTGAATTTGCCTTATATTTTAACGATTCAAAATTTAACCCTAAGCCCACATTAAAGGCTGTTTTTTTGTTCAGTGCAACAATTATATCGGTTCCAAACATAAAATCAGACCCAACTCCATTTGTTTGAAGTCGATTCGTTTTCATTTTTTGGAAATTTAACCCGAAACCGGTTAATAGACCTGCTTGTATTTTTTTGTTAGCAAGGGCTTGTGCTTGAATGTTAAAAGCAAAAAATGAAAGTGATAATCCGAACATTAACTTCTTCATCGTCTATTTTTCGGGTGTTATAAAACCTATATTTTGAGTACTTTTGAGTACTTTTGAGTACGAAATTAAAGAATATTAATGAATCTAAAAAATAGTTTTATAGCGATCCTTATTCTAACGCTTATAAACAGTTGTGACCGTAACCGACTCGATATTGACGCCTCTCAAGTCAAGGTTGATATTGGTTATACGGATATGGATGAAGTGATTTTTAAGTCAGATTCTATTCGCTTAATGAATAAGCATCAAGAATTCAAGAAGGAGTTACAAGAGATATACGATTATCAAGTGGGCTTTTGTTTGAAAATAGGGAATGTTTCAGATTCAATGTTTTACACCAGTATTCAAGAATACCGTAAGGACAGGTACATTCAAGAATTGGAATCGGAAATTCAAAGGTGTTTTGCAGACAAGTCAAAATACGAAGAGATTATTCGAGATGGATTTCGTCATTTAAAATTCCACTTACCCAATAAAAAACAACCTAAGAACATCGTATTCTTCAACAGTTTATTTCGTTCAGGAGTTTTTTGTACAGAAAATGAAATAGGAATAGGGATGGACTGGTTTCTTGGAGATTCTAACCGCGTAATTCAAAAACTGCCTTCAAACAGCTTTTTTTCTTGGATGAAAGAAGGAATGAATGAACGATACCTTGAGCGGGATGTTATTGCTGGTTGGGTAGAGACGCATTATGTCGATCCATCAGAAGGGACATTGGTAGAGCACATGATTCGTTGGGGCAAGGTTCTTTCTTTAACGGAGGCTGCATATCCTAAATTTGACCCGAGTATAATTCTTCGCTATTCAGTAGAAGATTATCAATGGGCTTTAGATAATGAGTACCAGTACTGGAAGTATTTGGTGAAGCAAAAGTTGCTCTTTAAAACGAATGACCGGACTACGAATAATATGATTAGCGAAGGGCCGTTCACAGCAGGTTTGCCGGATCAAGATAGCCCAGACAGGTTAGGGCAATTTTTAGGGTATAGAATGGTAAAGAATTACATGAATAATTGTGAAATAACAGTAGAAGAAATGCTAGAGGTGTCTTATAATGATATTCTTCAAGCTTTTAAAATAGAACAATAAACAATGGAAGATAAAATTGTAAAATCATCGGAGATCACAGTAAAGGTTGGTCTTAACTCGAACAACTTACCAATTGGTATGAAATGGACTGCAACAGATGGTGACATCGTTGATGCCCCAGCTAAGGCAATGATGTTGTCAATGTGGGATCACAGTCAAAATAATACAATGAAGATTGATCTTTGGACAAAAGATATGTCTGTTGAAGAAATGAAACAATTTTTTCATCAAACCCTGTTAACGATGGCTGATTCGTTTGAAAAAGCAACAGGAGAACAGAATATCTGTGAAGATTTAAGAGATTACTGTTACCATTTTGCTGAAAAAATGGAAATTTTACCTGAGAAATAAATGGCTAGAGGAAACTTGCGGAAAATGACTGTCCAACTTGGCGATGAAGTTCAATACACATTGAATTTGGATCAGAAAGTTGATATGAATGCATTTATAGGGACCGAAGTTCGTTTAGAGTGGAATGGAATCATTAATTGTTCAGCGTGCAATAAGGTTACCAAGAAATCTTTTGGGCAAGGGTTCTGTTATACTTGCTTTGTGTCGGCCCCTGAATCGGCAGAATGTATCTTACGTCCCGAATTGTGCCGTGCTCATTTAGGTGAAGGTAGAGATCCTGAATGGGAAGAAAAACACCATAATAAGCCGCATGTTGTTTATTTGGCTGCATCAAGTGCGGTTAAGGTTGGGATAACAAGAGCAGACCAAGTTCCTGTTCGATGGATTGATCAGGGGGCTTCTTCCGCAATTAGACTTGCAGAAACTGAAAATCGTTTTGAGGCTGGTAGAATAGAGGTGGCACTTAAGGCGTTTTTTACTGATAAGACCAATTGGCAACGCATGCTGAAAAATGAACTTGATACAAGTATTGATTTGGAAGAAGAGAAGTGGTCTTTGGAAGAACATTTACCTGCAGATATCGTAACTTGTTTTTCTGAAAATGACGAAATAATCGAAATAAATTATCCGGTAGATGAATACCCTACTAAAGTAAAAAGTCGTTCATTCGATAAGACCCCAGTTATTGAGGGGGTGTTGGTCGGTATAAAAGGACAGTACTTGATTTTTGATGGAGGTGAGGTTTTGAATATTAGAAAGCATACAAGTTATCATATTGAAATTAGTTCGTGTTGAAAAGAACTATAAATTTGCAATTACAGAATTAAGCCTGTACAGATGGGGAAAGATAAAATAAGAAGATTTGCTGCAGTAAAAGAGTTCGATAATTTTATTGAACCAATTATTAAGGAGCAGTGCGCGTTGAAAGGAAAGTGGAAGCGTGAATTTTTTAAGAACGATAACCCTATTGTGCTAGAACTTGGTTGTGGTAAGGGTGAGTACTCTATTGGTTTGGCGAAACATTATCCGAATAAAAATTTTATTGGTGTTGATATCAAGGGGGCAAGAATGTTTATTGGAGCCGAACAAGCAAGGGTTGAAAAGATGAATAATGTTGGGTTTTTAAGAACGAAAATTGATTTCATTGAAGACTGTTTTGTAGAAAATGAGGTGGATGAAATTTGGTTAACTTTTTCTGATCCCCAGCCTAAAAAAGAGAACAAACGATTAACCTCTCCTGTTTTTATTAATCGGTATAGAGCAATTTTAAAGAAAGGTGGGCTTGTACATTTGAAAACAGACAGTGATTTGTTGTTCGAGTATACAGAAGAACAAATTAATACAGCTCCATATGAATGTTTGGAGCTAACGTGGGATCTTTACGGAGGCCTTTCAGAAGACCTTGACCCAATGACTCGGGATATCTTTCATATAAAAACGCACTACGAGAAGTTATTTACCTCAAAGGGATCTGTAATTAAATATTGCAAATTTAAAATAAGCTAGCCTTTTTTACCCAGTTGTTTTCCCGTTAAGCAACCTTTAATTTGGCTAGCTTTGAGTGTTGAAATTGTGCTTTTGCATATTTAATGGTTACCCTAAATTCGCTTTCTTCTTTAGAAGGAAGGTCAAACATTGCGTCATTTAAGATAGCCTCACAGATTGATCTTAAACCACGAGCACCTAATTTAAATTCAATTGCTTTTTCAACAATAAAATCAAGAACTTCAGCGTCAAATTTCAAATCAATATTATCAATTTCAAACAAACGATTGTACTGCTTAATCAGTGAGTTTTTAGGCTCGGTTAAAATTCTTCTAAGTGCATCTGCGGTTAAAGGCTCTAGGTAAGTTAACACAGGAAAACGCCCAATTAACTCTGGAATTAACCCAAATGTTTTAATGTCTGTAGGGTTGATGTATTTAAGTAGAGATTCCTTATCAATAGCAACTTCATCTGAAGCAGAAAATCCAATTGTTTGGCGGTTAACTCTATTTGCAATGATGCGTTCAACACCATCAAATGCTCCTCCACAGATAAAAAGAATGTTCTTTGTATTGATTTGAATCATTTTTTGCTCCGGGTGCTTACGCCCACCTTGCGGAGGGACACTTACAATTGAACCTTCTAAGAGTTTCAATAAAGCTTGTTGTACTCCTTCTCCCGAAACATCTCGTGTAATTGAAGGGTTGTCACTTTTACGCGCAATTTTATCAATTTCATCTACAAAAACAATTCCTCGTTCTGCAGCTGATACATTAAAATCAGATGCCTGTAGTAGGCGAGATAAAATGCTTTCCACATCTTCACCAACATAACCAGCTTCAGTTAAAACCGTTGCGTCAGCAATACAAAAAGGAACGTTGAGCATCTTGGCAATTGTTTTTGCGAGTAGGGTTTTACCTGTACCTGTTCTACCTACAAGAATAACATTTGACTTTTCAATTTCAACCTCGTCTTTTACAGGCGGTTGATTTAATCGTTTAAAGTGATTGTAAACGGCAACAGAAAGTACTTTTTTTGCATCCGTTTGACCAATAACATAATCGTCTAATTGTGCTTTAATCTCTGCTGGTTTCAAGAGGTTGAGAACCTCTTCAGTTTTTTCTTCCTGAACGTCTTCTTCTTTGACAATTGTATGTGCTTGAGAAACACAGCTTTCACATATGTGGCCGGAAACACCTGCAATCAACATCCCCACCTCTTCTTTAGGTCTTCCACAAAAGGAGCAACCAGTTTCTTTTTTTGCCATAATTTTTATTCGTCAAAAAAAGCCTGGCCAATAGGTCAGGCTTTATTAAAGTTTTACAAAAGTAATTTATTTAGGATTACGAAGCAATATTTCGTCAACCATACCGTATGCTTTTGCTTCTTCTGACCTCATCCAGTAATCACGGTCTGAATCTGCCCATACTTTATCATAATCTTGCTTTGAATGATTGGCAATAATCTCGTACAGTTCTTTTTTCAATTTTTGAATCTCACGCGCAGTAATTTCAATGTCTGAAGCTTGACCTGAGGCACCTCCTAGAGGTTGGTGAATCATAACTCTAGAGTGTTTTAGTGCCGAACGTTTTCCTTCAGCTCCTGCACATAAAAGCACTGCTCCCATAGAGGCAGCCATTCCCGTACAAATTGTCGCTACATCTGGGTTGATGTATTGCATTGTGTCGTAAATACCCAATCCAGCGTAAACTGATCCTCCAGGCGAGTTTAAATAAATTTGAATGTCTTTTTTTGCATCAACAGACTCTAAAAACAATAACTGTGCGTTAATAATATTAGCGACCTGGTCATTGATGCCTGTTCCTAAGAAGATGATTCGATCCATCATAAGTCGAGAGAACACATCCATCTGTGTCATATTCATTTGACGTTCTTCAATGATATAAGGAGTTACTGATGATTCAATATAACTTTCAACATGCATGCTACTCAACCCAAGGTGTTTGGTTGCATATTTTTTAAATTCATTATCGTTAAACATAGTGTGTATTTTTAGTTTTTCTGAGCTAGCTCATTATTCTAGCTTAAAGATAAAGCAAAGTTGGAAATGACAATTAAAATAATTCGAAAATTCTACTCAAAAAAATAGTCTGACCAACAGGTCAGACTATTTTAAAAATAGGATAGTTGAGTTTATTTCACAAGAGCTGAGAAAGAAACGTTCTCCATGTAGTTTAAGAACTCACGATCTTTAGCAGCTTTCGCTTTTAAAGATGCATCTTGAGCGAATACATTCGTTAAGTTGCTTATTACATCTTGTAATTTATTTTGACGTGCAGCAGCAACTGCTTTCAAGTAAAAACCTTGAGCAGTTTTTGCATCGTCAGAATTGTTAATTGTTGATACTGCACTAGTAGCATCTCCATTTAACAATTGCGCCAACGCTTTGTTGTAAGAAGCATTAGAACCTAAGTTAGAAATAGCAGAAGCGTAATCTCCATTTTGGATATCTAAGATACCTTTATTGTAGTTTACTTCTTCACCTGCTCCATTTGCTTGACCTAATAAGTCCATTGACTTAGTTCTGTTTCTTTCAATACCCGCAATTGCACCTAAGTTGTTTTTAGAAATAGCATTGTCTTGAATTCCATTTGCTTTCTCGAATTGATTTTTAGCTTCAGACAATTTGTTTTGCATGTACAATACAACACCAACGTTGTTTGAGGCTCTGTAATCGTTAGAGAATCTACGTTCAGCAATTTTGTAAACTCTTAATTGTTCGTTTAAATCTGTATAAAGAGCTGCTGTAAATAATAACTCTTCCAAGTTAAGTGTATCTGAATTTGAAGTAGACAAGACCATTAATTCCTCATCAGAGAAACCTGTTTGGTCGTAAACTGCAACAATTTCAGTACGACGTAATTGAGGGAAAATGTTTTTATCTAGGTAGCTAAATGTTTTCCCCATGTTACGCATTGCTGTTTCACGCTCTTCAGCATTACTTATAGTTTCTAAAACACGTAATACAAGATTCTTATCATCTTCGTTCATCTCAGTGTCCTCAGATAGTTGTTTTTTGAATCCAGCATAATCTTCACCTGAACCAGCTTCGTTATAGATGTCTCCTGCGGCAGCTTCGTTTTTGGCGCTTTTAGCAACCTTCATGGCTGATTTTTTTGCTGAAGCAGCTCTATCAGTTGATAGTGAGTTGTTTTTGTCTTCTTCACCTTCAGGCGATGCAAATCCAGATACGTTAATCGCTTTCAAAGCAACTCGAGGGTCAACTTGAGCATTTTCTAAAAATGCTTGGTATGCCTTAATGTCATCTTGTTTCATTTCTGAATAAGAAACATTTGAACTTCCTTTTGAATAGTTCAATTGAGCAGTAAACGTTTCTTCAGTAACGCGTTTAAATTCATCGTTAGCAACGATAACTTTAAAGTCCTCATTTACTAAGTATGGAGTAATGATTGTTGCGTCAGCAATTTTAGTAGGCGTAATTCCTTCTTTTTCTTTCTCGCCTTTAAAAACTTTCCCTGTAATCATTAAATCTGCAGCTTCCATTTCTGGAGTATATGCTACGATATCAGTATAACTTACTTTTCCACCAAGCTTATAAGCAATTACATCACCGTTTCCAGTTGCTTTTTCACCTTGAACTCTGATTGATTTCAGGGCAGTGCTACCAAGCATTGGAGTAATGTCAGCAGATGCTTTTTTCTTGATTCCTTTCTCTGGAAAAGTTACGTCAACTTTCACTAGAACTGAATCTCCGTGCATTTCTAATGGGGATGGTGTAACTGTGTACTCAAGATCTTTAAGTAAATCACATCCTGTAGTGAATGTCCCGGCTACAGCTAAAATTGCTAGTACTTTTATACTTTGCTTTTTCATAAATTTGGTCTAAAAAATTCTTTTACATTTTCAAATGCAATGATACGGAAAAAAAATGTATTTGGCTTGCTATTACTTGTATAAAGTATCTAGAAACTGATTTTCATGAATTGCGATGGGGGAATTGTCGTTGCAATTGATTAAGAGTTGTCCTACTGTTAGTTGAGATATAGGGTCTATGTAATTGTTTGTTAGGTCGTTTAATGGTTTTAAAACAAACTTCCGTTCTCTGAATAGTGCATGAGGAATGATTAGTTCTGAGGTATTTACTCGTTGTTTATTGAAGAATATAATATCGATGTCAATGGTTCTTGATGTGTAATTTTCATCTACCGATTTTTGAGTTCTTCCAAGTGATTGTTCAATCTTTTGAGTAGCTGACAGAACTCCGATGGGAGTCAACCTAGTTTCAACCAAAATACAGCAGTTTAAAAAGTGTGTATCACTTTCAAAGCCCAATGGAGGTGTGGTGTATATTTTTGATGCATTTGATATTTTTCCAATTTCACGTGCAATTGCCTGGCAAGCGTTGGTGATGTTTAATGACCTGCTTTCAATGTTTGATCCAAGACTAAGAATTAATTGATTCATTTCCATTTGAAATTTTCAATCATGTAGTTTAAGTCTGCTTTCAGGTAGTCTAAGGAAGGTTTTAGCGAGTCGTAATTAGGTGTCGAGTTAAAGTAGACAACACCGCTAACAAACTTTGATGTCGAATCAGTCATGTAGAATTGAAAAGGAGATGCTACGTTTCCTTGAAGTTCAAATAAGGTGCAGTAGACCCGATTGCTATCATTAATGATTTTGTAGTCATTGATGGATGTGGCTTTTATTTTGTGCTCGTCTACCTTGTCGTTGGCAAAGTTAACATAGGCTGCTAGCGGTTCGGTCATTGCAATAAATGAGAAGTGAATTGTTCCGTTTAATGGTCCCATATTAATGTCTTTATGGCAGGTTGGTCCGTTTAAATCACTGACTTGTTTTGTGCTGAATATTTCAGGGATAGTAAGTGTGTATGGGCATTCATCTTCTTGTGTGGTGTATTTGTGTTCGGGTAAATCTGCACGTAAATACGTTGGGGGCTTAGGTATGAATACATCATCATTAGTGCATGACACCAAGAAACCGAAAATTAAGAGGATACTAATTAATTTCATCTGAATTGTTTCGTTTAATTGCTTTAATCATTTTAATTCGTCGATTGTCGCTAGACTCAATAACTAATTTGACGTTACCTATTTCAATTGACGCGTCTTTTTCTAGAATTCTACCGGCGTGTTCAATAATGTAACCTCCAAGCGTTTCTGCATTTTTGGTTTCAAAGTCAAAATCTTGTTCATCAATTTCTAGTACTTTTAAGAAGTCAATAATTGTTGTTTTTCCTTCAAACAAATAGCTATTGTTATTGATTTTTGTGTAGGCAATTTTGTCGTCATCAAATTCATCGGTAATATCCCCGACAATTTCTTCCAGAATATCTTCGAGCGAAACCAATCCGCTTGTGCCTCCGTATTCATCCACAACTAAAGCGATGTGTACCTTCATTTCTTGAAACTCCTTTAGAAGGTCGTCAATTTTTTTGTTTTCAGGAACGTAAAAAGGTTTTCTGATTAGTGAGAGCCAATTGTAATCTTTAGTTGTGCCTAAGATGGGAAGGAGGTCTTTTATGAAAAGAATCCCTACAATTTCATCAAAATTATCTTTGTAGACAGGAATTCTTGAGTGTCCACAGTCTAAAATTATATCCAGTGCTTGGTCGAAAGGAGTTTTTGATTCTATAGCGTGTACATCAACTCTCGGCTTCATTATTTGTCGAACCTCAGTATTTCCAAACTTAACGATTCCCTGAAGAATTTTGTGGTCGTCATTATCTTGGTTAATTTCCTTGGTTAGAGCAATTGCTTGTTCTAGTTCATCAGATGAGATGTTAATTTTTCGTTTCCCGATTTTGTTCTGGATAAACTGACTTCCGCTTACTAAGCCTAGTCGCATCCAAGATAAAGGTGGTGTTCTGTTTAGAAGGTGTAGTGGTCGCGCCATGAAATTGGAAAACCCCAACGCATTTTTTGTGGCGTATATTTTTGGGATAACCTCACCAATAAGTAGTAGGGTTAGCGTGATAACTATGACTTCAATAAAAAAGTTAAAGATGTTATTGGCTTCGGGATTGTCTAATGTCTTTGAGAGAATGGCCGATGATAATATTACAACTCCAACATTTACAAAGTTATTCGTGATTAGTATTGTTGCAAGGAGGTGTTTAGGTTTGTTTAGCAGCTCTTTCACATAGCCTGCTTTTTTACTCGTGTCATTCTTAAGTGCATCTTTATCGGTTGGATTTAGGGAGAAAAATGCAGCTTCAGACCCTGATATTAGTGCTGATAGAATTAGTAAGGCAATAAGGATGAAGATGAAAATAATATCCATGGTTTCAAATCCTGCTTTGATGGCCCCGTCAAAGGGCATGGTACTGGGGGGTTCTGTAAAATTCATTTTTTATTAAAAAGGTAAGGTGTCTTTATCTTTAGTTATGATTGCGTCTACTTTTGATGGTGCTTGTGGCGTTCCTTTACTTGAGTAGGGTGCACTTGGATTATCGTTTGAGCTCCCAGCAGGCCTAGATAACATTGTCATTTCATCTGCAACTACTTCGGTCGTGTAGCGTGTATTGTTATCCTTATCTTGCCAAGAGCGTTTTTTTAACTTGCCCTCGATGTAAACCTTGTGTCCTTTTTTTACGTATTTCTCAACGACTTCAGCGAGCCCTCTCCAGACAACAATGTCGTGCCAGTCGGTATTTTCTACTTTCTGCCCTGTGTTTTTGTCTGTGTACACTTCAGATGTTGCAATTGCAAAATTAGCTACAACTGAGCCATTCTCTAAGTGTCGAACTTCAGGGTCTTTCCCGACGTTACCAATTAAAATGACTTTATTTACGCTTCCTGCCATGCTGATTTGTGCTTTAGTTTAAGATTAAATATACGCAAAAATAATCTAAAAAACGTCTTGCTCCTCAAGGTATCGATCTATGATTCTAGGTAGGGGGTATTCTTGTATGTCAGATTGTTTTATTGTTAGTCTTTTTTGTGCGGCTTGATCAGGGAGGGAGTCAAAATGATGAAATGTGGCATAGATCCTTTGATGGCTGAGTATGTGTTTTATAGGGGTAGATTCGAATGTTTTATTTTTAAACGACGTCAAGTCGGGTTTGTCATTGATGTTGAGGGTTTCGATTAGGGGAAATTGAAACATGTTTTGCCAAATACCTTTTCCTATTCGTTGTTCAATTATGGTGTTTTCTTCTGATTTAAATATTAAGAAGTGAAAGTAACGGTCTGTTGTTTTTGTTTTTCCTTTTTTTACAGGTCGGTTATTGATGGTGTTTTTTGCGAGAGAAAGGCATTTTTCATTGACCGGACATGCATTGCATTTTGGGTTTTTAGGAGTGCAGACTGAAGCTCCCATCTCCATCATTGCCTGGTTGTGTTCCCCTGGATTTATTTCTGGTATGAGTGTATCTGCCAGTTTTTGAAATTCTTTAATCCCAGCGCTGGAATCTATTGGTGTATCAAGATCAAAAACACGGCTAAGAAAACGGTAGACGTTGCCGTCAACAACGGCTCTTTTTTCATTGAAAGCAAATGATGAAATTGCAGCTGCTGTATATTTTCCAACTCCTTTTAATTTTAAGATTTCAGTGTATGTAGTTGGGAAGACCCCATTCAGTTCGTTTTGGATGTATTTTGCTGAAAAGTGTAAGTTTCGGGCTCTGCTGTAATATCCTAATCCTTGCCAGTCGTTTAGAACATCTTGCTCCTTAGCATTGGCTAAGTCTAATACAGTGGGGTAGTTTTTGGTGAACGTAAGATAATAAGCCATCCCTTGATCCACCCTTGTTTGTTGTAGTATGATTTCTGATAGCCATATAAAGTAAGGATTTGACTCAGATCTCCATGGGAGATTTCGTTTGTTTAATCTATACCAATCGACTATTAGTAGGGTGAAATTGCTCATTAAGGGAAAAAAATGTAATTTTAATATCAAAAGTACGTAATTAATGAATTTAGAACCATATTTTTGCGCCAAATTGTGATTAATAAGAATTAACAAAAAGAACAATAAAAAATAAATAAGGGAATTTATGACTAAAGCAGATATCGTTTCAGACATTGTTGAAGAAACAGGATTAGAAAGAGTTGAAGCGCTAAGAGCAGTTGAAGCATTTATGACAACGATAAAGTCGTCATTAGCTAAAGGTAACAATGTTTACTTAAGAGGATTTGGGAGCTTTGTCGTGAAGGAGAGGGCTGAAAAAACAGGACGTAATATCTCTAAGAATACTGCGATTATTATACCTGCACATAATATTCCTTCGTTTAAGCCAGCAAAAACGTTTGTTGAGGACGTTAAAACTAGTGTTAAAGTTAAATAAGAATATTACTTCATTTGATGAGGTGACTTTCAATTGAATTTAGTACTTTTGCATTCTCTTAACTAATTATCGGTAAGAGACTTTGACAACGAATAAGAATTTTTAACAAAATATAAAGAATTATGCCAAGCGGTAAAAAAAGAAAAAGACATAAGATGTCTACACACAAGCGTAAGAAGAGACTAAGAAAAAACCGTCACAAGAAGAAGAAGTAATCTTCACTCTTACATGTTATTGAAAAACTTAGTGGATTTGATCTACTAAGTTTTTCTATTATTTATAATTTAAATTAGGCTTTCGTGAGTTTAGAACTAATAGTCGATGCTAGAAAAAAAAGCATTTGGCTTGCTTTACTCAATGACGGAAAGCTTATTGAGCTGCATGAAGAGCAAGGTAACAACGATTTTTCTGTAGGTGATATCTACCTAGGGAAAGTAAGGAAAGTTGTTCCTAGTCTTAATGCATCATTTGTGGATGTTGGCTATGATAAAGATGCATTTTTGCATTATTTGGATTTAGGCCCACAATTCAATTCACTAAATAAGTTTTCTCGGGATACATTGCGTGGTAAGCAAAATGTTGCCGATCTTCAATACTTCAAAGCAGAAGATGATATATCTAAAGAAGGTAAAATAGGTGACACTATTTCCTCTTCTGCGCCAATTTTGGTCCAGGTTGCCAAAGAACCAATTTCATCAAAAGGTCCACGTTTAAGCGCGGAAATTACGATGGCTGGTCGTTTTTTAGTACTTGTTCCATTTTCGAATAAAGTTTCTATTTCCCAAAAGATCAAAGATCATGCGGAGCGAGATAGGTTAAAAGACTTAATGAGAACAATTAAACCAAAGAATTTTGGGGTAATTATTCGAACTGTAGCAGAAGGAAAGAAGGTCGAGTTACTTGATCAAGATTTACAGAATTTGATTGGGAAATGGAAAAGAATGCATGAAAACCTTTTGGGGGCAAAGCCGCCAATGCGTGTTTTAGGTGAAATTGATAAAACTTCATCTATTCTTCGTGATTTGCTTAATGCAGATTTTACGAACATTCATGTAAATGATGAAGCCCTTTACGGTACTTTAAAAGAGTATGTTTCTGACATAGCTCCTGGAAGAGAAAAGATCATTAAGAATTACGATGGTAAGCTTGATATCTTTGAACGTTTTGGAGTTAGTCGTCAAATTAAAGCGCTTTTTGGAAAAAAAGTTCCTCTGCCAAGTGGTGGTTATTTGATTATTGAGCATACTGAAGCAATGCACGTTGTAGATGTAAACAGTGGTAATCGTAAAGGTGCTGATGGACAGGAAAATAATGCGCTTTCAACAAATCTTGAAGCAGCAGAAGAGATTGCTCGTGTTCTTCAGTTGAGAGATATGGGTGGAATTGTGTGTGTTGATTTTATTGACATGCATGATAGAGCGAACAACAAGGCGTTACACGCTAAAATGAAGGAAGTAATGAGTAATGATCGTGCTAAGCACAACATTATTCCTCCATCTAAATTTGGTGTTGTTGAAATTACACGTCAACGTGTTCGTCCGCAAACAAATATTACAACAGCTGAAAAATGCCCTACCTGTAATGGAAAGGGAGATGTGCAAGCATCGATATTATTAGCTGATGAAATTGAGAATAACCTTGATTACTTGATTAAGACGAAGAATGAAAAAGAGGTAGCCTTATTGGTTCACCCTTATTTAGAAGCTTATTTCAAAGCAGGTTTTATTTCTCGCCAAGTGAAATGGTTCTTTAAGTATAAAAAATGGGTCCCAGTTCGTGGCTTATCATCTCAAAGCTTATTGGAATATTCATTTGTAGATAAGAATAAAGAAAAACTTACACTCTGACATGCCGTCAGAGTGTAAATACTCTTTTCTAGAAGCCAAAGCTAAACTAGAATCTTTATGCGCATACCAAGAACGCTGCTCTTTTGAACTGGAACAGCGCATGCGTCAGTGGGGTGTTGACTCCGAAAATCAATCGATATTGTTGGCGCATTTAATTTCAAATAACTACTTGAGTGAAGAGCGTTTTGCAGAGGCATTTGTTTCTGGAAAAATAAATATTAAAAGGTGGGGTAGAATAAAAATTCGCAAGCACCTTAATCAGAAATTCATCTCAGAATATTCAATTAAGAAAGGCTTATCATCTATTGATTCAGTAGTTTATGCTAAGAATATCAATGACCTTGCTCAAAAAAAATATCTAATGCTTGAAAAGGAAGAGGATTCATACGCTAAAAAGGCGAAAATATACCGTTTTCTTTCTTCTAAGGGGTATGAAAATGATCTGATTAGAGATTGCGTTGATCCGCTTTTTAATTTATAACAATCTTTTTTTGAAGTTGTATTAAATCATCACTAAAGTTGGTGTATTCAACACGCAGATGGTAGGTTCCAGAGGATACTTTAGGTCTTAATTCTATGTAGCTTTTATTACTCACGACTTTTTTCATTATTTCTTTCCCTTGCATATCGTATAGAAATAAGTTGAATGTAGAAACATCGTGCTTATTCAATGTTAAGGTGAACCCGTCACTACTTGAACTTGGGTTGGGGTATATTAGAAGTTCTTCGGCATGGTTTAGTAAGAAAACATCTTCTCGAAAGTCAACTAGAAATAGTCCGTTATGCCTATCTGATAAAAGAATTCTTTTGGAAGGAAGTTCTGTATAAACGCCCCAGGCTCCTTGCATGTTAAAAGGGGAGTCTTCAGTGTAAGAGTCGTAATGGGCAATTTCAATAGGTGTATTGTGCCGTAAGTCGTAGATTCTTAGCCCTTCATTGTAATAGGCAACGTAAGCAAATTCATTGCTCAGCATAATGTTGTGAGGAACACTATTTCCTTCATAATTTGTACCAAAAAGTGCCTTTATTGTTAAGGTGTTGTCGGGAGCTACATCACATTTTTTTATTCGTTTACCTCCTGTTTCATCTGCAAAAACATAGGTGTTTCCATCGGGTGTTAACCAGCCTTGGTGGTTATACCCTTGGTCTTGATATACGTTAAGGTTCTGTTTGTATACAGGGCTTGCAGGGTTTGAAAAGTCATAAACGCGAATTCCATTAAATCCACAATTTAAATAAGCGATATTGTCCCTGACGTACATGTCGTGAACCTCATTAATGTCATTGGGTCCGGTGTAGATTAAAACAGGGTTTTCAGGGTCAGCCAAAGAGTAGACTTGCATTGAAATTGTAGGTTGAAGTATTCCATTTAGTTTTGGGGTAACTCCACCAGCGTATAGCAGTGCATTTGTTGTGTCGATAAATAGGTTGTGAACTCGCGCAAAAGAACTATCGTTATTACTAACTAGGTGTGCGGAATCAGGCAGGTAAGTAAGGTCGATTATTTGGAGGCTACTTTCGCCTTCATCGCAAACGGCGTAAGCATAGTTTTTATATGTTTTTATATCTCGGTGTATGACAGACATGTTATTGAAATGGCCTGCAATAAAATCAATATGCTCTAGTTTATTTTGATTTGTGATTTTAAAAAAATGTGTGCCTTCTGTGGATCCTGCAATTGCATATTCTTGATTGTTTAATTCAACTCCCCAGCAATCGTTATAACGCACGTTTGATGAGTTTGCGGTTAGTGTATCGTTGCTCCAATTGTCAAGAAAAGTAATGTTATAGGAAATTTGCCCAACCGATAAATTGGGGGTTAAAAACAGCAGGATTAGAATGAATATTTTCAATGAATTATAAAAAAAGTTAATGTAAAGATAAAAGATTGGGTTGATTTAGCTTTCAGTATTCTGTGATTGGTGAATAATAGTTATTTTAGCGTGAGTTTAAATTAATGATGTGTCAGATTCAATTATAATTATACCAACATTTAACGAAAGTGAGAACATTGAAAAAATGATTCGCAAAGTTATGTCTTTGGAAAAGGACTTTCATTTGTTGTTTGTAGACGATTCATCACCAGATGGAACGGCCGATATTGTTCGGAAAATTCAACAGGAATTTCCAGGACGAATTCATTTAGAGGTAAGAAGCGGAAAGCTAGGGCTTGGAACGGCATATATTCACGGATTTAAATGGTGTATAGCAAAAGGGTACGACTTTGTGTTTGAAATGGACTGCGATTTTTCTCACGACCCAGCAGATCTTATCCGTTTGTATCAAGCTTGTATTGATGGTGCTGATTTAAGTATTGGCTCTCGGTATGTTCGTGGTGGAAAGGTAAGTAACTGGCCCATGAAACGTATTTTGATGTCGTACTTTGCAAGTGTATATGTCCGACTTATTTTATGGATTGGAATTAAAGATACAACTGCTGGTTTTAAGTGCTATCGTAGAAACGTTCTTGAAAAAATAAATCTTGATGGGGTGACATTTAAGGGGTACGCATTTCAAATATGCATGAAGTACGCAGCAAAAAAACACGGATTCAAAATAACCGAGGTACCAATAACATTTAAAGACCGTGTACTTGGTGATTCAAAAATGAGTACAGGAATTTTTAAAGAAGCATTTCTAGGAGTTTGGAAAATGCGAGGGATGAAACTATGAGTAATACAATCTTATTAAAAGGAGGAATTGTTGTTAATGAAGGGCAACAAACAGCACAGGATGTTCTTGTTAAGAATGGCCGAATAGAGAAAATAGCAAAAGACATTACCCCAGATAACAGTTGGGATGTTGTTGAGCTTGATGGAAAGTTTATTTTACCAGGTTGTATTGATGATCAGGTTCATTTTAGAGAGCCAGGCTTAACGCATAAAGCAACAATTTTTACAGAGTCTAGAGCAGCTGTGGCTGGTGGTATTACCTCATTTATGGAGATGCCTAATACAGTTCCAAATGCATTGACACAAGAATTACTTCAAGATAAATATGATATAGGTGCAAAGCAATCATTAGCAAACTACTCTTTTTTTATGGGGGCTTCTAATGAGAATGTAGAAGACGTATTGAAAACGAATGAACGTGATGTTTGTGGTGTTAAAATATTCATGGGTTCTTCTACAGGAAACATGCTTGTTGATAGTGAAGCAACATTGAATAATTTATTCTCTAAAGTGCCAATGCTTATTGCTACACATTGTGAGGACGAGGGGACTATACGCGCAAACATAGCTGCTGCTAAAGAAAAGTATGGAGAAGATGTTCCAATGCATGAACACCCGTATATTCGAAGTGAAGGAGCGTGTTATAAATCATCTTCAATGGCTGTGCGTTTAGCAAAGAAGCATGGGACTAGGTTGCACATACTCCATATTTCAACCGCTAAAGAATTGGAGTTGTTTGACAATACAATTCCATTAGAACAAAAGAAAATTACTGCAGAGGCATGCATTCATCACATGTATTTTTCTGAGGAGCAATATGCTGACAAGGGGGTTTACATTAAATGGAATCCAGCGGTAAAAAAGGCGACAGACAGAGATGCTATTTTTCAAGGCGTTCTAGATAATAAAATTGATGTAATTGCAACAGATCACGCACCCCATACTCTAGAAGAAAAAAGAAACTCATATTTCAAGGCTCCATCTGGAGGTCCTTTAGTTCAACATGCATTGGTTGCGATGTTGCAAAAAGTAAAAGAAGGACTAATCTCAATCGAACGCGTGGTTGAAAAAATGGCACATGCACCAGCAATCTTGTTTCAACTTGAAGATAGAGGGTACATTCGTGAAGGATATTATGCAGACCTTGTTGTTGTTGATTCAAACAAATCAATTACAGTGACAAAGGAAAATATTTTGTATAAATGTGGTTGGTCTCCTTTTGAAGGAGTTCAATTTGACAACTCAATTCATTCGACTTATGTGAATGGAAATCTTGTCTATAGCAAAGGTATAGTCATTGATGGTACAAATGGAAAACGATTATTGTTTAACAGGTAATGAAGTATAGCTTTATTATAGCACTTGCTATTGTGTTTACCTCTTGTTCAGAGGGCATTAAACGCAAACCAAAACCTAAGGATTTGATTCCTCGAAACCACATGGTTAGTACAATGAGTGAACTCATAAAATTGGAGTCCTACATCCAGGGTAAATATCCGTCTGTAGCCCAATATCATCATGTTATGATTAATTCGGGAGACTCATTGCTAAAAACCTTTAAGCTTACTAAAGATCAATTTGAAGCTTCACTTGAATATTATGGATCTCATCAAGATGTGATGAAGGGTATTTATGATGAAATTCTAGACGGTTTTAATAAGGAGCTGGGGCAGTTGAATACGGAGATAAAAGAAAATAAACTAAATACGAAATAATCAGGTTTGATTATTGTGTGGCATGAATAACATTGAGCAATTAGAAAAAGCGATTTTACCGTTAAGGAATCAATTAAAAGAGCATGAATTATATTCAAACTTAAGGGGGATAGATGACATTCAGGTTTTCATGGAAAGTCATGTGTTTGCAGTTTGGGATTTTATGTCATTGCTCAAATTTCTTCAGGTTAAATTGACGAATGTTACAGTTCCTTGGACGCCATCTAAATATCCGGTTTTATCTCGATTTATTAACGAAATTGTACATGGAGAAGAAAGCGATGTAAATGAACTGGGTGAGCCTAAGAGTCACTTTGAAATGTATTTGGATGCAATGCGTCAGCTTAAAGCCAATACGACAGAAGCTGATAAAATGGTTTCGTTGATTGTTTCAGGTTTTAGTGTTGAACAAGCCTTAAATGAAGTGCAGGTTGATGTATGTGCCTCAGACTTTGTCAAGCATTCATTTTCTGTGATAGAAACAGGCGAGGTACACATGGTAGCTTCTGCTTTTACATTTGGAAGAGAAGACCTTATTCCTGACATGTTTATCGAAATTCTGAAAAGCGCAGACTCTGAAAATAAACACTATAATAAGTTGCATTACTATTTAGAACGGCATATTGAGTTAGATGGTGATGAGCATGGTCCTCTTTCGTTGCGGTTAGTGTCTGAACTATGTGGAGATGACGACTCGAAATGGAACGAGGTTTTAACAGTAGCAAAGCAGTCTTTAGAACGACGAATCGCACTTTGGGATGGGATTAATGATCTTATTTTAAAGCGAAAATAAGCGTTTGAATTAAGGTTATTTACTAATATTTCTTTCAGGGTTGTTTTTTACAAATGCTCCCCAGCTGGAGTTTTTAGATTTATTGTGTTCCCCAATTCCTTTAGAAAAATGGTGACAAACTGCAACGGCCAACCCGTCAGTGGCATCTAAATGTTTCGGTATTTCTTTAAAACCAAGCATATTCTGTAGCATAATTGCAACCTGTTCTTTTGATGATGCTCCAGAGCCTGTAATTGCTTGTTTAATTCGTCTTGGCGTATATTCTTCAAACGGAATATTGTTTGCTAGGGCTGCTGCAATAGAAACACCTTGAGCCCGTCCTAATTTTAACATTGATTGTACATTTTTCCCGAAAAAAGGAGCTTCAATAGCCATTTCATCCGGTTTGTATTCTTTCATGATGCCATCCAAACGATCGTAAATACGTTTCAATTTGTCTGGGTGTGTTGGGAGTTTTGATAGTTGAATAATGCCAAAATTCAATAAGGTCATTTGATTGTTTTTCAAATGAATAATACCGTACCCCATTACTGTTGTACCTGGATCAATTCCGAGAATTATTTTATCTTCAATCATTCAGTTTTATTCGTATCTCTAAATTTAAACAAAATAGAATGAACAGATTCAATTTAGCGCGTTGGAATCACTTTGTTTAAGTTTGAAGCAAAAAAAAGGTCGGACAATTTGCCCGACCTTTAATGATTATTTGTTGATTAAAACGGTAAATCGTCATCGTCAGCACTTTCTGTACTTGCAGTTGGAGCTGCTGGAGTAGGGTTTAGGTTCATGTCAGAAGGACCCCCTTGAGGCATACCTTGACCAACTTTTTCAATTCTCCAAGCGTCTAAGGTATTAAAGTATTTCACTTCTCCTTGAGGTGAAGTCCACTCACGACCTCTTAAGTTAAAAGATACTTCAACTTGATCGTTTTCGTTAAAACCATCTAGCATAGAACACTTGTCCTGTACAGATTGGAATAAAATATCTTGAGGATACATGCTTGAAGCATCGTTGATTACAAACTCTCTTTTTGCAAATTTTTCTGAAATTTGAACAGTGTCTTTGATCAGTTTTACAGATCCTGTTAATTTGAACATAGTGTGTTGTTAATTTATTGTTGTTATTTATTGTTAACCGTTATTGAAAGTTAGAAGTGTCATCCAAGCCTCCTTAAGGTTGTTTTCTGTTAAAAATAGTTGTGCTTTGGTATGTAATTCTTTCTCCAGTTGAATGGCGTCATCTTCGAAAGATACAAATAAGTCGCTGAGTTCTAAAAGTTTAAATTCGTTAACATCGGTTTCATTAGGTAATTCTTCTATCCCTGCAAGTTGACCTAGATCATTACCCGTAAGTATTGTACTGTTCAAAATGTCTGCAGGTAGTTGGTCAAACCCTATTCCTATAGAGGTGATTGGCTTTGTGATCTCAAACATTGATGCGCTGTCGGCTCTGCAATACCAATTACCACCCATACGTGAAACTAAATCAATTTTATGTTGATCAATTAACTGGTCTGCATTCAAAACAGATTCATCAATGTGGATTTTAAGCACTTCGCAAATAATCAGATTACCTGCTCCTCCTTGATCGCCTAGCTCGTTAACCTCAATAACCTTGCATTCAAATTGAACAGGCGATTCAGCAACTCTTTTAGGGGCAACAATTTCAGAATCCAATGGTGTAAGTCCCGACTTTTCAAACTCACTAATCCCTGGAGAAAAAGGAGAGCTTGCAAGACTCATTTGGTGAACGATATCGTAATTAACCACATTAATAACCACTTCAGGGTGGGCCTTAATATTGTTGTAGGTGTCCTTCGTTTTATTTGTTCTTCCACTACGTGCAGGAGAAAAAATAAGAATGGGAGGGTTTGCACTAAAAACATTAAAAAAACTGAACGGCGCTAGGTTGTCATTACCCTCTGCATCAATAGTAGATGCAAATGCGATAGGGCGAGGCCCAACAGCACCAAGTAAATAGTGGTGCAGTTTAGGAACAGCAATCTCTTTTGGGTCAATTGTTAGCATAAGTTTCCATTCTAAAATGAAGTAATACAAAGGTACTTTCATTCTCCAATTTTAACGAATGAAATGGAATGTTTTATTCACAATTTTGATGAGATATTAACGTGCCGAAAAAAAATAAAAAAAAGTAGGTGTAGGTTTTTCATTTTAAAATAAATGAATACCTTTGCGCACCATTTTAAACGTAATAATTTAAAATGCACTCAAGACAATCGAGTCAATAACGAGTAATGCGGATGTGGTGGAATTGGTAGACACGCTAGACTTAGGATCTAGTGCCGCGAGGTGTGAGAGTTCGAGTCTCTCCATCCGCACAATTTTAGAAGATGGTATAAGATAGTCTTATGCCATTTTTTGTTTGTAATAAGTTTTAAATACAAGAAGATGAATATTATTCGTGAAGATTTTGATGCTTTAAATGCAAATTTAAAGATTACAGTTGTTCCAGCTGATTATGAAGCGAAGGTTAAACAAACATTAGAAAAGTACCGTAAAACGGCTAAAATACCAGGGTTTCGTCCAGGTAAAGTGCCTTTTGGACACATTCAAAAGCAATACGGAGCATCTGTTTTATCTGAAGAGCTAAACAAAGCGGTAAGCCAAGCATTGAATGGGTATATCACTGAAAACAAATTAGAAATTTTAGGAAACCCTATTCCAGTAGAGAAAGATGGTGTTAAAGGTGATTTTGCTAACCCTGGTGATTTTGAATTTACCTATCAATTAGGTTTGGCTCCTGAGATCAAAGTAGCATTGTCTTCAAAAAGTAAATTTGATTACGTTAAAGTAAAAGTTGATAAGAAATTAATCGATCAGCAAATAGGTGATTTAACACGTCGTTACGGAAAATTGATTTCTAGCGATGCTGTAGGAGAAAGAGATATGATTTTAGCTCAGTTTGTAGAGTTAAATGAAGAAAATGAAATTTTAGAAGGTGGTATTATGCATTCTTCTACAATTTCTATGGAGTTTGTTAATGATGCTAAAGTTAAAAAGCAATTAACAGGTAAGAAAGTTGGAGATAAAGTAACTGTTGATCCAGCTACAGTTTCTAGAGGCGGTGCTGACACGGCCTCAATGTTAGGAATTGAAGAGTCTGCGTTGGAAACGATTTCTAAGAACTTTCAAATGACAATTACCGAAGTAAAGGTGATGGAGCCTGCAGAATTAACTACAGAGCTGTTTGACAAGTTATTTGGAGAAGGAACAGTAAAAGATGAAAAAGAATTTATAGCACGTGTTAAGTCTGATTTAGAGAATATGTTTGTAAACGATTCTAATCGTTTGTTAACTAAAGCTGTTTATGAAAACTTAATGGATAAGACAAAGGTTGAATTACCTGACAACTTCCTTAAACGTTGGATTAAATTATCAAATGAAAAAGAAGTTTCAGAGGAACAAATTGAGTCTGAATACGATGACTATGCTAAAGGATTAAAATGGCAAATCATTCAAGGTAATATATTCAAAGCGAATGATATTAAATTGGAAAATGATGAGGTTATTGAGTTTACGAAAGGGTTATTAGTGAGTAACTATGCTCAATATGGAATGCCTGCTCCAGAAGATAAAGAGTTGACAGCTTCTGCAATGCAAGTTTTACAAAACAAAGAAGAAGCGAACCGTGTTTATGACATGATGGCTGAGCAAAAATTAACGACGTTCTTTAAAGACACCGTTAAATTAGTAGAGAAAGAAATTTCTTACGATGATTTTGTGAAGTTAGCTTCTGCTAAATAAATAAAACAACATAAAAAAAATGCCCTTTCACAACGTGAAAGGGCATTTTTTTTATGTTGTTTTTTAGTACTATTTTATATTAATCTCGTAAGGTAAACGCATTTGAATTCCCTGAATAGATTCCAATTGCTGTAATTGATTATAGTACTCTAGTAATGATGCAGGAAGCTGAAAGGATTGAATATCGGTATTGATCTCTTCTTGTTCTTCCAATTGTTCTATGAATTGACCAAACTTATCTTCTTTAACATTTGGGTAGTAAAGTACTTTTGCTTGTTTGATTTTCACTTCATTAGCGGCAAAATTGATGGCATCATTCAACCCACCTATCTCATCTACTAAACCAATTTCTTTGGCATCTCTACCAGTCCAAACACGCCCGCGCGCGACTACATTTACTTGTTCTTTTGTCATTCCACGACCTTCAGCAACTATTGTTTTAAATCGGTCGTAAATATCATCTACACCAACTTGAATTATCTTTAATTCTTTGTTAGTGAGTTTACGGTTTGTTGTCATTACGGCATGATCATTTGTTGAGACACGATCAAATGTAATCCCCAACTTGTTTTCTAACATTCTTCCCGTGTAAGGGATCATCCCAAAAACACCAATTGAACCTGTAATTGTTGTCGCTTCAGCAAAAATTGTAGAGGCTGGGGCAGCAACATAGTACCCGCCAGAAGCAGCAACATTCCCCATGGAAACGATTACTTTCTTTTTGTCGTTGGTTAATTTAACTTCTCTCCAAATCTCATCACTTGCAAGTGCTGATCCTCCAGGGCTATTGATTCTAAAAACAACTGTTTTGATAGATTCGTCTTCTCGAACTTCTTTGAAAAGCTTGCACAGTTCGTCAGAGGTTAATCCATCTCCACTTTTATTCACACCACCTTCGGCAAGAATTACAGCAATGTTTGGGCTGTCAGCTTTTATCAAAACCTGATTTTGATAAAAGCGTTTTTTTGCATATTTATTAAACGCTTGAAGGTTTAATTCGTCATCTTCTTGAAGGTCTATTTTTTTAGTAACAATGGCAATTACTTCATCACGATACATTGCCTTGTCAATTAGATTGTATTTAACAGCATCTGTAACACGTTGAATTAATACCTGGTTTGCGATGTTGTCTAATTCTTCAATTGACACCTTTCTATCTTTCGCAATGGCTTTACGGTAGTCTAACCATAAACTGGTCATGTATCGACTTGTTTGAACACGAGATGAGTCACTCATTTTTTCTCTGAAAAATGGTTCAACTGCACTTTTGAAATCGTTGTCTGACCCTCTAATTATTTGAACCTCTACATCTAATTTATCAAAGGTGTTTTTGAAAAATGACAGTTCGGCACCCAGTCCTAGAAACCCAAAAGAAGAGCCAGGGAATCCGTAGTTTTCATTGGCAGCAGATGCAATGTAGTATTCGAGTTGACTGATCGCCTCTCCGCTATTGTAAGCAACAGCAAATTTTCCAGATTCCTCAAAAGCGTTAATTGCATTTCGAATTTCAGTAGCAACAGCAAACCCACAAGAAAGACCATCTAGCTCAATGAATAACCCCTTTATTTTATCATCATTCTTACCTTCTTCTAACCCATGTAATATGGAGGCTAGGCTTAAGGTGTTGTTCATGCTAAATGTTGATGGGTCAAATGAGGAACTTCCTTTTTCACCAATATTACCGCTTAAAGTCATGTGCAATACTGTTTTGTTTTTTACTTCAAAACTAGGTTCATGATCAAAACTACTGATGATTCCACCTATAATACCAACCCAAATAAGAACTCCGAGAATAGAGACTATAATTGCGGCCCAAAAACTTGGCCAAAAAATTCTTCCAAATGATATTTTCTTTTCTTGCATAACCAGATTTATTTTAATTAAAAATAGCTATATTTTAATTCTTGTTAAGTGGTAAAAGTATAGGTGGTAAATGATACTGTTTGAGCAGTATTTAGATGGGATAAGTGAAAAATACGCTATAAAACATACTTTTTATGAAATCTTCAGCCTGTAGGGAAGGTGTTTGTCATAAAAAGTGATTAAATTGCAGGGAACTATAGAACTATAAAATGAAAAAAATACTCACTTTTCTAGCTTTGCTATGCGCTAGTTTCTCTTATGCGCAACAATATTCAAAGGTTAAAATTTATACCGATTCTGATGGGTTACAACAATTAGCTCAACTAGGCGTTCCCGTTGACCACGGTGTTCAAAAACGAAACACCTTTTTTATTAGTGATTTCTCAGCACAAGAGCTTGAAATTATTGCAGGGAATGGCTTTATGTTTGAAGTGCTTATCGACGATGTAAAAGCGCATTATCAACAACGAAACTTAAATGCTTCGTATTCTGAAAAGAATGCAGTGTGCGATCAAAGTGGAGGAAGTAGCGCTTTTATTCCTACTGTCCCTGCTAACTTTGAAACAAACCCAAGTTCGTATGCTGGGTTTTATACCTATCAACAAATGTTAAATGCATTAGATGATATGGCTGCAATGTATCCGAATTTGATTACAGTTAAAGCGCCTGTTTCAACGTTTCAAACGTGGGAGGGAAGGTCAATATTTCATGTTAAAATATCTGACAACCCATCTGTAAACGAAGCGTCAGAGCCAAAGGTTTTGTATTCAGCGATTCACCATGCACGTGAGCCAATGAGTATGTCTCAAACAATTTTCTATATGTGGTACCTGCTAGAAAATTATGCGACAAATGCAGAGGTTCAATATTTAGTGGACAATACAGAGATGTACTTTGTTCCTTGTATTAATGCAGATGGATACGTTCACAACGAAGCTCAAGATCCATCTGGATTTGGAATGCATAGAAAAAATAAGAACCCAGCTGTTGGTGTTGGTTCTGGTAACCCAGGTGTAGATTTAAATCGTAATTATGCATACGGTTGGAATACGACAGGTGTTAGTAGTGATGAATCAAGTGATGTTTTTCCAGGGTCTTCAGCTTTTTCGGAGCCAGAAACCCAAGCAATGCAATGGTTGTCAGAAAACATAGGGTTTACATCGGCGTTTAATGCTCATTCATACGGTAATTTGTTGCTTCACCCAATTGGGACAACAAATTCTGAATTTGCTGACCATCACGATTATTTTACAGACTTAACAGTACACATGTGCTCATTAAATGGGTATGCTCCTCAAAAGAGTTCTGGTCTATATCCAGCATCTGGAGATTCAGACGATTATATGTACAAGGTGGACAACGGCGTGGGAATGAAAGATACTATTTTTGCAATGACCCCAGAGGTTGGCTCTTCATTTTGGCCTGCAGCAACAGAAGTTATACCGACGTGTCAAGGGATGGTTTTCCCGAATTTAATCTTGTCTCATATGACACATAAGTATTTGACGGTTAACGATACAGACCCTTCAACAGTTGCGACAACGACAGGTGATTTTAATCATGACGTTCAACGTTTGGGTAGGGAAGACGGAGCAATAACTGTTTCAGCTACCCCAATCTTGAACATTCAATCTGTAGGACCGGGTGTTGTTTATGACATTGAGCTTAGAGAAACTAGCTCAGGAACAATTTCGTTTATACTTGACCCAGCCATTCAGTTTGGGGACGAAATTAAATATGTTTTAAATACAGGATATGGCTTGTGGACAAAGCACGACACCATTGTTAAAACGTATGGAAGCTTAACGCTACAGTTTCTTGATGATGCATCAAACATGAATAATTGGACTGGACCATGGGGTACAACAACGTCCGAATTCGTTTCTCCTTCAACAAGTTTTACGGATAGCCCAAACAATTATTCCAACAATACGAGTGAAGCATTTGAGTACGATCAAAATATTGACTTAACAGATGCTACGGATGCAATGATTTCTTTTTATGCAAAATGGGAAATAGAGGCTGATTACGATTATTGCCAGTTTCAGGTTTCAGTTGATGGGGGAAGTTCATGGATTGGGCAATGTACCAATTATACTACGGCTGGAACCAGTGCTAATAACAGTGTTCAACCAGATGACGAACCTGTTTATGAAGGTTTTCAAGGGGCGTGGGTTTTTGATGAAGTTAACCTATCCGATTATTTAGGGCAAGTAATTAAAGTTCGATTTTTATTAGAGTCTGATGGCGGTGTTAGAGAAGACGGGTTTTATTTTGATGATTTTACAATTTCATTCAATGAAGAAGTTTCTAATGTAGGTTTATTAGAAACGACATTCATTGCAAAAGTAGTTCCAAACCCAGCAAATGAATCTGTTATTATTAGTACCTCTAATGTAATCTCAAATGGATTTATTTCTCTGTTTGATCAATCGGGTAAGTTGGCTTGGTCAACTGCTATTCATGAGCAAACAAATAAAATTCAAATTGATACTTCGAAATTAAGTAGAGGTGTTTATACCATTCAAATTGAAAGTGGAGGTGTTTTTGCACAGCCTTCAAAGTTGGTTGTGATTCATTAATCAATTGTTTTTAAACTAAAAAGGTGCTGTTTCAATAGCACCTTTTTTTACGACGCAAGAATTGTTTAACCCCCGAGAGGTAATAATTGAATACCTTTAGGGTTTAAGAATAGAATAATGAGAAATTTAATCCTTTTAATAGCCCTTATTTCAGTAGGTTTCGTTCAGTCACAACAAACGGATTCACCTAAATTAGTTGTAGGTATTGTTGTTGACCAAATGTGTTATGAATACCTGTATCGTTATTCCGATAAGTTTAGCGAAGGAGGGTTGAAAGAATTGATGTCCAAGGGGGTGAATTGTAGAAACACACAGTATAATTATATCCCAACATATACTGGGCCTGGACATGCATCTATTTATACGGGCACTACACCTAACAATCATGGTATTGTTGCAAACGAATGGTACGATAGAAATAAACAAGGCACAGTTAATTGTGTTGAAGATTCTACAGTATCTCCAGTAGGAACAGCATCTAGCTATGGTTATTATTCACCAACTAACCTTAAGGCGAATACCATTACAGATCAACTAAAAATGACCTATCCAACTGCTAAGGTTATTTCAATGTCAATTAAAAACCGAGGAGCTATTTTACCAGGTGGTCATTTGAGTGATGGTTCGTATTGGTACGACTACACAACAGGAGATTTTATTACGAGCAGTTTCTTCAAAAAAGAGTTGCCAAATTGGGTAAGTGAGTTTAATGCTGATGATTACATTGAAAACACGATGAAAGGTGAGTGGAATACCATTTTGGATATTAATTCTTACACCGAAAGTGGCCCAGATAATTCACCGTACGAGCATTTGTTACCGGGTAAAACGACACCAACATTTCCATACAATTTAAACGAAATGACTCAGAGTGGGAATAATTATGGATTGTTTGTTTACACGCCATTCTCAAATACATTGTTGACAAATTTTGCAATTTCTTCAATTGACAATGAAGAGCTAGGGCAAGATGACCAAACGGATATGCTGTGTATAAGCTATTCAACTCCAGATATTTTAGGGCATGCATTTGGCCCCTACTCAGTAGAAGTTGAGGATATGTATATTCGGTTTGATTTGGACATTAAAAACCTGATTCAAGCATTAAATAAAAAAGTAGGTAAGGACAATTTTACATTATTTTTAACTGCAGACCATGCGGTAGTTCCAGTGCCACAATATTTAATTGACAACAAGCTTCCAGGAGGATATTTCTTTATTGATGAACACATGACTCAATTACGAGAGGCTGTTGTTAACAAATATGGAGAAGACTTAATTGTTGTGCAGAATAACTTAAACATCTACTTAAATCATGCGCGTATTGCTGCATTGCAATTAGATCGAGTAGAAGTGGCTGAGTTTGTAGCTGCAGAAATTCAAGAATGGGTGTCTGTAAAACGCGTATTTACAGGGAGTCAACTGTACAATACTGCCATTGATGATGAATGGATGGATATGGTTAGAAAAGGGTATCATCATGCAGAAAGCGGGGACGTTATTTTTACACTGGAACCTGGTTACCTTGCAAAGCACACCGATTCTGAATTGGCTCGAAAAGGAACGAGTCACGGATCGGCATACAGTTATGATACACATGTCCCTTTGTTGTGGTATGGAAAAAATATAGGGGTAGAAGAGGTATTTAGAACGGTTGGTATACCTGAGATTGCTGCAACCCTTGCTCACATTTTGTATTTACAGAACCCGAATTCGTTAAGAGGTCAACCTATCTTTGAGGTGCTTACGAAATAGTAAGTTTTAGCATGTTTTTGGAGTCTACTTCGGCAATTGCTTTTCTTCCTACTGTAAAGCCGACACACCAGTGAATTTGTTCATCGTCATGCACAACCCTTACACCTTCTTTTTGACTTGCTGTTAGTTTTGCATCTGAAATGATGTCTGAAATAAGTCTGGAACCTTTCATTCCAACAGGATAGATGCGATCGCCAACTTGCCACAACCTCACGTGCAGGTTTCCTTGAGTTTTTTGTTTGTCTAAGTAAATTACTTCTTTATTAAAGCGAGTTGGTAGTGTTGTAACCTGCTCTATGTTGAGTGTAGAAGGTTGTTTTAGTTCACTGTTTTGTTTTAGTAGTAGCACTTCTCCTTCATTAATTAACCAGCTGTTTCCCCATTTAATTTTCTTTCCTTTTTGAGCGTTAGATAACTTCAAGAGCTCAGCCATGGCTGTTGCGGGTTGGTTTAATTGCCGTAAGAATTCAATTGTTTCAGTGTCGTTTAATTTGTTGAGTTTCTTAATGTCTATACAAGCTTGTTCGATAAAACGTTGAGTTATTGGTTGTATCTTTTTTGAAACTTCCGCTTGTGTATGTTGAAATGCTCTGACGAGCTTTAGAACGCTCTTATCAAGTGATGGAATTTCTGATTTTAATTCAGGAAGTAAAACATTTCGTAATAAATTTCTACGGTATTTATTGGAAGTATTCGATTTGTCTTCTCTCCAATTAATTTCTTTTTGGTTGGCATATTCAATAATTTCAGCTCTTGAAAAATCGAGTAAAGGGCGAATGATGTTGTTGTGTTCTTTTAACATACACGATAGGCCCATGAGTCCTGATTTTCGACTAAGGTTTAAGAAAAATGTTTCGACCTGATCATCTTGATGGTGCCCTAGTGCAACATAGTTGTCAGGGTTTGAATCTATAATCTGCTTGAACCAAGCGTATCGTTCATTGCGTGCGGTTTCTTGTAAATTACCTCCGTTTTCTAGTTGATTTTGAAGGTTAATTGTTTTTTGAAGGCAAGTGATTCGTTCACGACGGCAAAATGCTTTTACAAAAAGAGCATCTAAATTAGAGTCTTCACCTCTTAACTGGTAGTTTACATGCAGAACACTAACCTTAAAGGCTAATTGTTTTAGGATAAAAGCAAGAACTGTAGAATCAACTCCAGCGCTGCACGAAACATAAATGTTTTTACCTTTCAAATGATTCCATTCAGTAGCGATATGTGAGCTGAGATTAAGCATTCATTTGATCTAAAATACCTTTTATTTTGACTAAACACTCGTCATATTCAGCTTCAGGACTAGATTTAATAGTGATTGCACCACCAACTGGGCAAGATAAATAGTTTGTTTGTTTATTGTGAATCAATGTTCGAATTATAACGTTGAGGTCAAAATCACCATTTGGTTTTAAATAACCAATTGACCCTGAGTAGATTCCTCTTTTAAAATCTTCATGTTCTTCAATGATATTCATCGCACTAAATTTGGGGGCTCCAGTCATTGATCCCATTGGAAAAGTAGCATTGAGAATGTCTTTAAATGCGAGCTTTTTTGGTACTTCACATGAAATTGTAGAAATCATTTGATGTACCGTTTCGAATGAATGAATACCGAGTAGCTCATCTACTTGAACAGAGTTTGGAGTTGCAATACGCGACAAATCATTCCGAACTAGGTCCACAATCATAATGTTTTCAGCCCGTTCTTTAGGATCGCTTAGTAGAGCTTTTTTTAATGCCTCATCTTCTGTTTCTGAGTGTCCTCGTTTTTTAGTTCCTTTTATTGGGGAGGAGTAAATGCGCGCACCTTTTTTTCGAATAAAACTCTCTGGACTTCCACAAAATAGCGTAAAATCATCGATGTTCATGTAGGCAGAATAGGGCGCTTTTGTAATCTTATTTAACTTAAAGTACGTGTTTAAGGGATTTTCAATTTTAACGTGTTCAGCAAAAAACTCTTGACAGTAATTTACTTCGTAAATGCTCCCTTGCTGTATTTCTTGTTGAATCTCTAAAACATGATTTATATACGTTTCCTTTGATGTTCTAGGGCTTAATTTATAGGGGAAAGGAGCATAGCTTTCATTGACTTCTTGCTGTTGAAAGCTGTGGATGAACTCCAACGATTCAGGGTTTTCAGATCCTTGAATAAATTTAAAATTACCTGAGTCAAAGCGAACAACTGTTTCAGGAACCCAGAGGATTGCTTTAGGAAATTTCATGAAATCAACGTTGTTTGATTCTAAGGGCTCAATATCATTTTTAAGGTCATAACTCAGGCATATAAAAATATGCTTGTGTTTATGCTCATCTATGAATCGCTGAATCGCATCAACGGCATTACATGCTGTAATTTTAACCATCGGACCATCACCAAAAGCTAAAATGGAAGTTCCATTGTTGCTATTCAAATATGAAGTTGGAATTTGATTCATCCGACAAATTTAAGCGTAGTGTTTTTTTAAAGAATTTAAATATACTCGTTTGAATGTTATTTATTTCGAACTAGGAAGTTCTAAACCAATTTTCCCTGACATCTTGTAAATCTCCAAGTAGGTGTCCATTCGGTTGAATAGGTTTTCGTAATGCTGAATGGTCGTGTTTTGATAGGTCATCTGAAAACTGGCTAAATCAATTGAATTAATTGTTCCTAGGTTGTAGCGATCTTCAGCTAATTTGTACGCTTTTTCCGCATAAATAACATTTTCTTTCGAGATAGTTACCAGCTGTGTTCTAACGCGATAAAGATCAATTAAATTTTGGAGTGTACTGGAAAGCGTCTTTTTCATATTCTCTACCTTCAGTTCAGCAATTTGCTCTTGAATTTTTGAGACTTCAACAGCGCGTTTATTTTTCCAATTGTTAAATAGCGTGTATCGAAGGTTCAAGTTTCCGTAGTATGATAGATTTTGTGTTTCTATTTCAAGGTTACCATCCTTTAGCTCTCTGAGGTTTGACCACCCTGGATTTACTCCTGCTTGAAAGCTTAATGTAGGGTATAAAAAAGAGCGTTGTAAACCCGTTTGTGTGTGTTGTAATTCTAAAGAGATGTACTGGTTCTTTAAATTTTGGTTGTTCGCAAACATTTCGTGTTCGGCATCGTTAAAGTTTACATCACCGATAACAAGATCAATAGCATCCGTTAAGATAAAATCAGTTTCAGTTGTATCATTCATTAATAGGGTGAGGTTGCGCATGGCATTTTTACAAGAAATATCTTGCATCAAGTAGTTTGTACTATCCGTTAAGTATTGATTTCTAAACTGTAACAATTCAAGTGAGTTTGAGCTGCTGTATTTTTCTTTCAGTTCATAGTATTTAAAGCGTTTTCTAGATGTCGCCATGATGTCCAAAAATAAAACCTTTCGATTGTTTTGAAGTTGAGCCGTATAGTAGGCTTTTAACACGTCCTGAATGGTGTTCTCGATTACAGCAGTTGCATTGTTTGAGCTTTGTGTTTCTAGTTGTTCTAAACGTTGCTTAGACATCTTTACTCTAAAACCACTAAAGATATTCCAGTTTAAACTCAACGAAGGATTGATGCTCTGCGAAAGAATAATTCCAGGTGTAAATGTAAATGGATTGTTTGTATTGTCTTGAATCGTATTGTTTTGAGCAACAACTAAGTCTACGGTTGGGAATAACCCTGCTTCGGACCAACGGTTATTTTTCTTTGCAATGTCGGTTTGTTTTTCAGAAATCAATAGTTGATAATTGTTTTCTAGGGCTGTAAATACGGCATCTGTTGCAGATAATTCACGCTGTCCAAAACTTGACGAACAAATAAAAAGTAGTGCAATGATGCTATTGATTTTCAAAGTCATGTTGATTTTTCTCTAAGTTTAATACTGGTTCAACCGTACGTGGATCAATGTTTCGTTCACCTGTTGAGATTCTTCTTAATGTTCTTCTAAAACCATTCCACATTAAAATAGCAGCAGGGTAAAAGAACAGGATGAATATTGTACCGAAAAGTACGCCAAAAGCAATGGAAGCCGCCATTGGGATTAAGAATTGTGCTTGCATACTTGTTTCCGAAATAATAGGAAGCAATCCGGCAACGGTTGTTAATGATGTTAGGATAATCGGTCTGAACCGTGATTCAGCTGCACCAATAGCTGCAGTCTTTGTGTCATTTCCTTCGAGTAACAAGGTGTTGTATCGATCTAAGAAAACAATGGCATCATTGATTAATACACCTGTCAATGCGATCATTCCAAAGGCAGATAATATGGATACTGGAATGCCAATTAATCCATGCCCTAAAATAGCTCCTCCAATTCCAGCTGGAATAACAAGCATAATCAAGATTGAACTACTTACGCTGTTAAAGTGGAGTGTTAGTATGATGAACATAATGATAATCCCAATAATTCCAACATACTGCATAGAGCTTCCTGTCTTTTGACTGCGCTCAAACTGTCCCAATCGTTTTGTTTGAATATCTGGATATGCTTGAACTATTTTTGGCAATACAGAGTCAGAAATAATAGTATTTATTGTGGCAACCTCATCTGGGTCAACACACTCTGCATCAATTTTAACAATACGTTGACCATCGAGGCGTTTTAACGATTCTGGTGCACGACCGAGGGTGAAGTCACAGATTTCTTTCAGTGGAATTACTAGCCCTGTAATTGACTTTATCTTCATGTCTTCAAGGTCAGAAAGTGAGCTTCGATCTTCTGCAGGATACCTGACCCAAACCTTAACTTCATCAGTGCCAATAATCACACGCTGTGCTTCTTGCCCGAAAAACCCTTGCCTTATTTGACTTAAAACCTCATTTTTAGAAATGCCGTAAATGTCAGCCTCAGGTCTCATTTCAAGGTATACTTGGTTTTTACCTGGAGGCATATTGTCTTTGACGTTAATCACACCTTCCATTTTAGATAGCTCTTCTTTGAAAAGGTCTCGGGCCCCCATTAAACTTGCTTCGTTTTGAGCTGTTAAACCAACTTCAATTTCTTTCCCAAAACGATTGAACCCGCCAACATAAGTATCTTGCGCTAACTGTCCGGCGGGAATTTCATTGATGCGTTTTATTATTCGATTCATTAAGGTGTCTACAGGTGTGTTGGTGTTTTCACCATCGAAAAAAACTTGAACCATAGAAGCATGATCACCTCCTTGACCGATATTCATAGCGAAGCCAATGTTACTTGAGAAATAAGTCAACAGTGAATCGCCTGTTTCCTGAATAATTCGATCATTCTCTTCAAATAAAACTTGTGTAGCTACTGTTACAAAGTTTTCTGATTTGGCTTTGTTATCTCCAGGTTTGTAAACGGCTTCTATGGTGAAAAAATCAGGTTGAATGTCTGGGAAAAATGTAGCTGAGATTGTACCGTTGAACAACAGTGTTATCATACCTGCTGTAAAGACTAGTGGAAAAAGAAACCCCAATCGATACCATTTTGTTTTTTTTGTCCCTACAATGTTTTCAATTGCAGCTTTAAACCAATTGTCACGAATGTATTTAATCCCTTTATCTGCCCCACCACGAACAGTTGACTCAATTGGCGATTTAGCAAACCCATTAAAAAAGAGTAGTGCACCGATGATAATTACAGTAAAAGGAAAAAGCATTAAACCCAGGTCGGATGTTGTTGGTAAAATTCGTGTTCCAATAAAAATGACACCGATTCCAAGAATTAAAAATAGAATTCCTTTCAATAAAGAATATGGAGTGTCAGATTCTTGTTTTAGTATTTTATTATGTCCTAAGTGAGCAGGTAGAATAATGAATGCTTCAAACAGCGAGAATGCCAAACAGGAAATTACTACAAAAGCCATTTCACGCATCATTTCTAAGCCTTCAACAAAAAGTAAAATTGAAAATGCTACAATGGTGGTAATGACAGAAGAGAAAACCGAAGGTAAAACTTCCATGGTCCCATCAAGCGCCGCCTTGTGAGCAGATTTTCCTTTTTCGAAATGGGTGTATATGTTTTCAGCAATAACAATACCATCGTCAACTAAAATTCCAACAACGAGAATCATACCGAAAAGAGAAATCATGTTTATAGACATGCCGTAAGGGATTCCAAAAATAAACATGCCCAAAAATGAAAAGGGAATACCAAATGCTACCCAAGCAGAGAGTTTAAGGTTTAAAAACAGCCCTAGAAATAAAAGAACCAGTACCAAGCCCATAATTCCATTACTTGTTAAGAGGTCTATACGCTCGTTGAGCATGCTGTTGAACTCATAAAAAATATTGAATTGAAAATCGGGGTTTTGTTCGTCAAATACTTTCTTGTAGGTATATAATTCATCTGTGATCCGCTTAATGTCTTGGTCGGTTGTTTTTTCAATTTGAAAGGACACAGCAGGCTTTCCATTGTATTTTGCTTGTTGTGAACCTTCAGAGTATCCCAACTTTACGTCGGCAAGGTCACCAACAGTTACTTTGTCTCCAGACTTTGATGTTCGCACTGTTATTTTAGAAATAGCTTCTTCTGTTGTGCCTCTACTGTTAGAACGCACATTCATTTCTTGAACTCCACCGCGAATTATCCCTGTTGTAATGTCAATGTTTTTAGTTCCTACCGCTAAGGCAATTTCTTGAATTGAAATGTTATACCTCAATAAATCTTGATCGCGAACACTGATACTAATTTCTTTTTCAGGAAAGCCACTTTTCGTGATTTGTGTTATTTCCTTTGTATTCAGTAGGTCGCGCTCTACTTTAGAGGCAAGGTCAATAAGTTTTGTAATTTCTACTTTATTGTTTTTAGCTGAAACACCAGCAAAAGCAACAACAGATGCCATTCCATCAGACTCTTGCTTGTTTACAATAGGGCGTTCTGCTCCTTGTGGGTATGAATTAATCGAATTAACAGAATTTTCAATTTTACCGAGCAACTCATCAATGTCAGTATCTGTGTAGGCTTTGATGGAGACTTGAGAAAAGTTTTCTGAGGAGGTGGCGTTTATTTTTTCAATCCCAGACAACCCTTTTATGGCCTGTTCTATTTTAATTGTTACCCCTTCTTCCATTTCCAAAGGAGAGGCCCCAGGATAAAACACAGAAACATAAATACGCGTTGGTTCCATTTCAGGGAAAAACGAACGCTTCATGGTAAAGATGGAAAACAGCCCAAACATAAGAACAATAGCGATTGCTGCATTGCCCCAAACCGGTCTATTTATAAAAAATTGTATAATTTTTCTCATGCTGTTTAATTATCGAGTAATTCCCTCGTATTTAACACCGTTGTCTACTTCATCAACTTGCTCTAGTAAAATGTGTTGACCATTCGTTAAACCGGTAACAAATACGGAGTCTGGTTTAGTTCCACTAATTAGTACATTGATGTTTTTTAACACATTGTTTTTGAGTGTTTGTACCTTGTTGTCTTTCACAGAAGCCCTTGGTAAGGTCATCGTTTTTTTTGTTACTTCTTTATTTATTGTAACGTTTACAAACATTCCATTGTAAATTTTCTGACCAGATCGAGGCTTTATTGAATAGTATACGTCGGCTGATTGTGTTTGCTGGTTAATGACGTTAGAGATCCTCCTGATTTTTCCATCGGCGATCGTTTGACCTGAAGCATTTTGAAATGATGCGACACTTTTGTTTTTATAGGTGTCTAGGTCTGAGATTGAAATGGGTACTTTGACTTCAAAATCACCTGTTTTAGCAATTTTAGCAATTTGTCCACCAGGGTTGGAAATTGAACCTGGTTCAGCGTATGTGGCAATTATTGTTCCCGAAAATGGAGCGATATAGATGTATTTAGCCATGCGTGACTCCTGACTTTTCAAGTTGTAGTATTCCATGATGAGGTTACGACTTGTCATAAACATACGCTCTTTGTTGTTCTTGAATTCAGGCAGTTTAGGCATCATCTTGCTAGGTGACAAGTTTTCTATGAATTGAAGCCACTTTGTACTTTCTGTAGGGTAGTCTAGCTCAATATCTGGAAGTGCATTAAGTATTATTTTTGAAAGTGACGATTTTCGAGCGTTTAAGGCATAAAATGCTTCCTCATTATTTACCCTGTAAAGAACCTGTCCTTTTTTAAAGTTGGTTCCGGGCTTCATGCGGGTAGTCCCTTGTTCTAATTTCCCTTGAACTTCAAAGGAGATTGTAATTTCAGAATTAGGTGTGATTTGACCATAAGATACTAAGGTCCTCTTTTTTAACTGATTCTTTACCGTTCTTACAGGAACATAAATAACGGACTGTTCTTCTTTAATGGTTTTTGAATATTCCTTTTTGTTGCTTGATAAGGTTAGGTATATTGTTCCTGTTAATACAAGAAAAACAAGCATTAAAACGAGCTGACTTCTTTTCATTTGAATGGGATATTATAAATCAAGATAAAGGTACTATTTGAGAGCGTATTTTTTAGTTAAATGTGGATGAATAGACCTATTTATGTGTTGAGGTGTTTTTTAAGGGGATAAGCAGGTGTTGAAAAAAATGTTGATAACCAAAATAGCGTGTTCTTAGAGCAGGGTTTGCCTTTGTTATATTTGTATGTAACTACATTCATTCAACCTCAACGACATGTTTGGAACTCTTCTAAAGAAAAAGGTTAGCGACGAGAAATTGGCAAACGTATTTATCAATGGCTTATTTAGCTCTATTGACAATGGGTTTCCTATTATTGCTGAATTCATGAATGATGATACTGCCTTTGTTGTTTCACCAAACATTCCTCGGAATCACAATTACGAATTCTCATTGATTGTAATTGTCGGTAATTTATCCTTTTTAGAAAGTGCTTTTGACCCAGAGCAAGCTGATCGTGTTGAGGAGTTGGTTTATGCAAAGCTAGCTAAGGCATACGAAATGTCTGTTGTTGAGTTTAAGCAGTTGGTTAAAGATTATAAGCGTTTAATTTGTCGCTTGAATCACCCATCTAAAAACATGGTTTATGCAATGTCAAAAGGTATTTTTGATAAATATGCGTTGTATAATTTTCAGGACGAGTATTTCAAGCGAATGCAGTCTCCAAATCCGTTGTTCTTGAAAAGAATGGATGAAATTATCGAGAATTTTATTTGGGATTGGGATGCGTTCTTTAAAAAGTACCGCCTAGATTAATTCCGAACATAAACGACCTTCTTCGTTTCAAAAAAGTCTTCAGAATAAAACGTTTTTAAATCAAAGTATTGGATTGCTTTTTTAACGGGAGCCATTTCTTTTTCTAGGTCACCTCCTTTTAAGTAAAGAATTCCATTTTTGAATTCATTTTTGTTCTCTTTCAAGAATTTACCTTTAGTCCAAAGTAAGAATGTTGGCATTGCTGTTACAGCACGGCTGACAATAAAATCAAATTGTTCGTTTATGTTCTCTGCACGTTCATGCATTGCCCTAACATTTTTCAGTCCAAGTGCGGCTGCAACTTCTTTTACGACTTTAATTTTTTTGCCTATAGAATCGACGAGTAGAAATTGACAGTTTGGAAAAAGAATTGCAAGCGGAATACCAGGGAATCCTCCACCGGTTCCAATATCCATAATTTTTGTTCCATCGACAAAGCCAGTTACTTTTGCAATAGCCAGTGAGTGCATTACATGACGTTCGTAAAAATTATCGGTATCTTTTCTTGAGATTACATTGATTTGACTGTTCCAGTCGTTGTAGAGCTCCTGAAGCCTTCCAAATTGCTCTTTTTGAGCTTCTGTTAGGTTTGGAAATTGAGATGATATAAGGTCAAGACCGTTCATGTTTAAATAGTGTCTTTGGTTTTTGAAATCATATTGGCAAGAAAGTCTCTGGCTCTAAATAATTGTGCCTTTACAGTACCTAAGGGGAGGTTTAGCTCTTCTGAAATCTCTTCGTAGCTTAACTCTTCAAAGTAGCGCTTTTCAACAAGTAAACGGTAGCGTGGTTTTAACTTTCCTACAAGTTCTCGCATTAACAATACTTTTTGTTTGTGAATTACAACTTCTTCAGGGTCTCTGGTGTTGCTCTTTGCATCAAAAAAAATACGCTCTCCATCGTCGGTAGCTATTCCTGTATCCATTGATGTTAGCTTGATTCTTTTTTTACGAATAAAATCAATGCAGTTGTTCGATGCAATTTTATAAAGCCATGTTGAAAAAGCGTAGTTTGGAGAGTATTGTTTTAATCGGTTAAATGCTTTGCCAAAAGCTTCAATGGTTAGGTCGTCCGCATCGTCTGTATTGTTTACCATTTTCAGCATCATGAAATAAATTGATTCCCGATAACGGTCCATGAGCGTAGCATAAGCAGACTGGTCACCTTTAATGGCTAGCTTAACCAGCTCGAGGTCTTTTTGTGCTTTTTCTGATAAATGACTATTGTCTACCATTTCTTGTTATTCGTTTTGTCAATTGCATAATACATAATTGGAGTTAGTATAGCGTAAGCTATGTCCAACAATGGCAATAACACAATAAATTTAGACGCGTTTAATTTTTTAAATGACTTGCCTATAATTATCCATTTCACAAATGTTACCAAGGTGAATATGGCTAAGCTAATCCATATAAATGACGAGTCAGAAAGTAAAGTAACAAAGGAAACTAGCATGATTAACAAGGATGATGGGTATATTCCTAACAGCAGTTTTTTGATAACCTTATATCGGTCTGAGCTTGTGTAATGCCTTGATTTTTGTTTCATCCACTGATCCCAAGTAGAGCAGGCTTTTGAATAGCAAAACGATTCAGGGGCAATGTTGATGGTGTAGTTTTTCTTTTTGGCGGCTTCTTGTATAAAAAGATTGTCCTCTCCAGGAGAAAGTGAATAGTGAGACTTAAACCCGCTGACTTTTTCAAAAACATGTCTGGTATAGGCCATGTTTCGTCCTGTCCCCATGTAAGGTACTTTCGCTTTTGCCATTGATAAGTAGTTCATGGCAATCCAGGTTGTGTCAAACCGGATAACTTTATTTAAAAGGCCTTTTGTTTTACTATACGGTGCATGTCCTAAAACAATTTGGTGTTTATCACTGAAGTGACTGGCCATACTTTTTAACCATTGGTTTCCCTGTGGCTTACAGTCGATGTCTGTAAAAAGTAAAGCATTGTATTTTGCGCATTTAATTCCAATTGTTAGGGGGAGTTTTTTACCATATTTTAAATGTTGATTGCGTTCAATACTAATTACTTTCAGGTTCTTGTAATCACGTGTGTATACATCAAGTATATATTTAGAGTCGTCAGATGATTGATGATTGATGACGATGACCTCATAGTTTGGGTAATCTTGATTTAAAATAAATGGAAGATTTTTGAAAATATTTTCAGATTCATTTCTCGCAGTTATGAGTATGGATACCCCGTCCAGTTCATCGTCTTTTGTTTTTGCTTTATGGAAAGATAACCTGCTGAATATCAGTATTGAAAATGTCACTTGCGTAAGTGCCATGACACAAAATAGAATGAAGATAAGTGCCGTTATATTGAACTCCAATACGGGAAGAAACCCTGTCATTTAATCTGCTTTGCTACAAATATGGCACCCTTTGTTAAATAGATTTATCTTTGCCCTGTTTACTTATTAACAAAATTATGCACTTCAAATTAGAACTCACTGATAGTCAGTCAAAAGCGAGAGTTGGTGAACTACACACAGACCATGGAATTATTGAAACTCCAATATTTATGCCTGTAGGTACAGCGGGTACGGTTAAGGGGGTTCATCAGCACGAAATTGAGGAGGATATTAAAGCCCAAATTATTTTAGGAAACACCTATCATTTATTTTTAAGGCCTGGATTGGATGTGTTAGAACCAGCGGGAGGCTTGCATAAATTTATGAATTGGAACAAACCAATTCTTACAGATAGTGGAGGTTATCAAGTGTATTCATTGTCAGGTGCGCGTAAAATAAAAGAAGAGGGAGTTACATTTCAATCACACATTGATGGAAGTTATCATTTTTTCTCTCCAGAAAGAGCGATAGACATTCAACGTTCAATAGGTGCTGATATTATTATGGCTTTTGATGAGTGTACACCTTACCCGTGTGATTATGACTATGCTAAAAGGTCAATGCACATGACGCACCGTTGGCTAAAGCGTTGTTTCACTCAAATGGATCGTACAGAACCTAAGTATGGGCATGAACAAGCATTGTTTCCAATTATTCAAGGGAGTGTTTATAAAGATTTAAGAACAGAGTCTGCAGAAACGATTGCGTCGCATGATGCTGTAGGGAACGCGATTGGTGGGCTTTCTGTTGGTGAGCCTGCAGAGGAGTTGTACGCAATGACAGATGTTGTTTGTAATATTTTACCTACAGAAAAACCAAGATACCTGATGGGAGTTGGTACTCCAGCTAATCTTTTGGAGTGTATAGCGCTGGGTATAGATATGTTTGACTGTGTAATGCCATCAAGAAATGCACGACACGGAATGTTGTTCACATCAGAGGGGATTATTAATATAAAAAATAAAAAATGGGAGAAAGATTTTTCACCATTAGATCCAAACGGAACATCTTTTGTGGATTCAACATATAGCAAGGCGTATTTAAGACATTTAATGCGTTCTAAAGAGCATTTGGGTATTCAAATTGCTACAGTTCACAACCTTGCTTTTTACCTTTGGTTGGTTAAGGAAGCACGTTTAAAAATTAAAGAAGGGACATTTACTTCTTGGAAAAATCAAATGGTACAAAAATTGGAGAGTCGTCTGTAGATGTTAAAAATAATCGATCGCTATATCATTCGTAAATTCCTTACAACGTTCTTTTTTATGTTGGGGGTGATTATGCTATTGGCGACGGTCTTTGATATTGCGGAAAAACTCAGTGAATTTATAGAAAATGATGCGAGTCTTTATGAAGTAGTGTTTGAATACTATGTAAACTTTATCATGTTCTACGGAAACATGTTTTCGTCGATGATTATTTTTGTTTCTGTAATTTGGTTTACAGCTAAAATGGCGCAAGACACTGAAATTATTCCCATTTGGAATAGCGGTAGAAAATTCAGTCGATTTGTTCGCCCTTACATGGTGGCTGCTACAATTTTAATGCTGATATCATTGGTGTTTAATCATTTTGTGATGCCTCGTTCAAATAAAACAAGATTAGCTTTTGAAGAACGTTTTTATAGAAATGTAATTTCAGTACAAGATTACCATGCAGAGTTTCCAGGAAATCAAGTTGTTTACTTTAAGTCGTATTCTGCATCAAATAACCTGATTCATAATTTAGTAATAGAGCAGTGGAATGATCAGGGAGATCTTGTTTCCTTTATTAAGGCTGCAACAGCAGAAAATACAGCTGGTTCTGATAAGTGGCAGTTAAAAAACTATTACAAGCGAAATGTTGGTTATCCAACAGATGAACTTACTGAAGGTGCTGTTCTGGATACGAATTTTCAATTTGGTATTGAAGAGATGGCAACGCGTGAAAACATAGCTGAAGCAATGACCTACTTTGAATTAAAGAAGTTTATAGAACGAGAACGTTTTAAGGGCTCTACCATGGTGCCAATGTATGAAATTGAGCTGTATCAAAGGACATCATATCCTTTTGCAACCTATGTTTTGACAATTATTGGTATCGCTGTTGCTAGCCGAAAAAAACGAGGTGGAATAGGGATGAATATTGCAATTGGTTTAGGGATTATTTTCATCTATATTTTTGCAATGAAGGTTACTACGGTTGCAGCAATAAACTTAGGTTTTCCAGCAGTAATCTCGGTTTGGATACCCAATGTAATGTTTGGAGGGTTGGCTTATTTACTGTATCAAAAAGCAAAGCGTTAATCAATGAAAGAAAGCTTCGATTTATCTACTTTCATTCGCGCAAATCCAAAAGAAACAACAATATTTTCACCTTTCATTTCTTCAACGGTCCCAATCTGTTTAGTGGTAATTAGCTTAACGCGTGAGCCTACAACAATTTTCTCTTTTTGATGGATGTCAGGAGTTTGTTTTGCACTCTTTTTACGCTTACCTTTTCCTTGTTTGGCTAACTGTTCTTTCTTTTGAAGTTGTTTTGCAGTTTCCGTTTTAGATTTTTCAACAGCTAAATATTTTCTTACTTCTTCAAGCAGGTCATTGTTAATCGATTTTTTACGTGTAGCTGTATTGTACTTTTCAATGAAGCTAACGAGTTTCTTTCCAGCTTGAATAAACCGTTGATTTGACTCTGAACTTGACCTGAAGCTTTTCAGTTTAGCATCATAATGATCGCGTTTTTGCTCATATTCGTTAAGTGCATTTTGAGCTAAATCTTGCGCTTCAATGTGTTCTTTGTTTAGTTTTGACAAGTATGTTTTTTCCTTCTGAAGTTGATTCAGAAGTTTATCCATTCGTACTTTTTTATGATCTAACTTGTTTTTTGCTTCTTCAATTAACTTACTGGGAATGCCATTTATTTTAGCTACCTCAAAGGTGAATGAACTTCCGGGCTGTCCTGTTGAAAAAGTATAGGTTGGTTCAAGTGTTTCTGTATTAAACAACATGCTTCCATTAATAGCATTGCGCAATTGGTCGGCTTTTAATTTAATGTTGTTGTAGTGTGTTGTAATTACCCCAAAACTTTTCTTGTTGTATAGCTCTTCAAAGATGACTTCGGCTAACGCTCCTCCTAAGTCAGGGTCAGAACCAGTTCCAAATTCATCCAGAAGTAATAAGGTTTGTTTATTCGCAACTTGTAAAAACTCATTCATGCGTTTTAAGCGGTAAGAGTATGTACTTAGTTCATTGGTGATGGATTGGTTGTCTCCAATGTCACTCAATACGTTTTCAAATAAGCACATTTTACTATTTGCACCAACAGAAACAAGTAGCCCAGATTGTAGCATAACCTGAAGTAGGCCGACCGATTTTAAGGTGATACTTTTCCCTCCAGCATTAGGTCCCGAAATGACCAGCATACGAGCAAACTTATTCATCTTTATATACTGAGGCTTGGTGTTTTTCTTTTGGTCTTTATTTGTTTTCCAAAGAATAGGGTGGTAGGCATCAAAGAGCTCCATCTCTAAATCTTCCATAATGGAAGGGAGGTTGCATTCAAGCAGAAGGGCTAGCTTTGTTTTTGCATTAATAAAATCAAACTCAGTAAGTACTTGTTGATACTCCTTAATTAATTCAATATGACTCAGTAGCTGTCCTTTTAAAACTTGAAGTATTTTAAAGATTTCTTTACGCTCATCGTCTTGAAGTAGTTCAAATTCATTGTTGAGCGCAATATTTACCTCAGGCTCAATGTAGGTTAAACTGCCTGTATTGGAAGAGCCAACAACCGATCCAGGTATTTTTCGTTTATGGTTTGATAACACTGTTAAAACCCGACGGTCATTAATGAATGTTTCTTTGGTGTCGCCAAGTAAATTGTCTTTCATTAATTTTCGTGCTGCTTTGTCAAAGTTTCGATTGATTTGTTTTTTTACAGTTTTTAAATTCATTCGAATTTCAAACAGCGCAGGAGAAGCGTCGTCTTTTACTTTTCCATGTTTGTCAAAAACCATTTCAATGGCTTTAATGATTTCTTCAGTAAAATAAGTGTGTTCTAAAACTTTTGATAAAAGAGGGTAGTCACCTTCTCTTTTATTGAAAAAATAAAGTAATCGATTTGTAATTTGTGACGCGTAAAGAATACGCATAAATCCTTCCAGTTGTATTGAAGCTTTTTTTATGGGAAGTAACTTTAATTCTTCCTTTAATTCTTCAAAGTCAAGGTGTGGAAATGGCTCTCCTTCGGTGCGAATATTTTTAAGCTCATTTACTTGGCGTAATGCTATTTTGATTTTTTCTTTTCCTCTAATTGGGCTTAATGTTCCCAAGCGTTCTTTTGCTGTAAGGCCAATTGCATAGGTTTGTAGCCAATCGCGTAAGGTTGTGAATTCTAAATCTTCTAAAGTTTGTTGATCTATCGTCATAGCGAGGCAAAGTTAAGTAATGCATTCAGAAAATTTAGTGTCTTTTTAACTAAATAATGCGTTAAATGGAACTGCGTGTCGATTTAGGTCTTGTTTCTGATAATCAGAGCTATATGTTATACATGAAATAGGGGAAAATGCATTTTAGTATAATTAAGGATAGAGTCTGAAAATATAATCATGCGAAAAAAAATACACCGAACTTATTTTCTTTTAGCTATTGTTTTGTTCTGTTTTTGGCCTAAGACTTCTTTGGCATTAGAACAAGAGATAGAAATACCTCGTAGGTCCAAGGCTTTTCAAAATGACAACCGAAATAGCTTTATGGTTTTTTCAGACTCAACGTACTTTTTTGAGTATAAAGTAGCTGAAGGGTATTGGAGAAAATACCCTTATGTGTTTGCAGGGGAGATGTCATTTGATTTTTTTAGTAAAAATTACCGGCCAATAGCAACAGAAAACGGGAGTGTTTATTTTGTTGATCGAGGAATAGGCCAGGTCTACAAACTAATAAATGATACACTTAAACGTATCGATAATTCGTTTCACCACAAAAATCAATTTAGTGGAAATTTATTTACCTACAAGGATACAATTTACTGTTTTGGAGGGTATGGCTTATTTACACATAAGAATATGATTACTTTTTTTGATGAAAACACGAAAAAGTGGTCTTTATTAAAACCGAAAATGAGCTCTGAAAAACCGCAATCAAGAGCCTCTAGTTTTTTTCAAGTTTCAGGCGGTCAGTTTTATATGGCTTCGGGTGTTGGGTTGAATAACAATATGTTAAGAGATGTTTGGCAATTTAGTTTAACTCGAAAAGAATGGAAATATTTGGGGGAGTTAGACATGAATCAACAGGCATTTGACACGAGGTTTCCACCTTTGAATCTAAAGGACTTAAATATAAACGGGCGTAATTTATATGAGCTAGACATTGAGCGTAACCAGCTTAAATCATACGAATTAAATGTAGTTAGAGATTTAAATTTTGCTCTGAAAAATAAAACAGGAAAGTACATTTGCTTATCTAGGCTTGCTTCTACTAAAGGGAGGAGAAAAGTATCTATTGTAGTAAGCAATGAGTTTTTACCAGAAGGAAAGACTACAACGTTATATTTTTCAAAGAATAAGCGTATGTATAATTATAGTTTGTCTTTCTGGCTATTGTTGTTGCTTGTTTTAGGTGTTGTATACTTTTTTAAAGAAAAAGAAGGAGCTAAAAAACGAAATAAAATCGCTAAGAAAGAGATGTTCCAATGTATAGATGAATGTTTTTACTTTAATGGGTTGTTGCTAGAGTCTAATTTCAACTCGTTAGAAGAAAGTGTATTAACTCATTTCCTTAAAGCAGAAAATTATTCCTTAGAATTGGCTGAACTGCATAGTATTTTTGATTATGAGAACCCGACAATAGATACAATAAAAAAACGGCGCGAAAATTTTTTACAATCAATCAGAGAAAAAGTAACTGAAAAAACATCATTTACAGGTGAGGTTTTTATCGCATCAAAATCTCTAAAAGATAAGCGTGTAAAAGTGTTAACCTTGAATCCAATTTTAGTAAGGTAGATGATTTGTGTGTTAATGGTGACACAAGAATTAATTAAGTTTATGAAAGGGTAGGAAAGCTTTTTTATTTTTGAGTAAAAAACGAAATATGAATATATTATCATTCAATGTAAATGGTGTAAGGGCTATATCAAAAAAGAATTTTTTTGAGGATATGTCTCGCTTGCAACCAGATGTAATTTGTTTACAAGAGACAAAAGCAACGGTAGAGCAGGTGAAAGAAACAGTGTCTGATAAGCTAAGTGATTACGAAGTTTATGCAAATGAGGCCGATCGAAAAGGATATTCAGGAACTGCTATTTTAACCAAGGTAGCACCTATTTCTGTTTCATACGATATGAATATTCCTGAGCATGATAAAGAGGGAAGGGTTATTTGTGCTGAATTTGATGATTATTTCTTAATTACGGTTTACACTCCAAATTCGGGTAATGACTTGCGAAGGTTAGACTATCGACAACAATGGGATCAGGATTTTTTGGCATATATAAAAACACTTGAAAAAACGAAGCCGACTATTGTCTGTGGAGATTTAAATGTGGCACATAAGGACATTGATCTAGCAAGACCAAAACCAAACTACAATAAGTCTGCAGGGTATATGCAAAAAGAAATAGATGGCATAGATGCCTATACAAAGAATGGTTTGATTGATACGTTTCGATTAAAGCATAAAGATGATACAAAGTATTCTTGGTGGAGTTACCGCGGAGGAGCGCGAGATCGAAACGTTGGCTGGAGAATTGATTATTTTTTAGTCTCAGAATCGATGGTTTCACGCATAGCGGAATCGAATATACTGAATGACGTCATGGGCTCCGATCATTGCCCAACTCAGCTTAAAATAGCTTAAAATAAAAAAGCCGAAAACACTGTTTTCGGCTTTTTTATTTTAAGAATGAAACGTATTATTTCTTTTTAGAACAACACGTTTTTTTTGCTTTAGAAGAACACGATTGTTTTGCTTCAGCTTTTTTTTGAGCGCAACAAGCTGCTTTCTTTTTTTTGCATTTTTTCTTACACTTTTTCTTCTTTTTTTTGTCGTCGTCTTTTTTAATTTCTGTTTGAATTTCAGAAGTTGCTGCATAAGCAGTAGAACCAACTGTTCCAACAAATAGCATTAAAGAAAGCGTTAAAAATAATTTTTTCATAAGTTCAGTTTATTTGTCCTAAATTACGATAATTGAGTTTAGGGCACTAATTATTTATCCAAAAAAAACATAAATAATGACCCATGTTAAGAAGAATGGAACAACAAAAAAGATGGCGTCAAACCGATCCAATATGCCTCCATGTCCTGGCATAATTGTTCCTGTGTCTTTCACCTTTACATTGCGCTTAAACAGGGATTCTATCAAATCTCCAAAAACTGCACATGGAGCTATTATTAATGCTGAAATAACCCAAAATAAAAGGTGTTCAGGAGCAAAGAAATGGGCAATCCCTATTCCAACAATTAATGTAGATACAACACCTCCAATTGTTCCTTCCCAAGTTTTGTTTGGCGAAACTCGTTCAAATAATTTTGTTTTACCTAAAATTCTACCAGATAGATAGGCAAAGGTATCATTGGTCCAAGTTAAAATAAACATGCCTGCAAGCACTGGGAATGCATTGTTGTCCATAGTTATAATTAGAACCATTAAAATGAAGGGGATGGTTATATAGACAATGCCAAAAACGAATACAGAAACGTTGATTAAAGCACTTTTCTTTTTGCGCCAAAGCTCGAGTGTAATAATTGATAGCAGTGTAGGTAATAAGACTATTAATGCTACCTGAGGTAAAAGCTTGAATAATACTAAGGATGATATCCCATAGGCTATTATCCCGTACAGTAAGCCTGTTTTCCAAGATACGCCAACGGGGTCAACGTACTTAAACAATTTGTAAAATTCAATGAGTCCTATAGACATAAATAAGCCAAAAACAACCGTTGTAATTATGTCGGAATAGAATAGGGGGATTAGTATTGTTGAAATAAATACAATGCCCGTTAATGATCTTATTAAAACATTATTCATCTGATTCTTCAATTAATTCAAGTGCAATTTGTTCATCTTGCCAATGTACATTTAAGTAAAGATACCCAAAAGCGTTGTATGATGAATCGCGCTGATCAAAAATAGCAGCTGGAATTTTATGAGCTTCCAACTTCATTTTATGAATACGGACACTATATTCGTCTGTCGATTGAAAAATAGTAACCCAATTAGACTTCTTTGTTTGTGTCGTCCAAAGGCTTTTCCATTTTTGAAGAAGATTCTGTATTAGTCCCATTGTCAATTTTTTCATTTTGATCAGTTGAATCTGCTATAGGTGTATTTTCTTCTACAACCGCAGCATCTTCTACTTTTGGTGTTTCTTCTACAACAGGAGCGTCCCATTGTCTTTTCCCAAATATACTAACTAAATCTTCTTTAAAGATAACTTCTTTTTCGAGTAGCTTTTCAGCCAATAAAATCAACTGTGCCTCATTGTCTTTCAAAATCTGTTTTGCTCGTTGATATTGAGATTCAATCAATTTACTGACCTCTTCATCGATAATACGTGCTGTATCATCAGAGTACGGTTTTGTAAATTGGTTGTTACCTTGCGAATCATAGTAAGAGATGTTCCCTACTTTTTTATTTAAACCATAAATAGAAACCATTGCATAGGCTTGCTTAGTAACCTTTTCAAGATCACTTAATGCTCCTGTACTTATTTTTCCAAATGTAATTTCTTCGGCAGCACGTCCTCCTAATGCAGAACACATATCATCTAATATTTGTTCGGTAGTCGTAATGCTTCGTTCTTCTGGAAGATACCAAGCTGCACCAAGGGAACGGCCACGAGGAACAATTGTTACTTTAACTAGGGGGTTGGCATGCTCAAGCATCCAAGAAATTGTTGCGTGTCCAGCTTCGTGAAAGGCAATTGATTTCTTTTCTTGGGGTGTAATTATTTTATTTTTCTTTTCAAGTCCTCCAACAATTCGATCTACCGCATCTAAGAAGTCTTGCTTTTCAACAGCTTTTTTGTTGTGACGCGCGGCAATTAGAGCTGCTTCATTACATAAGTTAGCAATGTCAGCTCCTGAAAAACCAGGTGTTTGGCGAGACAGGAAATCGATGTCCATGTTTTCAGCTAGCTTAATTGGCTTTAAGTGAACCTCAAAAATTCCTTTTCGTTCATTTATATCTGGCATGTCAACATATATCTGACGATCAAAACGTCCAGCACGAGTTAAGGCATTGTCTAAAACGTCTGCGCGATTTGTTGCAGCTAAAATGATAACACCAGAATTTGTTCCAAATCCATCCATCTCTGTTAAGAGTTGATTCAATGTGTTTTCACGCTCATCGTTGGAACCAAAGCCATTGTTTTTACCTCTTGCACGGCCAATAGCATCAATTTCATCAATAAAAATGATGGATGGTGCCTTTTCCTTAGCTTGTTTGAAAAGATCACGCACCCTAGATGCACCAACTCCAACAAACATTTCAACAAAATCAGATCCGGATAACGAGAAGAATGGAACTTGAGCTTCACCAGCTACAGCTTTTGCAAGTAATGTTTTTCCTGTTCCAGGAGGTCCTACAAGTAGAGCTCCTTTAGGAATTTTAGCGCCTAGTTCTGTGTATTTTTTTGAGTTTTTTAAAAATTCAACAATCTCTTCAATTTCTTCTTTGGCTCCTTCTAGACCAGCTACATCATTAAAAGTGGTGTTTGTCGTTTTACCATTTTCATACACTTTCGCTTTGGATTTACCAATGTTGAAAATTTGACTTCCTGCACCGCCACCTCCTGCACCACCAGACATTCTTCGCATAACGAACATCCAAATGGCTATCAAAATAACAATAGGCAATAAGAATCCTATAATGTTGCTGAGGTAGTTTACTTCTTCTTTTGGGAGTACTTGAACAGTGTCTTTATCTAAGGAGGTTAAGACTTTATTCATTTCTTTCACCTCTGTAGTGAAGGTGCCAGCATCAAGGATTTTAACAGAAAAAGCTTGTTTACCTCCAAATTGAGTCCCTTTGTCAAGCGCACTTTTCATTTGCTTGTACTTTTCTTTTTCAGAATTACGAACAAAGTCTTTTCCTTCAGACGTTAGTGAAAAATCGATGCGTACACGGTTTACTAAAAATACCTCCTCAACAAAACCTTCTTTTGCCAATTCAATAAATGTGTCCTCAGACTTAACTGTTGTGTTAGCTCCTGTTGACATAAATAATTGAAACCCAATAATCGCAACTGCGATAACTGCATAGATCCAATAGATTGAAAAAGGAGTTTTCTTTTTACTTTTATTATTTGCCATTGTATTGGTTTAATTCAAGTTTGGAATCGTTGTTTTTTTTGCGTCAGCCCAAAGGTCTTCAAGGTCAAAAAATGTTCTTTGCTCTTTGTGAAAAACATGAGCAACCACATTGAAATAATCTAGAAGCACCCACTCACTGCTTGTTCTTCCTTCAATATTCCATGGTTTTTCTCCAATTTCTTCTCTTGTATGGCGCAGAATTGATTTGCTAATTCCGTCTACCTGTGTTGATGACTCTCCACTACAAATCACAAAAAAATCACAGACTGCGCTGTCAATTTCTCTTAAGTCAAGGACAACAATATCCTCCGCTTTATTTTCTTGCATTCCTTCAACGATAGTATCTGCTAAGACCTGTGATTCGTTGTCAACTAATCCTTTATTCATTTCCTGTTTTTAAGCGGTACAAAACTAATGTTATAATTTAAATAAATCCTTACATTTAATCCCACCAAATGTTAAATCCATGATGGAAATCGGTCGAAAAATAATTCATTTAGATTCTGTAGACTCAACGAACAATTATGTTGCCAAATTACTGCAGGGTGATGAAATTGATCATGGTACGGTAATATTGGCATCTGAACAATACGCAGGGAAGGGGCAGAGGTCTTCCGAATGGGTTGTTAAACCTGGAGAAAACCTTACTTTTTCAGTGTTCTTAGACAATGTCAATGTGGCAGTTGGTAAACAGTTTATTTTGACACAAATTGTATCGCTAAGTTTGGTAGCGTTATTGAAAAAACGCAATTTAAAAGCAGAAATTAAATGGCCAAATGACATTTTTGTTAACGGTAAAAAGATAGCTGGAGTTTTAATTGAAAATCAACTCAGGTCAACGACCATTCAACGCACTATAATTGGGGTAGGATTAAATGTTAATGAAATTGATTTTAAAAATTTTACAGCAACGAGTATTAAAAATGAACAAGGGGCGTTTGTACCGTTAAATGATGTACTGTATTCATTTATTGATTTGTTTAATAAAACCTGGAGTACGTTTATATCAGATTTAAGTTTGCTAGATCAACAATACCACAATAACTTGTACTTAAGAAATGTAAGTGCAAGGTATCAAGATCAGCTGGGCGTGTTCAACGGATTGCTATTAGGCGTTGAGCCTTCAGGGAAATTACTTATTGAGAGAGAGGGTGTATTGGCGAGTTATGACTTGAAGGAGATCAAGTTTATTTCTCAAAATGCTCTTTAAGTTTGGTAGACATATAGTTAAATAGGTTACCCAATGGTTTTGCAACCATCATTTTCAAAAATGCATTTACTTCACCATCAAAATGAATGTAACCTTCAGTTGACGATTCACTTTCATTGAGGTTTATTGTAAGCTTAAATGGGAAAGGTGATTTCTCACCAGATTTTAAAAATAAATTATCATCATCGCCACCATCTTGAATGAGAGAAATAATAAAACCTCCCTGAACTTTAAAAGAGCAGTTTTCTACCGTTGATTTGAAATCAGAAATATTGTTTTTCGGTAGAATATGAATTAGATTATTCGAGTCAGATAAAAATGCTTTAATCTCTTCTTTTGAGGCAGTTACTGTTACTTTATTGCTATCTAATTCCATTGCAAATTATTTTTCCCACTCTTTTGGTGCTTTTTTCCACTCTTTTAACGAATCTGAGTCACTTTTAGAGATTAAATTACTTGATAATGCATTCTCTAACATGATATCATAATCTGTTAAGGTAACGTATGGACATTCTGCATTCGCAAAATTTTCATGTGCAACATCAAACCCGTAGGTAAAAATGGCAACCAAACCTTTAACATCTAACTTTGCTTCTCGTAAGGCGTCAACTGCTTTTAAGCTGCTTCCACCTGTAGATAATAGATCTTCAATAACAATAACTTTTTGTCCTTCTTCGAAGTAGCCTTCGATTTGATTTCCCATACCGTGTGACTTTGCCTCACTACGTACGTAAATAAAGGGAACACCAAGTTCTTGAGCAACGAGTGCTCCTTGAGCTATTCCTCCGGTAGCAACACCAGCAATAACATCTGGTTTTCCATAATGTTCAAGAATACTTTCTGCATACGATTGACGAATAAATGTTCTTACTTGAGGGTAAGAAAGCGTTATTCTATTGTCACAATATATAGGAGACTTTATTCCAGAGGCCCAAGTGAATGGATTTGTTGTATTAAGCTTTATGGCTTTGATTTGTAACAGAAATTCCGCTACTTTTAAGGCCTTGTCTTTATTTAAAATCATGGGTACAAATGTATAAAGTTTTTATAAATAATAAGCCATTACTACTTGTAAATCATTCAAATTTCTCAATAAAATCAAATTGTATTTCTGCAGATGAAATAATTAATTTCCCGAGTGATATCGACACTGAGTTAAAAGGTGCTACAATTGACAAGCCACTTCTTGTTTTTTCTCAGAATCTTGACCGTGATTTTAATCGATTTTTTGAAACCTACGATTGGGTTGAAGCTGCCGGAGGGATAGTTGAATCAGAAAATGGTTTTTTGGTGATTGAGAGAAATGGTTTTTTGGATATTCCTAAAGGTAAAATGGAAGATGGAGAGTCACCTGAAGAGTCCGCCTTAAGAGAAATTGAAGAAGAGTGTGGTATTTCTGGGCATATATTGGAACAGTTAATAACAATAACATATCACACATACTTATTCAAGGGGAAGCCGACCATAAAGAAAACACACTGGTATAAATTTAATTATTCAGGAAGTGATAGGCTTGTTCCACAGTTAGAAGAAGGAATAACAAGTGTTGAGTGGTTTACAAAGAGTCGTATACCTGAAATTAGACGAAACACCTATGGATCAATCCATGAAGTGCTGGATGCTTATGAAGCTTTATGAGAATATGATGTCGCGGAATCTTTGTTTTGTCAGAACCGATGAATATAAGACGTTATGTCTCAATCCCAAGGTTCCTCTGCGCCACTTTGTCATAAAATAACTGATGGCATAGAGATTGTCTTATCGAAGAAGTATAAAAAAAACAAAATTATAATGAGAACAGGTCAAATTAATGTACAAACAGAAAATATCTTTCCAATCATTAAGAAATTTTTGTATTCAGATCACGAAATCTTCTTAAGAGAGTTAGTTTCAAATGCTGTTGATGCATCACAAAAATTAAAGTTTTTAGCCAATAATGGCGAGTTCAAAGGTGAATTAGGTGACTTGAAAGTAGAAGTTATCTTAGATTCTGTTGAGAAAACATTAACAATTCGTGACCGAGGAATCGGTATGTCTGCGGACGAAATTGATAAATACATTAATCAAATAGCCTTTTCTGGAGCTGAAGAATTTGTTCAACAGTATAAAGGAAAAGAAGGTGCAGAGCAAATTATAGGACATTTTGGTTTAGGTTTCTACTCTGGATTTATGGTGTCTGAAAAAGTTCAGATACGCTCTTTATCAAGACACGAAGGAGAAAAAGCAGTTCAATGGGAAAGTAATGGTTCTCCAGAGTATACAATTACGGATATTGAAAAAGAAGATAGAGGTACTGATATCGTCCTTTATATCAATGAAGAATCTGCTGAATTTTTAGAGAAATCTAGGGTTCAAGGTATTTTGGATAAGTATTGTAAGTTTTTACCTGTTCCAGTTATTTTTGGAACAAAGACTGAATACGTAGAGGACCCTGCAGGTGAAAAAGACGAAGAAGGGAAGGTGAAGCGTGTTGCTGTTGATACAATCAATCAGGTAAACAATGTTTCTCCAGCTTGGACAAAATCTCCATCTGATTTAGATGTGGATGATTATAACTCGTTTTATAAAGAGTTATACCCTTCAACAATTGAATCGCCATTATTCCACATTCATTTAAATGTTGACTATCCGTTTAACTTGACGGGTATTTTATATTTCCCACGAATTCAAGAAAATTTAGAGATTCAAAAAAATAAAATTAACCTGTATTCTAACCAGGTATTTATTACAGATAGCGTAGAAGAGATTGTCCCTGAATTTTTAACATTATTACATGGTGTTATTGATTCTCCTGACATTCCTTTAAATGTATCTAGATCGTATTTACAGAGCGACGGGAATGTTAAGAAGATATCATCTCACATTACAAAAAAGGTAGCTGATAAACTAGCAGAGATGTTTAAGAAGGACCGTGCTGATTTTGAATCAAAATGGGAAGACCTTAAGCTGTTTGTACAATACGGAACATTGTCTGATCCAAAATTTTCTGAAAAAGCAAAGAAGTTTACCTTGGTTAAGAATAGTGAGGGGAAATATTTCACGCTAGAGGAGTTCAAAGAAAGTGTTAAAACACTTCAGACGAATAAAGACGATAAAGTTGTAATGCTTTATACAAATAGCATTGAGGAGCAGTATGGCTTTGTGAAAAAAGCAAAAGATAGAGGGTATGATGTATTGCACATTGATGGACCTTTAGCACCTCACTGGATTGCAAATGCAGAACAAACACTTGAAAATGTAATGTTTGCTCGTGTTGACTCTGATTCATTGGATAAGTTGATTCAGAAAGACGAAGAGATTCCTTCTAAGCTGTCGAAAGAAGATGAAGAGGTGTTGAAACCAATTTTTGAATCGGTTGTAGACGGAGAAAAATATAAAATTCAATTCGAAAGCATGAGTTCGGATGAAGCTCCAATTATCATTACGCAGCCTGAATTTATTCGTCGAATGATGGAACAACAAAAAATGGGAGGAGCTGGATTTTTTGGTGCTTTTCCAGATACATTTAATGTTTTAATCAATGCTAACCACGCCAAAATAGGTGAGGTTTTAAGTTCGAAAACAGTTGAGTCGAAGACGGAGAAAGTGAAACAATTAACGGATATCGCACTTCTTTCACAAGGAATGTTAAAAGGCGAAGAGTTAAACAAGTTCATTGAACGAAGTATAGAATTAGTATAGTACATTCATAAAGCGCCAAAGATTGTCTTTGGCGCTTTAATTAAAATTTAGCGTATTGTTTAAGTGGATATTAGCCAGTGCAGGTTTTTTTGTGTTTGGCCGAAGTTTTTTTGGAGGAGTTATTGGTTTTTTTGTTGGTTCAGGTATCGACAATTATCAACACATCATGAAAAGAGCACAAGCTCAAGGAGGAGGGCGTTCATTTTCTCCAGAAGATTTGTTTAATTATTACCAACAGCGCTCTTCTACAAGTGATATACCAACAATGTTGATGGCGTTGTCAGCTGCAGTAATGCGTGCAGATGGTAAAGTTTTGAAATCTGAATTAGCGTATGTTAAAACCTTTTTGAATCAACAATTTGGAGCTCGATTTTCAACAGAACATCTACAGGTTTTAAAACGATTTATTGATTCAGGAAATATTCCATTAAATCAAATTTGTCAAGACATTCGGTTAAGAATGCAGCCAGAGGTTAGAACCCAGTTGTTACATTATATGTTTGGAATTGCTAAAGCTGATGGGGATGTTTCTCCATCTGAAATTGATGTAATCCAACAAATTTCATCCATGTTAGGTGTCTCTCAAACTGACTTTGAGAGTGTAAAGAATATGTTTTATAGAAATGTTGATTCGGATTATAAAGTTCTGGGTATTGAGCAAGGGGCAACAGATGATGAGGTGAAAAAAGCTTATCGAAAAATGGCGATAAAATTTCATCCAGATAAAGTTGCTCAAATGGGCGACGAGTACCAAAAAGGTGCCAAGGAGAAATTCCAGAAAATTCAAGATTCATACGAGGCAATCAAAAAAAGAAGAGGCATTAAGTAGTAAACCTTGCTATTGTATTTTTCCAATTGCAAACATGGTTGGCTTTTTACCTAAGTCATAGGCATTTTCACGCCAATCTTTAATCGACATTGTTTTAATCGATTCGCTAGGCAGTGTAATGTTACAAGCAATACAAAGCATTGTTGTGTCAGCTAATTCATTTAACAAATCATCTAAAACATTCATGTTTCTAAATGGGGTGTCCATAAATAGGTGTGTGGCACCGTGCCTACGGGTATCTCCCTCATAATTTTTCATTTCACGAATTCGGTCTTTACGCTCTTTTGGCAAGTACCCATGAAAGGCAAAGTTTTGTCCTGAAAATCCACTTCCCATTAAAGCAAGTAGTATGGATGATGGACCAACAAAAGGGTGAACGTTAATTCCTTCGGCGTGAGCTAGGGCAACAACTGCTGCTCCTGGATCTGCAACACCAGGGCACCCAGCTTCGGACAATACACCAATGTCAGTACCGTTGAGCGCAGGTTTTATAAATGAATAAACCGCACCGGCATCTGTTTTCTTATTTAATTCGAAAAATGTACATGCATCAATCGGAAATGAACGGTCTAATTTTCTTAAATAACGACGTGCTGATTTTACACTTTCAACAATAAAACAACGAAGCTCTATAACTTGGCTTCTTACAGCATTTGGTGTAATGTCATCAGTAGACTCTCCTCCAAGTGTAGTTGGTATTAAGTAAATGGTTCCTTTAGTCATTCGTTAATCTTTTTTTGATAATTATGTCTGTGGCTTTATCTAACATTTGAAAAACATCTTCAAAGCCTTGGTCTCCTCCGTAGTATGGGTCTGGCACAGCTGTATTCATTCCTGGAGTCAGCTCGTTAAGAATGAGCTTCACTTTATTTTTCTCGTGTTCGTTTTTTGCAAGTTGCGTAACGTTCGTGTAGTTACTTTCATCCATAACATAAATCAAGTCAAAGTCATCAAAATCTGTCCGACTAAACTGCCTAGCCCTTAAATCATCGATAGAGAGGTCGTGTGCTTTTGCAGTAGTCCTCATTCTAGGGTCAGGAGCTTCACCAGCATGGTGGCCTGAAGTTCCAGCTGAATCGACAGATGCATCGAGTTTATTTATTCTAATTTTCTCACGCAAAAGCCCATCAGCTAAAGGAGATCTGCAAATATTACCTAAGCATACCATTAAAACTTTCATACGATTTAATTTATGAGTCCGTAAAGATAAACGAAATACGAAATGTTCGATGATATTATCAAAATTCATATCTATATCGGGGTAAATATGCATTCTTTTAAAGAAATTGTCCATAAATACCCAACGAATAGCAGTTTTATACGTTATATAAATAGGTATTCATAAAATAGGATGTTATGAGACAATTAAAAATAGTTAAGCAAGTAACAAATCGAGAGACAGCATCTTTGGATAAGTACCTGCTTGAAATAGGGCGTGTGAGTCTGATTACTGCGGAAGAAGAAGTTGAATTAGCCATGCGTATTCAGGCGGGCGATGAGCTTGCTTTGGAACGGTTAACTAAAGCGAATCTAAGGTTTGTTGTTTCGGTAGCCAAACAGTACCAGAATCAAGGACTTTCACTTCCAGATTTAATTAATGAAGGAAATGTTGGACTCATTAAAGCAGCGAAACGTTTTGATGAAAAACGGGGTTTTAAGTTTATTTCATATGCGGTATGGTGGATTCGTCAATCAATTTTACAAGCCTTAGCTGAACAGGCTAGAATAGTGCGCTTACCACTAAATAAAATAGGGATAATAAGTAAGATAAATAAAGCGTTTTCAGAATTAGAGCAACGTTTAGAAAGGCCGCCTTCGGCACAAGAGTTGGCAGATCATTTAGAGGTTTCACTTAATGATGTTCGTCAATCATTACAAAACAATGGTCGTCATGTTTCTATGGATGCTCCTTTGGTGCATGGAGATGAGTCGTCGTCGAGTATGTATGATGTTTTACCAAATGACTCACTGCCTGGGCCAGAAAAAGGATTGTTACTAGAATCATTAAGAAAAGAGATATACCGATCCCTTTCTACACTAACCGTTAGAGAAGGAGAAATCGTTAAAATGTATTTTGGCTTGGATCAGAAGTCTCCATTAACATTAGAGGAAATAGGAGCGACATTTGATTTAACTCGAGAACGAGTTAGACAAATAAAAGAAAAAGCAATTCGGAGGTTAAAACAAACATCTCGCAGCCAAATACTGAAAACATATTTAGGTTAAGCGGGGTCTACATCAATAATAATTCGAACGGGTTTATGAATCGGTGTGCTGTAGAAATCATCTACAATTTCCTGTATGCGGTCTTTTACTTGTTTATCGTTGGCTTCACGCTCAATTTTAATTGAAATTTTCTTTAAGTAGTAGTTGTAAATACGTTTTACAACGGGGTACTCAGGTCCCAATACACGCTCTTTAAATGTATCTCGTAGGTTAGATGCTAATATGATAGATGCGTTATGTAAAAGGTTTTCATCTTTATGTTTTAGGGTTATTTCAATCAATTTAAAGAAAGGAGGATAAAAGAAATTGGAGCGTTCTATGATTTCACTTTCAAAGAAAGATATAAAATCATGGTCAATTACTTTTTGAATTACCCAATGGTCAGGGTCACCGGTTTGAATAATTACCTTTCCACGCTTTTGTCGCCTTCCTGATCTTCCTGCAACTTGTGTCATTAATTGAAAAGACCTTTCAAATGCTCTAAAATTAGCCCGGTTTAATAACATGTCAGCATCTAATATCCCAACCAGATTTACATTGTCGAAATCTAGCCCTTTGGTTACCATTTGAGTTCCAATAAGGATGTCAATATTTCCCGTATCAAAATCAGTTAAAATATTGGAGTAAGCATTTTTAGAACGTGTGGTATCTAAATCAAGTCGTTTTACAACCTTATCAGGGAACATTGCGCCTAATTCATCTTCTATTTTCTCTGTTCCAAAGCCAAGCATTTTTAGACGATTACTGCCACAGGCTCCACATGTTCCTATGGGTTTTATTGTGTGACTACAATAGTGACATTTGAGTGAATTACTGTGCTTGTGATAGGTGAGTGAAACATCACAGTTTTTACATTTTGGTGTCCAATTACAGATTTCACATTGCCAAAGGGGTGTATATCCACGCCTATTTTGAAATAAAATAACTTGCTCACCCACATTTAATGCTTCTTTAATATTATCCAGAAGAAATGATGTAAAGTGAGATTGCATGCTTTTTTGCTTGCGTTCTTTTCGAACATTAGCGCACTGTACTTCTGGTAATAAAACACTGCCAAATCGGTCATGAAGGTTGACTAAAGCGTACTTGCCTTGTTTTGCATTCTGGTAGCTTTCCAAAGAAGGGGTGGCTGATCCTAGCAGAATGTTGGCCTTATGAAGATTGCTTAAAACAATGGCGCAGTCACGCGCATTATATCTTGGAGATGGTTCGTATTGTTTGAAGCTTGATTCGTGTTCTTCATCTACAATGATTAGTCCCAAATCTTGAAACGGGAGAAAAATTGAAGACCTCGCACCTAAAACAATCCGAAATTTATGTGGATTATTATTCAGTACGTTGTTCCAGATTTCAACGCGTTCATTTTGATTGAACTTGGAATGATAGACTCCAATTTGATCTCCAAAATATGCAGATAATCGTTGGATTAACTGTGTTGTTAAGGCTATTTCAGGGAGTAAAAATAGGCACTGTTTTCCGGTATCTAATGCCTCCTGAATTAATTGAACATAAATTTCAGTTTTCCCCGAGCCTGTAACTCCATGTAGTAAGGTAACTTTGTTGTTGTCAAACGCTTGATGAATTTCTTCTAGGGCAAGGTTCTGTGATGTAGAAAGTGCCTTGAATTCTTCAATGCCATCCTCTTGGTCAGTTAAGCGAGTTATTTCCAATCGTTCTTGTACAACCGCTCCATTTTTTTCCAAGGTGTTTAATGAAGACAATGAAATGCCATCATTAATTAACTCTTTGCGTAGTACAGGTGTCATTTCATTGCCAGCATATTTACCTAAGTGAATCAAGGTTAAAATTGCTTTCAGCTGTTTTTCTTTCCCTTTTGATTTTTCTAATGCTTGAATAAGTTCACTCAACAAATCTTCATTCAAATAATTGTTCGCCAACCGAACAAATGTTGCTGTTTTTGGTGTAAACTTATCACTTAATGACTCTAAAGAGACAACCGCCTTTTTATCAATAAGTGCCTTAACAATTGGTTGAATGGTTTTGATTCCAATTAATTCAGAAATTTCTTTAAGGTCTAATGTTTCACGCACTTCCAGTGCGAAAAGTATTTCCAATTCACGTTCCGTTAAAAACTTCTCATTGATTGTATAGTCTGGATGAAGTACGATTTTTGTTTCGCTTGCTAATTTAAAATTAGAAGGTAATGCAGCGTTCATAACATCACCAATTGGAGCCATATAGTAATTTGAAATCCATTTCCAAAACGTGTACTGCTCTTTTGTGATTATAGGTTGATCATCCAGTATGTGCTCTATATATTTGGCCTGATAATCTGCTGGAATTGTTTCGTGAATTAGGGTAATGATACCTGTAATAAGTTTTGATCTTCCAAAAGGGACGACTACACGAGCACCTGCAAAAACAACGTCATTCATTTCGTAGGGAACACGGTATGTGAATTCCTTCCGAATGGGAATAGGTAGAATTACATTAACAAAAAGCGTTTTCCTTTCAGACATACGCTAATTTAATAGAATAAAAGAAATATAGGCGCGTTTAATTACAGTTCCAGGCATTATCTGCAGCAGATTGGTCTCCAGGATGATCACTGCAAAATAGCATACCTAAATTTTGACAAAGGTATCGTGTTGTTTTTTTGTCAATTACGCGCAGGTTGGCAAGTAAAGTAGAATCGATGAACGCTTTGTAAACCGATTTCGTTGATCGGGATGTAAATATTCCAACGGCTCTATAGTCTCCTGAAGCTTCAAGGTTTGTGAATGAAGGCTTGTTTTGCGTTAAATCTGTAGAGGGCTTATTTACAGAGATATATTCTGCTAAATCTTCAGATGCTCCCGTAAATAATGTGGTAATTGAATTAAATGTTCGTTTTGTAATTAATGGATCATCTGTACATGCGGCAACAATGTTATTCATAAACGTGTTACCGCTTAGTGCAAAAAGTTTAGAAGAGTTTTCTTCACAGTCTGCTGTTCCTGCTCTATAAGTGAACGACTTAACACTTGGTGTAGAACCAATCCACTCTGTAAATTCAACGTGTAAATTTACTTCAAGTTTATGTGCATTTTGAGTGCCTGTTATATGTACGTTAGAAGCTCTAGTTTCATTTGAATTATCAACAAATTTATAGGGCTGTGTTTTACCTGAAATATCTTCACTTAATATCCTAACCAATTCTGTTGTAGAAGTTACAGTAAACTGTCCATTGTTAATGTTTAGGTCAAGCCTGTATTCATAATTTTGATTAAGGGTTCCATTGAAGTAATACAGTTTTTGTTCTGGAGCATAAAACGCACCATTTGGGTCTTTATTTGTTACTGTTGTATCTATTAAATTCCATGAAACACCTGTTGGAATTCCGTTGTTTAATTCTGTAACTGTACCTTCTAGGTGTGGGAAGTAGCTTGAGTCTGGAATTTGTGCAAATTCATAAGCGTTACCAGGACCAATGAAAGCGCGTGTAATTTTCATTAAATGTGTGTGTTCAGACACATCTAATAATGCGTAAACAACAGCCGTTTCTTTAAAGTCACCGTTTAGTTCAATTTCTTCTCTGCACGAATGCAATGAAACTGCTAGGCCAACGATTGTTAATAAGCCAAATAATAAATTTTTCATGTTCTAAAAAGTATTCGCTAAAAGTACTAAAATTAGTTTTGTTTATAAACGTCGACAAGTCAATGTTTATTGTTGAATATATAGACTTGTTAGTCTTTCACTTTGTTGATTCCCATTGCGTGTAAGATCCAATTCGGGAGGTGCTTGCCAGGTTTTTTCTTTTTAAGGTTAATGTACCAGCCTAACTTTTTCATAATCGGAACTTTATGGGTCTCAACAAATTCAATTAAGGTTCCATCAATATCTTCAATATAAGAGAACCGTCCTCCAGCTTCTCCCATGTCAAATGTATTTGAGCTATCTACAGTAAAAGGATATCCTTTTGATTCACATTCGCTTTTTAATTGATCCATTCCTTGTATGTCAAAACACAAGTGGATAAAGCCCCAGTCACCCCAAAACCTATTCTCAAAAATTCCTTTGCAATCGGCTCTGTCTAATGATTGAACCAATTCGATTTGCGTTGGGCCAAGCAAACGTGCAAATGGCCCTTTTCGAGCGTCCTTGTGTGTTAACAGCACCCTTCGTACTTTTCCTGTCCCTGCAGGTAAACCACTAAGGTCATCAAAGTTGCCTTCCTGGTCGTAAATAACGGTTTCGTACCCAAGGACATCTCTGTATAATTCGATTGATTTATCAATATCACTAACACCAATTAATGTACCTGCAACCCCTCCACAAAAAGAAGGATGTTTAGTGTTTTTAAACCATCCTTTTCCATGAACAATGTTGAAGATGTTTCCATTTGGGTCTTCACAAAAAAATGAAAGTTCACCGTTTGGAGATTTAGATAGGCCTCCTAAAATTTTGGCACCATTTTCTTTGAAATAACTAAAAGACTTGGCTACATCGCGCGATTTTATACGGCAAGCATACAGCCCATAATCGCCAAGCTTTATATCGAAGGCTGATTTATCTGTGCCTCTAGATGTGTATTGCCATATTTCGAACCCGCCACCACCTTGCATGCTCAAGGCGAGAGATGCTGTTCGTTTATGGACTTGACCACCCGTATATTTTGTCATTAAAGGAGCTTCTGCAGCATCTTCAAATACGCGTACATCAACGCCAAAAAACTTACGGTACCATTTCCAAATTTCTTGAACATTAGGAACTCCAATTCCCATTTGTTGTATGCCACAGATGATTTTCTCCATTTTTGTTTTTTTGATTGGGTAAATATACTATTTCCTTACCTGATAGCCCTTTCGTTAAAGAGAACGTATCCTAGACTAACTTGAAAAGCAAGCGGGTTTTGTTGTTTTGGGAAATAGTTTAATGTTGCTCGAATAGGCCCTATAAAGCTATTGTAAACAATAGAAGAGGAGGCCATGTAAGTTCTTCCTTCAAACAAATCAGATAATGTAGGGAGGCCATTTTCAGTTTGAATAATTTGTACAAAGGGTTGGTATATGTAAGCCTCTAGTCGAAGATCAAGTTTTTGAAATAATGTAAATACGGTATTTACTCCTAGCGCTGTAAATTGCGGTGCACGGTATTCTTTCATGAAGTAGGTACGTGCATCTGGAATTAGATTAAATTCTGTGGTTGTAAGCAGAGATGATGTGTAATTAGCCAGCAAGGGGTGTGTGTTGTATGCCATTTGCCCGTGTAAACCAAGGTGGAATATGGGCTCATCAATAATGAAAGATTGAAACTCTAAGCCTAGGTTTAACCAGCTTTGATCTTCTATCACTTCACTTTCTTGGCTCGTTGATCCAGGTATACTGTGTTCAGTACCGTTGACATATCTGATATGCGCTTTAAAATAATGACCGCTAGAGGCAAATTGCTTTCGGTTTAAGGTGTTTTTTGTAATGCTCCAAGTTACAGCCCCACCTCTAAAATTAGCTATATCAGCAGTGTCTTTATTTGTGAACTGTTCATTTTGATAATATTGATCTTCTAAAGATACCAGTCTTCCATCAAACGTACTTTTTATATTGTATTTAAGTGGGTGATTAAACTGAACTCCAAGATAGGCTTCTTCTTGCACTAGAAATGAAGGGATAGCATCTTCAAAAAATGTAGCAAAACTTCGGAAATAATCCCAGCGGTTAAGGACAAAATAAGCTGAGGTTACAACGGGGTAAATGCGAGGTATTTCAAGTGTAAACTTTGCCTTCCCTGAACCATAAAATTTTCCGAAATAAGATGAGAGTTCTGTTTTTGTTATGACTTTCCCAATGGATTGGTGTGAAAGACCAAGGTAGCCAGTGTTTACTGCCCTTGACGAAAAATGTCCTCCAACATCAACTCGAATTTCTTTTGCTTTACTTACTTGTAAGTCGAGGTGGTAGGTACTGTCCTCTTTCACCCTTAAGGTAGGGAACATAAAGTTAATTTGAGTAGCGGAATTAAGCCTAAAGTACCGTTTTTCTAAACGGGCTAAATCCAAATGCTCAGCGTTGTTTTTTCGGATAAAGGATTTGGATAGTGATTCCAATTTATTTTTAGAATCTTGAACTGAAACAGATGATATGTTTAGAGGGATTTCTTTCTGATGAAAAGCCTGTCTTTTTATCGCGAGTTCTTCAGGAGAGATTCGTCGGTTAATGTGAGTTTTTATAGAGTCTATTTGTGCTATTGTTGAAGTGTACCCGTCATGAATGGCTTGTTTTGCACTTGCGAAGTCAAATGTGGAAACTTTTGTTTTCGGTTCAATCATATACCCTTTATTGTTGGGTATTTCATAGTTTGAGCTAGAAACAAGCATGTTTGTTAACTGAGATATAATGTCGTCTTCTTGTGGAGCTTCCGCATTATAGCCGACATTGCTGCCTATTATAAAGTCAGGGTTAAATGCTTCATATAGAACATCTGCAGGAAAGTTATTGTATAGACCTCCATCAAAAAGAAGAACGTTGTCAACTCGAATTGGACGAAAGTAAAAAGGGTAGGTGATTGATGCTCTAATGGCTTCATTTAGCTTACCATCTTTAAAAATGACGCTTTCTTTTTTTGCAACATCCGAAGCTACACATCGAAAAGGCACAAAAAGACTGTCAAAATTATTAGAGTTAGATGCAGATGTTATTCCTAATAAACGCATCATTTCAAAATCAAGGGAAGCCGACGACGTAAAATTAGTAGGCAGTGATTTTTGAACAATACTATCCTGCGAAAAAGACATTCCAAACATGCTTGCGTTTGCCTCTTGCGCTCGAAGTAGAAATGCTTGGCTTGGTTTAACTCTTCCAGAGGTGATTAGTTGAAATTGGTTACTCAAGACATAAGTCTCAATTTGCTTGGGGGAATATCCGGCAGCATATAGGCCACCAACTAATGATCCGGCCGATGTGCCTGCGATATAGTCAATAGGAATTCCATGTTCTTCCAGTGCTTTTAATACCCCAACATGAACCAGTCCTGTAGCACCACCACCACTTAATACGACTCCAATTTTTTGTTGTGCGGTGATATAGTTTGATAGGATTAAACTAAAAGAGACGATAAATAGCCGTATTACTTTCAAATTTTGTTCTTTTGTACAAAAATAAAACATAATTCTCACCTTAAAGCATAAATCGTGAAAGATCTAGAGAACAACAAAGCATTAACAATAACATTGAAAACCATTTTTGGTTTGGAGGAAGTGCTTGGAGAAGAGTTAGCAGAATTAGGCTATACGAAATATAAAGTGTTAAATCGTGCGGTTCAACTTGAAGGTACATGGAAAGATGTCTATTACTTAAATTTACATTTGCGCTGCGCAATCTCAGTATTGGTTCAAATTGCTTCGTTTAGAATTCGTTCAGAAGATGACTTGTACAATAAGGCAATGAAAATTGACTGGACAGGATACTTTGACTTGGATAAAACTTTTGCTGTAAAAGGAGCTGTGTTTTCAGACTTGTTTTCACACACACAATATCCATTTTTAGTTGTTAAAGATGCAATTGCAGATACATTTAGAGATCGCTATGATGAACGCCCAGATGTTAACATTAAGTCTCCTCAAGTCTTGTTTGATGTGTATATCAATAAGAATGATGTAACAGTCTCAATGAACACAAGTGGAGCGCCATTGTTTCAAAGAGGGTACCGCGATGAAATTGGAGAGGCTCCTCTGAATGAGGTTGTAGCTGCAGGATTGATTCGTATGTCTGGATGGGATAGAAAATCTCCATTGACTGATGTTTTTTGTGGGTCTGGAACGATACTGATTGAGGCTGCGTTATTGGCTTCAGGTATTCCTTCTGTAATAGAAAGACAGCATTTTGCATTCAAAAATTTCAAAAATTACGATGCTGAATTATGGGAAGGTATTCTTGCTAAGGCAACTAAATACGTAAAGGAGTTGCCGTGTGAAATTTCAGGGTCAGATATGAGCGCTGAAATGGTGACAAAAGCGCGAAGGAATTTAGGAAGGTTGTCTGTTGGACGTTTTGTTAAAACAAGTGTAGCTTCATTTGATGAAATAAAACAACCTGCTGAATCTGGAGTCATGATCTCAAACCCTCCATACGGAGAACGAATGGGCGAGGAGATTGATGCGTTGTATGAACAGCTTGGTGATTGGATGAAAACGGAGATGAAAGGGTTTAATTGTTGGGTGCTATCTTCAAACATGGAAGCGTACAAGAATTTAGGATTACGACCTGATCGAAAAATCAAACTCTTTAATGGAGATTTGGAATGTTCGTTTAGAAAGTATTCTATTTATGCGGGTTCAAAACGAGCGAAATTTCAAAATAACGAAGCGTAATTATATAGGTAATCAAACAAAAAAAAGGGGAGCTTAATTAGCTCCCCTTTTTTTGGTAAGTAATTTATCTCTTTTCAACCGGAACGTAATCACGATGATTTTCACCCGTGTAAATTTGACGAGGTCTTCCAATTGGTTCTTTGTTTTCAATCATTTCTCCCCATTGTGCAATCCATCCTGGTAAACGTCCAATTGCGAACATTACGGTAAACATTTCTGTTGGGATTCCAATTGCTTTATAGATGATTCCTGAATAGAAATCAACATTTGGATACAGGTTTCTTGCTTTGAAGTATTCGTCTTCTAAAGCTACTTTTTCTAGTTTTTTAGCAATCTCTAATAAAGGATCGTTAACTCCTAGCTTAAGAAGAACCTCATCACATGCTTTTTTAATGATTGTTGCTCTAGGATCAAAGTTTTTATAAACGCGATGACCAAATCCCATTAAACGGAAAGAGTCACTTTTATCTTTTGCTTTTGCTACCCATTTATCAACATCACCACCATCATTTGAAATCTTTTCTAACATTTCAATTACAGCCTGATTTGCTCCACCGTGTAGAGGTCCCCATAGTGCAGAAATACCTGCAGAAACAGATGCGTATAAATTGGCGTGAGATGAACCAACAATTCTTACAGTAGATGTAGAGCAGTTTTGTTCGTGCTCAGCATGAAGTATTAATAGTTTGTTAAGTGCAGAAACAACCACAGGGTCCATTTCATAGTCCGATGTAGGCATAGCAAACATCATGTGAAGAAAGTTTTCACAGTAGTCAAACTTGTTGTTTGGGTACATGAAAGGGTGACGTCGTGCATTTTTATATGACCATGCTGCTAACGTAGGTAGCTTAGCTATTAATCTATGAATTGTTAAGTCTTTTGCTTCTGGCTCTCTATCTTCATCTAACGATTCAGGATAGAATGTAGAAAGAGAACAAATCATAGATGCTAAAACTCCCATAGGGTGAGCTTGGGCAGGGTAGGCCTCGAAGAACTGTTTCATGTCTTCATGAACCAAGGTATGGTTTGTGATACTTTCCTTAAAATTGTCTAATTCAGCTTTAGTAGGTAAATTACCATAAATAATTAAAAATGAAACTTCTAAAAAGCTTGCGTTGTCAGCAAGTTGATCTATAGGATAACCTCTGTAGCGTAAGATTCCATTTTCTCCATCAAGATAAGTGATGGCACTTTTAGTACTTCCAGTATTTTTAAACCCCGGGTCTAAAGTAATATACCCTCCAGTTTTAGCTCGAAGTGCGCTAATGTCAATCCCTTTTTCGTTTTCACTTCCCTCTATTACAGGTAGTTCGTATGTTTTCCCGTTTAATTCTAATTTAGCAATTTCCCCCATTTCTTTCCCTAGTCTATATTTTGATTTTAATCTTAACGGCCTAAGATAATAGAACATATGATATCTATCGATATGTTTCGTGTTTATTTTACGTTAAAGGACTGTTTTTCTACAAGTTTTTTAGCGTGTAGTTAAACATCATATTGAAAAGGTGGTTGCGCGTATTTCCACCATAAATACCATGGTTTTTATTGGGGTAAATAAACAAATCAAACTGTTTGTCTGCCGCTACCATTGCATTAATCATTTCCATGGTATTTTGATAGTGCACGTTATCATCTCCTGATCCATGTATCAATAGGTAGTTTCCTTTTAATTTGTCTACAAAGTTAATGGGTGAGTTGGAGTCATACCCATCTTTGTTTTCTTGAGGCGTTCTCATAAAACGCTCGGTGTAAATGTTGTCGTAATACCTCCAGTTGGTAACTGGCGCAACAGCAATTCCCATTTTAAAAATACCTGCACCTTTAGTCATTGCTAATGATGTCATAAAGCCACCGTAGCTCCAGCCCATTATTCCAATTCTTGAAGCGTCAACATAATTGTATTTCTGGAGCTCTTGTGCAACAGCAATAAAATCTTCTGTTTCTAGTTTTCCCAGTTGTAAATAAGTCGACTTTTTAAATTTTTCTCCCCTGTACATTGTTCCTCTTGGGTCAACAGAAACAACGATGTATCCGTTTTCTACAAGCAATTGATGATACATGTAGTTGACACCTCCCCAGGAATCAGAAACCATATTAGACCCTGGTCCACCGTATATATTAATGTAAACAGGGTAACTCTTTGATGGGTCAAAGTTGGCAGGTTTAATTACCCATCCATTGAGTTCTTCTTTTGCTCCTTTGAATTTTACAAATGATTTTGTCCCTAAGTTATAGTTGGACAGCCGTTTATTTAAGGCTTTGTTGTCCTCCAGTGTCGTCAGTTCTTTTCCGTTGTTATTGCATAGCGTAAACACAGGAGGAGTGTTGGCATTTGAGTACGTCTTTATAAAGTAGTTCATTCCATTCGAAAATGCTGCGTTATTCGACCCTGTTTCTAGGCTGATTGCCTTTTTCTTCTTCCCTGTAATCCCTATTTTATAGACTCCTTTATGGATAGCTCCCGCCTCAGCTGATGTATAGTATATTGTTGTGTTTTTATCGTTAACGCCTAAAAATTCAATGACATCCCAATCTCCTGCTGTAATTTGTTTTGATGAGCCATCAAAGCAAAGGCTATAAATGTGATTGTGCCCATCAATTTCACTTGTTCTTAAAATTGATTCCCCGTCGTTTAAGATTAAAAGGTTGTCGTCTATTTCAACGTATGTTTCTGATTTTTCTTCAAAAAACATTGTTGTTTTAAGCCCTGTGTCTTCGATTGAAACGAGGTGGTATTTTAAATTATTTTGGTGCCTGTTTAATGTTTGAATAATTAATTTATTTTCTGAGTTAGACCATTTTAATCGGGGAATATATTCGTAGTCTCCAAGTGTTATTTCAGTACTTGAATGCTTGTCTAGGTTATACATTATTGCTGTCACTTTGGAGTTGTCTTCTCCGGCTTTAGGGTATTTAAAGGTATAGAGTTCAGGATAGAGCTCATTGTGATAGGTCATTGTGAATTCTTGCACCTTTGATTCATCAAATTTTAAAAATGCAATGTTCTTACTGTCAGGCGACCAGTCATATGCCTTTGTTATAGCAAACTCTTCTTCGTAAACCCAGTCAGTTGTCCCGTTAATGCGTTTATTTTTTTCTCCATCTTGTGTAAGTTGCACTGTTTTACCTGTCGATAGGTTTTTTACAAAAAGATTGTTCTCGTAAATGAAAGAAACACTTTTACCGTCAGGCGAATATTCGGCCAATGTTTGTGGTGCGTGTTGATCATCTAAAGATTGTAATTGACCCGTTTTTAGGTCTAGTAAGTAGTATACGGCAGAATAACTTCGTCTATAAATACTTTTCGTTTCTGTAGTTATTAACACCTTGGTTTCATCGAGGTTAAAAAAGTAATCGTCCATCTTTAGTGCTTCTCCTTTATAAGTCAGCATTTCTGGAGAAACAATAACTTCTCCTTTTCCTTCATAGTTTGAAAAGGCATGTTTTGTTATTGATGATCCTTGAGTTTTACTGAAGTAATTTCCATCATTCATTGATCTAAATCCACGGACAGAAGTTCCGAAGAATTCGTAGTTTTTCCAGATTTTTTCTACACTTAGTTTTTGAGCAATCCCTAAAGATGAGAGTAGTAAAAGTGATATTAATAGCGAGGTGTTTTTGCGCATTTTCTTCGGTTTGTTTTGTTAATTGTGAGCCTAAAATAATGAAATGTTTAGGATTTTACATTTGTTAAATGGTTAAAAAGATTCCAATTTTGTTAATAACATAGTGATGAAGATTAAACTAAATTATCGTATTTTTGAAATTAGAATTCTCTGGATGTTCACCTTGATGCTAATTTTTGCTGAAACCATATCGGAGAAAAAACAGTGCGAAGAATAATTGAAAACATGCTTTAAATTGTAACCCTTTCTAGGTTCTAATCCTTAGTTGCTAAGGTTTTTTTAGATGTGTTTCTTTGCCTCCCATGCCCGTGAAATCTTTACCAAATAAATAAAAACAAATTCTTATGAAAAAAACATTACTTGTATTAAGTACAATTGTGAGTTCAATGACGTTTGCTCAACTTAGTGATTGCTCAGATCTTTTTATTTCTGAATATGTAGAAGGGTGGAGTAATAATAAAGCGTTAGAAATTTATAACCCTACAGACGTATCTGTTGACCTGAGTCAATATATGGTGATCCGTTATTCAAATGGGTCCACAACTGCAACGGCTGCAAATGCAATTCAATTGGTAGGTACGGTTGCTGCTCATGATGTTCATGTAGCTGTATTGGAGAAGTTAGATCCAAACGGGACCGGACAAGAAGCTCCAATTTGGGATTCATTGCAGGTCAGAGCAGATGCGTTTTACTGCCCAGACTATAATGCTTCAAATGCATTTTACTTTAACGGTAATGATGCTGTTGTTTTAGCTTTGGGTAATGTAAATGATATAGGAAATTCGTCTCTAGTTGATGTTTTTGGTAAAATTAGTGAGAATCCTGGAATCGGTACAGATCCTTTAACTGGATGGACAGCTGATTTTCCTTATGTTCAATCGGGTGATGGTGTTACCGTTGATCATTCTATGATTCGTAAAGCTTCGATTCTGAAGGGTGAAACTAATCCTACGATTTCGTATTTTGACCCTTTATTGGAGTATGACTCAATTCCTGCTGTAATTGATATTGCAGGGCAGACATACGGTAACTGGTTTTCATTAGGTACTCACGATTGTGGATGTAATCCGTTATCTGTTGACGAAATTTCTGAGACGAAATTATCTGTTTTCCCTAATCCATCTAACGGTGAATTTTACATTAACGGAGCTGCATCTTATGCAACTATCTTTGTTGTTAATTCTTTAGGACAAAAAATTGAATCAATTACGAACAATTCAAACACTTTAGTTTCTATTGATTTAAAAGGAAATAGAGGGGTATACTTTGTGAAGCTTACTAATAACTCTGGTAACACTGTTACTAAACGAGTTATTATTAAATAATTTAGATTACAATACTAAAAGAGGTCGATTTTTTCGGCCTCTTTTTTTGAAATAACTTCGGATGAAAACTATTTTCTTTATTCTAATTTTATTGACATCATGGACGGCCTTGAGTCAATCTTCTACCGTAACTGGAACCGTAACAGATAATGTTGCCAAACAACCGGTTGTTGGAGCGAAAATTATCTTTTCAGATAAACATAAAGCATATTCAGATTATGATGGTAATTATACTATTAATGACGTTCCTTTTGGAGAGTACGATGTAGTAATAACAATGTTGTCTTTTGATACGGTGAGGTTAAAGGTAAATGTTGACAGCGAGAAATTTGATATGCATTTCATTTTAGGAGGTAGTCAAGAAATTGAAGAAGTTAATGTTATCGGGAATTTAGCTCAGGACAGAAAAACACCTGTTGCGGTTTCTAATATTGGAACACGAGAAATTAATGAAGAGTTAGGTTCTCAAGATTTACCAATGATTTTAAATTCAAAGCCTGGTGTTCATGCAACACAACAAGGGGGTGGTGATGGTGATGCGCGAATTACAATTCGTGGATTTGATCAACGTAATGTTGGTGTTATGATTGACGGGGTTCCCGTGAATGATATGGAAAATGGAGCTGTTTATTGGTCGAACTGGTTTGGTTTAGATGCGATAACACAGCAAATTCAAGTTCAAAGAGGACTCGGTGCTACGAAACTAGCAATGCCTTCAGTAGGAGGTACAATGAATATCCTTACTCAGAATACGGGTGGGAAAAGAGAAATTAAAGTAAGACAAGAGTACGGTTCAGGAACTTTTCTTAGAACTTCGTTATCTTATAAATCAGGGACCTTAAAAAATGGATGGGGAGTTTTGTTCTCAGGTTCATATAAGCAAGGTAGCGGATGGGTAGATGGATTAAACACACAAGGTGCTTTTTACTACCTGAAAATTCAAAAGAAAATTAAGAATCACGTTGTTTCATTAAGTGGATTTGGCGCCCCTCAACAACATGGTCAACGATCCTTCAGTCAACAAATAGAATATTGGGACTCTTCGTATGCTTCAAGAGTAGGTGTTACTGATTTTGATACGAACTTCATGAATTCTGGTGCAAGATACAATCAACATTGGGGGTATATTTCTGATCCTTTATCTGGAAAACAGAAAGTGATGAATGAACGTAGGAACTATTACCATAAACCACAAATAACATTAAAAGATTTCTGGATTATCAATAAGAAGTTGTCTTGGTCTAATATGGCTTACGTTTCGATTGGTCGAGGTGGTGGACAACGTTATTTTGGATCTTCTTCAACAATTACCCGTGATGAAGAAGGACAGATTAACTGGGATCAAATAATTAGAGATAATCAATTCTACAAAAATTTTGGGCAATACTATTCTACTGTTGAGAATAAGTATGATCCGAATTTATTTAAATCATCTCAAATTTTATCTGCTTCGGTAAACAACCATATGTGGGTTGGAGGCTTGTCTCAGTTTGATTACAAAATGAGTGAAAAATGGAATTTAGCTGGTGGTTTGGATTATCGATATTATAAAGGAACTCATTATACAGAAATTAAAAATTTACTTGGCGGAGATTACTTCATTAATTCAGCGAATCAAAACGCAAATGAAGTTAAGTTAGTCGTTGGTGATAAAATTGCAGGACAGGCTTATCAAAATGATAGAGCTGGGCTTGTTCAATGGGCAGGTGCTTTTGGGCAAGCCGAATATTCTCATGGTCGTTGGACAGCATTCTTAAATGTTTCTGGTGTTTCAAATGGATACAAAGGGGAAGATTACTTTAGAAAGAAGACAATGCAGGTTGGAGATTCTTTAATTGAAATAGGAACACATATTTTAAGCCAAGATGGTAAATTAAACTATGTTTCTGACACCGTTACATTGGATGGTGTGAATTATACAACTGCTTCAGAAGGTTTAATGACCTCGAGCACCGGATGGAAATGGCTATTTGGAGGTACAGTAAAAGCGGGAGCCAACTTTAATTTTACGGAAAAATCGAATGTTTTTGTGAATTTGGGGTATTTAAGTCGAACACCTCAGTATAGCAATGTAGTTGACAATAATAAAAACGAATTTTTTGAAGAGATTCTAAACGAAAACATATACGCGTTTGAACTTGGTTATGGTTTTAGAAGCAAGCAAGTAAGTGTGAATGTGAATGTGTATTATACCTATTGGGAAAACAAACCATTTCCTTATGGAGTTAGTGTTCCAGACCCTCAAGATCCAGCAGAGTTTGTTCGAGCAAATGTTAACGGAATGGATGCTTTACATATGGGAGCTGAAGTTGATGTATCATATAGAATTAATAAGAAGCTATCTATTGAAGGAATGGTTAGTTACGGTGATTGGACATGGCAATCATCTGAGATTGTAGATGTGTTAGGAACTCAATTTGAATTCGATGCCAAAGGTGTTCATGTTGGTGATGCTGCTCAATCTACATATGCTACAAGTATTCGATATGCTTTTGTTAAAAATGGATACATTAAAGTTAAGTACGCTTATTTCGATCGATATTTTAGTGATTTTGATCCGTTTAGTTTAACGGGTGCTAATGGTGGAACGGAATCGTGGAAAATCCCTTCTTATGGCTTAATGAGTATTCATGCGGGTTACCGTTTAAGGTTTGAGAAGAGTAGTTTAAGTATTCGGGCAAATGTGTTTAATGCCTTGAATACATTTTATATTTCAGATGCTCGAACAAATCAATTTGGAACTGATTTTAGTTCAAATTCAGCAGGAGTATTTGTTGGACAAGGGCTACGATTTAATGTTTCACTTGGGTTTCAATTTTAAGAATTAAAAGGCATATAACATGATGCCAGAAAATTAAAAACAAAAATAAAAAAAATGAAAAAAGCAGTATTAATATGTTCTCTGATTACCTTGTCTTTTTCGACATTTTCTCAAACAGATATAGCAGATGCCCGAACGTTTGGAATCGGTCAAACAGTTACAGTAACAGGAATTGCGACCAATGGTTCTGAATTAGGAAGTATTCGCTACATGCAAGATGCAACTGCAGGTATAGCAGGTTATGGTGGCCCAATTACAGGGGTGAATAGATATGACTCCATTACTGTTACTGGCCCCTTGATTGAGTTTTCAGGTTTGTTAGAAATTTCTTTTGTTACAAGTGTAACAAATCACGGTCCTGCTGTTATTCAGCCTATTCCATTGGAGATTCCTTTTTCTTCAGCAAATGAATCATTAGAGTCGCAGTTGGTAAAGTTTCAAAATGTAACCTTTATCAGCCCTACAACATTTGCATCTGGAAACAGTACGGTACAGGTTACAGATGGAGTTACAAATTTTGACATTCGAATTAACGGGTCTACAAACATTGCTGGAACAGCTATGCCTACAGGACCTGTTACAATAACAGGAATGGTTGGGCAGTACAATACAAATTATCAACTTGTACCAAGAGATTTAAATGATATTGTGCCTTATGTTGCTCCTGCTTATGAAATAAATGTTCTTGTAGAGGGAGCAACAGTTTTGACAAATGGCAATTACTTTGTAGGGAATAATTCTACAGTAAACCTCACAGTTGAGAATTTAGGATCTGCTGACTTGTCTATTTCTGGGTACAATATGACTGGAGTTGATGCCGTTGATTTTTCATCAACAATTACTTCAGGTACAATTGCAGGGTCATCTAATCAGGCTTATACAGTTAATTACAGTCCATCAGGAACAGGTTCTCATTTTGCAACAATTGAAATTGAATCAAACGATGTCGATGAGAATCCATACATCATTAATTTTGAGGGTGCAGGAACAGATAATTTAGCAACAGAACCTATGCTTAATCCGTCAGGGTTAACATTCCCATTACTAGAATCCTATACTTTAGGGGGGCAGTACAATGCTGGGTCTGGAGCTTCAAAATACCTTGTGCTTTGGAAAAATGGTACTGCTATCACTGGAGTTCCTGTAGATGGTGAGTCTTATCAACGAGGAGATGTTGTTGGAGATGCTAAGGTTGCGTACGTTGGTGCTGGAACATCATTTACTCCAAGAGGAATTGTTGCAAATCAAGATTATTATTTTGCGGTGTATGCCTTTAATGGTTTAGATGGTTTTGAGAATTACTTAACAACGAGTCCTGCAACAGGAAGTGTAACGTCATTGGGTGAGGATATTGGGTCGTATTACAATGGTGTGTCATCTGCTTCGCCAACATTTGTGTCAGATTTAAACGCATTGATAAATCCGCATACAATGATCACATACTTTTTGTATAAGCAGACAATGATGAGCAATTTTGAGATTAAAGATACATTAGGAGGTCAGTCTTATGTTACTTGTGCTTTGTCTGGTGAGCGAATGGTTTTTGATGACCCATTTGATTGGACAGCGACAGGATATAGTAGGGAGCATACCTTTGCACACTCTTGGATGACTTCTTGGCCAGCAAATAATCCAGAACAACCAGAATATAATGATCAACACAATTTATACCCTGCTAATTTAGCACAGGCTAATACACCGCGAAGTAATCTTCCTTTGGGTGACATTGATGGAAATGTTGTTTTTACATATTTAGGAGGTCGCGTTGGGCTTATGGGGTCTCAAATGGTTTATGAACCGAGAGAAGTTCACAAGGGGAATGCGGCACGTTCAATTATGTATATGGCTGTTGCTTATGGTTTTAATTTAAATGGAAATTTGAATTCAGATAAGCAAACACAAGAGGTTTTGAAAGATTGGCATTTTAATGATTTGCCTGATAATTATGAAATTGCTCGTCATGAGTACATTCATGATTTACAGGGGAATAGAAACCCATTTATTGATTCAGTTGATTACGCATGCTTTATTGACTTTGACAACAATGCATACAATGTAGATGGGTGTCAGCTCTCTCTTGAAGAGCAAGTTGAGCAGAGTTTTGTTGTTTTTCCGGTACCCTCTAGTGACAAGGTGTACATTCAAGTAAACGGAACTGAAATTACAGCGTATACTGTGCTTGATGCCCAGGGAAGGAAGGTGTTATCTGTTTCTGACATTAACGCGCCTGTAGTAACATTGAATGCCTCAGATTTAAATCCAGGAACGTATTTAGTTACTGTGGATACTCCGTATGGTGAAGCAAAACGAAAAATGATCGTTCAATAATGCTTAAGCATTTTATATATTTAATCATAGGAGCAGGCTTAACAGCTTGCTCTTCTGTTAATACGATTTATGTAACATCAAAATTGGTTTCGGTAAGTGCTGATTTTCAAAAAAAGAATGTAGTAGACACTATTGTTTCTCCATACCGAAGTGAACTTGGGGAGGAAATGTTGGAGGTGATTGCTAGGGCTGAAAATAACTTTGCAAAATCGAGGCCCAATGGTTCGCTAAATAATTGGGCTGCAGATGCAATTTTAAATTCTGTAGATAAAAGTGTATTTAATTTAGCGCCCTACTTTTGTTTGCTCAATGTTGGGGGCTTAAGAAATCCCTTAAATAAAGGAGATGTTCGCTTGGAAGATGCGTATAAATTAATGCCGTTTGACAATGAAATTGTTGTTGTGGAATTGCCTTTATCTTCGTTAACGGATGTTGCCGATTATTTAGTAGAAAGAGGAGGGGAGCCAATCTCAAATGTAGTTTTACGTGACAATAAACTTGAGCTTAAAAACGGCGTGGTTGAATCCAATTCATTTTATATTGTTACGTCAGATTACTTAATGAATGGAGGAGATGATATGGCGTTTTTTCAAAATAAATTAAGTGTAGTTTACACCAATGTTTTAATGCGCGATGCAATGATTAATCAAATGAAAAAACAGGGGGTACTTATTTTTAATTCTGAGCCACGAATTGTTTTAGAGTAATGGAAAGAAGAGATTTTATACGAAATTCAGTGTTGATTTCTGGTGGAATTCTTGTTGCGCCAAGCTTAGTTGCGCAAGGTAAATGTGATAATTTAAAAAATCGACTGACCATTCTGCATACCAATGATACACACTCTAATATAGATCCTTTTCCTGAAAATCATTACAAGTATCCGGGTAAAGGTGGAGTGTCTAGGCGGTTCGAGTTGATTCAACAAGTTAGGGCTGAAGAAGAGAACGTCTTGTTGTTAGATGCAGGGGATATTTTTCAAGGGACACCTTACTTTAATAAGTTTGGTGGAGTTTTAGAGATGAAGTTAATGACCGCGTTGGGTTATGATGCTGCCACAATGGGGAATCATGATTTTGATGGTGGTATGGATGGCTTTGTAAACGCACAGCAGTCAGCTAACTTTCCTTTTTTGTGTTCAAATTATGATTTCAATAACACACCAATAGATGGGTATACTCAAGATTATACAATCATTCAGAAAGGAAATGTTAAGGTTGGGATTTTTGGGGTTGGGATTGAACTAAAAGGCTTGGTTTCTGGTCGTAAATTTGGCGAAACGGTTTATTTAGATCCGATTGAAATAGCAAATGCTAAAGCACTTGAATTAAAGGATAGAGGGTGTGACTTAGTGATTTGTTTATCGCACTTGGGGTATGCGTATGAAAAGGATAAAGTTTCAGATCGCATATTAGCCCAGCAGACCAAGAATATTCATTTAATTATAGGTGGACATACACACACCTTTTTAGATCGACCAACAGAAGAAAAGAATTTAGATGGTCAAGCTGTTCTGATTAATCAGGTTGGTTGGGCAGGAATTAACGTAGGACGTATTGATTTTAATTTTGAGCAAAAACGATTTGCAAAAAATGAAGTTCTAATTGTAGATTAGTTCGTTAAAATATAGAGGCATAAAAAAACGTCGACTAGAAATAGCCGACGTTTTTTATTTTAATAATATGTTTTACAAGTGAATCACTTCATCGTAAGCTGCGGCAGCAGCCTCCATGATAGCCTCAGACATCGTAGGGTGCGGGTGAACGGTTTTTATAAGTTCGTGTCCTGTAACCTCAAGTTTTCTCAGTGCCACCAATTCCGCTACCATTTCAGTAACGTTAGCGCCAATCATGTGTCCGCCTAAAAGCTCACCGTATTTTGCGTCAAAAATTAATTTAACAAAACCATCTTTCGCTCCAGCAGCACTTGCTTTACCTGAAGCCGAGAATGGGAATTTTCCAATTTTCAATTCGTATCCAGCTTCTTTTGCAGCAGCTTCAGTCATACCTACAGATGCAATCTCAGGAGATGCGTACGTACAACCAGGAATATTTCCATAGTCTAATGTGTCTGGGTTTTGTCCAGCAATTTTTTCTACACAGATAATCCCTTCGGCAGACGCTACGTGTGCTAAAGCAGCCGTTGGAATAACGTCTCCAATTGCATAGTACCCTGGCATATTTGTTTGGTAGAAATCATTTACTAAAATACGACCTCTATCTGTAACTATTCCTAAATCTTCTAGTCCAATGTTCTCAATGTTAGCTTCAATACCAACAGCTGAAAGAACAACATCACATTCGATTTTCTCTTCTCCTTTTGCTGTTTTAACAGTAACAACACATCCATTTCCAGAAGTATCAACTGATTCAACAGAAGAATTGGTTTTAATTTTAATTCCTGATTTTTTGAATGATTTTTCCAATTGCTTAGAAACATCTTTGTCTTCAATAGGGACAATTGTTGGTAAATACTCAACCACTGTAACCTCAGTGCCAATTGCATTGTAAAAGTAAGCAAACTCTACACCAATAGCACCTGAACCAACAACCACTAATTTTTTAGGTTGCGACTTTAGGGTCATCGCCTCTCGGTACCCGATGATTTTCTCACCATCTTGTGTAAGGTTCGGAAGTTGACGAGATCGTGCGCCTGTCGCAATAATTACAGCTTTACTTGCTGCGTACTCAGTCGTTTTACCCTTATCGTCAGTTACAGCAACTTTTTTACCTGCTTTTATAACACCTGTTCCAGAAAGAACATCAATTTTATTCTTTTTCATTAAGAACTGAATACCATTGCTCATTCCGCTTGCAACACCTCGACTTCGATCGACCATTGCTCCAAAATTGGCGCTCGCATCTTTGACATTGATACCGTAATCACTTGCGTGAGATAGGTATTCAAAAACATTTGCACTTTTCAGTAAAGCTTTTGTAGGTATACACCCCCAGTTTAAACATATTCCACCAAGTGATTCGCGTTCAACTATGGCAGTTTTCATTCCTAATTGTGAAGCTCTAATAGCAGTGACGTATCCGCCAGGCCCACTTCCAACAACAATAATATCGTAACTCATAATATTCAATAATTGATAACTGCGAAGTTAATGAATTATTCGAAAGAGACACGATTTAGTGTGTGAAGAGCGGTTTGATTTTAATTAGTAACAAATTGTGTAAAAAAACTTTAATAAAAGTACCTGTTCTGATTGCGCCTAGTGCATTATTATCTGTAATTTTACAACATCATTATAAGTTTATGGAAAGCACAACATCTAAAGAAGCAACATTAGATCAGGCGGTAGAATTAGGTTTACGCCCTGAAGAATTTGAAATGATTAAAGGGATCTTAGGAAGAACTCCAAATTTTACTGAAACTGCAGTTTATTCAGTAATGTGGTCGGAGCACTGTTCGTATAAGAACTCAATTCATTGGTTAAAACAATTGCCAAAAGACGGCCCTCAAATGCTTGTGAAAGCAGGTGAAGAAAATGCTGGATTGGTTGATTTAGGTGATGGTATTGGTTGTGTTTTTAAAATAGAGTCTCACAATCACCCAAGTGCATTGGAACCTTATCAAGGTGCAGCAACTGGTGTCGGAGGAATTAATCGTGATATTTTCACGATGGGAGCTCGACCAATTGCTCAACTGAACTCACTGCGTTTTGGAAATATCGAAAGGGATAGAACTAAATGGTTAGTAAAAGGTGTTGTAAAAGGTATTGGCGATTATGGAAATGCTTTTGGTATTCCTATTGTTGGAGGAGAGGTGTTCTTTGATGACTCATACAATACAAACCCATTGGTAAATGCATTTTCTGCAGGCATCATGGATCCAACTAAAGTTATTTCAGCAACATCTGCTGGTCCAGGTAACCCTGTTTTTATTGTAGGTTCTTCTACAGGTAAGGATGGAATTGCTGGTGCTGCATTTGCTTCTAAAGATATTACGGAAGAATCGGCAGATGATTTACCATCTGTTCAGGTTGGAGATCCATTTATGGAAAAGTTATTGTTGGAAGCAACAATGGAGCTTGCTGATACGGATGCTATTGTTGGGATGCAAGATATGGGAGCAGCGGGTATTACGTGTTCTTCATGTGAGATGAGTGCGGCTGGTGACAATGTTGGTATGGATATCAACCTTGATTTAGTGCCTACACGTCAAGAGGATATGCTGCCGTATGAAATTTTACTTTCAGAGTCGCAAGAACGAATGCTTGTTGTTGTTCAAAAAGGGCAAGAACAAATCGTTAAAGACATTTTTGATAAATGGGATTTACACGCGGAAGAAATTGGTGTTGTAACAGAAGGTGGACGCGTTCGCTACATGATGGGAGGTGAGGTTGTAGGTGATGTGCCTGCAGAGTCTCTTGTTCTTGGTGGTGGAGCTCCAGTAAATGAAAGAGAATACACAGAGCCAGCTTATTACCAGGAGTTTAAAAAGTTCAACATTGATGATGTTGCTCAGCCTGAAGATTTAAAAGAAGTTGCGTTCAAATTGTTGCAACATCCAAATATCGCTTCTAAAAAATGGGTTACTGAGCAGTACGATTCTATGGTTGGTACTCGAACAATGACGACCAATCGTCCTTCTGATGCTGGGATAACAAATATTAAAGGAACAAATAGAGCTTTAGCAATGACAGTTGATTGTAATTCACGATATGTGAACGCTGATCCAGAAGTTGGAACTATGATTGCTGTATCTGAAGCTGCTAGAAATATTACATGTGCTGGAGGTAATCCAAGTGCTATTACAAACTGCCTTAACTTTGGTAATCCATACAATCCAGAATCATTTTGGCAATTTGTTGGTGCTATTAAGGGAATGTCAGCAGCTTGTTTAAAATTTGAGACACCTGTAACTGGAGGAAATGTTTCATTCTATAACCAATCTGTTATTGATGGAGTAGAAGTACCTGTTTTTCCAACACCTACAATCGGAATGATTGGTGTTGTTGAAGATAAGGATAAGGTCATGACTTTAGACTTTAAAGATAAGGGGGACTTGATTTTTATTATTGGAGATTCTCACAACGATATTTCTTCATCTGAATATTTAGTTTCTTATCATGGTATTGCTGCATCGCCAGCACCTTACTTCAATTTAGAAGAAGAGTTTGCAATGCAACAGACGGTAAAGGGACTTATTAAAGATGAATTAATTAATGCTGCACACGATGTCTCTGATGGAGGTATGTTTGTGGCATTAACTGAGATGGCGATACCTAGAGATTTAGGATTTGACATTGTTACGGATTCTGAGGTTAGAGAAGATGCATTCTTATTTGGAGAAGGGCAAGGTCGAGTAGTTGTGACTGTAAACGAAGACCAAGAAGATGCATTTTTAGAAAGAATGATGGCTTCAGGAACTCAGTTTACGCTCTTAGGTCATGTAACAAAAGGTAAGATGATGGTAGATGATGAGCATTTTGGTTTCATAGCAGAGGCAAAAGGCTTATTTACTAACGCGCTTGCTAAGCATTTTGAAAATTAGTAGATTCGAAGTCTAACACACACGAATGGAATATAATACAGCAAGATCAAAAATGCTTCTTCCTGAATATGGGAGGAACGTTCAGAACATGATTACTCATGCCATGCAGATCGAAGATCGCGAGGAGAGGAATCGTGCTACACGAGCTATTATTGAGGTAATGGGGCAGTTAAACCCACATTTGCGTGATGTAGATGACTATAGGCATAAACTCTGGACACATTTGTTCATTATGTCTGATTTCAAGCTAGATGTAGATTCGCCATACGAGATACCGGAACGAGAAAGCCTTGAGGAGAGGCCTGCAGCAATGGAATATCCGAAAAGTAAAATACGTTATGGTCATTTTGGTCAGTATACAGAGAAAATTCTGCGGGATTCGAAAAATGTTACAGATAAAAAAGAAACGGAGTACCTATCTTCAGTAATGGGGAACTTCATGAAAAAGCAGTTTCTAAAGCACAACAATACTGCTGTTGAAAACACAGTTATTGCAGCAAAAATGGGAGAACTTTCTGATGGTAAGTTGAGTTTAGAGAACCCGGATGAAGATTTGACGAGTACAAATCAATTGTTAAAAACATTAGGGCTTCAAAACAACCAGAATAACAACAATAGAAAGTCGAATAACAACAATCACAAGAAACAGTTTAAGAAGAAACAGTATAAAAAATAATCGATGGCTTCATTTGAAATTCATGGTGGAAAAAAACTTAAAGGTGAATTAATTCCACAAGGCGCAAAAAATGAGGCTTTACAAGTCTTGTGCGCACCTCTTTTAACTCCTGAAAAGGTAACAATATCTAACATTCCTGATATCGTAGATGTAAATAAACTAATTGGTTTGTTACAGGCTATGGGGGTGAAAATTGAGAAGGTTGAAAAAGGGACTTATATTTTTCAAGCAAAAGACATTGACCTCGATTATTTACAAACAGAAGATTTTAAGATAAGAGCGAGTTCATTAAGAGGATCAGTAATGATTGTTGGGCCTCTTTTAGCACGTTTTGGTGTTGGTTATTTGCCAAAGCCGGGAGGCGATAAAATAGGACGTAGAAGACTAGATACACACTTTGCGGGTATGATTAGTTTAGGCGCTAAGTTTAATTACGATGCAGGCGAGCACTTTTATGCTGTTGAGGGGAGTAACCTAAAGGGAACTTACATTCATATGGATGAGGCTTCAGTAACAGGAACGGCGAACATTGTTATGGCTGCTGTTATGGCTAAAGGTGAAACAACAATTTACAATGCGGCCTGTGAACCTTACTTGCAACAGCTTTGTAAAATGCTGAATGCAATGGGTGCTAAAATTTCAGGTATTAGCTCTAACATGTTAACCATAACAGGGGTTGAAGAATTGGGTGGATGTTTTCACCGTATCCTTCCTGATATGATTGAAATAGGATCGTTTATTGGATTGGCTGCAATGACACAGTCAGAAATTACAATAAAAGATGTTAGTTGGGATGATTTAGGTATAATTCCAACAATTTTCAGAAGGCTTGGTATTAAATTGGAACGAAAAGGGGATGACATTTATGTCCCTGCTCAAGAAAGCTATGAAATTGAAACATTTATTGATGGTTCAATTATGACTATTTCTGATGCACCATGGCCAGGATTTACACCAGATTTACTATCAATAATATTGGTAGTTGCTTCTCAAGCAAAGGGATCTGTGTTGATTCATCAAAAAATGTTTGAATCTCGCTTGTTTTTTGTAGATAAACTAATTGATATGGGGGCTCAAATTATTCTTTGTGACCCACATAGAGCAACAGTTATTGGTTTAGATCGCAAAAGTGATTTAAGAGGTATTCAAATGACATCTCCAGATATTAGAGCAGGTGTTTCATTGTTAATTGCAGCACTTTCAGCGAAAGGAAAGAGTACAATTCATAACATTGAACAAATAGATAGAGGTTACCAAGACATTGATATTCGTTTGAATAACCTTGGGGCGGATATAAGAAGAATAGGTTAAATGCGATTAGCGGTTATTTTCATAGCATTTCTTTTCATGAACTTTGGGAGTTCTATAGGCTTTGGACAAGGAAGTCAGGCACCTGAAATTGAATTAAAATCTCCAAAAGGAAAAACAATTAAACTCTCAGATTTAAGAGGTAAAGTTGTACTTGTTGATTTTTGGGCATCATGGTGTGGTCCTTGCCGTAGAGAAAACCCGAATGTTGTTGAAGCTTATAATAAGTATCGAAAATCTAAATTTACTTCTGGAAAAGGTTTTGAAGTGCTAAGTATTTCACTTGATCGAAAAAAAGAACCTTGGATTGAAGCAATAAGAAAAGATGGTTTAATCTGGAAAAACCACGTGTGGGACAATAAAGGTACTGTTTCAAGAAAGTATCAAGTGTCTTCTATTCCGACTGCATTCTTGGTTGATGGAAATGGGGGAATAATAGCCTCTGGATCTGAATTAAGGGGGATAGGTTTACATTTAGCATTAGATAAATTATTGGCAGAGTAGACATTCTTACCGCCTGCCCTCTACAATTCTGACAACTTTACACGCATGAAATCATATTTTATGACAGTCTGTCTTATTTCTTAAAATGGCAGTATCTTTGCGTACCCTTTTTTAACAAAAAAAAAGTGTAATGTCTGAAGAAGAAAAACAAACAGTAGAAGATCAAAATACAGAAGGTCAACAAGGATCAGAAAACAATACCGTAACCGAAGAGGAGAACACTGAAGCTGAAGTGAAGGTAGAGCCTACTGCAGAAGAGCGTTATGCAGAATTGAACGATAAGTATATAAGAATTCACGCAGAATTTGACAATTATAGAAAGCGTACAAACAAAGAAAAAGTTGATATTATTGGAAATGCGAATGCGGGTGTGTTGAGAGACATGCTTCCTGTAATGGATGATTTTGAGCGTGCAATTAAAAACAATTTGACTTCTGAAGATCTAGAAGGAGTGAAAGAAGGTTTCAACCTTATTTACAATAAATTCAAAGCAACCTTAGAGGGAAAAGGCCTTAAGCCAATGAACTCTGATGGAGATGTTTTTGATGTTGAAATTCACGAGGCAATTGCGAATGTTCCTGCTCCAACCAAAAAGCAAAAAGGAAAAGTAATTGAAGCCGTTGAAAAAGGATATTTCTTAAACGATAAAGTTATTCGTTTTGCGAAAGTTGTTGTAGGTCAATAAAGATTAGGATTAGCTATTATGAGCAATAAAAGAGATTATTACGAAGTATTGGGTGTTTCAAAAAATGCTACAGCTACTGAAATTAAGAAATCGTACCGTAAACTTGCGTTGAAGTATCACCCAGATAAAAACGAAGGAGATACCGCTGCGGAAGATAAATTTAAGGAAGCAGCAGAAGCATACGAAATACTGAGTAATGCTGAAAAGAAATCACGTTATGATCAATACGGTCATGCGGGTATGAATGGCGCTCGTGGTTTCGGAGGCGGTGGTATGGATATGGATGACATCTTTTCTCAATTTGGAGACATTTTTGGTGGTGCCTTTGGTGGAGGTGGACGAAGCCGTGGAGGCGGTGGGTCAAGAGTTGTTCGTGGTACAAACCTTCGCGTAAAAATGAAATTAACACTTCAGGAAATAGCTGAAGGGGTCAATAAAAAAATAAAAGTCAACAAATTAGTAAATGCTGACGGAGTAACGTTTAAGAGCTGTCAAACTTGTGGTGGTTCAGGTAGAGTTACACGAGTAGCACAAACGTTTTTAGGTGCCATGCAAACACAATCGGCTTGTGAGCCATGTCATGGTGCAGGAAAAATGATTGATAAAAGACCTGCAGGTGCCGATGCCAATGGTTTAGAGCGCAAAGAGGATGTTATCGAAATTGATATTCCTGCAGGTGTTATGGACGGTATGCAACTAAGTGTTTCAGGAAAAGGGAATGCTGGGCCTTTTAATGGTGTTGCAGGAGATTTAATTGTTGTTGTCGAAGAAATTACAGATGAAGATTTACGTAGAGATGGAGATCATCTTCATTATGACGGGTATGTAAATTTTGTGGATGCTGTCTTAGGCGCTTCTATTGAAATTCCAACAGTTTCAGGGAAAGCTAAAATCAAAGTTGACCCGGGAACACAAAGTGGAAAAGTACTTCGTTTAAAAGGGAAGGGACTTCCTATTTTACAAGGATATGGTAGCGGAGATTTATTCGTTCACATCAATGTTTGGACACCTAAAAAGGTTTCTAAAGATGAAAAAGAAATATTGGAAAAATTAAAGGAGAGTGAAAACTTCATTCCAAGTCCTGATCGAAATGAGAAAGGGTTTTTTCAACGAATGAAAGAGATGTTTCAATAACAGATGAGTTTTTTAAAACAAGGAGCTGGAGAAAGCGATAAGGTAGGGATGTATTTCACTACAATTGGAATCGTTTTTTTATCTCTTGTTGCTGGTCAATTAATTGTTGAACTAATAGCGGTTAAAATTCTGGGGTATTCCTTAATGAACATCCCAGATACAGCAAGTTTAAATTTAAGTTTAGCGTTGTTGCTAACCCCATTTCTCTTTGTTGTTGTAGGGTTGTTGTTGAGTGTGAAATACCTTCACAAAAGACCCATTTTATCTGTGTTTACTTCGCGTAAGTCGTTTGATTGGAAACGGTTTGGATTTTCATTCGTTATCTGGGGGATAATCATGTTTGTTTTTATGCTTGTTAGTATGAATACAGGAGCTCCAATTGAATGGAATTTAGATACTGAAACATTTATCCCATTGTTGTTGGTGTCCTTGTTTTTAATTCCAATTCAAACAACAGCTGAAGAACTACTTTTTAGAGCTTATTTATTTCAAGGCTTTGGTCTTGTGTTTAAAAAGGGGTGGATAGCAATACTTTTGACGGGAATTTTATTCGGACTACTCCATGGAGCTAATCCAGAAGTTGCTAAGCTCGGGAATATTCTATTGCTCTTTTATATAGGTACAGGAATATTTATGGGGCTTATAACACATATGGATGATGGTATAGAGCTAAGTATGGGGTATCATGCTGTTAATAATATTTTTGCATCATTAATTCTAACCAACGATTGGCAAGCATTTCATACCGATGCAATGTATATAGATCGCTCAGAACCTATTTTTGGAATGGAGTCTTTTCTTACAATTTTGGTATTACAACCACTGCTAATTATACTTTTTTCAAAGGTTTATCGTTGGAAGAATTGGAAGAAAAAACTTTTGAACTTATGAAAACATACTACGATCCAGAAGATTTAAAGAAATTTGGAAAAGTTTCAGAATGGCAGCCTGAATTAGGAAAGAAATTTTTCGATTACTATGGAAATGTCTTTGAAGATGGCGCGCTAACAAAAAGAGAAAAAACACTAATTGCATTGGCTGTTTCTCACGCTGTTCAATGTCCATATTGTATAGATGCTTATACAGAAGATTCAATGGAACAAGGGTTTGATGAGGAACAGATGATGGAAGCAGTGCATGTTGCTTCAGCAATTAAAGGAGGAGCAACCTTAGTGCATGGCGTTCAGATGATGAATAAATACAAAGACCTCTCTATGTAATGGGAACTCTTGTGCATAAATCATTGTTGGCACAAGGCCATGCGTTATCGGAAACAGAGAAACAACTGAACCTTCTTCAAGAAGCAAGCTTACCTTGTTTTGAAACGAAGCTAAAAGAATCGAACTTGTATCCTTTAACGGCAATTGGTGTTGATGTTTTTCAGATTAATATCGGAAAAATGTGCAACCAAGTTTGCAAGCACTGTCATGTCGATGCTGGTCCTGACCGTAAAGAAATCATGACGCGTGAAACCATGAAACTGTGTCTAGACGCTATTGATAAAACAGCGTGTTCTACAGTTGATCTTACTGGTGGTGCACCTGAAATGAATCCAAACTTTAGGTGGTTTGTAGCGCAATTGTCGGCGCGGAGAAAAAAGATATTGGTACGCTGTAACTTGACCATTATTGTTGCCAATAAGAGTTACAATGACCTTCCAGAATTTTTCAAGAAACATAATGTAGAGGTGGTGTCTTCACTGCCTTATTTCAATTCGAAAAAAACAGATGCCCAGCGTGGTTCGGGTGTGTTTGATAAAAGTATAGAGGCTTTAAAAATGTTAAACGCAGTTGGTTACGGGTGTGAAAATTCAGGGTTAATCTTGAATTTGGTTTATAACCCTTCAGGTGCATTTTTACCGCCTGATCAGAGCGTGTTGGAAGTTGAGTTTAAAGCGAAGTTAAGATCACAATTTGACATTGTGTTTAATCAATTATTCACCATCACGAATTTACCGATTTCAAGATACCTTCAATACCTGATTGCAAGTGAGAATTATCAAGGATATATGGAGAAATTGGTAAATGCATATAATCCTGTTGCGGCTTCTACAGTGATGTGTAGAACTACGCTGTCAATTAGTTGGGATGGGTTTATTTTTGATTGTGATTTCAATCAGATGCTTGACTTAAAAGTTTCAGCTAAAGACCAGCATATATCAGCATTCAATATTGATGACTTGTTAAATAGAATTATAATTGTGAATCAACACTGTTACGGGTGTACTGCAGGGGCAGGATCTAGTTGTGGAGGTGAACTTACATAAAATAAAAACATGAAATCATATTTGGATACTACTGTAGATGTATACCGAGAAGCAGCATTAACTCCTGACGTTGGTTTATGCTGTACTACAACTCCAGTATGGGTGCTTCCGGGGTTAAATATGCCAAGTATAATGTTGGCTATGAATTACGGCTGTGGTTCAACCGTAAATCCGCGTGACTTAGTGAATGAACCAAACGTTCTTTATGTTGGAGTGGGTGGAGGAATGGAACTGTTTCAGTTTTCGTATTTCAGTCGGAAAAAACAAGGTGTTATTGGAATTGATGTGGTAGATGAAATGATCGAATCTTGTAAGGCTAACCTTGTGGAGGCAGCGAAAACAAATGCCTGGTTCAATACTGATTTTGTAGATGTCAGAAAAGGAGATGCATTGAATTTACCTGTTGCCGATAATTCCATTGATGTTGCCGCTCAAAACTGCCTGTTCAATATTTTTGACAAAGAAGATTTGAAGCAAGCGATAGGTGAAATGTATCGCGTACTTAAGCCAAATGGACGTTTAGTTCTATCTGACCCCGTTACTGAGGATCCAATGCCAGTATCATTGAAAAACGATGAGAAATTACGCGCGTTATGTTTAAGTGGTTCTCTGCCGTTAAGTGAGTATATTAAGATGTTAACGGATGCAGGGTTTGGAACAATAGAAGTTAGAGCAAGGCGTCCTTATCGCGTTTTAGATCCTACGCATTACGATACAGATCAGTTGATCTATCTTGAAAGTGTTGAAGTTTGTGCAATTAAAGATCCTATGCCAAAAGATGGCCCATGTATTTTTACGGGGAAAACAGGTATTTATTTTGGTGAGGATGATTTGTTTGATGATGGGGAAGGACATGTGTTAAATCGAAATTCACCTTTGGCTATTTGCGATAAGACTGCAAGTGCTCTTACTAAATTGAATAGAGGTGATATCTATATCTCTAAGTCAACATTTTTTTACGATGGTGGAGGATGTTGTTAACCCATTTATGTGCGGTTTAATTTAGCTTTGCAGCAATAAATGCTGTGGTCCAAGCAGCTTGAAAGTTGTAGCCTCCAGTAATACCATCGATGTCTAAAAGCTCTCCTGCAAAATAGATGTTTGGACAAACATTGCTTTGCATTGTCTTAAAGTTTATGTTCTCTAATGCGATTCCTCCACAGGTAACAAACTCTTCTTTAAATGTAGTTTTCCCTTTTACTTCGTACACATCATTTGTAAGAATATTCATGAGTTTATTAACCCCCTTTTTTCCTATTTGAGACCAGGTAACTTCATTTGAGAATTCACATTTATCTATTAAGTAAAGCCATAATCGCTCTTTTAGTGCGTATGGTCGATAGTTTGTAAGTTTTTTGTTTGGGTGTTCTTCACGAATTTTCCGAAGCTCGTTTGCAACCAACTCACTGTTTTGAATATTTACCCAGTTTACCTGAAGGTTGAATGCATAGTTTTTTTCGTTTAGTTTTCGGGCTCCGAAAGCCGATAGTTTTAGGATTGCAGGCCCACTCATTCCCCAGTGAGTTATTAATAAAGGACCATTAGATTTTAATGGAGTTCCTTGAATATTAACCTGAACATTTTCAATAACGATCCCCATCAATTCTTTGACTGATTCATTAGGCATATTAAATGTAAACAATGAAGGAACTGGTTCTTCAATTTGATGTCCCATAGTTTCTAACCAGTCTAATCCTGACCGTTTTGGAGACCCGCCAGTTGCAATAATTATTTTGTCTACAACCTTAGCCTCTTTAGCAGTATCGATAAAATCCATCTGCCACTGTTGGTTTTTAGGTTGTAGTTTTTTTACACCACAACCAAGTTCAATTTGTATCTCTAGGCGTTTTGTTTCAGCTAAAAAACAATCGATTATACTTTGTGAATCTTGCGATACAGGGAACACACAATTGTCATCTTGAATAACTAGGGGAACACCTCTAGATTCAAGCCACTCCATGGTGTGAGATGTGTTGAACTTACCAAATGCTTTTCGTAGTTTCTGTCCTCCTCTCGGATATGCTAAGGCTAATTCTTTAATGTTTGTACATCCATTTGTAACGTTACATCTCCCTCCACCAGATATTTTTACTTTAGAAAGTAGTTTTTGTGATTTTTCATAAATGGTAACATTGGCCTCTGGAAAATTTTCCTTTGTTGCAATTGCTGCAAAAAAACCGGCTGCACCACCACCAATAATAGCTACATTCATATACTCCTACAATTTAGTCTCTAAATTAAGTGCAAAGGTACAATATTCCTTAGCTTCAATTTAAATTAGTTAAACTCAAAATCTTTAGGTTACCTTTGCCTTTGAATTTAAAAATTTCGTGTTTTGAAGAGTTTTGAAGAATTGGGTGTACAGAATGGGTTTATTAAAGGATTGGCTGAGTTAGGAATCGTCGAGCCTACTGATATTCAAGAACGCGTTATTCCAGCTTTATTGGAAGGTGCTACACATTTAATTGGTCAAGCTCAAACCGGAACAGGAAAAACAGCTGCTTTTGGGTTACCGTTGTTACAGCAAATAGATCCAAGTTTAAATGAGATTCAAGGGCTTATTCTTTGTCCAACACGAGAGCTAGGTCAGCAAGTAGCAAAACAATTATTCAAATTCACGAAGTATTCGGAAAAGATTTTTGTTGAAGCGGTTTATGGCGGAGAGCACATTGACCGTCAAATTTCAAACTTGCAAAGAACAACACATATTGTTGTTGCGACACCTGGTCGATTAATTGATTTGGTAAAGCGAAATGCAGTTGATTTACGAAATGTCAAAACGGTTATTTTGGATGAAGCCGATGAAATGTTGAGCATGGGGTTTAAAAAAGAACTGGATGAAATTATGTCTTTTGTTTCAAGGGTTGAAAATAAGTGGCTTTTTTCAGCGACAATGCCATCGGGGATTCAAGACATTATTAAAAAACACATGTCAGCCGATTCGTTAAGAATAGAGGTGAATAGAAAAGACGTTGTAAATAAAAAGATTACACATCAATACATTGTTTGTGAGGATAATGAAAAACTACATGTTCTCTTGCAATTTCTTAAATCAGAACACAAAAATCGCGGAGTTATTTTCTGTCGAACAAAGGTGATGGCTCAAAAATTGGCAAAACAATTAATCGCTAAAAATATTGCAGCAGATTCTCTTCATGGAGATTTACTGCAAAAGGAACGCGACAAGGTAATGCGTGCGTTCAAGAAGCAATCGCTTCAAATATTGGTGGCTACAGATGTAGCTGCAAGAGGTATTGATATTGCAGGATTATCTTATGTTGCACATTACCAGCTTCCTGAAAGTGATGAGTACTATACACACAGATCAGGAAGAACGGCACGCGCGGGTAAGGAAGGTACCTCTTTCTGTTTAGTCAACACAAAAGAGGTTAAAGTTCTACGCAACTACGAAAGGACACTGGGAATAGGTTTCAAGCAACTGCGTGAAGTTATTTAGTTTTTCTCTTTTTTTTTCGAAGTCATTACAATACCATTATTTGCATCAAAGAACAAAGTTAAATTGGTCATTTTTTGACTTTACTTTTAGCGCTTAAATCCTTATTTTTGCACTGCTTCATAAAAGCACAAACAACTTGATTTATGGATAAGATAGAAACGTATAAGCCAAAGAATAAAGTAAGGATTGTTACAGCCGCTGCCTTGTTTGATGGCCACGATGCTGCTATAAACATCATGAGAAGAATTATTCAAACTACAGGTGTAGAGGTGATTCATTTAGGGCATGATCGAAGTGTTGATGAAGTTGTTAATTGTGCTATTCAAGAAGATGCAAACGCGATTGCAATTACCTCGTATCAAGGTGGTCACAATGAGTATTTTAAATACATGTATGACTTATTGAAAGAACGAGGCGCTGGGCACATCAAGATTTTTGGTGGAGGAGGAGGAGTTATTCTTCCTTCTGAAATTAAAGACTTGACAGATTACGGTATTACGCGTGTCTACTCTCCAGATGATGGGCGTGAAATGGGCTTGCAAGGTATGATTAATGACCTTGTAATGCAGGCCGATTATGCCATTGGCGAAACATTAAATGTAAAAATTGAAGATTTAGCAAAAAAAGAAATTGGAGCAATTGCACGTTTGATTTCTTCAGCGGAAAATTTCCCAGAAGTAGCCAAGTCGACGCTAGATAAAGTAATAGAGAAAAATAAAACATCAAAGACACCTGTGTTGGGAATAACAGGTACAGGTGGGGCTGGTAAATCATCACTAGTTGATGAATTGGTCAGGCGATTTTTAATTGATTTTCCAGAAAAGACAATTGGACTTATTTCGGTTGATCCGTCCAAAAGAAAAACGGGTGGAGCACTTCTAGGTGATCGAATTAGAATGAATGCAATAAATAACAGTCGTGTTTATATGCGCTCATTGGCAACACGCCAGTCTAATTTGGCACTTTCAAAATATGTAAATGAAGCTGTTGAAGTATTAAAAGCTGCTGAATTTGACATAATCATTTTAGAAACTTCGGGGATTGGTCAATCGGATACGGAAATTATAGAACATTCGGACGCTTCTCTATATGTGATGACACCAGAGTTTGGTGCTGCAACACAGTTAGAGAAAATCGACATGTTGGATTTTGCTGATTTAGTAGCCATTAATAAGTTTGATAAGCGTGGTTCTTTAGATGCATTGAGGGATGTGAAAAAGCAATACATGCGCAACAACAACCTTTGGGATACGCATCAAGATGATTTACCTGTATTTGGAACAATTGCATCTCAGTTTAACGACCCGGGAATGAATACGCTTTATAAAGCAATTATTGACAAGGTTGTTGAAAAAACAGGTGCAGATTTGAAGTCGAAGTTTGAGATTTCAAAAGAAATGAGTGAAAAGATTTTCGTTATTCCACCAAATAGAACAAGGTATTTGTCTGAAATTTCAGAAAGTAATAGAGCTTATGATTTCAAGGCAGAGACACAGCAAGATGTAGCTCAAAAGTTATATGGTTTATTCAAAACGCTAGAAACAGTTATTGGACAAGAACCTTTGTTGGACAAAACAGGAATTGATTCAGAATCACTTTCAAGTGTAAGTTCAGATTCTCAAGATTTCATAAAATTACTTGTTGCTCAGTTTGACCGTGTAAAAATGGACTTAGACCCATACAATTGGGAGGTGATTACAGGTTGGGCAGATAAAGTGAATAAGTATAAGCAACCTGTTTATTCATTTAAGGTAAGAGAAAAAGAGATTAACATAAAAACGCATTCAGAGTCTTTATCACATACTCAAATTCCAAAAGTTTCTTTACCAAAATATGCTGCTTGGGGTGATATTTTAAAGTGGTGTCTACAAGAGAATGTACCTGGGGAGTTTCCGTATGCCTCGGGGCTTTATCCATTTAAACGTACAGGAGAAGATCCTTCAAGAATGTTTGCAGGAGAAGGAGGTCCAGAGCGTACAAATAAACGGTTTCACTATGTAAGTGCAGGAATGCCCGCGGCACGTTTATCAACGGCATTTGACTCTGTAACACTTTATGGGAATGACCCTGGTTTACGTCCAGATATATATGGTAAAATTGGAAACGCAGGTGTGTCTATTTGTTGTTTAGATGATGCAAAAAAATTGTATTCAGGTTTTGATTTAGCCGATCCAAAAACATCTGTCTCAATGACGATTAATGGGCCGGCACCTATGTTGTTAGGTTTCTTTATGAATGCTGCCATTGACCAACAGTGTGAGAAGTATATTAAAGAGAATGGACTAGAAGCTGAAGTAGAAGCTAAAATAGAAGCGATTTATAAAGATAAAGGAGTTGCTCGACCAACATATCAAGGTGAATTACCTGATGGAAATAATGGCTTAGGTTTATTTTTATTGGGAGTGACAGGTGATAAGGTGCTTTCTGCAGATGTATATGCTCAAATTAAAACATACACACTGAGCGCTGTTCGTGGAACCGTTCAGGCCGATATCTTAAAAGAAGACCAAGCCCAGAACACATGTATTTTTTCGACAGAATTTGCATTGCGTTTAATGGGTGATGTTCAGGAGTACTTTATTGAAAAGAATGTACGTAACTTCTATTCAGTATCCATTTCTGGTTATCACATTGCTGAAGCTGGGGCAAATCCTGTAACTCAATTGGCGTTAACGTTAGCAAATGGATTTACATACGTTGAGTATTACTTAAGTCGTGGAATGGATATTAATAAGTTTGGTCCAAACCTTTCGTTTTTCTTCTCAAATGGGATTGATGCTGAGTACGCAGTTATTGGTCGTGTTGCACGTAAGATATGGGCAAAAGCGATGAAGGATAAGTACGGGGCTAACTCAAGGGCTCAAATGTTGAAGTATCATATTCAAACTTCAGGACGTTCACTGCATGCTCAAGAGATTGATTTTAATGATATACGTACTACTTTACAAGCATTATATGCGATTTATGATAACTGTAATTCGCTGCATACCAATGCATATGACGAAGCAATTACTACTCCAACAGAGGCTTCAGTACGTAGGGCAATGGCCATTCAATTAATTATCAATAAAGAGCTTGGGTTAACGGCAAATGAAAACCCAATTCAGGGATCATTTATTATTGAAGAATTAACGGACTTGGTCGAGGAGGCAGTATTGTTAGAGTTTGATCGAATTACAGAAAGGGGAGGTGTATTGGGCGCAATGGAAACAATGTACCAACGATCTAAAATTCAGGAAGAATCCCTTTACTATGAAACATTAAAACACAGTGGTGACTTCCCGATTATTGGTGTAAATACGTTCTTAAGTAAAGATGGTTCCCCAACGGTTACTCCGGATGAGGTTATCCGTGCAACAGAAGATGAAAAACAATATCAAATAGATATGCTTAGTGAGTTGCATAAAATGCAAGATACTAAAGCGCTGATGAAAGAACTTCAAAAGGCTGCAATTAATAACGAGAACATCTTTGAAAAACTAATGGAAGTATGTAAAGTAGCCTCTTTGGGTGAGGTGACAGCTTCATTGTTTGAAGTTGGAGGACAGTACCGAAGAAATATGTAATTGTGCGCTATTCTATTTAAAATAATTATAAAGCCATAGATGTTTTTCTATGGCTTTTTTGATTTTACCTACCCGGTGCTTTTAGTTACTTTAATGTAATTCGTGAGCTGTATTTAAATGAAGATGTTATCTTCAGTCTTATGAAGACACTCCTTTTTATACTTGCTTGGACAATTGGCCTCAATAATTTTGCGCAACAACAATGTCCAATTATCCCAACTCCTTTAGATTACGAAGTGTTTAAAGGTGAGCTTAATATTTCAAAAGGGTTGTCTTTGAATGATTCTTCGATGCCTCTTCAGAGTTTCAAGTTATTAAGAGAGGAATTGAGCACGCAGTTCAATATTGCCTTAAATGAAGTGGAGAAACGTCCAAAGATTTTATTGAAACGCGAAGTTAATGCATCTAAAGATTATTATTCAATTACCATTGATAAGGATATTGAAATTGTGTATAGTTCAGACGCAAGTTGCTTTTATGCGGTTAATTCATTGCTTCAACTTATAGAAGGCGAGCGGGTGAAATGGTATTTGAAAAAATCAAAAGTAGTCGATTCTCCTAAGTTTGAGTGGCGTGGCTTACACCTTGATGTGAGTCGACATTTTTTTTCGGTCGATGAGGTGAAAAAATTTATTCGAATTATGGCAATGTATAAATTCAATACATTTCATTGGCATTTAACCGATGATCAAGGCTGGAGAATAGAGATAAAAAAGTATCCTAAGCTAACGGAGGTAGGAGCCTATCGAGACAGTACGGTAGACGGTCATTATAGCAGGTCGCCAAGAACATATACAGTCAAAAAATATGGTGGGTTTTATACGCAAGAAGAAATTAAAGAGCTTGTTGCTTATGCACAATCGAAGTACATTACCATTGTGCCTGAAATTGAAATGCCTGGGCACAGTAGAGCTGCATTAGCTGCCTACCCAGAATTATCATGCAGTGGACTTGAAAATCCAGTACCTGGACTATGGGGAGTTTTTGATGATATCTATTGTTCAAAGGAAGAATCAATCCTTTTTATGCAAAATGTATTGGAAGAAGTTGTAGAGATGTTTCCATCAGAGTATATCCATATTGGAGGAGATGAAGCACCAAAAACAAGGTGGAAATCATGCTCTAATTGTCAGGACGTAATTGATTCTAACGGATTAAAAGATGATCATGAGCTTCAGAGTTACTTTATAAAACGTATAGATCAATTTTTAATAAAAAAAGGGAAGAAGCTTATTGGTTGGGATGAAATCTTAGAAGGTGGACTCTCACCCAATGCTGCTGTCATGTCATGGCGTGGTGATCAAGGTGGGAAAGAAGCAGCCTCTCAAGGACATGCTGTGGTGATGTCACCAAATACACATTGTTATTTCGATTATTATCAAAGCAGTCACCCAGACGAGCCCCTTGCAATAGGAGGCTATTTACCGTTAGAAAAAGTGTATCAATTTAACCCAATTCCAGAAGGAATGAGTGCTATTGATGCAGCATTTGTTCTTGGGGGGCAAGCGAATTTATGGTCAGAGTATATGTCAGAAATGTCACAGGTTGAATACATGACTTACCCGCGTGCTTTGGCGTTAATTCAAAGCTTATGGTGCTTTTCAAAGCCTAGTTATACAGAGTTTTTAAACGTATATCTACTCAAACATGAAGACTATTTAAAAAAACATGCTGTAAATTATGCTAAATCCATTCATTTTCCTCAGATGAATATAAGGAGGGCCGAAGGTGGGATTAACCTGAATTTTACGGGAGCGTATGAAGCATCAAAATTCGAAGTTTTATTGGAGCAGTCCAAAGACAATTTGAATCGGACACTTTATTATCCAAACCTTGGGTCACAGGATTCTATTTTTATTTCAAAAGCAATTGATTCCAAACGGTCAGATTTAAATGTAAAGGTAAACTCTATTCCGAATGCGGTGGAGGTGAATTATAACTTTGTTATTACAGATAATTTAGGCGCTAACGTTGAGCTGATTACTCCGGCTCACCCAAAGTATAATAACAATGGAAGTTTAAATTTAGTTGATGGAATTTGTGGTAAAACACCTTGGAAAGGAAGTGAATGGCTTGGGTTTAATACCAGTCAAATAGTGTTTATTATCGACTTGGAGCAAAAGAAAAAACTACGTGGTTTTCGAATAGGATTTCTTGAGGATAATGGGTCTTGGATCTATTTACCTAAGAAAATTAAGCTATTCAAATCAAAGGATAAAGTTAACTGGGAAAAACTTCGTGAAGCTGATTTAAATGCGTGTGATAGTCAGTTTGGAATGAAAGAGTTGCGTTTAAAGTCTAAAGCACGCTATGTTAAGGTTGAAGTCTCAGCGATGGATTTAATTCCTGAAGGAAACGATGGTGCAGGTCATGTTCCATGGACCTTTATTGATGAAATAGAATTATTTTAGGATGATGAAATTAGAACTATGTGCTGCTTCAATCGAAGCAATTCAGATTGCAAAAGAATTAAATTTTGACAGAATAGAATTGTGTCAAAGTTTAGAACAAGGTGGGCTTACGCCATCATTAGGACTAGTAGATTATGCATTAGCGCATGGCGTAGAAACACATGTGCTTATTCGGCCTAGGCCAGGGGGCTTTGTTTACAGTCAAGGTGAAATAGAGCTCATGATTCGAAATATTATTGCCTGTGGTGAACTTGGAGCACAGGGTGTTGTAATTGGAGCACTTAATAAACGGGGTGAAATTGATAAAGAATCCATTTCATTAATGATAGAAAATGCAAAGGGAATGGAGGTTACCTTTCACCGTGCGTTTGATGATACAGCCAATTATAAAAAATCGTTAGATGTTCTTATTGACCTGGGTGTTAAGCGTTTACTTTCTTCAGGTTTAGAGGTAAATGTAGAGCGAGGAATGGAAAATTTAAGAGAAATGGTTGATTATGCTAGAGGTAGAATTGAAATTATGACAGGTGGAGGTGTTAATTTGTCGAATGTTTCAAACATAGTAAAGGAAGTTAAACCAGATGCTATCCATTTCTCAGGAACAAAAAAAATTCTTTTAGATGAAGGCTCAATGTTCTCGGAAACGATATTAAAACCTGATAGAGAACGGATCAGAAAAGTGCAAATGGCATTAAGTTAAATGCGATCGAGCACATATTTAATTAGCTTAACCATATCGTCTTTGTGCCCTGTTGAAAACTCTTTGTTTGGACGGTTAGCAATTCCAAGACATAATGTAGCACAGTTGTGACCTAAGGATTTCCCTAAGGCAAATAAAGCTGAGCTTTCCATTTCAAAATTTAGTATTCTGTTGGTACCATTTCTAAATGCTGTTAGTTGCTCGTTGATGCCTGAAACCTTATTTTTCAACCTCAACTGCCTTCCTTGAGGCCCATAGAACCCACTGGATGTAATTGTGATACCGTTCGTTGTTTTTTCAGAACTCATCTTATCTTGGAGTGTTTTAGATGCTTCAATCAGATAAGGTTTAACTAATTCAGGAAAGTCAACTTGAGCCATGATCTCATTTTTCAATTGTTCTTCACTTTCTGTAAAAGGAATGTCGTAAAAATGTGCAACATTATCTAAGCCAAATGCGTGTGTAGAAAGAATGTATGAATGTATAGGAATGTCTTCTTGTAAAATACCACAGGTGCCAATTCGTACGAGGTCTAAGGATTTAAAATTGGATTTATCTGTCCGTTCTTTTAAATCAATATTAACCAGCGCATCCAGTTCATTAATTACAATGTCAATGTTATCTGTTCCAATCCCTGTAGATAATACCGAAATACGTTTATTCAGGTATACACCCGTTTTACATACAAACTCTCGGTGTTGAGAGGCGTGCTCTACAGTGTCAAATAAGGCTGCTACTAGGTCTACACGGTCTTGGTCGCCAACAAGTATAATCTTGTCCGCAATGTCTTCAGGAGAAACCCCTAGATGGTAAACATTACCATTTTTATCAAGGACTAATTCTGTAGCTGGATAGTGCATGTTTTCAACTTTTAGGTCGTATAAAAATAGTGTTTTTATATTGTGCTGACGGCAGTCTACTGACTGATACTACCAAAAACTTTTTGTAGGATGTCAGTAACTCTAGCCATAGGGTCTTTCCTTATTTTATTCTCCTCTTCTTCTACCATATAAAATAAACCTGTAATGGCTCGCTCTGTAACGTATTGAGTTAAGTCTGAATTTAACTCATCTCCACCTGTCAGCTTCATTGCTGCATTATACTTCGTAATTATTGGATTCCAGTATTTGGTAAGTTGTACCTTAGTTATTGCACGTTCAACTTTTGGAGAGAATGCAGCAACTAGAGCAGTAGTTGTGTTATTTTTTAGGTAAGTAGTTGCAGCGCCCTCTCCACCATTTAGAATAGAAAAACCATCTTGAATACGCATGTTCACAATAGCGTCTTTGAAGATCGGTAATGCTTCTTTTGTTGCTTCCTCAGCAGCTCTGTTTAATGTCGTTTCAAACTGTTTAACTTGATTGTTTAGGCCCCAGTCTAACGCTTTTTGCTTTACTTTAATGGCGTCTTCAGGAAAAGGCAATACGATAGCGCTATTTTTCAAATATCCGTCAGTTTCTGAGGTTAAATAAACAGCATTTGTAATCCCTATGTTTAATGCCTCTTTTAAGCCAGAAATAGCTTCGTCATTTGATAGCGATGGAGTAGAAGATCCTACTGTTTCTGTTGTAAGTATGTCTGCGGCTTCTTCAAGAACGTCACACGATGTAAGACTAAATATTGAGATAAGGATAATAATTAACTGCTTCATATCATTTTTGTGTTAAAGTATAAATAAGTTGTTAAAGGCAAAGTTAGTGCCAAATTAAAATAAAAAAAGGGAGAGCAATGGCTCTCCCTTTTTTTATAACGGAAGTTATTTTTATTTTATCACGGTAATAGCGCCAGTGAATATTTTTTTATCGTCATTATATATCTTTTTAACTGCAGCTGTCCACGCATATGTCCCAGCTTGAACAACCTTTCCATTGAAGGTTCCATCCCAACCAACAGAAGGGTCATTGTTTTTCCAAATAATCTGTCCCCATCGGTTGAATATGGTTAACTCAAAATTATAGATATCAATTCCTGAAATTTCAGGCTTCCAAATTTGATTAAACTCATCACCGTCAGGAGTAAATGTGTTTGGTGCAAAAAATAAGATGTCTTCTATAACATTCATCAAATAAGTAACAGAATCAACACAGCCTTGGTCGGTTGTAACGATTAAGGTAACAGGAAAAACACCAGTTTCTTCAGGGAAGATAAGTACTGGATTCGTTAAGCTATTGCTTGTAGGGTTTGAATTTGGACTTACCCACTGCCAATTGACAACATCTGCAGATGAGTTGTCTTGCATGTAAATGGTTGTTTCAAAGATTGTTGTAGGGTTACTAGAGAAGTTGAAATCTGCTGTTGGAGAAGGTTTAACTTCAATAAAATTTTCTAGGGTATCTGAGTATACACACCCAAAAATTGAGGTCGTTGTAATGATTAGGGTATTAAATCCTATCTGGTCGTAAAAATGTGACACAGGGTCATTGCTATTAACGATGGCGTTGTGTGTGTCAAAATCTCCAAACTCCCAAAAAGTGGAGGCAATTTCACTTGGGTTTGTTGATGTGTTAGAGAAATAGAATGTGTCAGGAACACATTTTTGATATTCATCAGCAATTGCGCTTGGCTGAATAGGAGTTGGAAGGGTTATAGATAGACATTGTTGATCTGTAGGTGATCCACATAGTTCAGACAACTCAACACAAAATTCCGTTTGTGCAGACTCTGAATCAACCAGTAGCTGATTTCCTGTGCCAATTTGAACACCATCTTCAAACCAGGTAAAGGTATAAGCTGATGACCCTCCGCTAGCATTTGCAGAAAGTAAAATGTCATCTTCAGGGCATATCTGTGTGTCTGGAGTAAGAAAGTCGATGGATAGAGGTAAGGGTTCATTAATGACACCATTGATGGTAATAATACATCCATTTGAATCCGTTACGGTAAGTACATGTGCTCCAGCATAAAGGTCGTTGGCAATGTTTAATAAAGAGGAAGAGTTGTCCCAAGAATAATTATAAGGAAGGGTACCTTGTGTTACTGTGACCTCAATCATTCCGTCATTAAAGCTATTGCAAGTAACATCTGATTGGGATGTAATTACTCCAATCATCGCAGGAACTTCAGTTACAACAACATTAACAATGTCAACGCATCCAATATCAGAGGTGATTGTACAATTGTAACTACCAGCAGCAAGCCCTGTTGCAGTTTGCGTAGTCTGTAGCATTGGGTCATCCCACTGATAGGTAATGTTACCTAAAACGGGAATCATTTCTGCAAAAGCAGTTCCATCACTTCCCCCTGGACATGACACTTCAGTTGTCGCTCCTTGAAATAGAGCAGGTGTGTCGTTAACAAGTACTGTAGATGTTCCAACACAACCGTTAGAATCAGTCATGATTACTTGGTAAGACCCAGCAGAAACCGTATTAACTGTTTGTGTTGCTGCTCCTCCTAGTGTTGGCCAGTTGTAGGTGTATGGTGCTGTCCCGGTTGTTGGGGTAGCCGTTACAGAACCATTTCCAGAAGAGCAAAGTTCATCAACGGCACTTGTTGCAACAGATGCACTTGTAATTGATATCCACGAGGTATCTGAAATACTGATAGCACCACTACCACAAGTTGACCCTTGTAAAAAGTAGCCCACTGGTCCAGGTACATTTTGAGTAACAGTAAGTATCCCCGCATTGTAAGGGAATGTTAAGCCTGATGTACTGGCCCATTCAATTGTAGCTTGAGGTGTAAACCTATAGCCTTCATTTGTTGTAACCCACTGTGTATTGTTTCTTCCAGGAACGGTAAGTGCAGTTGTTCCTCCAGGGCCATGAAGACCGTGTACAGCATTTCCACTATTCCAAGTAGCACACAGCGGTTTATTTGATATGTGTGTTTCTACAATGTTTGTTGTCTCGTATAAAATAATTTGACTTGAGTATAAATCAGCCGTACAACTAAACATAGGCACATTGTTCCATGTTACAGTTAACCTTCTAAAAGGAGCTGTACCATATACCTGGTAATTTACGCTACCTCCAGCCGCTGGGTTAATGTCTTGCCAAGGTCCCATTATGGCATTGTTTGGTACAGCGCCAGTGTTAGGTATTGGTGTTGTTATCCATGTTCCAGATCCTCCAGCAGTAAATGTTATAAAGTTATTTGCACCTATAATTAATTGAGAGTAAGTTGTTCCGTAAAAACAAAAATCAAAACCAATGGTAATCATGCTAGATTGCCCATCATCTGTTAAACTTATACTTGTTGAGCCAGTAAAAGGGTCAGGATTAAAGGGAATAGGGCCTGTGGTGTATGGGTTTGGATTACCTCCAGCTCCAACACCTGCACAATCTTCTAAGGTGATTGAATTTCCAAAACAAGCAGTAGCATCTGTACCGATACAAATGTTACCTGGAGCTTGAGCAAAGGCTAAGCCTGTAATTAAGCAAACAAGAAGTGTAAGGATAGGGTGTGTTTTATGATTTTTCATTTGTGAATATGTTCGGTTTTGTCAGTTAGACGTAGTTCTATCTATGTTAGTTGCTCTGTGGGTGCAAAATTAAATGATTTTTAGTTATAACGTTATGTATACCTACTTTTTGTTAAAAGTAAAACGTTGATAAACGCGATGGTTTTACACCCCTAAACCTTGTTTTGTAAGAATCCAATCATTTTGAATTTAAAATCATTTTAAATTCAAAAAATATTTACATTTGTTGTCAAGAAACAAACTTTATAAAAGATGTCAAATAAATATCAAGTTGAGATTGATGCTTTCATGGAAAAAGTGAAAGCTTCTAATGGTCATGAAACTGAATTTTTGCAAGCTGTTCATGAAGTAGCAGAAGCTGTAATTCCAGTAATTGAGCAGACCCCTAAATACAAGAAAGCTAGAATTCTTGACCGCATGGTTGAACCAGAGCGTACTTTAATGTTTAGAGTTCCTTGGATTGATGATAATGGTGATGTTCAGGTTAATAGAGGGTACCGTGTTGAGTTTAATTCAGCTATAGGACCTTACAAAGGTGGGTTAAGATTTCACCCTTCAGTTAACTTATCAATTCTTAAGTTTTTAGGTTTTGAGCAGGTATTTAAAAACTCATTGACAACATTGCCTATGGGTGGTGGTAAAGGTGGTTCTGATTTTAACCCTAAAGGAAAGTCTGACAATGAAGTGATGAAGTTTTGTCAATCATTTATGACTGAACTTTCTCGCCACATTGGTGCTAATACAGATGTTCCTGCTGGAGATATCGGTGTTGGTGGTCGTGAAATTGGTTACATGTTTGGACAATACAAAAGAATCCGCAATGAATTTGTTGGGGTTTTAACTGGTAAAGGATTGAATTGGGGAGGATCTTTGATCAGACCTGAGGCAACGGGATATGGAAATGTATACTTTGCACAAAACATGTTAGCAGTAAAGGGTGATTCTTTTAATGGTAAAACAGTTGCGATTTCAGGTGCAGGAAATGTAGCACAGTATGCTTGTCAAAAGGCAACGGAATTAGGTGCTAAAGTGGTAACGCTTTCTGATTCTTCAGGATTTATTTATGATTCCAACGGAATAGATGCTGAGAAATTAGCATTTGTAATGGAGCTTAAAAATGTAAAAAGAGGAAGAATTAAAGAGTATGCTGAAAAATTTGGTTGTGAGTTCCATGAAGGAAGACCATGGTCAGTAAATTGTGATATTGCTTTGCCTTGTGCAACTCAGAACGAGTTAGATGAATCGGAAGCAAAAACATTGGTAGCTAATGGATGTGTATGTGTTTCTGAAGGAGCCAACATGCCAACTACACCAGAGGCAATTGCAGTGTTTCAAGAAGCAAAAATATTATTCGCTCCAGGAAAAGCATCAAATGCTGGTGGGGTTGCAACTTCAGGGTTGGAAATGAGCCAAAATTCATTAAGAATGAATTGGACTAGAGAAGAGGTAGACGCTAAGCTGAAACAAATTATGAAAGATATTCATAATTCATGTACTGAATATGGTACAGAAGGTGATTATGTTGATTATGTCAAAGGAGCAAATATTGCTGGTTTTGTAAAAGTAGCAGATGCTATGTTAGATCAAGGTATCGTTTAAACTATTGTAATAGATATTAAGAGGCTATCATTTTAAAATGATGGCCTTTTTTTATGGGAAATTAAACATGAATGAACGCAATTTGTTAGATTTGTTAACACATTATTTAAAGTATGACTACCGTAGATAAAAGAACAATTAAGTACAATCGTACAGGATTTGAGGATACAGAGTTATTAGATATTTATAAACGTATTCTTCGACCAAGATTGATTGAAGAGAAAATGATGATTTTATTGCGTCAAGGCAAAATATCAAAATGGTTTTCTGGGTGGGGACAAGAAGCAATTTCTGTTGGTTCTGCTTATGCAATGAATCGTGATGAGTATATTTTTCCAATGCACCGAAACTTAGGTGTGTTTACTACCCGAGACATTCCTTTAAATCGACTATTTGCTCAATTTCAAGGAAAAATGTCAGGTTTTACTAAAGGGAGAGATCGTTCGTTTCATTTTGGAACACAAGAGTATAATATTGTTGGAATGATATCTCATTTAGGCCCACAATTAGCCTTGGCTGGTGGAGTGGGACTAGCATCTAAGGTTAGGGATGAGAAAAAAGCAACAATTGTATTTACTGGAGATGGTGGAGCAAGCGAGGGTGATTTTCATGAAGCATTAAACGTTGCTTCTGTTTGGGATTTACCTGTAATTTTTGCTGTTGAAAATAATTGTTGGGGATTATCAACTCCTTCTAAAGAACAGTTCAACTGTGAACAGTTTGTCGATAAGGGAATTGGGTATGGAATGAAGGCTGTTCAGGTGAACGGGAACAATATATTAGAAGTAATTTCTACAGTTAGATCATTGGCTGAAGAAATGCGTAAAGATCCTAAGCCTGTATTGTTAGAGTTTATGACCTTTAGAATGCGGGGACATGAAGAGGCATCAGGTACAAAATATTACCCAGAGGGTATTCAAGATGAGTGGGAAGAGTATGACCCACTGACAAACTATACAGATTACTTAAAGTCAGAAGGTGTTCTTACCGATGAGGTAGAAGAAGCTTATCGAAAAGAGGTTAAAAAAGAAATTCAAGACGGGCTTGATCTTGCGTATGCTGAAGAGGACATCATTCCAAATGCAGCAGAAGAAGTTCAAGATTTATTTGCAGAGCATAAGCAGGTGGTCCAAGTGGCAAATGGAGCTAAATCAGAACGTAGATTTATTGATGCAATTCAAGATGGTTTGCGCCAATCAATGGAGAAATATGACAACCTTATTATCATGGGGCAAGATGTCGCAGAATATGGAGGTGTATTTAAAGCCACAGAAGGCTTTGTTGAGCAGTTTGGAAAAGCACGCGTAAGAAACACACCTATTTGTGAGTCAGCTATTGTTGGTGCAGGATTAGGACTTTCTATTGCTGGTATGAAGGCAATGGTTGAAATGCAATTTGCAGATTTTGTAACGTGTGGCTTTAATCAAATCATTAATAACCTTGCAAAAATGCATTGGCGTTGGGGACAAAATGCAGATGTAGTTGTTCGTATGCCAACAGGTGCAGGTGCAGCAGCAGGTCCTTTTCACTCCCAGAGTAATGAGGCTTGGTTTTTCCATACACCCGGATTGAAAATTGTTTATCCATCAAGCCCCTTTGAGGCTAAAGGACTATTGACTGCAGCTATTGAAGATCCAAATCCAGTATTGGTTTTTGAGCATAAATTTTTATACAGAAGTATTCGTGAGGAAATTCCTGATGATTATTATACCGTAGAAATAGGGAAGGCAAATACTGTTGCAGAAGGAAGTGATTTAACGATTATTACCTATGGAATAGGTGTTCATTGGGCAAGAGAATATGCCGAAAAGCATACAGATTTAAGCATAGAGATTTTAGATTTAAGAACATTGTTACCTCTTGATACTGAAGCCATATATGCGGCTGTTCGTAAAACAGGGCGTGTTGTTGTATTGCATGAAGATTGTATGACAGGAGGTATAGGAGGTGAAATTGTAGCGCTTATTTCAGAGCACTGCTTTCAAGATTTAGACGCTCCGGTTAAGCGCGTAGCTTCGATGGATACACCAGTACCATTTGTTGCTCAATTAGAACAACAATTCTTACCTAAAGAAAGGTTAGACAAGGTGATTGATGAAGTCATGAAGTTCTAATTAATTGTTCTTGATAGGATGAAAAAATAAAAAGGCCTCTGATAATTTCAGAGGCCTTTTTTATTTTTTAGTAATGTTATTTTAATCTCGAATAACATTGTATCCAGGATATTTTTTTGAATCAAATACAAACTTTGAATCTGCAATTGTAGTGTTTGATGTGAACTTCGTAAGGCTGTATGTTACTGATGTTCCATCTTTTGTTTTCATGGTTACTTTTTTCAACTCATTTTTCTCTTTAGAAATGTAAAGAATGATTGTATGATACTCTACACTACCTGGGTTTTTAGGGTATAAATAAATGACATGTGTCGGGTCATTGTTTAGTGTGATCTCTTTGTGGTATTTGTTTTTAAATCCAGTTTCCCAAATGGTCATTAATTTACTCGGGTTGATTGATTCTTCATCATCTTCATCGGCATCAGATTCGTAAACAGACTTTTCTTCTTTAACGATGGTCCATGTTTTTAAACCGTTTGAAATAATGGTATTATCTCCAAAAGAAGCATGGTATTTGTTTGATTTCACCCATCCTTTTCCTGTTTCACTTTCATTTGTTCCTGTTGAGGAATTTTTAATACTGGCATTAAATTCGATGTAAAAAGAATGCTGTGTTTTCATTTTGGTAGAGAGCGCATCAAGTATATCTTGAGACTTGGCATCTTGACCAAATGAGGTGAGTGAAAGTGATGCAAATGTTAAAAGGGTAATTAAAAGCTTCATGTTGTGTTGTTTTTCTATATCAAATATCTAAAACTGTGCCAAAAAAGACTTACAGTTTGTCTTTAATTCTTTGAATCAAGTCAATTAATGTCTGCGTGTCAATATCGTGATGACCAATATAAGTACTTATTTTAAATCCAAGCAATTTGTAATCGTCTATTAGTTTGTTTTGTTGTTTGTCATCAAAATATTCATCGTTATTTCCAATGACCAAATGGTTGTTCGCATCTCCGATTAATAATTCTTTAGCATTCTTTTCTTCAGGAGGGAAATCACTTCCCCAAACTACGAGTGAATTGAAAGCGACTTTGTTGGACAACCTCCACCGCGCGGCTGTAGAACCTCCTTGTGAAAAACCAAGAACGATTTTATTTTTAATTGGATATTTAGCGCTTATTTTTTCATCTAAAGCTGTTAGCCAAGCCATATTGTTTGAGATATCAACCTCTCTTGCCTCTTTTGTCATCCAAGATGCTCCAACACGTCCAGAATTTCCTTTGAGGTAAAAGCGATGCATTCCTTCAGGGGATACGATTAGAATATCTTGATCTAGGGCTTTAAATTTTTGAATAAAATACTTAGCGAGCTGACCATATCCATGTAGAACATACAGTACTGTCGCAGCGTTAGGATTATCGTTTAAGAGTTCGTAGCGAAAGGTTTTTTGAAAAGAAAATGTGTACTCCATACTGAAGTCAAAGATAGAAGTAAATAGAGTACTTTTAGAGAGAATTAGTATTTTTGTTTCATGAATAGAATCTCCTGGCTAATTATTTTTTTGGCTATTTCACTTCCTTGTTTTAATTCTTTTTCACAAGAGATAACAATCTTAGATAAAGTAACCCAAGTGTATATTCCTGGAGTAAAAGTGTATGCTACAAACCCTAAGGTTCAGACCTTAAGCGATGGGCAGGGAAAGTTTAATCTAGAATTATTTTCTGAATGCGATTCAGTTTATGTTTCATATACGAGTTATGAAACTCAAGAGCTAAGTGTTTTTGAGTTAAAAGGGGTGGCTCAAATTGAGCTAACTGATCAAGCACTTTCTGTTTCTGAAATGATTGTTACAGCAAATCGTTGGGAGCAAGATAAAGCTAAGGTTCCAAATAGAATTGCAAAATTAAACATGAAAGATGCTGAGTTGTTAGGGCCTCAAACAACCGCAGATTTATTAGAGACAAGTGGTTATGTTTTTGTTCAAAAGAGTCAACTTGCTGGAGGTTCTCCTCAATTACGGGGTTTTGGAACCAATCGTGTTATGATTACAGTAGATGGCGTTCGAATGAATAATGCAATCTTTAGGTCAGGAAACCTTCAAAATGTACTTTCCTTAGATGCAAATTCGTTAGAATCTGCAGAGGTTCTGTTTGGTCCAGGTGCTGTTATGTATGGCAGTGATGCTATTGGGGGAGTAATGGACTTTCGGTCAAAAAAAGCACAACTAATTACAGATTCCACACGCTTGAGGTCTAAGTTTAATGTGTTTAGCCGCTATTCAACAGCAAGCAACGAATCGACCACACATTTTGATTTTAATTACGGAAAAAAGAAGTGGGCATTTATGACCGCTATAACATTTTCAAAATTTGGAGACCTTAAAACTGGATCTTATGGAAACAGTGCTTTTTTAAGGCCGTCATACCAAGAAACCATTAATGGGGTTGATTCAACCCTGGTTAATGAAGATTCTAATCTGCAGATAGGTTCAGGTTATTGGCAAGCAAATGCAATTCAAAAGGTATATTTTAAACCGAGTAAAGAGTGGTCTTTTGATTATGGGTTTCTTTTTTCAACAACTTCTGATGCCCCAAGGTATGACCGTTTAACATTGGATGCAAATAGCGATGGACAACTGGATAATGCCGAATGGTATTATGGCCCTCAGCAATGGATGATGCATCGATTAACCGTGGTTAACACACCTGTAAAGAACCTACTTTATGACCAAATGAGATTAACAGTTGCCTATCAATCTTACAGGGAGAGTCGACACGATCGCAAAAAAGGAGCTACAGAAAGAAGAAATAAATATGAGCATGTAGATGCACTGTCTTTAAATAGTGATTTTGACAAAACCTTAAGTTCAAGAATAAAGTTGTTTTATGGAATAGAAGGGGTGTTTAATTTGGTTCATTCTAATGCTGATAAAACATCAATTATTGATGGGAGTAGCTATGAAATTAATGCGAGATATCCAGATGGATCTCGATGGCAAACATACGGGGTGTACACAAAATGGAACTATTCGATTCATGATAAGTGGATTTTGAATACAGGAATCCGCTATACAATTTATGATATTGTTGCAAAATTTGACACAAGCTTATTTGCTGTTCCTATACCAGGAGTGAATAATTCAGATGGAGCGTTAAATGGAACTATTGGCTTGGTGTATAACCCAAATGTGAGGTCACAAATTTATATTAATGGGTCTTCGGGCTTTAGAGCTCCAAATATTGATGATATTGGGAAGGTGTTTGATTCTGAACCTGGAAGTGTGGTTGTTCCAAATGTACACCTGAAACCAGAATATGCTTATAGTGCTGAGTTTGGATTTGTTAAGGCGATAAAAAACAGTGTGAAGTTGGACGGTGCGGTGTATTATACTTACCTGAAAGATGCTTTGGCAAGAACGACATTCAATTTTAATGGACAGGACAGTATTTTGTATGATGGTGTCTTAAGTCAGGTTCAGGCGATTCAAAATATCTCAAACGCATATGTTTATGGCTTACAAGGAGGTGTTGAACTGAATCTTGGAAAGGGGTTTAGTTTGAAAAGTATGATTTCGTATCAAAAAGGATTTGAATATAATGTAGATAGTGCGTCCTATTTCCCAAAATCACACATAACCCCGCTATATGGCCGGACTGCCTTGAGTTATAAAAGACGTCACCTAAGAATGGAGATGTATGCGGTGTATCATGGAAGAATGAATCATGATGACCTGCCGTTAATTGAACGAAAAAATCATTCGTATGCGTTAGATCACGAAGGTAATTCATATACACCAAGCTGGTATACATTAAACATTAAAGCGACGTATTTCTTTAATGAACACACCTCACTTAATGCAGGTGTAGAAAATATAACAGACCAATTGTATCGAACGTTTGGGTCTGGTATATCTGCCCCAGGAAGAAACTTCAGTCTTTCCCTGAAAGTTATGCTGTAGCTTATTTCTGTGTGAAATATTTGTTTTGATAATCATTAAAGAACCATAAGCGCTCTAGTTCTCCAGTTGATGAAATTTTAGGGTTAGCGCTATAGATATCGTTGGGGTGTTTAAATTCTATATCTTCAAGGTCAGCTTTGTAAACAAGGATGTCTTTTGATAGAGAATAACTTCCAGAGCCGTATTCAATATGATAAGCCGTATTGTTATCTGTTCCAAGACCATCAAAAATTAATGTTTCAAAAGTCTGTAAAGGAATTTTATTGGTTACACTAAAATAGCGTCTGAATTTTGAATTTCGAATTTTAAAGTCAACTAAAATATCTTTGTAAGCCTCTGTTTTTATGTTTTCGAAAGAGACTTCTAATATACCATGTGGGCTAGAAGGTACTGGAATTGCTTGGGTTATTTTTTTTGACGCCCCGTCCATGTAAAAAATGAAATTATATTTCCCAATGTATCCCATTTCAGCACGTTGAGCAGTATTTCCTTTTTCAATGGCTTTGTTTAAAGCAAAGTCCAAGCGATTAACGGTTACTATGTAGTCTAGGCTATCATCGCCATTTAGCTCTTCTGAATAAATGGTATAGCTGTAGTCTTCGGTTGCAGGAATCGAAAGATTGCCTTCAATTTGTCGAACAATAAGTACTTCAACAGTAGGAGCTTTTTTTTCTTTTACGGATGACAATTCAGGTGTTTTGTTTTTACGGTCTGTACAAGCAAGTAGGGTTGTAAAAATAAAAGATAAGTAGAGGTACTTCATACGAACAAAGTTAATCGTTCTATTGTAAAATTCTTCTAAATTCGCTCTATGGATAATTATATTGAATCAAGCTGGAAGGAAAAACTTCAACCTGAGTTTGAAAAAGTATACTTTAAGTCGTTGATTGACTTCCTGTCTAAGGAGCGAAATGTGGGTGGAAGTTGTATTTTTCCTGAAGAGAAATTAATATTTAGAGCCTTTGATGCTTGTCCGTTTGAGAAGGTGAAGGTTGTTGTTTTAGGCCAAGATCCGTATCCAACAAAAGGACATGCACACGGCTTATGTTTTTCGGTTAATAATGAAGTGAGTCCTTTACCTAAGAGTTTAAAGAACATATTTAAAGAATTATCCAGTGATTTAGAAAAACCAGAGCGAACTTTAGGAGACTTAAATGATTGGGCTGAGCAAGGGGTGTTATTATTGAATACAGTATTGACTGTTCGAGAAGGTGAGGCTGACAGCCATGCTAAAAAAGGATGGGAATTATTTACAGATGCTGTAATGTCATTGTTGTCTGAAAAAGAGGGGGTTGTATACATTCTTTGGGGAGGTAAGGCTCAGAAAAAAGCAATTCATATTAATCGATCAAAAAATTTTGTGATAGAGAGTTCGCACCCTTCTCCTTTGTCTTCATACCGTGGTTTTTTTGGTTCAAAACCATTTTCTAAAACAAATGATTACATCACTAAACAGGGAAAGTGTCAAATTGTTTGGTGTTAAAGCGAATTCACTGTACTTATTCCTCTTGTTTACTTTAGCTTTTTAGTAACTTAGCGGTGATGAAATTTGAAAATGATTTAGTTCTTAGAGCAGCCCGTGGAGAGGATATTGAAAGATATCCTGTGTGGCTCATGAGACAAGCTGGAAGAATACTCCCAGAGTATAGAGCCGTTAGAGGTGAATTAAGTGGATTTAAAGAACTGGTAGAAACACCCGAACGCGCTGCTGAAGTAACCATTCAGCCTGTAGATTTACTTGGGGTAGACGCTGCAATTATATTTTCGGATATTCTTGTTGTGCCTGAGGCAATGGGCTTGGAATATCAAATGATTGAAAAAAAAGGACCTTGGTTTGAAAAGACAATTCGTTCAATGGACGAATTAATTTATGCGCAAACAGATTTTGACATTGAAGATCGATTGGGATATGTTACAGAAGCAATTTCAATAACAAATAAAGCGTTGAACGGGCGGGTTCCACTGATTGGTTTTGCTGGAGCTCCATGGACAATCTTTTGTTATATGACAGAGGGACAGGGGTCAAAAACATTCTCAGAATCTCGTAAACTATTGTATACAAACCCAACCTTGGCACATGAATTGCTTAATCGTATTACAGAAGTAACGATTAAATACTTAAAAGCACAGATTAAAGCCGGAGCACATATGGTTCAAGTTTTTGATTCTTGGGCAGGTATTCTTGGAAAAGAACAGTATGCTGAGTTTGGATTAAAATACATGGATCGAATTGCAGCGGCAATCACAGAGGTTCCCGTAACGATTTTTGCTAAAGGGGCTTATAACTCAGTGAGTGAAATTGCAGCTATGAGTTGTAATACAGTTGGCGTTGATTGGAACATGCAAGTAGATGAAATTAGAAAATCAGTAGGTGAGTCAATAACTTTACAAGGTAATTTAGACCCGTGTGTACTCTATTCATCTCATTCAGAAGTAGAACGATTAACAAAGAATATGCTAGATTCTTTTAAAAGTAAAAGACATATTGTTAATTTAGGCCATGGTGTTTATCCAGATATGGATCCAGAGAAGGTTAAAACATTTATTAAAACAGTAAAGAATTATGAAATTAACTACTAATACAATTAAATTAATCTCAACAATCACATTTAGTGTGTTGTCTGTCATTTCTTTTAGCCAAAACGAAGAGAATTTAGTGGTTAACCCTAGCTTTGAAGCGATTGGTAAAAAGCCAAAAAAATTGGGTTCAATCGAAAATGCTACAGGTTGGAAATCTCCTACAGGAGCAAAGGCTGATTTATTTACGGATAGTAAAAACACAGCCATTGCAGTTCCTGCAAATGTTTATGGAAAAGAAGAGGCAAGAGAAGGGGAGAACTATGTAGGAATTGTAGCTTACTCTTATAAAGACACAAAAAAGCCACGTTCTTATGTAATGTCGAAATTAGAATCGCCACTTAAAAAAGGAATGCGATATTGTGTAAAGTTTAATGTCTCATTGGCTGAAGCGTCTAGATATGCAGTAAATAATATTGGTGCAATATTGAGTAAGAAAGAATTTGGAACAGGAGGTTCAAAAGCTCCAATTATTAGCGAGCCTTCGTTGCTACACTTTGATAATTACCAGAAAATAATGACTGCTCGTTACAATTGGACTGAGGTTTGTGGAGTAGTTCAAGCTCAAGGTGGTGAAAAGTGGATTACACTTGGTAATTTTATTTCAGATGGCAATACGAAGTATACCAAAATGAAGAAAGACCCTAAATCAAGAGTTGCAATTTTGAAATCTGCGGCGTATTACTACCTTGACGATGTTTCTGTGAAATTATTGAAAAAAGGAGAGTCGTGTGATTGTCAAGCAGATGAAGGAGGGAGTGAATACTCAACAACAATTTATCAAAAATCAGTAAATCTTAATGCAGATGCTACTGCGGAAGATAGAATCGAAGCACAAGAGTTGTTTTTTGCTTTTGGTAAGTCAAAATTGACATCAGCAGGAAAATCTGCATTAAATATCATCACAGAAACGTTAAAGTCAAATCCTGGGTTTAAACTTCAAATTAATGGGCATAATAACATGATGGAAGACAATGTTGGTGTTGACAATGATTATTATGCGGATATGGATAACAAACGTATTGGAGTTGTAATGAAGTATTTGATGGAAAAAGGTGTTTCTGAAGGGCGTATGATTGCTGCTCAGAAAGGATCAAACAAACCAAACATTGAAATTCAAGAAGAAGATAACGATGACTTAAAAATGGCGAAAAATCGTCGTGTAACATTTATTGTTAGGCAATAGTTTTAATTAAAATGCAATTAGAAGCCGCTCTTATTGAGCGGCTTTTTTCGTCTTATCTATGGTTGTTATTGATACACATATTGTAATTGATCTGAAACAAGAGATTCGTTTTGTCGACTATGCAATTGGCATTTTCCCGCAGCTTCAAACAAAAAATGCAATTAAGAAAGCAATCAAGCGTCAAAGTTTGTTGTTGAATGGAGATTTGGCGAATCAAGGGTGGTGGATTAAAGAGCATGATAAAATAGAATTGGTTGATCCAGGTCATCGAATACCAAAACCGTATGATTTTGATGTTCCCATTGTTTATGAAGATGATTACTTGCTTGTGGTTAACAAGCCATCTGGATTAACGGTTAGTGGGAATAAATTTGAAACGTTGGAGAATGCACTCGTTAATAGAGTAAAGTTATCAGTACAGCCTGATGCTTGGAAGTGGGTTAAACCTGTTCACAGATTAGATTCAGCTACAAGTGGTTTAGTTTTATTTTCTAAAACTGCGGATGTGCATACGCAATTGGCTAAACTATTTGAACAAAAACAAATTGAAAAAACGTATGTAGCGCTATTAACAGGAGAGCAATCGAATGATTTAGAGATTAATTCAAGTATAAATAAACAAGAGGCGTTGTCAACGTTAAAGGTACTTAAAGTCGTTCCTTCATTGCGTAATGATTTTGTAACCTTGGTAGAGTTTAAGCCTCAAACAGGTAGAACGCATCAACTGCGCATTCACGCTAAGTCGATAGGACACCCAATTGTAGGTGATAAGATCTATGGTGAAGCGGGCAATACCTTGCTTAAAAAAGGAATGTTTCTTTGTGCTGTTCAGCTAGAATTTAAACACCCTGTAACGAATAAAAGGATGAATGTTTCTATAGAAACACCCTATAAGTTTCATGCTTTTATAGCACGAGAGCTTAGGCGTTGGGAAAAATACAATTAGCTAAGCTCTCCCGACTCAAGATTTTTTATTTCTACAACTACAATTAAAGCATCTTTAAGTGCGTCAATCAAAATACGATTGGTACCTGTAAATAAAATCGACGCTCCAGGTTCTGCCCGTGTATTGTTGATGTTCACAATTCCTTCTCGTATATGTATAAAGGTTTTTTGTTCAGAAGAATGAAGTGAAAGGGTTTGTGTTTCTTTTAGCGAATATCCATTTAAAACCCCGTTACAGTTCCCTTTGGTCATTAGGTTGAAATCAGTAACCTTTCCCCAGCTTTTAGTGTTCCAGTTTCCAGAAAATTGATCTTTTTCAAGTGGGTTTAATACCGTTTCATGCTGTCCTTCATGCTTTAGGTGTAATTGTCCTTTTAAGACCATTAGTGTACGGTTTACTCCTGGTAATGATGTAAACACAGAAGTTTCAACTTCAACTGTAGCAATACTTAATCGTACCTGATAATTGCCTGTTTTAAAATCGGAACCTTCCGGGTAAATGAATAATTCAGAGCTTGTTCCACCAGACCATTTTATTGTTTTTACAGAGTTTGAGGGGATAAAATGATGTGGCATATTAACGATTTTTTAATTCATTTAATGTTTTGATGAAGTTCGATTTTATTTTTCCCCCTTGGGTATGTTTACCGTCAATTGCACAAATTTTTCCATTTACAATTGTCCCAAGTTGATGCCCTGAATCTGCAGTGTATATAATTGACGAAGCTTTGTTTTGATCAGAGGTTGTAGCAATTAGGGGAGAATTGGCATCTATAATTGATGCGTTAAAAGAGTCACCAATTTTGAAATAATCCATAGAGAAATTATTCATTGCCTTTCGTCCTGCTTTTAAACTCATGTCGATAGCAAACCTTCCGCTATCCCCATTTGTTTTAGCAAAAGTGTCTCTGTTATGGGTTATTAATCGTTGTCCGTAATCGAGTAAACGCAACTCTTCAAGTGGATTAATTCCAACATGACTATCTGTTCCAATGCTCCAATTTCCTCCGGCGTTCTGAAAATCAACCAAAGGGAAAAGGCCATCGCCTAAATTACCCTCTGTTGTAGGGCATAAAACAACATTGGCGCCACTTTTAGCAATGCCTATTGTCTCTGCGTTGGTTAGGTGTGTTGCGTGAACAAGATGGTGACGATCAGTTAGAGAAACATTGTCTAACAACCACTCAACAGGCCTTTTGTTTAAGTAGGATAAGCTGTCTTCAATTTCTTTTAACTGTTCTGATATGTGGATGTGAAATGGAATGTCTTGTGGGCCTGATTTTGCTATTTCTTTAATATCTAATGGTTCAACGCCCCGCATGGAATGGATACCAATTCCAATGTTAGCTCCTGAATAGTGCTTGCAATCTTCTGCACTGGATTCTAATAGTTTTAAGTAGGCGTCGATTGTCGGGGAAATAAATCGTTTTTGCCCTTCAACCGGATTTTTCCCAAAGCCTCCTTTTTGATAAAAAATAGGGACTAGTGTAATGTTTATGCCTGCGGTTTTAGCTGCTGCAATCATTCGACTTCCCATTTCCGATAAGTTATCGTACTCGCATCCATTTTTGTCGTGGTGCACGTAGTGGAATTCAGCAACATTTGTATAACCATGGCGAACCATTTCACTATAAAGCATTGTTGCAATTGATTCCATTTGATCTGGAGTTACATTCAATGCTAATTTATACATTGCATCACGCCAAGACCAAAAGTTGTCTGAGGTGTGTGTTGTGTCATGAACTTCAGCTAAGCCTGCCATGGCATATTGGAAGGCATGGGAATGTGCATTTTGAAATCCAGGAATAGCAAGTCCATTGATTTTTGTTGCAATGGCATCGTATTCATTTGTATTGGATACTGCGGTTATTTTTCCGAGATGATCCGTAGAAACTGTAACATCGGTATGCCAACCGTCATTTTGTAAAAGTCCTTTAAACTTATAATGATTCATAATGAATGGGGTCAATTAAAGTGTTTCCAATGTTTTTATTAATTCACTGAATGTCTGCTTTAAAACGACTCGAACAGCATTTGCCCTGTCTGTTTCAAATTTAGTTTCAGTATCATCCATGTATAAAATTTTATTCATTTCTAATTGCAGTGCATGGATGTCATTTTCGGGTTTTCCAAAGTATCGTGTAATATGTCCTCCTTTAAAAGGTGTGTTGTGGTTGACCCCGTATTTACTTGACGTCAATGCTGTGAGTGTTGTTTTTATCAAGCTTTTATGTGCCGTTTTCTCATCGTTATTTCCTAAAATCATATCAGGGAAAACGTCCTTTCGAATTGTCGGAACAAGGTGTCGAATAGAGTGAGCATCCCACAATAAGGCTTTGCCAAATTCTTCTTTGCGTGCATCTAAAAGTGACTGAACTTCTGCGTAATACGGCCAATAGTAGTTTTCTAGCCTACGTTCTATTTCAGCTTGATCGGGTATTTTGTTTTCGGAGGTATAAATGGCTCTTCCAAAAAAGTCCGTTGTGGTTGTAAGTCCTGTAATAATTCGACCATCATTGTATAAAGGTGCACTTTCAGGGTCACGGTTTAAGTCGATAACCCAACGGCTATACTTTGCATAAATAATGGTGATTCCCATTTCAGAAGCAAAATTATAGAGTTGATGCACAAACCAGTCTGTGTCGTCAGGTGAGGCCATCATTTCTGGAACATAGTCGTTTGTCAACTCTTCAGGGAAATCTGTTCCGCAATGTGGGACACTTAGAATTAATGGTACCTTCTTAACTTTAGGCTCAATAATGTGAAATGGCTTACTCATAGTTTGTGTTTTAGCAAAAATACAAGAAACTCTGATTATTGCTTTATATTTAGGCTGTGAAAAGAAATCAATCACTATTAATTATTGGGAAGGTTTGGCCTGAGCCAAAATCTTCAGCAGCGGGCACCCGAATGATGCAACTGATTTCTTTTTATCAAAGTTTGGGTTATCAAATCACATTTGCTTCTACAGCAAAAAAGAGTGCATTTCAATTTGATTTAGAGCGTTTAGCTATTGAAATCGTATCGATTGAATTGAATTCGAGTTCGTTTGATGGGTTTGTTTCAAAGCTGTCTCCTCAGGTTGTAGTCTTTGATCGATTTATGACTGAAGAACAATTTGGTTGGCGAATAATGGAACAGTGCCCCGATGCTTTTCGTGTTTTAAACACAGAAGACCTTCATTTTCTAAGACGCGCTAGGCAATCAAGCATTAAAAACACAGGTAATTTAAGTGATGTTGAACTTCGCACAAATGATGCAATGCGAGAAATAGCATCTATTTATAGAAGTGATTTAACCTTATTGGTTTCTGATGTTGAGATGGAGCTATTGAGTGTGTCATTTCAAGTACCAAAATCAATTTTATTTCATTTGCCTGTTTTTGCTGAAGAAAACATAGGGCCGATACCTTGCTTTGATTCGCGAGATGGGTTTATGTTTATAGGCAATTTTTACCACGAACCAAATTGGGATGCGCTTCGTTTTTTGAAAGAATCGATCTGGCCAAAAATTCTCGCAAAATTACCACATGCAGTATTAAATATTTATGGTGCCTATCAATCTCAAAAAGTGTTGGGTTTTCACAACCCTAAACAAGGGTTTTTAATTCACGGAAGGGTTGATGATGCTATGGAAGTTACATGTAAGTCAAAAGTTAGCTTGGCACCATTGAGATTTGGAGCAGGGGTGAAAGGAAAGCTCTTGGAGGCAATGGTTTCAGGGACCCCGTCTGTAACAACCTTGGTTGGTGCAGAGGCAATGGCTGACGCACAGAATTGGTGTGGTGTGGCTACAGACAGCCTGGATGAATTTGTAGATGGTGCGGTTAATTTGTATTCGGACGAAGTGTTGTGGGAAGCATCTCAAGCACGGGGATTTGAAATTATTCAAAAACGATTTAAATCAGAAATTTATTTAGAAAAATTTAAAGATCGTTTTTTTGAGATTCAACGTGACCTTAAATCACACCGGGAAACGTATTTTATTCAACAATTACTCCAGCATCAATCCCTTATGAGTAATCGTTTTTTATCTAAATGGATTGAGGAGAAGAATAAGTCTTAGGAAGCGATTCGTTAAAGTACCTCTAAGAGTGATACGTCAAAAATCAAAACAGTATTGGCTGGAATTCCACCATTTGATTGATCTCCATACCCAAGTGCAGATGGGACAAGTAGTATCCCATGACCACCTTCTTTAAAATAGGGGATGCCTTCTGTCCATCCGGCAATTACACCACTTAAGTTGAAGGTGATTCCTGTCGAGTTACTTTCGTCAAAAATAGTACCTTCAGTGAAGTATCCTTTATAGTCTACGGTAACATCAGATGTTGCATTACAGCTTGCGCCTGTCCCAGGGTTGTTGATTACAACATACAGCCCGGTTCCCGTTTCGATAGCATCCAGGTTATGGTCTGAAATATATTGTTTTATAATTTCTTCGTCTTGTTGGGCTTGTTTTTCGGCTTTGTTGCATGAGATGAGTAATAAACCGAGTGTTAGAAATAAGAGTATGTTTTTCATGTTATAAAGGTTGTGAAAAAGTCTATGAAAAACAAAAACCCTAAGGAAATTTGATAGGTTCTGTCGCATTAATTCTATTCAAAGTTAAGATACTTATCTTGGCAATCACAATTCTAAAGATATGTTCAAACATCACCGTTTTCCAAAATCGATCATTTTACAAGCCGTTTATTTCAAATTGAGATTTACCTTGAGCT
>JAQWFQ010000011.1 GCA_029238665.1 Crocinitomicaceae bacterium | reverse complement strand
ACTCGGCCGCACTTTTGTTTTGCGTAGAATGAAGTCCGTTGTTTCTGCAGGTCTTGAGTTTTTGGTTCGTTTTGTCTCAAGACAAAATGAATAAACATTCAACAAAAAATGATTCGATAATCTCTAAACTCATTAAACTTTTATCAAGCCAACCTTTTTAACAACAAGTACTTTAACAGGAACACAGCCGACCATTAGAAAGAACCTATAGCGCCTTCATCAAAACCTTATAAAGCTCTACCATTGTCATAATATCATACTTAAACACTTTTTCATCGGGTGTATGAACATTATCTTCAGGCGCACCAATAAAACACCAATCAATCGGCAAATCTGATTTTTGAAGCATCCCTCCATCACTACCACCTGCAGACTCTACTTCCAATTGGAAATCAACTCCTGACTCGCGAGCCAACTCAATAATCTGGTCTAAATAAGTCTTTCTAGGCAGGCAACGATCACGCATTGAAATAGCAACCCCCTTACCATGGATAACTCCTGGTGTTACCCAAGTAATATCCGAAATAAGCGATTGATACACACCGTGTTTTTCCATCAAATATTTTGCGCAAAAAGCCACTGAATTTCCGCCATGCTCTTCGTAAGTTGAAAAGACAATTGCTCCATTCTCTAGATCTTTAGCAACCATTAAAGCATTCCATACCCCCAATCGGTTATCCATATATGGAGATTGAACATACTCATCTGTTTCTCTGAAATTTGGTTTAAACGTAAGAATTGTCCCTCGATCAATGATGCGGTTAAAGACATATTGCATGTGGGTTGCCCCGTACTCGTCTTCAATCAACATTAATTCAGTTTCTATTTCCCCCTGACTGTCTGACCCGACCAACTGCATTCCATCTATAGCAGCCGGACCACCAATTTTTATCAATTCTTTTTCATAACCAACTGAAAATCCAATGCTATCCATGTGTGCATAAATTGCAGTTCTAGGCTGTCCAAAAACCAAAATCAAACAATCTTGAAACCCTTGCCCTTCCACAATAGTCGGTTGCACATTCCAGTTTGACTGTTCTTTTGCTATATAATCAAGAAGAAATTCTTTCATTCTCAATTCATCTCCAGAGGCTGATCTTACATCAACAAGTTGCTTTAATAATTCCAATTTATCTTAATTTTAATAAACTCCTTTTTCTATGAGCTTAACACTCTCATACTTCAATAGTTCTGCTTTTATACCTGCAGCTTTATTGACATCCATAAAAGTAGTTAGTTTACACGATTCTTCAAACTCATTGTTGGAGAGTGTGAGGTTATGTTTTTTCAATAGATTCATAACATGAGGCATGTCTTGGTAGTCGAACAGAACATCTACCCAATCATAGACTTCCAACTCAACAATAATTCCATTTTGAATTGCTTCTTTTGCAGCAGTTCGATACGCATTAATTAAACCACCCACCCCTAATTTAGTACCTCCATAGTACCGAACAACACCAATCAAGACATTCGTTAGCTCAAACGAATCTATTTGTCCAAGAATAGGTTGTCCTGCAGAGTTGTTTGGCTCCCCATCATCGTTTGCTCTATACTTAGCTCCATCCACACCAAATTTATACGCATAACACAGATGACGAGCCTGGTGGTGTTGCCTATTCCAATTTTCCAAAAAAACTTTAGCTTCTTCTTCATTATAACAAGAAACAGCAAGACCAATAAACTTGGACCCTTTCTCCTTATACAAACCTTCGGTTTCTTTCTTAACCGTACGGTATTTAGAATTTAGTATCAACGACAGAACTGGTTTTAAACAACATTTTATTCAACAACTATACATTGTACATTATTGATTCAAACACGTTTTAACACAAAAAACCATCAGCGAACTGATGGTTTAAGTACTATTGGATTGTTAATTTCTTTTCTAGGTCTTCCAAATAAGCTCTAAACTGCTTATCTGTTTCAGAAAGGTTGGTAACTGTTCTACACGCGTGTAAAACAGTTGCGTGATCCTTCCCTCCACAATGAGCTCCAATATTTGCCAATGACGACTTTGTCATTTTCTTAGAGAAATACATGGAGATTTGTCTTGCTTGAACAACCTCTCGTTTCCTTGTTTTAGATTTTAGAATTTCAAGTGCTAAATCGAAATAATCACAAACAACTTTTTGAATGTATTCGATAGAGACTTCGCGCGCAGTATTTTTCACAAACTTATCTACCATCTGTTTTGCGAGCTCCAATGTAATTGCCTTCTTATTCAATGAAGCTTGAGCCAACAAAGTATTTAGCGCCCCTTCCATTTCACGAACATTCGTATTGATTGAGTATGCTAAATATTCCGTCACATCCTTAGGAAGGTCAATACCATTCCCATACATTTTCTTTTCTAGAATGGCCATTCTAGTTTCTAAATCAGGAGCTCCTAAATCGGCAGATAGTCCCCATTTAAATCGAGAAAGTAAACGTTGCTCCATTCCCTGCATCTCTACAGGTGGCTTGTCACTCGTTAAGATAATCTGCTTGCCATTTTGGTGCAAGTGATTAAATACATGGAAGAACACATCTTGTGTTTTTTCTTTTCCTGAGAAGAACTGAACGTCATCTATAATCAACACATCTATCATTTGATAGAAGTGAATAAAATCATTTGTAGTTTGGTTCTTAATTGCATCAATAAATTGGTGCGCAAACTTTTCTGAACCAACATAAAGAACCGTTTTGTTTGGGAACTGATCTTTAATTGAAATCCCTATCGCATGAGCCAAGTGCGTTTTCCCCAATCCAACTCCACCATAAATCAATAGCGGATTAAATGCTGTACCTCCTGGCTTATTCGCTACCGCATAACCAGAAGCTCTTGCCAAACGATTGCAATCTCCCTCAACAAAATTATCGAACGAGTACGATGGGTTTAAATTTGAATCTACATTTACCTTTTTTAACCCTGGAATAATAAATGGATTTCGAATTTGTTTTTCACTTACATTAAGCGGCATAGAAACGGGGGCATTTCTTAACGACTTACTATTTAATGCAGGTAACTTAACCGTATAAGGTGTAGATTTTGTTGTGTTATTTTCCATAATAATACTGTACTCTAACCTACCCTCAGTTCCAAGTTCTTTTTGTATCACCTTTTTTAACAGAACAATGTAATTCTCCTCCAACCATTCATAAAAAAAATGAGATGGAACCTGTATAGTTAAAACATTTGCATCTAACCTAACAGCAACAATAGGTTCGAACCATGTTTTAAAAGCCTGTAAAGAAATATTATCTTTTATTACTTTTAAGCATGCCCCCCAAACTGGCTCGTGATTTTTGCTCATAGTTACAATTTATTTAGTGTTAGTGGTTATTTTAAAAAAAAAGGGTTAAGTCTTTTTTATAACAATTCTCATTCGTTATTGACATTACAAATATTTACATAATAAAGTTTAAAAAAAAATCATTTACCTATTGATTTTCTCAAAAGTTTTACTTCTAAAAATTTTAACACTAAGCCATGTTTTTTTAATCAAAAACACCACAAATAAGCTAACTTGCTAAAGCACAAAAAACTAGCACAAAACACCTAAATAAATACACGAGGATATTGTCAAAAAAAGGTTATTTTTATTTTAAAAAAATAATTCTAATCGCTAATTTTAATCCCATACTTATAAACAATGAAAATCGATTTTAACAATTCAACAACACTGAGGGTACGATACAGCGAAACAGACCAAATGGGCTATTGCTATTATGGAAACTACGCACAATACTTCGAAGTTGGACGTGTAGAAGCACTCCGAAGTATAGGTATGAGCTACAAAAGCCTCGAAGACCGAGGCATTATGTTGCCTGTTTCAGATTTTCAAGTCACCTACAAAACACCAGCTAAATACGACGACCAGCTAACCATTCAAACAAAAATCATTGAGTTGAAAGGAGCTCGGTTAATATTCAACTACACAATCACAAACAAGCAAAACAAACTTATCGCAACCTCATCTACTACTTTAGTTTTTGTTTCTAAAGAAACAATGCGTCCCATTGCACCACCGAAAGATTTTTTAAACCTAATAAGCGCATTTGAAATCACAGCGTAAACAAAGAAAAAAACAGCATTCTTAAAAACAAAAAAGAGGCTTTAAATATAAAGCCTCTCCTCTCTTAACCTACAAGGGTTAACAATCGATTTGTTCATAGATAAACGTCAAGGCCTTTAAAAGGTTTCAATTTTTCACCTTTTATTTTCCGCAATTAACATTTATCCATTAAAAAGTTTTTCTTCAACACATCATCAACACATCAAACCAATATATCTTTATGGTGTGAATACTACAAAATCCATAAAAGCCTTAATGCGCCTTTGCGATGACCCTGACGAAGACATCTATAACCATATAAAAGATGAACTTGTTAGCCATGGTACTGCTGCTATTCCTTTTTTAGAAGCTTCGTGGGAAGAAGATGATTATGACTTGTTGTTTCAATCGCGCGTAGAAGATTTGATTCACGAAATTCAATACCATGCAGTTAAGGATGATCTGACAAAATGGATCGATTCACCAAACAAAGAATTAATTGATGGTGCACTACTAATAGCACGTTATCAATACCCAAATTTTGACGAGGGAAAAATACGGTCAGAAATTAAACGTATTCGTGACACCATCTGGCTAGAACTGAGCCATCGACAAACCTCCTTTGAGAAAGTTCGTATATTCAATAAGATATTTTACGGTGAAGAAAAATTCTCTGGCAACTCCAAGGACTACAATTCACCAATGAACTCCTACCTAAACACAGTCATTGAAACGCGAAAGGGAAACCCATTGAGTTTATGTATACTCTACTCCATAATTGCACAATCTTTAGACATGCCAATTTACGGGGTAAACCTTCCTAATCATTTTATTTTAATACACTTAGACGAAAACAAGATTAACCCACTTATTAAAAGTGAAAATAAACACGGTGCCCTATTCTATATCAATGCTTTTTCAAAAGGGGGAATTTTTGAAGAGCTTGAAATTGATGAGTTTCTAAAAGGTTTGAACAAACCTAAATCACGCGAATACTACGAACCTTGCTCAAATTCCTTAATCATCGTTCGCATGCTAACAAACCTCATCACATCATTCCAACAATCTGGTAGCGCAAAGCGTGTAAAAGAACTGGTTGAATTACGCGAATTATTTGAGGTCAAATTCTAAATCGAATTCCTGTAATTTTTTAAACAAGGTATTATTTAGCTCCACTTTTACGCTTTTTGATGGCATACGCACTTCTACGTTGTCCAATGGATCGTACACCGTAAAACGAACATCTGAATCTCCCTTATGCTCATTAAACAACATAAATAAATCCTTAACCATAACTTGAGATAATGCTTTTGAAGATATTTTTAAATGCACCCCACTTGCCCTTGTCTCTTTTAAATTAGCAAGTAAATCAATTGAATGAATCACAAACTCCAGTTCAGAACGACGCGGAGGGATCTCAATCCGTCCTTTTATAGAAACAAATGTTCCTGGGTTTAAGAAATGTTTATACTTCAAGTAATTCTCTCGCCAAAGAAATATTTTATGCTGATCATTATAATCCTCAATTAAAATTGTTCCAAATGGATCTCCTTTTCGGGTTGTTCGATGCTCTCCCTCTGTAATGATTGCAGCAATTAAAACTTCTTTCCCCTGATTTTCTTCAAGGTTATTTAACACCTCAACTCCTCCAGAACAAAATGCATCAATCTCCATTTTAAAGTCATCCAATGGGTGTCCAGAAATAAATACACCGACAACCTCTTTTTCTTTGTTCAATGTGTAAATATTACCCCACTCTTCAGCCTCAGGTATTATTGGCTCAGGCAAAGCCGTTCCTGTATCCTCACCAAACAAAGAAGCTTGACTTGAATTTTCACTGTCTTGAAATCCCGAGCCAAATCGCACCACATTCTCAAGAAAGGAACGACCATTCCCATCTTCTTTAAAATATTGAGCCCTATGCACATCACCAAAGGAATCAAAGCCTCCCGCATATGCCAAGCTCTCAAATGCCTTTTTACTACAAACCCGTAAATTAATTCGTTTAGCAAGGTCAAAAATATTCTTCATCATTCCATTTGCAGAACGCTCAGCAATAATAGCCTCAACAGGCGAAGAACCTAAACCTTTTATAGCGGCCAAACCAAAACGAATAGCCCCTTTACTATTTACAGTAAATTGATAGTTAGATTCATTTACATCTGGCCCAAGAACCTCTAAGCCCATTCGTTTACACTCATCCATAAAGAATGTAACCTGCTTGATGTCATTCATATTATTACTCAACACAGACGCCATATATTCTGCAGGGTAATTTGCTTTTAAATATGCCGTTTGATAAGCAATCCAGGCATAACAAGTAGAGTGAGACTTGTTAAATGCATAAGAGGCAAATGCCTCCCAATCTTTCCAGATTTTCTCCAGCGCCTCAACATCATGCCCGTTCTCTGCTCCTCTTTCAAGAAAAGAAGGCTTCATTTTGTCTAGGATATACTTTTGTTTCTTACCCATTGCCTTACGCAGGGTATCTGCCTCACCTTTAGAGAATCCGGCTAATTTTTGAGACAAAAGCATTACCTGCTCTTGGTAAACTGTAATTCCGTATGTTTCTTTCAAGTATTCCTCACAAGCAGGAACATCGTAAACAATCTCTTCATCGCCATGCTTACGCTTAATAAACGAAGGAATGTATTCTAATGGTCCCGGTCGATACAGTGCATTCATTGCAATTAAATCTGCAAAAACTGTAGGTTTCAACTCACGCATATACTTCTGCATTCCAGCAGATTCATATTGAAATATCCCTACCGTTTCTCCGCGTTGGAATAACTCATAAGTCAATTCATCATCAATTGGAAAATCATCGGGAACCAAATCAACACCATGCCTTTCTTTTACATTTCGGACCGCATGTTTAATTAAAGTCAATGTTTTTAACCCCAAGAAATCCATCTTCAATAAGCCAGCATCTTCTGCCACAGAATTATCGTACTGAGTACAGTACATATCTGAATCTTTTGCTAAAGCTACAGGAACAAATTTGGTAATATCATCTGGCGTAATAATTACACCACAAGCATGAATACCTGTATTTCTAACAGAGCCTTCTAACTCTCTAGCTTGATTAACTACCTGCGCAGATAAACCAACACCATTTGAAATTACCTTCAGCTCATTTGCGCGCTTAACATCATCCTGGTTATTTTTCAACTTTTCCCTTAATTCAGGATCACCTAAATTGAACAGTTTTTTCAACGAAATATCAGGAATCAATTTACTAATACGATCAGCTTCAGATAGTGGTAAATCAAGAACCCTTGCAGTATCTCGAACTGAAGATTTAGCCGCCATTGTACCGTATGTAATAATTTGAGCAACTTGATTTGAACCATATTTCTCAATCACCCATTCAATTACACGCCCACGACCTTCATCATCAAAATCAATATCAATATCAGGCATCGAAATACGATCAGGATTCAAGAAACGCTCAAACAGCAAGTCGTATGCTATTGGATCTACATTCGTAATCTGAGTACAATAAGCAACTGCAGAACCTGCCGCAGAACCACGCCCCGGACCTACAGACACATCCATATCACGTGCAGCGTGACAAAAATCTTGTACAATAAGAAAGTAACCTGGATAACCTGTTCGTTCTATCGTTGCAAGCTCAAAATCCAATCGTTCGCGAATTTCATCCGTTATTTCCTCATAACGCATTTTAGCACCCTCATAAGTTAAGTGCCTTAAATAATTATTTTCTCCACGTTTACCACCATCCTTTTCATCTTCAGGGTCAACAAATTGAGCAGGAATATCGTAAGCAGGAAGCAAAACCTCTCTTGCCAATTCATAGTGCTCAACCTTATCAATAATCTCATCAATTGATTTAATTGCCTCCGGAAGATCAAGAAACAATTCCTTCATTTCATCTTGCGACTTAAAATAATACTCTTCATTATCCAAGCCGTAACGAAAGCCTCTTCCACGTCCCTTTGGTGTTGAAACAAGCTCATTATCCCTTACACACAACAACACATCGTGCGAAGTAGCATCGGTTTTATCTAGGTAATATGTATTGTTTGAAGCAACTAGTTTCACATCGTGCTTATTGGCCAGTTCAACCAATGTTTCATTAACACGGTCTTCATTTTCTTGCCCGTGACGCATCACCTCTACATACAAGTCATCATTGAAAATTGATTTCCACCAAACAAGCGCTTCTTCAGCCTGGGTTTCACCAACATTTAACACTAAACTTGGAACTTCGCCATACAGATTTCCAGTAAGTACGATAATGTCCTCACTATACATTTCAATTGCAGCCTTATCAACCCTTGGAACATAATACATTCCTTCTGTGTAAGCAATTGAAGCTAATTTTATCAAGTTATGATACCCGTTTTTATTCTTTGCCAAAAGAACAACTTGATACCCATTGTCTTTTTGTGTTTTATCTCTTAAATTTCTACAAACATTAAATTCACAGCCAATAATCGGGGTCATTTCAACCCCTTCTACAACTTCGCCTGTTTCTTCAGACTCTTTCTTTTTTTCCCTTAATTCTTTATTGTAATTCCCCACCTCTCTCTCAAAGTGAAAGGCAGCCATCATATTACCCGTGTCAGTCATTGCGACAGCACGCATGTTATTTTCTGCAGCTTTCTTCACCAAGCCCTTTATATCAATAGTAGACTGAAGAATTGAAAACTGTGTGTGGTTGTGTAAATGGGCGTAAGTAAAATCGTTTAAATCTTCTAAAAGCAATGACTTATCCGTGTCAGATATTGCAGCGCCCTCAGCCCGCTCGATCAGTTTTGCACTTTCCTCTTTTAGGTTTAAGTGCTTTAAACCAATAAGGCCTATAGGAGCAGGATTAAATGCTTGAAAATCTTCAATATACCGTTCTTCTTGCTGTAATTGTTCTGGTAAAAACACTCCCCTTCGAATCAACTCAAAGAAACAGCGTGTTGTTGCCTCAACGTCGGCTGTAGCATTGTGCGCTTCACCAAAAGCTTGGTCAAATAAAAACGTATGTAATTCCGTTAATGACGGTAATTTAAAGCGACCTCGTCGACCACCTGGGAGTTGGCATAAGTTAGCCGTAACCTCAGTACATGTATCAAGCACAGCCATCTTTCCCATAGGAGACTCAACTCCCATTCTATGGTACTCACAGCCCCATACATTTAAATCAAACTGTACATTCTGTCCAATAACAAATGTTGCTTTTGACAGGGCATTATTAAATTCATTCAATACATCAATCAAGGCAACCCCTTGACTTTTGGCTAGCTCAGTTGATATACCATGAATTTGCTCAGTATCATACGGGATATTATAACCATCTGGATCAATTAAAAAGTCGCGCGACTCCACAACCTCCCCCATCTCGTTGTGCAACTGCCATGCGATCTGGACAACACGTGGCCAATTATCTGTATCCGTAATTGGCGCATTCCAATCTCTTGGTAATCCGGTTGTTTCAGTATCAAAAATAATATACATAGCAGTGCTGAGTTCTAACCAATAAAATTAGCGAAAAAAAGAACTTAAATACCGTACAAACTATTAACAATTTGATCGTTTTTTTCAAAAAAAAAGTCCAACACTCAAACTAGAGCACTGGACTTCCACTAACTAAATATTAAAAATATTTATTTCACAATTAAACGTTTATTTAATAATCCTTCTCGGGTATCTAAACTCACCTGATAAATTCCTGTTGGAATAGTCGTTAAATCAATTGTAACCAATTGACTTGAAGATGATGACTCAATAAATTCTGAATATACAACTCTTCCTGTAAGGTCTAAAACTGAAAGGCTCGCTATTTCTGACAACGCTCCAACCTCAACGTTAACATAGCCAACAGTTGGATTTGGATATAAATTAAACATATAATCAACTTCAAGATTAGATATCCCCATAATACCTATCATATTGATCGAGAACCCTGCTTGCTTTCCAATACTTAAACCAGCGCTATTTACACCTATTGAATCACAAAAAACATCTGAACAACCTGTCGAATCAGAAACAGTTAAACAAAGATTAAATGGACCTGAGGTTGCATAAGTATGTGATACTGTAAAGCCTGTTGCTGTATTTCCATCTCCTAAATCCCAAGAATAAGTAAGCCCATTTCCATTAGACGTATTCGTTACAATTAATGAATTTGGAACAGGAACCACTCCAGCGTTTGGATTTAAAGAATCAAAAACCATTTCTTGAGACACAGTAAAACTAGCATCACATTGAGTTGATGGACCTGATAGGGGACCCCACAAGCTAGTTGTTGGATTCCAATAAAACATCGTACAACAAGTTAAAGTGTCAACACCATAAGCATAGGATATACAAGTTGTAATAGTATCTGTTCCTATTGCCATACCTGGATAAGCATAATGAGTCCATGATAAACTATCTTCTCCTAAAACATACCCAGACGATGTTGTGGTTACCATATATAAGGGTGAGTACATATTAACACCACTCATAACTTCCATTGACAATTGTGATTGTGAGCCAACTATATCTATTGAATCACATGGTGATACTAATTGTGCTTGTGTTTGTAGTCCAAATAAGACTAATACTACTGATAAAATTCTTTTCATATTTATTTATTTATTTATTTTATTAATAATTACGTTAAAAAAATCAAATGGTTGCCCACATGCCCACACCCTTTTATTTTATATAAAAAAATCCGCACCTTGAAAACAAGGGCGGATTTAACACGATAATGAAATCGCTTAAGCTTTGTGCTTTATTTGTTAGCTGGTGCTCCTGTTTTATTAACTGGTGCTCCTGAAGTAGGCTTAGGCTTAACTGTTCCTTTAATTCGAACAACTTTAGTAGGAGAGTTAGTTGCGTTTGAAGTAATTGTAACAGACTTGTTAATAGCACCTGGACGTTTTGTATCATACTTTACAGACAAAGATGCAGTAGCCCCTGGAGCAACTGGCTCTTTTGGCCAAGAAGGAACAGTACAACCACAAGATCCTTTCGCATTCGAAATAATTAATGGTGCATTACCTGTGTTCGTAAACTCAAATGTACATTTTCCGTTACCTGCATAATCAACAGTTCCGTAATCGTGAACATCTTTGTTAAATTTAATTTGCGCTCCGTTAGTAACCTCTTGAGCAACTGCTGTATTTGTTCCTAATACAGCAGCAAACATAACTGCTAATGATAATAATACCTTTTTCATATTGTAATTTATTTAAGTTTAATACTAGGTTAAATATAAGGTAAGAAAGCAGACCTTTATTTTTTTTAACACTTCGTTAACAGCTGTATTTACTCTTCTGCTATACGCTTTTGAATCAATTCGGGAATCGTTAGATGAATATTTTTCAGCCTATATTTTATATCTGCTATTTTTTCACTGGGAAGTTCCGGACACTCACTCAACAACACTTCATTATAAAACCGCACTTTAGATGTGTCTCTAGGAAAAACATTCATATCATAAATATTAGCAAGGCTTTCTAAAATCATAGCACGGTTAACATAGTTCTTATAATCTGTCAGCAGAATATTTCCATAGATTGCCGCCTGCTCAAAATTACCTGAACCTGAGTATTTCATATGTAATTTATCCAAACATTCTGGAGCATGCTTATCGTCAGGATACCTTTGGTGAAAAGCCAGTAGCGCATCGACCAAGTTCTGATTCAAGGCTGGTGCAATTTGCTCACCAATGCTTAACTCTTGAGATTTTTCAAACAAGGTGTTTTCAGCAATTTCAATTTCATTAAGCAAGTCAGCTTTTTCATCTACACACGAAGAAAGAAAAATCATTGTTACGATTAAACAGACAAAAAACTTCATACTAACGTTGTTTTTTACGAGCTGGGAATTTCATCTTATAATCAACATCAATAACTCCTTTAGAAATGTTTATTAACTTCTTATTAATTATGCGTTTTTTTAATGGAGACAAATGATCTGTAAACAAAACACCATCTACATGGTCATACTCATGTTGAATAACTCGAGCGGCATACCCATCATACTCTTCTTCTTTTAACTCCCAATTTTCATCATAATAGGAAATAACGACTTTTTCTTTTCTAAAAACTTCTTCACGTAGTTTAGGAATAGAAAGACAGCCTTCATCAAACCCCCATTCTTCACCACTTTCCTCTTCAATGATTGGGTTAATAAACACCTTCTTAAAGTTTTCCATTCCTGCTGCCATAGGATCAGGATCTTCACCCTCCTCCTCTTCTGCAAACGGACTTCCATCAACAATAAACAAACGGATTGACTTGCCGATTTGAGGTGCAGCAAGCCCCACGCCCGACGCAGCATACATTGTCTCGAACATATCTTCGATTAATTTCTTCAAGTCTGGATAATCCTTATCGATTTCTATCCCCTCTCTTTTTAGAACAGGGTCTCCGTATGCTACAATTGGTAAAATCATCTTATTTTGTATTAAAAGTCGAAATTAACGCTTTCCGTTTAAATAAAAATAGATTAATCTATCTTTAGTATTTAAATTCTAACGCTGAGAAAGGTAAGATTGAAGGATAATGGTAGCACTAACCTTATCAACCAAGCCCTTCTGTTTCTTTTGTTTTTTAGAAGCTCCGGCAGTATGCATTGATTGACTCGCCATTTTTGATGTAAATCGTTCGTCAATTAAAACAACCTTAACTAAAGCAAACTGTTTTTCTAATGCTTCTTTTAACAAATAAACATTTTGTGTAATGTGGGCATCTTCATTATTTAATCGTTTGGGTAGACCTAAAACAATGGTTTCGATGTTTTCTTTTGGAATTAAATCATTCAAAGATGTCATCAACTCTTTAGAATCGACTGTATCTAATCCAAATGCGAACATATTTAAATCGTCAGTAATCGACAATCCGGTTCTTTTTAAACCGAAATCAATTGCAATTATTTTCCCCATAAAAACAAAGATGCTAGAATTCTAGCACTAAACAAAAATATCCATTCTAGATAATTACATTTGTTAAAACAAAACAACAAAATGAGATCAATTATAGAAGCTGCTTGGGAGAATCGTGAATTGTTAAAAGAGAGTAAAACGGTTCAAACAATTGAACAAGTTATAGAAGATATAGACAAAGGAAAACTTAGGGTTGCTGAACCATTAACCGATGGAACATGGAAGGTAAATGAATGGGTAAAGAAAGCTGTAGTAATGTACTTTCCGATCCGTAAAATGGAAACAATTGAAGTTGGACCATTTGAATTCCATGATAAAATGAAACTCAAAACAAACTACAAAGAACTTGGGGTTCGTGTTGTACCCCATGCTGTTGCTCGATACGGTGCATTTGTTGCTCCCGGAGTAATCATGATGCCGTCTTACATTAACATTGGTGCTTATGTAGGTTCTGGGACAATGGTTGACACATGGGCAACAGTAGGCTCTTGCGCTCAGATAGGTGAAAATGTACACCTAAGTGGTGGTGTAGGAATTGGAGGAGTGCTAGAACCCTTACAGGCTGCTCCTGTAATTATTGAAGACGGTGCGTTTATTGGATCCCGTTGTATTGTTGTAGAAGGTGTTCACATTGGTAAAGAGGCTGTTCTTGGAGCAAATGTGGTTTTAACAAAATCAACAAAAATAATTGATACTACCGGAAACGAACCAAAAGAAATTAAGGGCTATGTACCTGAACGCAGTGTTGTTATACCAGGCTCTTACACAAAGGCATTTCCTGCTGGAGATTTCCAGGTACCCTGCGCATTAATTATTGGGAAGCGAAAAGCATCTACAGATTTAAAAACTTCTTTAAATGATGCCCTTAGAGAAAATGATGTTGCTGTCTAACTCAACGCTTACAAGAATTGTTTAACACGATTTCGGTTCAATTATTTTTTTATCTTTACTCCATCTTTTCTTGCTAAAAAAGCAATTAAAACTTAACTAACTAGATTACATTATGAAGAAGATTTTATTATTTATGGGCGCAGTAGCTTTAAGCTATACATCTATTGCACAAACACAAGTTACTCAAGGAGATATTATTATTGATCCATATATTGGAACTCCTAATTGGGCGAATAGTCTTTTATACAACCAAGTAAATCTTGAAGACACTGAAAATGTTACCGATTATAAACTAAACGGTGGGCTATTAAGTTATGGTGGGCGTGTAGAATACATGATTTCAGATGATTTCGGCATAGGGGTAGACGTGAATTATGAAGTTTCAGGATTTAACTACAACAACGCTGTTTCAGAATACGATTCTCTGACAAATACACTTACAAACGCAACTTACAACTATGACTATAAGGCTAAGAAATTGCGTGCAATGCTTCGTTTAAACTATCATTTTATTCAGACAGATCGCATAGATGTTTATAGCTCTTTTGCTGGTGGATACAAATATGTAAATCGTATCGGTGAATCAAATGATCCAAATTATGAAAACGACGAGCTTGATGGAGCATTAATTCCAGTAGCATTTAGATTAGCCGCTGGTGCACGCGTATATTTTACAAATAATATTGGGGCTCATATTGAACTTGGTGCTTTTGGTGGTGCATTATTGCAATTTGGAATTTCTGCAAAATTCCCTACACGCTAGTACATAAAAAAATGACGTTAGTCTAACTAACACCTTATAAAAGGAAAGTCCCATTGTTTTACAATGGGACTTTTTTATTGACTTAATAATCTATTCTTTAATGCTAACGAAGGCTCAATTTTGCTATCGTATTATTCATTTTAACGAAATACATTCCGCGGGGTAATGCACTTGCATCAATGCGAATGCTAGAACTTATAATATCCTCAGATAGAACCAACTGCATTGAACTCGTGTAAACCTCAATTTTATTCAAATCATCCAGGCTATTGTCTTTCACAGCAACCGTCACCACATCAACTGCAGGGTTTGGGTAAAGTACAAATTGATCGTCTTCATTCTCCTGAAGACTTAATCCATGGTTGGACAATTTAGAAACTCCTGTACTTGTAGCAACCCAAAGATCATCATTATCATCAACCGCAATAGCTCGAATCACTGGTCCTACTAGACCATCAGCAACCTGGTATTCTATCCATTGAGAACCATTATACCCACAAACACCTCCTTCTGTTACAAGGTAATCTACATAAACACCCACCCAAATATTTCCTTGAGAATCGATTTCAATATCCTCTATTGGGTTTAAAGTATCTGGCGCTGGTAATGATAACATGGTTGTATGATTCATGTTAAAAGCATTCATATTATCGAGAACAGTAATTCCATCTGATGTCCCCACCCATTTTTCATCCTGATTATTAATTACTAAAGCGCGTAATTTATTATCAAGTAAACCATCTATTTCAGTAACTGAAGTTAAAGATGAACCATCATAAATAAAAAGACCTCCTAATCCAGTACTTAAGTAAATATCTCCATTAGAACCTTGGTCAATATCTACAACACCACCAAAAGGCAATCCATCAGACACACCTAAAGAAAACCAATTACTACCATCAAACCTTGAAACACCACTATTTGTCCCAAACCAAATATTACCACCACTATCTTTACTAATACACTTTATTACATTATTACCTAATCCATTCGCAGTTGTATAAGAACTAGCAGTTCCACCTGCAAACAAAGTGGGTAAATCAGCAAAACTCGCACCAAAATCTGTACCCACCCATATACCAGAAGATGAGACATGAATAGCCTGAATGGTATTATCTATAAGCCCATCTGCTGTTGTAAAACTATACCAATTAGTTCCATTAAATACAGAAAGACCATTTTGTGTACCGAACCACACATAACCATCATAAGTATCTATACAGTTCACATTATCTGCTAACAAACCATCAGCAGATGTATAGTTCGTAAACGTTTGAGCAAGAGCTCCTACTGTTAATACATAGGTAAACGCAATCGTTAATTTCAATTTCATATTCATCTATTTTTTAATTATTATTTTCTTCACAATCTCACTATTTTCAAACGTGAAACGCACTAAGTAAATCCCGCTTGTAAACTTACTTGTATCAATATTCAACACTTGCCCCCTCTCACCCACCAGACCATCTATTAAATTTCGACCATCTATTGTATAGATACTAATTACTGCTGATTCATCAACATTCACCTTAACCCCAAATGAATTTACAGCTGGGTTTGGGAAAATAAAAACAACATCATTTAACAAGGACCCATCAATTAAGCTATTGTACGAACTATAGCTTGGGAGCATCTCTCTAAAATCACCTGTTCCATTTGGGTATCGACCAAATGAAATCGCATCATTTTGGTTCTCAAAAACAACTGAATCTACAACACTTCCATCGGAATAACTCAACCAAAGGGAATCGGCTTCTTTGTTTAATTTAAACGTAGCGTGAGCTCCAGATTGATTTATATCCTCATCTGCCCAAACAATGAAATAGGTTCCAGGGGTTACAACACGTTCTGGAAGTGACCATTTTAATTTATTCTCAGAATCATTCGATAGGTAAAGATCTTTTGTCGAAATTTTATACCCTGTATTATTATAGAATTCAATCCAGTCATCATACTCCCCTTCATTATCTGCTACTGAAAAAGTGTTCACTGCCATAAGCTCATTGATCGCTAAATCTCTCACGCCAATTTTTGATTCAATTGTATAATACTCATAAGCTGCACGTTCAGGAGAAAAACGACCTGAAGAATCATTTTCAGCATACACATAATACTGCGTAACATTTGAACAGTTTGGAATTAATGCCCCAAAAACACCATCTCCAGAAACACCATCGTTTAACGTCCCGTCGTCCAACATGTTCAACACCGTAAACGCCTCACTTTCAGAAAAACGATAACCCAATAACACGGTCGCGTTTAAATCATTAACCGTGGCAGTAATAAAAATAGTATCCCCTGCCACTGTATTTAATGGAGATGACTCAATCAATGAAATAACAGGGGAACCCTGAATACCAGGGAAGGTATCTAAGTAACTAGCTCGTGCATCCATTAAACCGGTGATGCCCGGATAATCAACTAAATCTGAAACGGTCGACGTAAGGTTGTCCGTAAAGTCGGCAGTTGAATAAAACTTATTGGTATCAGCTATAACATCTATATTTATAACTGATTGCATATGAGCTGCTCTTTGCGCGTAATCACCATTTAGAAAATTTTCTTCAACAATGGTCCTAATATGTGCTAGATACATTCTTCTATACCGATCATTTTCAAACAATTTTCTTAGCAATGGTCTAGGATATACTGATACACTTGAATAATGAAGTAAAGGGTCAATTGACTTTGCTTCGTCAACTGTAAAACCATCCCAATTATTAGATGCATCAGTTAATCGATAACTGGCAAAAGACATGTTTAAATCCCAAAGAATAGGGTTAAACAACCCAGCATCATCTTGATACAGGTAATAGTTTTGCGCATAGCCTATATAACTATCAAAATTAACCAAAACATAATTGAGTGCATGCATCCAAAGTGTACGATCAACATTCAGTTTAGATTCAATGTTCCCTGGCGAGTCGTTTAAGGTATCAATTAAGGCATGTAGTTCATTCCAATCAGAGTATAACTCAGACTTTAACTTATAAAAAGGGTAATAGTTGGAAACATCTGCTCCTGGAGTATTTCCAAGGTTTGAATTCTCACCATTCAAATCCAAATGTTCAGGATTACACTTAAAAAAAACATTGCTTCGTGTACCATAGTGATCTTCTAAGAAATCTTTATTTACAGCTTCCACGTTTGTATAAAGACCAATTAGGGTGTCGTTTACATAAACGTTTGCATAGTTGGCTTGAGCTGAAGGCATATACTTTCTGGCTATTTCATACGATAACGACTCCCGAACAAAAGAAGGGTCTTGAATTACATTGCTTAACTTCAATTTATTCACCCCTTGATGCTCCAATTCACTAAACGAATAGTCCAAGGAAATATTAAACGGATTTTTTGAGCGCGAAGAACTATATGAACTAAACCCTTTATACCGCACACCTACTCCAGGGTAATACACACCATCAATGGTTAAATTCCCTACAAGTCGTTCCTGATTTCCTGCGATATAAAAGTCATCTAAAATCGCATCCCAATTGCCTTCCTCAAAGTATAGTTTAATCTCTCGAATACTATCGATAGCATAAAAGCTTGACTGTGCCATCAAACTTTTACACCCCAACAACATTGAGCTAATGAATACGATTAAAGCTATGTATATACGCATCTAAATCTATCGCAGTAAAGATATTTTTCGTGTGATTGTTTTTTCATTATTGAAGTTCATTTTTGCAAAATAAACCCCATTAGCATAATTAGATAAATCAATACTTAAAGCGTTAGTAGCCTCAAAAACAACTTCCCCATAAATATCAACCACTGTAATTGTTAAATTATTTTGACCCAATTTAAATCCATCAATTTGAAACACACCACTTGAAGGGTTTGGATACAAGTTTACCTGAGACAATGTTTCTTCAGAAATTGATAACAAATCGCATGGATCTTCTCCTAAAAGGGCTATAATTCCTGGATTGTCACACTCGTACCTAAACGCTTTTGTTGGCCCAGCATTATACTGCCAAACAACTGTCCCACTTTGGTCAACTTCATACATATAATTTTGAGAAACATTGACAAACGTGTTTCCATTTGACATTGCATTACTTGCACCTTGACCTGTATTACTTGCTAAGCAAACATGTCTAAAATCATAGTTAGCAGGCCCATAAGATGTTCCTGTTAAGTCATATAAGAATCCATTTTCTGGAGCTTCAATAGCATCTACTGTAGAACCCCCACCTGAAGCACCTGAATTATTAAAGTATTGAATGTACCCACCCATTGGTCTACCATCGTCTTCAATCCATCGAGGGTCATGAACCGCAGCAGCAATCGTTTGCGACCCAGACGAACCATAATTACCTGGATTTCCCCAACGGTATAAAAAATCACCTCCCATTCCTGAGTTTCCACCCGTATGACCTGCCGCTTCAGCAGAGCTTGTACTGTGATCAATGATAAATAACTCACTGGCATGGCGTGAACTAAAAACCAGTTGGTCTAGTGTTTCATTGTAATCAACTCCATTCACATGGAACCAATCACCTCCACCAGGGCCTCCGCCAGGGCCTCCACCTGAAGAAGAGATTGCATTAATATCCATAAGTTCTGGATGGTCTGAAACGATACCATAGTTATCTTTCGATGCGTCATAATCTTGAATCAAATGATCCCAAATATGCCACTCCCAAACAATATCAGCGCTTGTTCCATTTTGTTGTAACTCAACAAAGTGGGTTGGCCATTTGTCAGAACTTGCATTGTCATAGCCTGCCTGTGTTAATTCAGCCGAAGACTTAACCTCCCATGCAGTCAGTATCACATTTCCATTTGGCAACAAGGTAATGTCGTGATGAGAACAGTAATCTGAATTTGAATAAACATACTCCCAAACAACGTTTGCATTTTCATCAAGTTCTTCAATCCTTCCACCAATAGCTGCTCCATTCAATTGATTACTCGAATATTTCGTACCACGAACAATATTTCCATTGTCCTTTAATAAAACCGCATAATTACATGAACTAGAACACGACCAAGAGTGTGCAATATTACCCGCATCATCAATTAAATAAGTTGTGTTTTGATTTTGTAAGTTATAAAGGGCATAACCATTAAATGATTGTGCATTTATTGACTGAAAAGCAGAGCACCCAATTAAGAATAATGCTGCAACATAGTGTTTCACTTTCATAGTTTAAATTGATTTTTTGAGTACTAAAATTTAATCCTTTTATTTTTAGTAGCCAAATCCACCTAAAACTTGCGCCAATAATTTTTTTTAATCAAAAAAAGCGGTTAGTACAAACTAACCGCTCAAATAAATTTATTTAACCTTAAACGCTACTTAACCAACTGCTTTAAAGACGGGGTAAACTTGGTTAACACAATCCCTTCAACTGCTGCTTCGTATTCTGCCATAGTTGGTGTTCGTCCTAAAATTGTAGACAACACTACAACAGGTGTAGAAGACAGTAATGACTCTCCTTTTTTCTCACCAGAATCTTTAACAACTCTTCCAGAAAACAAACGTGTTGACGTTGCCATAACAGTATCTCCAGGCTCAGCTTTTTCCTGATTACCCATACACAGATTACACCCTGGACGCTCTAAATACAACATGTTTTCATACTTGGTACGAGCAACTCCTTTTGGTGCGTTATCGTCAAACTCAAACCCTGAGTACTTTTGTAACACTTCCCAATCTCCTTCTTCTTTTAACTCATCAACAATGTTATATGTTGGTGGAGCCACAACTAAAGGAGCTTTAAATTCAACACGACCATGTATCGACTCAATATTTTTCAACATTTGAGCTAATATTTTCATATCTCCTTTATGAACCATGCAAGATCCAATAAATCCTAAATCAACTTTTTTCGTTCCACCATAGAACGACAATGGGCGAATAGTATCATGTGTATAACGCTTAGAAACATCCTCATTGTTCACATCCGGGTCAGCTATCATTGGCTCTGCAACCTCATCTAAATCAACAACAACTTCTGCAAAATAGTTTGCGTTTGCATCTGGCTTAATTGCCGGCTTATCTCCAGATTTAATTTCAGAAATTCGTTTATTTGCGATATTAATAAGACCTTGAAGAACTTGCTCCTCATTATCCATTCCTTTATCGATCATTATCTGAATACGACTCTTTGAAATTTCTAACGATTCAATTAAAGTCTCGTCTTCAGAAATACAGATAGAAGCTTTCGCTTTCATTTCAGCAGTCCAATCCGTAAATGTAAATGATTGATCGGCCGTAAGTGTTCCGATGTGAACCTCAATAACCCTACCCTGGAATACATTGTCTCCACCAAACTGCTTCAACATCTGTTGTTGAGTAGCATGAACCACATCACGGAAATCCATGAAGCTTCTCATTTTCCCCTTAAAGGTTACTTTAACAGATTGCGGTATAGGCATTGATGCCTCACCTGTTGCTAGGGCTAAGGCCACCGTTCCTGAATCTGCACCAAAAGCAATTCCTTTTGACATTCTCGTGTGGGAATCTCCCCCTATAATAACAGACCAATCGTCAACTGTAATGTCATTCAGTACCTTGTGAATAACATCGGTCATCGGTGCATACTTATTCTCAGGATCACGGGCAGTAATTAATCCGAAGTCATTCATAAAACGCATCAACCTTGGAATATTAGCCTTAGACTTATCATCCCAAACAGAAGCTGTATGACAACCCGACTGGTAGGCCCCATCAACAATTGGTGAAATTGTTGTTGCCGCCATCATCTCCAACTCTTGAGAAGTCATAAGCCCAGTAGTATCCTGAGAACCTACAATGTTAACCTCTACACGAACATCTGAGCCAGCGTGTAATGTTTTACCTGGAGTAGTTCCAACGGCATTTTTATTGAATATTTTTTCAACTGCTGTCAAGCCTTGGCCTTCAACAGACAACTCTTTAGACTTAGCATAAACTTGAGGAGTTTCAACCCCTAACAAATTCACTGCAAATGTTTGAATCTTCTTGCCAAAGACAACTGCGTATGATCCTCCAGCTTTAATAAACTCCATTTTTTGCGGAGTCAATGCAGCTGAAATATCTTTCAGTTCCTTATCACCATTATACAATTTCTTTTTCTTCGTATTTATCGTAAGGACAGTACCTGTTTCAACTGCATATTCTTGCTTTAAAACTGGCTCACCATCTTCATCTCTAACAGTTTCTCCATTGGCATCTTTTTGCTTGACCCAATTCTTAAGGTCAATACCAATACCTCCCGTTACACCTACAGTAGTTAAGAAGATTGGAGAAATACCATTTGTACCCGCTATTACAGGTGCTATATTAATGAAAGGTACATAAGGACTCGATTTAACTCCTGTCCATAACGCCACATTGTTAACACCAGACATTCTAGAAGAACCAACTCCCATTGTTCCTTTTTCAGCAATTAGCATAACACGCTTATCAGGGTGCAACTCTTTTAATGCAAGAAGTTCATTTTGCATATCCTTGTTGTGCTCAAATAAACATTGACCATGTAACTCACGATCAGATCTTGAGTGAGCATCTCCACCTGGAGAAAGCAAATCTGTAGAAATGTCTCCAACACCTGCAATATAAGTAACAACCTCTATCTCTTCATCAACATCAGGGAGCTTTGTAAAAAACTCTGCTTGCGCATAACTTTCAATAATTTCTGTCGCAAACTTATTTCCAGCTTTAAATGCATTAGCCAAACGTTGTGTATCCGCTTCGTATAAGAATACTTGTGTTTTCAATACATCTGTAGCCAATCGAGCAACAGCAGCATCTTCACCCAAAGCAAGATCTAATAACACAGTAATAGAAGGACCACCCTTCATGTGTGATAATTGTTCAAAAGCTGAAGTTTGATTAATTTCTGCTACGATAGATTCGCCAAGAACAATCTCTTTTAGAAAATTAGCCTTAGCTCCTGCAGCACTTGTTGTGCCAGGCAAAACATTGTAGATGAAAAAATCAAGAGAGCCTTCTCTGTATTCATTATTTACATCTTTGATTTGATCAATAACAGCGCTAACTAAATCAGCTCCATCAATTGGTTTTGGATTAAGCCCTTGCGCTTTTCTATCTTTGATTTCTTGGATGTAATCTAAATAAATATTCATGTTTATTCTTTTGGTGATTTATCAGCAGTTTCAAGCAGAAGTCTACTGCACTTTTTTGTTTAAAATGTTCTTTTAGAAGTCCGGCGAATGTACTAAATTTGCACAATATTTAAAAGAAGTACCGCGCTTTAAATTCAATTAAACTCGAAAAACCTTGATAAAGGCTTTTTTATTGCCCTTAAAAAGAACTTTCCAAACATTTTTTAATATCTTTGCGCTCTTGTTTAGAGAAAAACAAGACAAAGGAATATTAATAATTATAATCTCAATTTTATGAATTCGTACGAAACTGTTTTCATTTTAACTCCCGTTTTGTCTGAGGATCAGGCAAAGGAAGCAGTGCAGAAATTCGAAGGCGACATTAGCTCTTTGGGTGGAAAGGTTAAGCACAGTGAAAGTTGGGGATTGCGTAAATTAGCATACCCGATTCAAAAAAAATCTACTGGATTTTACTTTTTATTAGAATTTGAAGCTCCAGGAGCTGCAATTGCTGAACTAGAAGTAAACTACAAAAGAGACGAGCGTATTATGCGTTTCTTAACAGTAAAAATGGATGCAGATCATTTAGTATGGGCAGAAACGCGCAGATCTAAAATGAAAGCGGCTAAATCAGCAAAAGCTGAAGCTTAATTAATCACACTTAAAAAAGAACAAAATGGCTCAAAATGATATTCGCTATTTGACTCCGATTAACATCGAGATCAAAAAAGAAAAATACTGTCGCTTTAAGAAAAGCGGTATGAAGTTTGTCGATTACAAAGACGCTAACTTCTTACTAAAACTAGTAAATGAACAAGGAAAGATTTTACCACGTCGTATTACGGGTACATCTCAAAAGTTCCAAGGAAGAGTAAACAAAGCAATTAAACGTGCACGTCACATTGCTGTTCTTCCTTACGTAGGAGACATGTTAAGATAATTGATTGTATAACAGGAAATTTTATTCAAAATGGAAGTAATTTTAAAGAAGAACGTAGACAACTTAGGATACGCGAACGAAATTGTTACAGTAAAGCCTGGATACGGTCGTAACTTTTTAATCCCTCAAGGATATGGTATTCTTGCTACAGCTTCTGCAAAGAAAGCGCATGCAGAAATCATGAAACAAAAATCACACAAAGAATCTAAAATGTTAGTTCAAGCTCAAGAGCTTGGTGCTAAGATTGAAGCGACTTCAGTGAAAATTGTTACTAAAGTAGGTGAAAAAGGAAAGATTTTTGGTTCAGTTAACACTGTTCAATTAGCTGAAGCCCTTAAGGCTGAAGGTATTGATATCGACAGAAAATCTCTTAAGATCAAAGAAGAGCCAGTTAGAGAAATTGGTTCTTACGAGGCAATTGCAAACTTACACAAGGATGTAAAATCAACATTCACGTTCGAAGTTGCAGGTGAATAATTCATTATTTACCCAAAATATTAAATCCTCTATCAACTGATAGGGGATTTTTTTTGCGCTATTCTATCAATTTACCTTTTCTTTGTATCATGAAGATTCTATTCTTGTTTTTTATTTCACTGACAATTCTCGGGTGCTCCAATCAAGAGTTTGCAAACGTGAAAAAAAAACACCTCGATGAAAAATCTTTAATCACTTACGCTTCACATTTTGACTTAATTCAAACGGAAGACAACTTTCTCCTTCATTTTATAAATCCAGAGTCTAGAGATATTGAATATCGTTTTTTTTTAACCTCCGATACTAAAAAATCAAAACAAGGATACGTAACAATACAGTTGCCAACATCAAAACTAATTACATTGTCAGGAACAAGTATCGGCATGCTTTCAGCCCTCAAGGAGCAAGAACGAATTGTAGGCGTATTAAACAAGAGTTACATTCACGACAAACAGATCCTAGAAAACATCACAAAGAATCAAGTTATTGAAGTTGGGGAAGAATCAAACCTACCTTTAGAAAGAATTATACAAACTCAAGCTCAATTGGTTCTATACAGTGGGTTTGGAAGTAGTTTTCCTGGAAGTAAAAAACTAAACACCTTGGGAATTAAATCCATTCCCATCTACGATTGGCGAGAAACTCACCCCTTAGGAAAAGCAGAATGGATCAAACTGTTCGGCATACTCACCAACAAATTAGAAACTGCTCAACATTACTTTAATGAAGTTGAATCCAATTACTTGAAATTAAAAGAAACTGCAAAATCACTCCGTAAAAAACCAACCGTATTGAGCGGAAACATTTTAGGCGATATATGGTATGCTCCAAATGGAAACAGTTTTGTGGCGCAAATACTCAATGACGCTCACGCAACATACAAATACCAAAGCGCCCTAGGCACCGGAAGCACTCAATTATCTCTTGAACGCGTAATAAAAGACAACACAAACACCGACTACTGGGTCAACCCAGGACTATCAAGCAATGATGCCATACTGGAACTAAACCCTAAATTAAAACACATTGGGCCTTTAAAAAACAACACCTACTGCTACTCGCACAACATGAATCTATTCTGGGAACGGAGTGCCATTGAACCACATCATGTTTTATCTGATTTCATTCAAATCTTCCACCCCGAATTAAACCTTTCGGATTCTTTGTACTTTTACAAGAACATTAACGAATGAATATCACTAAAAAACAATCGGCTTTTTTAATAATTGCAGGTATCATACTGCCTTTATTATGCCTTACTCATTTATTTAGTGGTCAAATCAGTATTGAATCTCAAGACTTTTTCGATGCATTGTTTAATTACAATGATAAAAGCATGAGTCAAAAAATAGTCCGCGAATTGCGCATACCTAGAATGGTTATGGCTTTAATTGCTGGAGCCGGACTATCCCTGTCAGGCTTGCTTATGCAAACACTATTTAACAACCCTTTAGCAGGGCCCTTTGTACTAGGGATAAATTCAGGAGCCAGTTTATTTGTCGCTTTTAGTATAATGACAGGCATACCGTTATTAAACTCAGGGCTGGGAATTATTCCAAGTGCATTAATTGGAGCCTTTGTTTTTGGAATTATAATCCTATTTTTCTCCGCTTTTGTGAGGTCACACATATCACTTTTACTTGTAGGATTAATGCTAGGTAGCTTTACAAGTGCTATTGTTTTCATTATTCAGTCTGCGAGCTCATCAGAAGAACTAAAATCCTTTACCATGTGGGCTATGGGGTCACTGCAAAAAACAGAACTATCACAGCTCCCAATAATATGCCTGTTATTTGTAACAGGTGTAATCGGATCCATGTTATTAATAAAACCACTAAACACATTGGTTATTGGTGAAGATGAAGCTAAACTACTCGGAATAAACCACAAAACTGTACGCTTACTCATTATCAGTATCACAGCGCTATTAACTGGGTTAATTACAGCATTATGTGGCCCTATAGCTTTTGTTGGTTTAGCTATCCCCAACCTTGTACGGATAGTTATTAAAACACAAAATCATTTCACATTGATTCTCGCCTCCATTCTAACTGGAGGGGCATTCATTTTAGTCTGCGACATCCTGATCCAACTACTGGAGAGTAGTATTCACATCCCAATCAATGCACTCACTTCACTCGTTGGAGCTCCATTTGTAGTATTAATCGTTTTAAAACGTTTAGCATGATTGAGTTTAATAAAACAGCAATCGGGTTCAAAAGTACTCCTCTAGTTTTAATTGATTCCCTCAAATTAGATAAGGGGCAATTATACATCCTTATTGGTAAAAACGGATCCGGGAAATCTACCTTATTAAACGCCATAGTCGGAATTCAAGATTTGCTATCTGGTAGTATTCTTATTGACAAGAAGAACATTCAATCCGTTTCAAGACGAGTACTATCAAAAAAAATTTCACTGGTAAAACCAACATTTCCACAAACGGACTACCTAACTGTACGTGAGTTTATATCGTTGGGAAGGTCGCCCTACACTAACGCCTTAGGCCGTCTACGAAAAACAGACAATGACATCATTTCTAAATCACTTGAAATTTTAAACATTACCTCTCTGGGCAATAAGTTTACATCTGAACTCTCTGATGGAGAACGACAATTAGTCTCAATAGCAAAGGCAATCGCTCAAGACACATCGGTAATTCTGCTTGATGAACCAACCGCCTTTTTAGACTACTCAAACAAACTACTACTTCACCAGACATTGAAAAGAATAGCAAAAGAAACAAACAAGTGCATCATCCTATCTTCTCATGATTTAGAACTGAGTATTGATACAGCCTGCGACTTTTTAGCCATAAACACTAAAACATCCGAGTTAACTACGCTAAATTCACCCGTATCAAAACAAGACTTGTTGGACATTGCCTTTGATTCAAAAATCTAAACAACACATACTTCAAAAAAAAAGCCCAACCTTACGATTGAGCTTTAAATATAAATGTTCAGTTTTAAACTGCTGTGTTCATTTTCTCTAAATGCTTGTCATACTCTCCTGTCCCCAATTTATTCAACAACGTAAAATGGCTAACAAGCGCATTATAAAACGTTTTATTGTGGTAGTAAGGAACACCAAACTCTTTTGCTGTTTCTCTCACGATAGGCGCAATATTTCTATAATGAACATGGCAAATATTTGGAAACAAATGATGTTCAATTTGATAGTTCAACCCTCCAATAAGCCATGAAAAAATAAAACTACCATTTGCAAAGTTTGATGTTGTCTTCATTTGATGAATGGCCCAGTTATTCTCAACTGTTCCGTCTTTAGGCACAAAGAACTCTGTTTCTTGCACAACATGAGCTGGTTGAAAAATCAACGCTAAAATCATACCGCTGATGAAATGCATTAATAAGAACCCTAACAAAACTTGCCACCATACAATATTTAACATATACATCGGTAAAATCAATGTTAATCCCGTATACCAAATCTTGTGAAAAACAACTGTAAGCAATCCCCTCGTTAAAGTAATACCTTGAGCTTCAAGCAATTCTTTTTTGTTATACCGAACTAACTGTTCGAAATCCTTAACCAGAAACCAGTAAATTGTTAAAATCCCATATAAGATTGGCGCATAAAAAATTTGAAACTTAAAAATCCCCAATCGTTTTTGAGTAGGTGAAAAACGCATTACTCCTTTCTCGATATCTTCATCATACCCTTCTATATTCGTAAACGAATGGTGTAAAACATTGTGCTGTATTCTCCAGTTAATAGGATACCCCCCCACAAAGTTCAAACTAAAACTAACAATGTCATTTACTTTCTGGTTTTTAGAGTAAGCGCCATGGTTGGCATCGTGCATTACAGACAAGCCAATCCCTGACATACCCAAGCCCATTAAAACCCACATAAGCACCATTGTCCAAGTTGAGTGAATCATTCCCGTTCCCATTAGTGCCATCGGCGTAAAATACAAGCCAAGCATAAACAAAGTCTTAAACTTCATATTAAAATTAGCGTACTTTGAAATGTTCTTTCCTTTGAAGTGTGCGTTTACGCGCTTGCGTAAAACCTTAAAGAACTCGGGGTGATCTTGCTCATTAAACTTAATGTGTGGTGCGCTCATATTGAACCTTCTAAACATTCAGAATTTCCTGAATTAAAACAAATATAATCTATTTTAAATACATAAAACTAGACAATATCATAATTAGCCACAGCAACCTGTTTATAAACAAGTCAATCAGACTACCCTGCCCAATTCTCCCGATCTAAACTACGGTACTGAATTGCTTCTGCAATGTGCTTTGTTTTTATTTCTACTGAACAATCTAAATCAGCAATTGTCCTCGAAACTTTTAAAATACGGTCATAAGCCCGTGCTGAAAATCCAAAATTATTCATTGCTTTTTTCAAAACCTCCGCACTTTCACTTGAAATATCGCAAAATTGACGAATTTGTTTACTGCCAATCTCAGCATTTGAGTTAAATCCTGAATCTGCATAGCGATTTTGCTGTAATTTACGCGCCTTAATTACCCGTAATCGAATTTCAGCGCTCCCCTCCTTAGACATATCATTGGCCAAGTCATCATAATTCACAGGAGTCACCTCGACATGAAGGTCAATACGATCCAGTAAGGGTCCTGAAATCTTATTTAAATAGCGTTGAACATTTGTTGACCCACAGGAACAAGCACGATCGGGATGATTATAATAACCACACGGGCATGGATTCATAGCAGCAATCAACATAAATCCAGCGGGATAGTCAACCGTAAACTTAGCGCGTGAAATGTTTACCATTCGATCTTCCATTGGCTGTCGCATAACCTCAAGAACCGTACGCTTATATTCTGGCAACTCATCTAAAAACAATACTCCATTATGAGCCAACGAAATTTCACCAGGTTGCGGATACGACCCACCCCCTACCAAAGCAACATCTGAAATTGTGTGGTGAGGCTTTCTAAAAGGCCGCTCTACAATTAAGCCTTTATCACTCGAAAGCTTCCCCACAACAGAGTGGATTTTAGTTGACTCCAACGACTCCTCGATTGTTAGTGGCGGTAAAATTGTCGGTAAACGCTTTGCCAACATTGATTTCCCAGCACCCGGAGGACCAATTAAAATCACATTATGTCCTCCAGCTGCAGCTATTTCAAAGGCTCGCTTAATTGCCATCTGCCCTTTCACATCTTTAAAATCCAACTCATTTTGAGTATCCGTAGGGCTAAAAATACGTTTCACATCAATTTTAAGCGGTTGAATTACTGTTGGGTCATTGACAAATTCAACAACATCGTTAATATGGTCTACAGGAATAACTTCCAACCCCTTAACCATTGCAGCCTCCCTGGCATTTTTACGGGGAAGGATTAAACCTTTAAAACCAGACTTTCTTGCGCTTAAAGCAATTGGCAACACTCCTCTAAGCGGGTTTAAAGCCCCATCGAGCGATAACTCACCCAATATCACATATTCACCAAGGTGCTTCACTGAGACCTGTTTACTCGAAGCTAAAATTGCAATCGCTATCGGCAAGTCAAACACCGAACCCTCCTTCCGAATATCGGCTGGAGCCATATTAATGGTGATTTCTTTTCCTGGAAACTTATATCCATTATTTGTAAAAGCTGCTTTTATTCTTTGCTGGCTCTCTTTAACTGCAGAATCAGGCAACCCGACAAGAAAAAAATTAATACCTGGTGCTAAATTTACTTCGACAGTAATTGTAGTAGCGTCAATACCGAATACGGCTGCGCCATATGTTTTTACTAACATAATTGTGGTTTAAGTAGGTTAACTAAAATCGGAGAATTACCCCCGTCTCTTATTTAAGTTAAGAAAAAAACCAGCTCCTATTTCTTGTTTTTGAATTATTTTTAGCTGAAAACAACGTTTAAACACACAAAAGTATAGCCAAAAAAAAGACCCACAACTGTGGGCCTTTCATTTTGATTCTATGTATAAGCTCCTTAAAAATGAAGCTCAAATTGTAATCTATACATTAACCCACTATCCGGGCTATTGTCTTTTCTTCTGTAGCTAACATCAGATTGAACTTTCAATTTATGACCAACAACATATTTAGATAAACCTAATGTGTATTGCTCGTATTTATCTTTCCCTGTAAGTGAAACTTGCGTAAATCGACCTGCAACCTCCCAGTTTTTCTTAAAGTTATATCCTGCCTGAACATTCAATGAAGAACCAACAGCAACAGAAGCTGTACTTACTGTGCCGTCGTCATTTGTCTCCTCATGATCAACCTTGTCCGCATCTCTTAAAGCATACTCTGCCATCACAGAAAAGCCTCTGTATTTAAACATTAAATCTGCAAAAACAGTGCTGATATTAGACATAAAATACCCATCAATTGTTCCGTCATCATTTGTGTCATACGACATATAACTCCCTTGGTTTGACCTATCTTTAACAGCTCTATCATTGTAGTCATACGTAACTCCTATTGCTAATTTCGGCTTCTCTTCACGTTTTGTTGCACCGCATACATAATCTCCTTTACTTGCAAAGGCTCCCATAGGTAAGATTTCGATACGACTTGTATATTGAAAACCTCCAAGGTTATCTTGAACTAAATTTCGACCCTCTCCTTGAGCAATTGAAAACATCTCACGAACTAAAAACTGCTTACCTATTGTAAAGTGACTGCGTAGTTGAACCCCCATATCACGGTCAATATTAAATTTAGAATTTAACAATGATCGATCAACAAACTGTAGGTTTGCAGAAGAAACAACACGTTCTCTATTTCCTGGCAACTTTGTCTGACCCGCCCACAGTGTGAAATTTTTATAAAAATTCCACTTTACAACGGCATCTAAAATCATTCTTGGTGCAAAATTCCCTCTTGAATCAACCTTACCTAAGTCTTTATTAGATAAACCAAGCTCAATTTTATATTTAAGTTTTGGTGAAAAGGCATGCCCTCCAAACTTTAACCTTGATCTTCTAATCATAAAGTTTGAACTTCCTTGCCCAATACCAGTTGCGTCATTAATGTCCCATTCTCCGACATACAACGATTGAATTCTCATACCAAATTTCATGCTCCATGAGCTATCTTTTGAAACGACATTATACAATCCTTTTCCAAATTTAGTACTTACAACATCTTGTGATAAAAGCGTATAGCTAAATAAAACAGACAATACAATTAAACTAACTCTCATTTTTACGTTATTTATATATTTAAAATCTGGGACAAATATCGGATGTTTTTACACCGCTTTAACCTTTTTATTTAAGGTTAACCTAAGATTAACATTGGAAGATAAAGGTTAACATTATCGTAATATACCAAACCGACATTTTTTAAAAGTAAGGACTTACATTTGTGACTCAATAAAAAAAACTTAACAATGATTAAAGGTCTTAGATTACTACTAGCGATTCAACTGTTTTTATTTACAGGGGTATTTGCGAACACTGAAGCTACTACAGACAGTACAGAAACTGTTACAGCTGTTAATTTCAACTTTACACCTGACATTTTTCAAAATGTTTCGTCAAAAGGTGGTGAAGAAAGTGCAAAAATCACATGGTCAATTAACCATGAAGCATACACTGCACTAAAAGCCGTTGATGCAAAATTGATCATTACCTACAACACTAAAATTGGTAAAAAGAGAAATAAGAAAGGTGTCAAGGGAGGAGAATGGATGTATACTGAAGCTTTTGACATTGACAAAACAAGCTTTAAAATTACAGACTTAATTGGGCATGAATCTTACTATTTTAAATTAGGGGTTTCTCCAAACGGAAACATTGAAAACGTTAAGACTGAAAAAGGAAAGGTTATTTGGTCTTCTGAAACGAAGACTAAAACGAAGCGTACCTGGGGAATTGCAAAATTATTGATTCTTATTGGTGCATTAGGTTTTTTCATTTTTGGAATGAAATTAATGAGTGAAGGGCTGCAGCAAGCAGCTGGAAACAAACTTCGTTCTATGCTTGGATCAATTACATCGAATAGACTTAAAGGTGTTCTTACAGGATTTGGAATTACTTCTATTGTACAGTCTTCTTCTGTTACATCTGTAATGACAGTTAGCTTCGTTAACGCTGGTTTAATGACACTACGTCAATCTGCTGGTGTAATGATGGGAGCCAATGTAGGAACAACAATCACTGCATGGTTAGTGTTGTTATTAGGATTTAAAGTTAGTGTATCTAGCTATGCATTCATGATTATTGCCTTAGCAACTCCATTGTTATTTATGTCAAAAGGGAAAGCTAGAGCTTGGGCCAGTGCTATTTTTGGATTCTGTATTTTATTTATTGGTTTAGATGTATTGAAAGATACTGTGCCAATGCTTAATCAAGACTCAAGTATTGTTCAGTTCTTTATTGACTTTAAAGATGTATGGTACGGTAGGTTAATGTTTGTTTTACTAGGAACGTTAGTTACGGTTGTTATTCAATCTTCATCTGCAGCTATGGCACTTACCTTAACAATGGTAGCAGCAGGGTCTATTCCTTTTGAAGTTGCCTGTGCAATGATTCTTGGAGAGAATATTGGAACAACAATTACAGCTCAAATTGCTTCGTTAATTGCCAATGTTCACGCAAAACGTTCAGCATACATCCACACAATGTTTAACTTAATAGGTGTTGTTTGGATGATCTTAATCTTTCCATGGTTTGTGGATATGATTGGATATTTCATTGGAGGATCTGCCTTTGACCCTACCAATACAGAAATGGCAAACTCAGGAATTGCACTATTCCACACTTTATTTAATGTTGCCAATGTTCTTGTTCTTATTTGGTTTGTACCTCAATTGGTCAGTTTAGCTGAACGACTTGTAAAATCAAAAGGTGAATCAGATGAAGAGTTTAAACTTGACTTTATTGATGGTCCTTTAGGTTCTACTGCCGAACTGTGTATCCTTGAAGCAAGTAAAGAAGTTGCTAAATTTGGTAAAATCACTGCAAAAATGAATGGTTTTGTTAAGACTTACATCAACACCTCTGAGAAAAAAGTGAAGAATAAAATGCTTGACAAATTAGAAAAGTATGAAGAGATTACCGATAGGGTTGAGGTTGAAATTGCGGATTATTTAGGTGAAACTGCTCGTTTAGAAATGAGTGACGAAGCATCAACTCAAATGAGAGGTATGCTAAACATCTCTACAGATCTTGAACGTATTGGAGATATCTTTTTTCAAATGAGCAAAGCTCTGGAGAAAAAAGACAGAGACAAGCATTATTTTACACCTGAACAACGAGAAGGTATCAATGACATGATTGCTATCACAGAAGAAGCATTCACGATTATGAATGACAACTTAACATCTACATACGGTGCTATTTCTCTAGATAAAGCTATTGCAAAAGAAAAAGAAATCAATGCACTTCGTGATAAATTAAGAAGACATCACTTAACAACAATTGAGAACTCAGCTGAGTTTAATATAAACAGTGCCTTAGTTTACAGCAATATATTCTCTTCTTTTGAAAAGGTTGGTGATCATATCATTAACGTTTCTGAAGCGATTGCTGGAGAAATTTAAACATTCTCTCTTTAAAATAAAAAAGGAGCCCTTAAAGGCTCCTTTTTTTGTGTCCATTTTATTATTTGGAGCTTACCTCCAACATGTAACTCCTATTAAAAGAAACCATTAAGCCCAATCAACCACCAAAAACTAGTCAAAAGAACTACTATTGCTCCAACAAGGCCAATAATTCCAAAAGCCAAACCATATTTAGAACTTTTTACACCCTGATTTTTAATTTGTACTGAGCTAAAAATAACACCTAGAATACTTAACACTATTCCTAAAACAATCAATACAGTAAATGCGGGTGATGATGACGATACGAGTAAGGATATAAGAATTAAACAACAACCAAGAACACTAGAAACTAATCCTGTAATAGCTCCACGGTTTTTTTCTACATCACCTTTATCAGTAACTACCCGTTTAACCGTTTCATTAGAATTGGAAACAATAGGCGATTTTAACCTTTGCTCTTCGGATTCTTTTTTAAAAGAAACAATTTGCTGATTACTCACTGACGCCACCACCTGGTCATCATTTATTATTGACATGCCGTTAGACGACTCAACTATATTTGGTTGCTCAAACGCTTTAACACCATTGTTTTGTTTTTTATCCACATTAGCAACTGCCGCATTTTTAGTGGGTTTTGAATGTTTTTTTTCCAATCAACATGATACCCTGACCTATGCAATCGTTTTTTTATTGAACAAGATGGCATGGTGAATACCACAGATAACATTACAGGTAAAAAACACTTAATCAACTTCATAGCTATTAAACTTAATGTTCAAGAAAACCATATTCAACAAGTCTTATAGAGCAACAGAGCACATCCAACTCATTTAAAGTTATAAAATATATAGATTATACTTGTTGGGACCCTTTACAAAAAGTGTACTCCCTTGCTTGAAATAGAGGATATCTTTAGAACAAATCAACTTCTACTTGATTCAACCTTACCCTACAAATTCATCAATATTGACAGTTTCATTCCGTAAACGCTAAAGTCGGTTTTTGGAGACACACTGACAGGAACAATAATTTTTTCAGTTAAAATAAATTGCCGAAGAAGCATTAATTCCAGGGAAATTGATCGTTTATTCTTTAGCGCAAATGATAGGCCTTGCCCTACATTTAATTCCAATGCATTAATGGACACGCCTGCATCAATAGCCATAGGCCAATCATACCCATTATCCGTATACACAGTATCATTATACTGGTAATAATACGATTCAGCTTGATAATGGCTAAACTTTAGCTCTACAGGGAAGTAAAACGTCGTATTTTTACCTGGGCTATACAAGTACGCATACCTAGCACCAACATTAAAGTAAGTAGCTTCTGAACTAAACATAGCGTATTCAGATGTTACCCCAACTAAACTATTCTTATTTAGATATTTGCTGACCCCACCCTTAATACAAATAGGGGTTTCAAACCCTGTGGTTGTTCCACCAACATAATTTTCATCCTGTTTAAATCCAGTTGGAATATTGAGAAACCCAGCACTCATCCCTACACTAAACTCAAGTCCTGAATCTTTTCTAGGGTTTATAACTTTTTGTTTTTTCTTTTTTGATGTAAATTCTTTATCGTATTGAAAGTACTCGTATTGACTACTCGTGAGTGAATACATTTTTCCATCAATTCTTTTAAAGGTAAGTACCCCACTATGTTGATTATATTTTATGATCTCACCCTTTATCTCCGAAGTAAATTGCCTCGTCCTACCTCGCCCGTCTTTATGCTCTCTATAAACCGCAACGACATCATAAATTTCAACAATTACATCTTGAGGGCTAGAGACTTTGTCATTTTGAGCGAACAGCGCTGTACTGAATAGCGTTATTATAATGAAAGCTAGTATTATCTTCATAGAAGCTAAGGTAATCATTTACGAACAATACAAGTATTTATCGTTTTTCCCATTTAACACATCACAAACACAATTACAAATTGCTTTTTACAACAGGAAATAAAATTTAATTCACACAAAAAAAGCCGATGTAAAAATACATCGGCTTTCAATTTTTTAAAGAAAAGACTAACGTTTGTGCATTCCTTCGTCAGAAACAGAGATTCTCTTTCTTCCTTTACGACGACGTGCCGCTAATACTTTACGCCCGTTCTTAGTCGCCATACGACTACGAAATCCGTGCTTGTTTCTTCTTTTTCTAACTGATGGTTGAAACGTTCTTTTCATGATCTATATATTTCCTCTTATTGTCTAAATTTTGGACTGCAAAGATAACTATTTTTTCTATTCTCCAAAGCCTTTTTACAAATTTATCTAAAAAAGAACACAATCCTTAATTTGTATGTAATTTCGTGTTACGAATTTTGATTTCATGCTTAGACCAAAAAAGAAAAAAGAGAAACGAGAAAAATTATCTAAGGATAGTATTCAACGGGCAAAGAAACTATTTTCATACCTAAAACCATACCGTGGCCTTTTCACGATAGGCTGGGTATTCCTTGTCTTATCAAGTTCTATCGGATTGTTATTCCCTATTCTCATGGGCCAATTACTGGGCACAGGTTCAGAACAACCAAGTTCCATGCAAGGTGCACTAAACCTTATGAACGTGGACAATGTAACAACCTATGCCATTGCTTTATTTATCATGTTTGCTACACAATCGTTCTTTTCCTTTTTTAGAATTGTAATTTTCACCAATGTCACAGAAAATACATTAAGAGACATTCGTAAAGATGCGTTTCAACAATTGATTTATATGCCGATGGATTTCTTCAACAAAAATAAAGTTGGAGAACTAACGAGTAGGCTGTCTGCTGATATAGAAAAACTACAGGAGACAATGCGCACAACAATTGCTGAATTTTTCAGACAGCTTGTGCTAATTATAGGAAGTGTTGCCTTTTTAGTTTATATATCACCCAAATTAGCTTTAATAATGCTAGCCACGGTTCCTGTTATGGCTATTGTTGCTGTGTTCTTTGGCCGGTTCATCAAGAAACTATCAAAGCGTGCTCAAGACGAAGCTGCTGCTTCAAACGGAATAATTGAAGAAGCACTAATGGGGATTTCAAATGTGAAATCATTTACAAACGAACTCTTCATGATTGGAAAGTATGTAAAAACTGTTGACACCATTAAATCTTTAAATGTTAAAAGCGGTTTGTGGCGAGGTATTTTTGTTTCGTTTTTAATTTTTTGCATGTCTGGTGCAATTGTGGTAGTTGTTTGGCAAGGTTTACTAATGACACAAGGGCCAAATCCAGAACTGTCTCGTGGAGATTTCTTTACATGCATGCTCTTAACCATCATGATGGGAATGTCTTTCGGGTCAATTCCTGACATGTACGCAAGTATTCAGAAAGCGATAGGGGCAACCGAAAACTTAATGAACATCATTGATTCTAAAAATGAAAAAGCCCTTTTAACCGGCACTCTAAAGCCAGAAATAACTGGTGCTGTTTGTTTCGAAAAAGTATCGTTCAACTACCCACAACGACAAGATGTATCGGTTTTGAAAGCCCTTGATTTTAACGTTACAAAAAATCAAACAATTGCCTTGGTGGGTTCTTCTGGAGCAGGAAAATCTACAATAGCATCTCTACTACTGAACTACTACCCTGTTACACAAGGGTCAATTCAATTTGATGGTGTTTCCATTTCCGATATTGAAACCGAACATCTACGTTCTCACATGGCAATAGTACCACAAGAAGTTATTCTTTTTGGAGGTTCAATACAAGACAACATTTCGTTTGGTAACATCGAAGCCACTGCAGAACAAATTATTGAAGCTGCAAAACAAGCCAATGCATGGGAGTTTATCTCTAAGTTTCCTGAAGGTTTAGGTACCGAGGTTGGAGACCGAGGGATTCAATTATCTGGCGGACAAAAACAGCGCATAGCAATTGCTAGAGCAATTTTGAAAGATCCTAAAATTTTAATTTTAGATGAAGCAACTTCCGCTTTAGATTCAGAGTCTGAACAATTGGTTCAAGAGGCGTTAAACAAATTAATGGAAGGACGAACATCTTTTGTTATTGCACACCGACTTTCTACCATTCGTAAAGCAGATAATATTTTTGTAATTGACGAAGGAATGATCAAGGAGACAGGTAAACATGATGATTTAATCGCTTCTAACGGTATTTATGCCAATTTAGTAGAACTACAAGGTGTAAACGCTTTAAATTAGTAGAATTAGCTTAAAAACAGAAAAGGCGCATTCAAATGGATGCGCCTTTTCTGTTCTAAAAAAAATATTTTCTACTACGGTGAAACCATGCGCATCATTTCAGCACAGGCAATGGCCCCATATGTACCTAAAGCATAACCAAGAACTGCAAGCAACGCCCCAACACTAGCAAGTGATGGGTGGAATGCTGCAGCTACAATTGGTGCAGATGCAGCTCCTCCAATGTTTGCCTTTGAACCTACAGCAACAAAGAAAAATGGTGCTTTAATCAATTTTGCGACAGCAAAAAGAATGATTACGTGAACAAGCATCCAAATAATACCTACCAAAATTAACTGTGGTTCTTCGATGGCTTTTTCCAACTCCATTTTCATCCCAATTGTTGCAACCAAAATGTAAATAAATATACTCCCTATTTTAGATGCTCCTCTGCCTTCATACTTTCTTAATTTTGTCGCGGATAAAATTAGCCCACCCGTTGTAGCCAGTACAACCAACCAGAAAAACGACCCGGAAAATGGAGATTCTGTACCAAGCACACCCCCTACCAATGCAGCCATACCCTGCCCTGCATAATGTGCAAAAGCAACAATCCCAAAGGTAATTCCAAGAATAACCATGTAATCTGTCAAGCTTGGGTTTTTCGCTGAAACCTCTTGGTATTCAGCCATGTTTTTTTTCAACTTTTCAATGGAAGATGTGTCTGCCTTTAACCACTTGTCAAATTTTTCTGCGCGTGCTGCACCCCACAATAAAAATGCCATCCAAAGGTTTGCAACAACAATATCCACTGTTACCATTTTTCCGTAAAAATCTGGATTGTATCGATATGTTTCTAGCATAGCGGCCTGATTAGCTCCTCCTCCAATCCAACTACCAGCTAATGTAGAGAAACCTCTCCAAGCAGCTTGATCTCCTATTCCTCCAACAACTTCTGGATCAATATATGAATAGATAAATATAGCTATTGGTCCTCCTATAACAATTCCTACAGTTGCTGTTAAAAACATTACAATTGCCTTTGAGCCCAGGTTAACGATTCCTTTAAAATCAATACCCAAAGTCATTAGTATTAATGCACCTGGCAATAAATAATTTTTAGCCATTGTGTAGAGGCTTGAGTACTCTTTTGAGATAAGCCCGAACGAATCTAAAATTGCTGGAATTAAATAACACAACAATAAAGCTGGAACAAACATGTAGAACTTTTTCCATCGCTTTGAATCGATGCTTGATGTGTAAAAAATTAAAGCCAAAATAATAGACAACAAACCAAATACAATTGTGTCTGATACAAATGTAGGACGATTTCTATGGTCAATTTTCAACGTTGCTTTGGAAGCATCACTGGACTTAAACTGAATTGGACTTCCTCCTTTATACATTGTTAAAGCCATTGAAACAGACGAGTCAATTCCCTGGATTAAAAATGGGGAAACAACCGACATTGTATACCTTTTACTCGTCAATTCTTTCGTAAAAGTAACGGCCACTGAATCGACTCCACCCAAAGGGACATCTATTGAACTCAAATCAATTAAGATATCTTCTTTACCCTCTATTACAAGGTCATGCTCTACAGAGATATTGATATACTCGAACTCACCTGCTTGTAATAACTGCATAGCACTGCTATCCATCACCTTAAACCCCTGTCCAAAGCTTAAGAACGAAACGAATGCTATAGCAATAAGTAGTATTTTTTTCATAATTTAAATTTTAAGCAAAAAAAATAGCACCAAAGTGCTATTTTTAATTGTATCAAAAGGATTACTTAACCCCGTGCATAAATTTCTTCATTACCGGACTTAGTACAAGTATTAAAAGACCTGCAACAGCTGGGACAATTGTAAATATTAAAAAGAAGACAGATAAAGAATACTCTTCTGTTATCGCTTCAATTTGTCCACCCACAACAGCTGCAAGCTTATTTCCTATAGCAATTGCTAAATACCACATTCCAAACATAAATGCTATCATTCTACCAGGAACCAACTTACTAACGTAAGATAACCCTACCGGCGAAATGCACAGCTCTCCTAGTGTGTGAAACAAATATGCAAAGACTAGCCAAACCATACTTACTTTAACTCCAGCTTGTACTCCATAAGAACCATAAGCTAAAAGGCCAAATCCAATTGCCATAATAATAAGCCCTAAAGCATACTTTCCTGTTGCTGACGGGTTGTATTTAGATTCCCACCATTTAGAAAAAATAGAAGCAAAAGCAATGATGAAAAAAGAGTTTAGAATACTAAACCAACTCACTGTTATAGTAACCTCATTATCTTTCACTTTTAAAACGGTTGCTTTAATCACCCCATTATCTCGAGAATGTTTAACTCCATTTTCTCTTGCACGTTCAACCCCTTCTTCATTAAGGTAACCATAAACAGTTCCCTCATTGTTCATTGTAATTAAACTAATTTCAGAGTCAACATCCAATTCTAATGGTTCACCAATACTTGTTACTTGAGGAACAACAGTAGCTCCTTCTGGGACCTCAGTACCTTCCGTTATTGGAGTATATGTAAATAATAAATCTCCTTCTTCGTTCGTCTTTTGCGTCCCTGTTTTTTTATCCATAATTGGAGACTGAACAGCACTGTAAGACACATCATAAGAAACTGTATTAAAATCTCTGTTCAACATCCATCCTACAACTCCCCACATCCCTGCAAAGCAGACAGCCAAAACAATGTTTGACCCTGGAATTGTTTTGTATGTTTTCTTCCACAACAAAACCAACACCCATGTAATGAATAACAATGGAATTATTGTCAACAAGGTATTTACAACATTATATACAGTTGCAGCATTCCCTGTCATCACTCTATCTACAGAATCTCTAGCAAATAAAACCAATGAGGTTGCTCCTTGCTCAAAAGACAACCAAAAGAACACTGTAAAGAAGGCAAATATTACAAAAGCAATCATTCGATCTCGCGTTATTCGGTCGTACCGAACTATTCTTGATATTACCAAAAATAAGAACAGCCCTAAGCCCACCAATATAGAGAAGTATTCACCAGCGAGTGAACCTACCTTAAAATTAAACATGTTAATCTCTGCAATTTTAGAGATCGGGTCATTCAACAGGTAAAGTAAACCGATCACAGATGTAATCCCAATCAGCACCTTATCTAACATTGTAAACGGATTTGCCTTAGCACTCTCTTCTGTTGAATCTTCAACATCTTTTACCTCATCCGATTTTACAGCTTCTATTTTAGAAGGAACTTCTCCAATATTACCAAACAATGGTTTAGATAGCCAGAATTGCAATGTCCCTAACAACATGAAAACACCCGCAAGACCAAAACCATATGACCAACCAATTTTTTCAGCCAAGTAACCACACAGCATCATTCCGAAAAATGCTCCCGCGTTTACCCCCATATAAAAGATGGTATATGCACCATCTTTTTTCTTCGGTGTATCTTTATACATTTCAGAAATAATTGAAGTCATTGTTGGCTTAAAGAAACCCGTTCCAATAACTAACAACGCCAATCCAAGGTACAGCGAGAACTCTGTCTCAAGAGCCATAGAGGCATGCCCTAAAGTCATAATCAAGGCTCCTAAAACTACTGCCCATCGATAACCAATTAACTTATCAGCAATAATACCACCTAAAATTGGTGTTAAGTAGAGTAATCCTGCATACGTACCAAAAAGTGCTGTTGCATTCTCAGTTGACCACTCCCATCCTGGATTATACCCAATAACGGCCATTGTAAGGAAATTTACTAAAAGAACCCGCATTCCATAAAATGAAAAACGCTCCCACATTTCTGTAAAGAACAAGACAAACAGACCTGCTGGATGGCCAAGTACTTGAGAATCGAAAAAATTTGATTTTTGATCTGACATAATTATTATTTGATTTTTGCTTTATTTTATTTTTATTCTGCTACTTCGAAACCTTCTGTTTCATTGTGTTTAGTTCCTTCTTAATCTTCGGCACCATGTGTTAAGACTTTTAATTTCTTTAGAACTAACATTACAAGAAGACCGATAGAAATTGTAAATACGGCTATTCCCGTAAATATCGTGTACTCACCTAACGACTCAGACCATTCTCCTAAAAGCCCCGCAAGCTTACTTCCAAAACCAGTCATTGCAAAATAAACTCCCATCATGATTGAAGCATATTTCATCGGTGTTAATTTGGTAATAAATGAAAGAGCTACCGGTGACAAACACAACTCTCCAATAGTATGGAAAAGATACGCCAACACCAACCAATACATTGCTGAAGAACCTGAAGAATTAAACTGAGCTACAGCTCCAGTCATAAAGAAAAACCCTGTTCCCATTATAATTAAACCTAAAATCATTTTAAATAAAGAGGATGCTTCCTTACCCTTCATTTTTCTCTTGGCCCAAAAACCTGCGACTGCAGTACCAAATATAACAATGAAAAGTGCGTTTAATGATTGGAACCAAGTTGCAGGAACTTCCGTACCCAATAACATTCGATCTGTTTTTGTTTTTGTATAAATATTCATCAAACCACCCGCTTGTTCAAAAGCTCCCCAAAAAAGTATTACAATTAAAAATGATAGTAATAAAACTAAGACTCTATCCTTCTCAATTTTAGTTAACGGTTTTTTCAACGCATCCTTATCTGATTGATTTGTGGATGACCCAAGAAAATTACCTACATGCTTTAAGTGCTTTTGACCAATAGCATATTGAATTAGTCCTAGCAACATTCCAAATCCAGCTAAGCCAAACCCATAATGCCAACCATATACTTCACCAACATATCCAACAATTATACTTGATAGAAAAGCACCAATGTTAATTCCAATATAAAACAAGGTAAAACCTTTATCCCTTCTGATATCTCCTTTTGAATAAAGTCCTCCGACCATCGTTGAAATATTAGGCTTTAGCATTCCTACACCCAAAACGATTAAAACAAGACCTGTATAGAATGCCCACATCTGTTCTATAGCTAAAACACTATGTCCGAAAAGCAGTAGCACCCCACCTACATAAACCGATTTCTTTTGCCCAATCAACTTATCTGCAATAATACCTCCAGGTATAGACATCACATAAACCATCATGGTATACCATCCATATAAAGCAAGAGCTTCCCCATCAGTCCAACCTAACCCAGGGTTAGATTCTCCAGTTTTTGTAACTAAATACAAAACCAATATTGCACGCATTCCATAATATGAAAACCGCTCCCACATTTCAGTGAAAAACAATACATACAAACCAATTGGATGTCCAAATAACTCCCGTTCGTTATCTGGGACGCTATTAATTAATTCATTCGAAGTATTGTGGCTCATAAGTAAACTATTTTGGTTTGTGAATTTAACAAAAAAAATGCAGAAACAACTAAACTGTTAAGGAACTAAAACATGTGCTTTAGTAAAGCTTAAAAATCATTGGTTTACATGGATTTCAACTGGAGAAATAATATCCAACGAAGTTCTTTTATTCATAATCAAACAATTATATTTACGACCCTGTTTTTAGATCTAAAAAAATGAAAAATATATTTATACCAATTTTACTCGTTTTATGCACCACAATTTCGTGCACACCTACTGATGAACAATGTGTAAATGAACCCTTGGCAAAAAATGACAGTGTTTCTGACTCTCACTCCTATTCAAATCATTCAGAGATTAGAACAACACATATTCATTTAGACCTAGATGTAAATTTTGAAGAAAAAATCATTTATGGGGTAGCACGACATCAAATGAGTTCGAGTACTGTTTCTAAAGCTATTTTTGACATGAAAGGATTGGACATTCAAAAAATAACACTGGGAAAAAACAACGAACTGGAAACAGACTATACCATTGGCAAAACAGATCCAATAAAAGGTTCGCCATTAACGGTAAACATCAACCCTGGAACGGAATATATAAACATCTATTACCAAACAACGAAAGAAACAGAAGCGCTAGATTGGCTCAGTCCTGAATTAACAGCAGGTAAAAAACACCCTTACCTATATACGCAAGGTCAAGCAATTTTAACGCGGTCGTGGATCCCGATCCAGGATACACCAATGAATCGCATTACATATTCTGCTGATGTTAAAGTTCCAACAGAGTTGATAGCGTTAATGAGCGCAGACAATCCAAAAGAGAAAGATTCTGAAGGACGTTACCACTTTGAAATGAAACAGGCAATTCCTGCCTACCTGATTGCCTTAGTCGTTGGAGATATGGAATATACTTCAATTGGCAAATACAGCGGTGTGTACTCCGAACCTGAGCTCAGCAAACAATGTAGTTATGAATTTGTTGACCTCCCTAAAATGATCAACGTTGCTGAGGATATTTACGGTGAATACAGGTGGGATCAATTCGACTTAGTGATACTACCCTATTCATTTCCTTTTGGAGGAATGGAAAACCCAAGGTTGACATTTGCAAACCCTACATTGATAGCGGGTGATCGAAGTTTAATTTCTGTCATTGCTCATGAATTGGCACATTCTTGGTCAGGAAACCTGGTCACAAACGCTACATGGAACGACTTTTGGTTGAACGAAGGCTTTACCGTGTATTTTGAAAATAGAATCATGGAAAAAATGTACGGGAAAGAAATAGCAGAAATCAATGCTGTGATTGAATACCAAGATCTTTTAACTTCAATTGAAACCATTAAACAAAGTGAACACCCCGAAGATTCTCAGTTAAAACTTCAATTGAAGCACAGAAACCCTGATGATGGAATGACGGACATTGCTTACGTAAAAGGAGCTTTCTTTTTGAGAACACTCGAACGTATTGTAGGACGTACTAAGTTTGATGAATTCCTGAAAAACTACTTTGATAGCCATGCATTTGAAACAATTACTACAGAGTCATTCGTTCAGTATTTAAACACTGAACTGCTTACACCGAATAACATTGACTTCAATGCAAATGAGTGGATTTACCACGCTGGAATTCCTGAAAACTGTATACAAATACACTCGAAACGTCTTACTGAAATGGAAGCTTGGGCGAGTGAAATTAATGGCGGAAACGCAGTTTTTACTAACGAATACAAAAACATTAAGCGCGCCGATCGTGTTACACAAGAATGGCAAGCATTTGTACGAAAACTATCACCTGAACTACCAACAGAAGTATTAAATGAAATTGATTCTAAATTAAAACTAAGCGAAGAAGCCAACCCTGCCATTAAATCAGATTGGTTTATCTTAAATGTAAACGCTGGCAACAAAACCATTCGTCCATTCATGGAAGCATACCTAATTAAGATTGGAAGGCGTTGGTACATCGAATCTATTTACCAAGCACTAGTAGACTCTAAGTTAAAAGGAGATAAAGAATTTGCGATAGCCACATTTGAAAAAGCAAAAAGAGGATATCACTTTGTATCTAAAAGTACAATTGAAGAAGTTTTGAAATAATTCAAAATAAACAAAAAGAGCGATGAAAATTCATCGCCCTTTTCTATATATAATTACTTCTCTAAAAAAACACCTTACTTCAAAGACGAAATTTTTTCTTCAAGAATAGCAATCTTACTTAACGCATCTGCTTCTTTCTTCTTTTCAATAGCAACAACCTGCTCTGGCGCTCCAGCAACAAACTTTTCGTTTTGAAGTTTACGTTGAACACTCACCAAAAATCCTTGTGTATATTTTAACTCTTCAGCAAGCTTCCCTTTCTCTGCTTCTACATCAATTGTATCACCAAAAGGAATAAAATATTCATTTCCGTTTACAAGAAATGTATTCGAGTTCTCAACCTTATCCGAAGTGTACGCCAATTGAGAAAGGTTACCCATTTTCAAAATCACAGCGTCAAACATGGCGTCTAATCCTGTGTTTTTCTTTACAAACAGCTCCATCTTCACCTTATTGGCAATGTTGTTTTTCTTACGAACATTACGAATGTTTGTAATAACCTCTTCAGCAAGTCCAAATTGCAACAAGCATGTAGCACTCGTGTCATTTCCTTTATTTAATTCAGGCCAGAGAGAAACAATAATGTCATCTCCTTCTGCACGTTCACGAATTTGATGCCAAAGCTCTTCAGCCACAAAAGGTGTAAATGGTTGTAGTATTCTTAATAACCCTTCAAAAAAGTCTTTCGTTGACTCTAATGTTGCTTTATCAATTGGGTGCTGATACCCCGGTTTAATCATTTCTAAATACCAAGAACAGAAATCATCCCAAACCAGTTTGTAGGTCGCCATTAAGGCTTCTGAAATCTTAAACTTTTCAAACAATCCATTGATGTTTTCTAACTCCTGGTTAAACTTAGCTCCAAACCAGTCAATCGCCACCTTTGAAGAGTCTGGCTGCGGTAAATCTTCTTGAACCGACCAAGAACTAACTAAGCGGTATGCATTCCAAATTTTATTTGTGAAATTTCGACCTTGCTCACATTGTGAACTATCAAAAGGCAAGTCATTTCCAGCTGGAGAAGACAACAACATTCCAACACGAACACCGTCTGCACCATATTTATTGATCAAGTCAATCGGATCTGGTGAATTCCCTAGAGATTTAGACATCTTACGCCCCAACTTATCTCTTACAATTCCAGTATAATAAACATTTTTAAATGGAATCTCTCCTAAGTACTCTTTCCCAGCAATAATCATTCTGGCAACCCAGAAAAACATAATTTCTGGTGCCGTAACAACATCGTTGGTTGGGTAGTAATACTTTATTTCTTCATTGTCAGGTTGTGTTAATCCATTAAAAACAGACATTGGCCATAACCAACTTGAAAACCATGTATCCAATACATCTTCGTCTTGACGAAGGTCAGATTCAGTAATTGTTCTTCCTGATTTTACGGTCGCTTTTTCAATCGCTTCTTCCAATGTTTTCGCAACAACAAAATCATTTTCACCTGAACCATAATACCACGCTGGAATACGATGCCCCCACCACAATTGTCTTGAAATACACCAGTCTTTAATGTTCTCCATCCAATGACGGTACGTGTTCTTGAATTTTGCTGGGTGAAAATTAATTTCTCCATCCATAACGGCATCCAACGCAGGCTTTGAGAACTCTTTCATATCAACAAACCATTGCAAAGAAAGTTTCGGTTCGATAATCGCACTTGTTCTCTCAGAATAACCAACCTTGTTAATGTGATCTTCTGTTTTTATCAAATATCCTTTTTCATAAAGCTCTTTTTCTATAGCCTTACGTACATCAAAACGATCTTGCCCTTCATAATGAAGGCCATTTGCATTTAATGTTCCATTATCATGTAAAATATCAATCGTTTCAAGCTGGTGTTTTTTTCCTAAATCATAATCATTTGTATCATGTGCAGGAGTCACCTTAAGGCAGCCTGTCCCAAACTCCATATCAACGTAATCATCAAAAATGATTGGAATTGTTCTTCCAGCAATAGGAACAATCGCTTCTTTACCTTTTAGATTTGTGTAGCGTGCATCATTTGGATTTACACAAATGGCAGAATCTCCAAGAATTGTTTCAGGGCGTGTAGTCGCAATTGTTAACCATTGGTCATCAGTTCCTGCAATTTTATAGCGCACATGGAACAACTTTGAGTTCACCTCTTTATGCAATACCTCTTCATCAGACAAAGCTGTTAATGCTTCAGGATCCCAATTTACCATTCGAACACCTCTATAAATCTTTCCTTTTTCAAAAAGATCCATAAAAACATCAATCACAGATTCTGAATATTCAGGGTCCATTGTAAAACTTGTTCTTTCCCAGTCGCAAGAAGCTCCTAACTTCTTCAATTGATCAAGAATAATTCCTCCGTGCTTATCTTTCCATTCAAATGCATGTGCTAAAAACTCATCCCTTGAAAGGTCTGATTTTTTAATGCCTTCTTTACGTAATTTCTGAACAACCTTTGCCTCTGTTGCAATTGATGCATGATCTGTTCCAGGAACCCAACATGCATTTTTCCCCAACATACGTGCACGACGAACTAATACATCTTGAATCGTATTGTTCAACATATGCCCCATGTGCAAAACACCTGTTACATTTGGAGGTGGAATAACAACCGTGTACGCTTCTCGCTCATCTGGCTCCGAATGAAAATATCCTTTTTCCATCCAGTGTGAATACCACTTCTCCTCTGCCTGTTGAGGTTCGTACGTTTTTGGTGTCTCCATAATTATTTATTTGGCTACAAAATTAGCAATTCCACGCTAAACAACGGGTTCATTTTAAAGCATTATTTTTGATAAAAAAATCAGGCTATGAAATTTCGCTATTTGTCCATTTTAACAACAACCATATTACTCTGCTCTGCTTGTATGAAAGGGGAATCTGTAGATCTAATAATTCACAATGCAAAAATCTACACAATGGATGATGCCAACACCATTGAAGACGCCATTGCAATTCGTGATGGGAAGATCATTGAAGTTGGGCCAGAACGCGAAATTCTAAACAGGTATAGAGCAGATGAATTCATCGATGCGCAATTAAAAGAAGTATACCCAGGCTTTACCGATGCACATGGCCACATCATGTCTTATGCTAGGCAAATGTTAAGCGTTAACCTAGTAGGTTCAAGATCCTACAACGAACTGTTAGTTCGCCTTGAAAAATATCAAAGTAGAAATCAACAGGACTTTATTATCGGACGTGGATGGGATCAATCGCGTTGGAAAAATGATGAAATGCCCACAAATGAAAAGTTAAATGAACTCTTTCCAAATATTCCTGTTTGCTTATTCCGAATAGATGGACATGCACTTTTAGCAAATGACTATCTCATTAAAAAATCAGATGTATTAAACAAGGTCGCTAACGATTCCGAACTATCTTCTGGAGGGTATTTTATTTATGATTCACTGGAAAATTTTACTGGAATAATGGTAGACAATGCCATGAATCCTATCCTCGATATATTGCCCGACTTTACCAACAAAGAACTAAGTGATGCAATCATAGAAATTCAAGAAGAGTTATATGCCTATGGGGTTACAGGGGTTCATGAGGCAGGTTTAAAGTATAAAGAAGTTAAATTATTTCAACAATTAATTGAAGAAGATGTGCTTAACCTAAACATTTATGGAATGCTTCTTCCTACTAAAAAAAATATTGAGTTTGCTCACAAGCATGGGGTTTATCAAAACAACAATTTATTGATACGCAGCTTCAAAGTTTATGGTGATGGAGCACTGGGGTCACGCGGAGCTTTCTTAAAGGCAAAATATTCAGACAAACATGATCACCAAGGGTATTTAACAACTTCAGTTAAACGCATGAAAGAGATTGCAGAAATATGTAACGAAACAGGTTATCAAATGAACACACATGCCATTGGGGATTCTACCAATCGAATAATACTAGAACTATATCAAAACATTTACAAAACAACCCCTGATCATCGATGGAGAATTGAACATGCACAAATTATAGACCCTGCAGACTTTGCTTTATTTGCCAAAGCTGGAGTTTTCCCAAGCGTTCAACCAACCCACGCTGTTTCAGACCAGCACTGGGCTGAATCTCGATTAGGGAGGAATAGAATGGAAGGTAGTTATGCCTACAACTCTTTATTAAGTCAATTTGGAATGCTTGCCATAGGGACTGATTTCCCCGTTGAGTTAACAGACCCATTCTTAACCATTCATGCTGCGGTAAACAGAACCAACAGTGAAAACATTCCTGCATCAGGTTTTCAACCCGAAGAGGCTATAACTTTAAATCAGTGTATCCGTGGAATGACAACATGGGCAGCTTATGCTAGTTTCCAAGAAAATGAGCTGGGTACAATTGAAGTAGGTAAAGATGCCACAATAGTATTATTTGAATCTCCTGTTAATGCAAGTAAAACGTATAACCCTAATTTCGCTTACATGACATTTATAAATGGAAAAAAGGTTTATTCAGTTGAATAAACTTCACTAAAATAAAACGATACAACGGATTGTTTGACGGCTTGTTTTTTTTCCTAAATTCGTAACAACAAAAACCTTCCACAATTATGATAGCAACTAAAAGACTTTTCGACGTACCACATCACCAACTAAGCAATTGTCCAAATGACAATATGTTTGTAACAAAAACAGATGGTGTATGGAAAGGTGTTTCAACAAAAACATTTTTAGACACAGCCATGGATATTTCTCGTGGTCTAATTGCATTAGGTGTAGAGGCAGGAGATAAAATTGGACTTGTTTCTGGAACGCGTTATGAATGGAACGTAATGGACATCGCCATTCAACAGACTGGAGCGATTGTTGTTCCCTTTTACCCAAACATTTCAGAAAGTGACTATGAGTATATATTCAATGATTCGGGGGTAAAACTATGTGTTGTTGCAGACGATGAATTATTCCTAAAAATAAAAAACATTGAAGACAGAACTCCTGCATTGAAACATTTGTACACAATGGATGATGTTTCAGGAGCGAAGCATTGGATGGACATTACAAAATTAAAAGACCAAGTAAGTGTTGATCAAGTAAATGCTAGAATGAATCAGGTACAGCATGAAGACTTGGCAACAATAATCTATACTTCAGGAACTACAGGAAATCCAAAAGGGGTAATGCTTTCTCACAAGAACATCCTCTCAAATGTAGAGAGTTGTATTGATCCAATTCCTGCGAGTGCTGGCTCAAAAGTACTCTCATTTTTACCCGTTTGTCATATTTACGAACGCATGTTACACTACCTATACATGTACATTGGTTGTTCTGTTCACTATGCTGAATCAATGGAAACAATAGGCGACAACATTAGAGAGGTTAAGCCAGAAGTATTTACAGCAGTACCTAGACTTATCGAAAAGGTTTTTGATAAAATAATGGCTAAAGGTGATGACTTATCTGGTATCAAACGTATGCTATTCTTTTGGGCAGTAGGGCTTGCTGAAAAGTATAAAGTTGTCGGAAGATCTCCAATTTACAACTTTAAATTAAAAATTGCCCGAAAACTAATTTTCTCGAAATGGCAAGAAGCTCTTGGAGGGAATGTTAGAGCGATTGCCTCAGGAAGTGCAGCTTTACAACCTCGTCTAGCTCGAATATTTCTAGCTGCAGACATTCCTATCTTAGAAGGGTATGGCTTAACAGAAACATCTCCTGTAAATTCTGTAAACAGTTTTGATAAAGGCATTCGTATTGGAACTGTTGGTGCTTTAATTGATGGTGTTGAAGTCAAAATTGCGAAGGATGGTGAAATACTTGTAAAAGGACCAAACGTGATGATGGGGTACTACAACCTGCCTGAAGCTACGGCTGAAGTAATCAAAGACGGTTGGTTTCACACAGGTGATATAGGGGGATTCCAAGAAGGGAAATACCTTAAAATAACGGACCGTAAAAAAGAAATCTTCAAAACATCAGGAGGTAAGTACATTGCTCCACAAGCGATGGAAAACCGATTTAAAGAATCTCGTTTTATTGAACAAATCATGGTTGTTGGAGAAGGGCAAAAGTTCCCTTCTGCACTTATTGTTCCTACCTTTGACTTTATTCGCGAATGGGCAAAACACAAAAACATTCAAATTGGTGATGGCTCAAACAACGCAATAGCAAATTCAGAAGATGTTAAAGCTCGAATAGAAAAAGAAGTTAGTGAGATCAATAAAGAGTACGGACGATGGGAGCAATTAAAATGCGTTCAACTTCTAGAGCATGAAATGACTGTTGAAGGAGGTGAATTGACACCAACTTTAAAATTGAAACGAAAAGTGATCCTAAGTAAATATGCCGAAAAGGTAAAGTCTATTTTTGAATAGTACGCTCCTTTTTAATGGAAGTTATTTTTACGCGTGCATGGTGAAACTTAGGGTAGTAGGTTCCTGGTGAAAACTTGAACTTAAATGCATAATTGCGAAGTTCATATTTAGCTGGGGTACTTTTTACATTTGTATCCACCAATCGTGCGCTCACAACCTCACCTGTTCTACCGACTGAAAGTTCATAGATACAATATCCAGCTACCATACCTTCAACAACAAAAGGAATGTCACTTATCACCTGCCTGCCTTCATCTACGATATCACCGCTTAAAACTTGCCCGAAAGATATCGAAGAAAAGAATAAAAAAGTACCTAAAATTAGCTTAGTCATAATATTGATTTGGATGTTAAAGTACTAAAAAATTATACCAAAGTGTAGTCCTGTTACCTCATCAAGTTTACAAAACCATTGTAGGTATACTTATTGTCATTCAATATGTCCTTTGTGTTTATCACCCATACGTAAATGCCTATTTCAGCTGGTTTACCTTTGCCCATCCCATCCGACATTAATATCATGACTTTCCCAAATGATTTCTCCCCACCTATTGTAAAGTAATAGTTCAAAATCATAAGTATCAATCCCCTCCATAAAGACCCTCCAATTTTGATTAAACTCATCTCCATCTGGTGTAAAACTATTCGGTGCATAGACCAATACTTCCGGTAAGATTATTAAATCATAATCGATTGTATCGGCACAACCTAGATCAGAAGTTGTCACTAATTGCACATCATAGCTTCCTGTCAAACCATCAGGGAACGAAACTGTAACATCCTCCGTAGTTGCGCTTGAAGGATCTCCGCTTTCAAATAACCACTGGTAACTTGTACCATAAATGGAAGTGTTTGAACTGCCAGCACCACGCCAAAATCATCCTCTACACTATAGGTAACATTAGTTGTCCCGAAGGAGTGTCTTGTCCAAAGAGAAACATTGACAAGAGAGTCAACACAAAAACCTTGAATATTACGATTGTAAACATCCACATCACTAACACCGTTCACCACATTAAACCAACCATGGTGCGTTCCGCTTAAAACATATCCAGCATTGTTATAAGAGCCTCCGCCATAAATATTTGCAGTCACCGCACCTACAATTGGTGAGGGACCATCAAAATCTTCAAATAACATGGTAGTTGGGTTGGCACATTGAGCAACAACTGACTGAGTCAAAGGTATAATTAGTGCTACAAAAAATAACGTTCTGAATAAATTCATCTAGTTGATTCTTTTAAGGATTCAGGGTTCAATACGACAAACTTAAAAATTGATTCCCTAAATCAAATTCATTTTTATCGGTAAGATATTGATTTTAACTGAATAAATTAAGGTTGAATAAACATTCATAATTAAGCTATCCGCCCCCAATTAGGTCTAGACTTCAACATTTCTTGCAACCTAGAGCGAATCATTTTGTGCGCATCCAATTCGATGGTAGGATCTTTAACCAATAATTCTTTAGCAACATCCCTTGCCATTGCCACAACCTGAGCATCTTTAGATAAATTAGCAATTTTCAAATCCAACAATCCACTTTGTTGGGTTCCGAGTAAATCGCCAGGCCCCCTTAACTGCAAGTCAACTTCTGCTATTTCAAAGCCATCATTTGTACTGACCATTGTTTTCATACGTTTCTGACTGTCCTTTGAAATCTTATCTCCGGTCATTAAAATACAATAGGATTTTTCAGCACCTCGTCCTACCCTTCCCCTCAATTGATGCAACTGAGATAAACCAAAGCGCTCGGCACTTTCAATAACCATAACAGATGCATTTGGAACATTAACCCCTACCTCAATAACGGTTGTTGCGACCATTATTTGCGTTTCACCTTTAATGAATCGATTCATTTCAAAGGCTTTGTCTTCTGCCTTCATTTGACCGTGAACAATACTCAAGTTATAATCAGGCATTGGAAAACTTCGTGTTATTGCCTCAAAACCATCAAGTAAATTATTAAAATCTAATTTTTCAGATTCTTTAATCAAAGGATATACAAAATAAACCTGCCTGCCTTTTGCTACCTCATCCCTAATCAAGCCAAACACGGCTAAACGTCCAGCATCATACTTGTGAATTGTTTGAATTGGTTTCCTACCTGGAGGCAGCTCATCAATTACAGAAACCTCAAGGTCACCATAAAACGTCATTGCTAAAGTTCTTGGAATTGGAGTTGCGGTCATAATTAAGACATGTGGTGCTAAATTATTTTTTTTCCACATTTTTGAACGTTGTGCCACACCAAACCTGTGTTGTTCATCAATAACAACTAGACCTAAATTTTTAAACTTAACAGGATCTTCTAACAGCGCGTGAGTTCCTACCAGTACATCGATGTCCCCACGCATTAATTTTTCATGAAGCGGAACCCTATCCTTCTTCTTTGTAGAACCCGTAAGTAAGCTCACTGTTAAATTCATTGGGGCTAACAATTCAGAAATTGATTCGTAGTGCTGGATCGCTAAAATTTCTGTTGGGGCAATAATTGCAGCTTGATATCCATTGTCAATAACAAGAAGCATCGACAACAGTGCCACTAAGGTTTTCCCAGAACCTACATCTCCTTGGAGTAACCGGTTCATATGATGGCCCGTATTTAAATTTTTTCGAATCTCCTTCAACACCCTTTTCTGTGCATTCGTTAATTCAAACGGAATGTGATTTTTGTAGAATGTATTAAAAGTATTTCCCACTTCTGACATGGTATACCCTTGGGATTTTTGAAGTGTAATTTTCTTTCGTACAAGTAACTCCATTTGAAGAAAAAACAACTCCTCAAACTTCAATCTAAATCGAGCTTGCTGAGCATCCAGCTCCGTTTTTGGATTATGAATTAACCGAATAGCTTTTTCCCTTCCTATTAACCTATACTCCCTACAAATTTCACTTGAAAAAGGCTCTTCAACCTGACCGCTTAACTCATCTAAAACAGCCTTAACAAGCTGTTCAATTCCTTTAGAATTTAACCCTCTAGCATTTAATTTTTCTGTACTAGAATAAACAGGTTGATATCCAACTTCATGCTGCTGTAGCGTAGTCGATATTTCAGGGTGGGCTATATTCCAACGCCCATTAAACTGTGTTGGCTTTCCATAAACTTGAATCGGTGTATTTATTTTTAACGTATTCTTAACCCAACTCGCACCTTTAAACCATACCAAGTCAATTACTCCAGTATCATCTTGAAATTTTGCGGTAAGTCGCTTAGCTCTACCAGAACCTGACTCAAGAATCCCTACAATCTGACCTTTGATCTGAACCCCTCCTTCAACATTAAGCAAATCACTGATTTTGTGGAATTTAGACCTATCCACATAACGAAAAGGATAATACTCAATAAGGTCCCCAAAGGTAAATATTCCAACTTCCTTTTTAAGCAGCTCAGCTTTCTGAGGCCCAACACCTTTCAAGTATTCGATTGGGGTTATAAGGAAGTTGTTCATAATAAGTAAAGCTAAAAAAAATCCCCCGTTGTAACGGAGGATTTAATTCTAAAATTTGATTTGAAATTACTTTTTCGAAAACTCATTCAAACCTTTTTCCATCCATTTTTTAAACATGACTGGATCAGAATGGTTTTGAAAATCGGCAGACCCATTAGATAAATCTTCACCTTCTGGAGTTTGCATTACATAATAGGGTTGAGCTGCAATGTTGTATTCTGTAATTTGCTTAATCATCCACTTGTCTCCTACTGTAATCATATCTCTTGTTCGATCACCAACTTTAACCCCTTTCTTTTGTTCAGATTTTGGTAAGTCTGTTCTTTCATCAACATACAAAGAAACAACAACAACATCATCCCTTAATGATTCAAAAACACCATCTTCGACCCATACCCCTTCTTCCATCTTTCGACAATTCACACAGTTCCAACCTGTAAAGTCAACAAACAGGGGCTTATTAACCTTTTTTGCATACGCTTGTGCTTTATCATAATCATGAAACACATATAATCCTCTTGCTGTTGCCAGGTGTGTTCCTTCTGGGCCATGAGCCTCAGTAGCGGTTCCACCACCTCCAAAGCCTCTTGGAGATTCAGCATAAGTACTTGGAGGAGGAAACGCGTTAATTAATTTTAAAGGCGCACCCCACAAACCTGGTATCATATAAACAACGAAAGCCAATACAAACGTCCCAAACAATGCTCTTCCAACCGACAAGCGTTCAATTGGACTGTCGTGTGGTAAAATAACCTTACCAAAAAGGTATAGCGCTAGAACAGTAAATACGGCTATCCAAATTGCTAAGAAAACCTCGCGCTCTAACAAGTGAGACTGCCACGCTAAATCTGCATTTGATAAAAACTTAAATGCCAACGCCAATTCTAAAAACCCTAAAACAACTTTGACTGTATTTAACCACCCACCAGACTGTGGCAATGAATTCATCCACCCCGGAAATGCTGCAAACAACGCAAATGGTAGAGCCAATGCTAATGAAAAACCAAACATACCAATGATTGGGGTCATTCCTCCCGATTCAGCTGCCTTAACCAGCAAGGTTCCTACAATTGGTCCAGTGCACGAAAAAGAAACCAATGCAAGTACAAGTGCCATAAAGAAAATTCCTATTAAACCTCCTTTATCTGCTTTACTATCCGCTTTGTTTACCCAAGAGTTTGGCATTCTAATTTCAAACGCACCCATGAATGAAATAGCAAAGACAACCAGTAGTACAAAAAATACAATATTGAACCAAGGGTTGGTTGACATTTCATTGAGAACTTCTGCGCCAAAAATAGCCGTAACAACCGTTCCTAAAAGAATGTAAATTGCAATAATGGATATCGCATATATCACTGCGTTCTGAATCCCTTTAGCTCTTGTTTTACTTTGTTTCGTAAAGAAACTTACTGTCATTGGAATCATTGGGAAAACACACGGTGTCAACAACGCTGCTAACCCACTTGCAAATGAAAGTGCAAAAATAGCCCACACCGACATGTTGTCCGTGTCATTATTAACAGGAGTATCTTCCTCTAAGTCCTTAGAGCTGGATGTTTCTTTGTTCGTTTCAACTTCAGAACTTGGTACTGAAATCTCTACTTGAGGAGTAACAGCACTACTTTCAATCGGGACATTCAACTCATCTATTGGAGCTGGCTTAGCTTCTGGATTTACGCCTTTAACGTTTACAGAGAAACCTGTTTCAAAAGGAGGTAAACAATGTGTGCTATCGCATGTTTGAAAACCAAATTTTCCAGTTAATTTAAAATCTTTTGTTGATGTGATTTTTATTTTTTGTTTTAAAAAAATCGTGTTTGAATGGTAATACAAATCTTCATCAGCCATTTCATCATGTTCAAAATGGGGTTTTGGTTCCGTAACCTTTCCATTTTTTCTGTACGCAGAACTTGGGTCAAGAACCAGCTCTGTCGGCAATGTAAAAACCCCATCCGGTAAGTGAACGGCATAAATATGCCAGTGCTCAAGCATGGTTATTTTACCAACAAGAGTTGCTTCATCTCCGTGCTGTTCAATAGAAAAATTCCAGCTAACTTTATCTTCAGGAAACTCGAGTTGTGCCGAAGCATTTTGAACAAATATCGGGGCTATAATAAACAGCAACGATGCAACTAATAATGTTAACTTACTTTTCATATAATACATCTTAAATAACGCTTTGTGCATTTCACTTAATTTCTTAATTCAAATCTACACATTCGGAATTAATAAACAGCAAGACAATTCAAATCATCCTTGTATTCCCAAAATAAAATCACATTAATAATTACCCCTGATAAACTTATGACTTAACACCATTCGGATTAAATGGAACGCGCGCTTTTGCTGATACTGTTTGATCTGTAAACAACCCTTCATCAAACATAAATCTTGCTGTAATTGCAATCATTGCGGCATTATCAGTACAGTACTCAAACTTTGGTATAAAGGTTTTCCAACCCTTACTATTCCCCAACTCTTTAATTCTAGCCCTTAAACCACTATTGGCAGAAACCCCTCCAGCAATCGCTATATTATTGATTCCGTGATGGTCTGCTGCTTTTACAAGCTGTTTCATTAAGGTTTCAATGATTGAATGCTGTATCGATGCGCATAAATCATTTAAATTTTCTGAAATAAATTGAGGGTTCTCTCTTTCCTGTTTTTGAATGAAATATAAAATTGATGTTTTTAAACCACTAAAGCTATAATTGAATCCATCTACTCTTGGTTTGGCAAACTGAAATGCTTTTTTATCTCCATTTTGAGCATGTTTGTCAATTAGAGGGCCTCCTGGGTAATCAAAACCAACAACCTTGGCACTTTTATCAAAAGCTTCTCCTGCAGCATCGTCTATTGTAGTACCTATAACTTCCATATCTAAAGGACTTCTCACCAAAACAATTTGCGTGTGCCCTCCCGAAACTGTAAGGCATAAAAATGGAAACTCTGGTTTGTCACTTCCTGCATCGTCAATAAAATGTGCCAACACGTGACCATACATGTGATTTACGTCTATTAATGGTATGTCTAACGCCAGTGACATTGATTTAGCGAAAGACGTCCCAACAACTAAGGAACCCAATAAGCCTGGTCCTTTCGTAAATGCAATTGCATCAATTTCATCTTTGGTAATTCCTGCTTTTTTAATTGCCCCATCAACAACAGGCACAATGTTTTGTAGGTGAGCTCTACTCGCTAATTCCGGAACAACACCTCCATATTCACTATGAACAGACTGTCCTGCTATCAAATTTGATAAAACGGCGTCATTTTTGAGCACTGCAGCTGATGTATCGTCACAAGATGATTCAATCGCAAGAATGATAGTCTGTTTTTGGCCCACAATGTTTAAGTTTGTAACAAATGACAAAATTACTCAAAATATTAGGAAAGAGCCTAGGAGGAATCTTAGAGTGGACACTAATTTTTGTCATTTTATTTTGTTTTGCTATACGCACCACTCCGATACAAACATTTTTAGCAACTCAAGTTGCCTCTAAACTCTCCAAGGAGTTAAAAGCAACCGTTTCAATTAAAGCATTAACGATACCTTCACTTGATGAAATTGCACTAGACGGCATGCTATTAACTGACACCAAGCAAGACACCTTATTTTATGCAAAAACGATCTATATTTCACTAGCCGACTACAACATATCAAAATTAATATTCAACATAGAAACGGTTGACTTAGAAGATGGAGTTATCCATATACAACGTGATAAAAAAGGGAAATTCAACCATCGCTTTTTAACCAATTATTTTACTGCCTCAAAACCAAGCAAAAGGAAACAGCCAAAAATCACAATTGCTAATTTAAACTTGAACAACACACGTTTTAAATACGACGACTATCGAAAAGAACGCTCCGCTTCAGGCATTGATTATTTTCACTTAGATACAAAGAAAATTAATGGTAAAATAACCCAGCTCAACCTTAATAAAGGCAGTTACTCAGCTGACATTAAAGACTTTCGATTTACAGAAAAATCAGGTTTCATTTTAAATGATCTAAACACGAGAGCAACTGTATCTCATAATGGAGTCTTCCTTAAAAACCTTTTTTTAAGCTCCGAATCCTCTCACATTGAAGCTGAAAAATTCGACATGCGATCTACAGGGCTCGAAGACTTCTACTATTTTGTAGATCGTATTCAATTTGATGCGCGTATTGACAAGAGTGTTTTAGATCTTTCTGAAATTGCATTGTTTGCTCCTGTTTTAGAAGGAATGAGTGACACCATTCAGTTAACTACTTCAATTCAAAAAGAAGTAAAACAACTAAGATTAGCGGACTTTGACTTGAAATTATTGAACAACACACACATTAAAGGAACATTAAACCTACCCGATTATCGAGATCCAAAAAGAGCATTTTTTCAAGAGCGAATTGATTATGCACACATTGATATGCATGAGTTAAAGTCAATTAAGCTACCAAATTCTTTTAAAGCAACTCACTTAAAAATTGACCCATTAGTTAGCCGACTTCAATACATTGATGCTACAGAGCTTCAATTGGATGGCTTTTATTCTCAATTTGTAATTGCTGCCAAAAACATTAAAACCCAGCTGGGAAATGTTCGAGTAGACAATGGCATCATGTTTACACAAAATAACGAGAATGATTCCTACACTTTCCAACGTTCAAGGGCTACTGAATATGACGTTAAAATTGAAAACTTTGATTTAGGTACGTTATTGGACAATAAAAACCTCGGTTTAATAGATGGTATCTTTTTCTTATCTGGAGAAGCTAGCGATATTAATGAGGTTGCGTTCACTTCGCTGGAGGGTAAGGTCAATCGTTTTGACTATCTAGACTACCCGTACAGTCAAATTGAAATTATCGAAGGTGCTTTAATTGACAAGCAATTTACCGGGAAAATTGATGTAAAGGATGACAATGCTGAAATTGCATACAGAGGAAGCGTCAATTTTAAAGATGAACTGCACTTGAAATTTGAAGTTGATGTTACCAACGCTCTACTTAACCAACTAAACATCTACCCTAAAAACTCAAGTATTTCATCTCATTTTAAAATTGATATTCGGGGTAATAACCCAACTAATTTTAGAGGTTCAGTCATCATGGATGAATTTACGTTGACTGAAGGGACAAAGAAATTGAATGTTCCAGCTATGAATATAAATCTTGAGCGAGGAAAGCTTAAAGACCAGCTTACAATTTCAAGTGATCTTGCACAGGTTAGTGTTACAGGTAAAGTTAATCTAAACAATATTGCTAGTGACTTTTACCACCAATTTAACAGTACATTTCCTGCACTGTTTAAAACTGAAGATCAACGAAAAAATCATACAAAACGTGATCACTTTGAGTTTGACGTAACACTTGGTCAAACAGAAGATCTCTTAGCTATTTTTTCTCCTGAATTACACATCTCTCCTGGAACATCCTTTTCAGGACACTACTACGAAGAATCGTCAAACTTTTTGACCAAAATAATATCGGACTCTATTAGCTATGGCGACCTACATTCTTACGATATCAATTTCCAACAATACATGGATAAAAAAGATATCTCCCTTAACTTTCAAACAGAAAAGGTTCAGTATAAAGACTCCTTGAATTTTGACTTATTAAATTTCAATATTTCAGGTGCAAACGATCAGCTTTCATCGAACCTTTCATGGGGAACTCCATCAAGTACACCTTCATTAATTAAATGGTCAACCCTATTCGTTGACTCAAAACACTACAAAGTAAATCTAGACACATCATACTTTCAAATCAATGACAACAGGTGGCACATTGAAAATACGTCAAAATTTACGTTCAATAGTGACACCATTCACATCGAATCTTTTTTATTAAAAAGAGGCAATCAGTCAATCTCTGCTGATGGTTATTTATCCGATTTAGAAAAGCATAAGTTAAGTTTTAACATCCAAAACTTTAACCTATCAGAAGTATCTAACTTCATCTCAAAAACTCCGTTGGAGGGAACATTAAACGCCATCGGCTCAATATCAAGTCCTGCTAAAAACTTTCAATATGTCGGCTATACAGATATAAAACACTTGGTACTAAAAAACCAACTTGTCGGTGACGTAAATGTACAGTCCCGTTGGGTGCCCGATAAATCAAGTCTAAACTTACAAGGAGATTTAATATACAAATCCAACCAAACATTTGACTTTACAGGAGATTACTACCCTTATCTCAGACAAAATAATTTAGATTTTAACTTGGTCTTTGACCAAACAGACATTCAATTTACAAATGCTTTTTTAGACCCCAATGTTGTCTCTGAAATAAAAGGCCTTTTACAAGGTAAGCTAAATGTTACAGGAACTCCCAATAAACCAAACCTTGCTGGGGCAGTTTCTCTTTTGGCAGGGTCTGCAAAAATTGAGTTATTAGGTACGCACTTTGCCATGGAAGGTCCTATTGAAGTTGACAATAACAGTTTCTTGATCAATGGTATTCCTGTCTTTGATGAAGAAGGTAACGCAGGAAAATTGATAGGCGCTGTTTATCATGATAATTTCAACAATTTTAACTTTGATTTAAATCTTGACCTAGAGGATGATGCAATAAACAAAGATCCTTTACAGCCTTGGAAAGCGTTACCACTAGAGCAGTTTTTAGTATTAAACTCCACCTACAAGCCTGGTGACATTTACTACGGGAAAGGATATGTGACTGGAATGGTTAACATTTTCGGGTATACAGACAACCTTGAAATAACCGTCGACCTTGAAACAAAAAAAGGAACAAAAATTAACATTCCAATGTATGGGATTGGCGAAATTGAAAATGAAGAACCGTTTATTGTTTTTATTGATCATGAAACAAAAGCAGATATACCAAAACCTAAAATTGATTTTACAGGAGTAGACTTAGATTTAAACTTCAAGGTTACTCCTGACGCACAAGTTAAAATAATATTTAATGACGAATTAGAAGATGAAATTACAGCCCATGGGCAGTGCGATTTAGCCATAGCTGTAAATAACATTGGCGACATTACAATGAACGGAATCTATACCGTTACAGATGGCGTATATGATTTCTCTATGGGTATTCTAAAGCAACGATTCTACATTGAAAAAGGTGGGAGTGTTAGCTGGTCAGGAGATCCATACAACGCTATTCTTAACTTAAAGACATACTACCGTGTAAATGCAACAATCCCAACAGTTCAAGGAACACAATTAAACAATGGCAGTAATTCACAACAAGAAATACTGTGTTACTTGAACTTAAAAGAATCTCTATTAAAACCAGCTATCGACTTTAACATCCAAGCCCCAAGAGCATCAGACTTAGAAAAATCCATTCTAAGGCAACTAAATTCAGATAAAACAGAATTAAACAGACAGTTTTTCTCTCTATTACTCTGGAAACGATTTCAACCAATGGCAGGAAATATATCGACAGATGGAAGTGCTGCCCTAAACTTAGTAACCAATCAAATTAATGCACTTCTATCGAAAGTATCAACAGACTATAAGCTAAATGTCAACTTAGATTCTGATAGACTAACCGGAGACAATACCTATGAATTTGGAGTAACAAAAGGATTTTTAGATGATCGACTAATATTATCTGGGAGCTTTGGAGTTGAAAATCAAACCCTAGAGGATTCAAAAGATGGAAATTCAATTATTGGCGATGTTCACCTTGAGTATTTATTAAATGAAAGTGGTACTTTTCGGATCAACATCTTTAATGAGTCTAATGACAAATCCATCATTCAAGATCAAGACCAAGGTCCATTCACACAAGGGGCTGGATTACACTATCAGGAAGAGTTCAACAGCATAAAGGATTTTAAGGCTATCCAATATTTCTTAGACATTTTTAGAACAAAAAAAAATAAACGCTATCCTATAAAACGGAAGCGAAAACAAGTACCTATTCAACCAGATAACAAACAGACCTTCATGCATTTGAATCGCAATCAAGTTGAATGGAAGGAAAAACTCGGCTAAACCCTGAAAAATTAATACCTTCGCACAACCAATTATTTTTGGTTTAAAATAAAAAATACATGAAAAAAGTACTGATAGCTAATAGAGGTGAAATTGCACGTAGAGTAATTAGAACCTTAAAGAAAATGGGGATTAAAAGTGTCGCGATTTATTCTGATGCAGATGCAAATGCACCCCATGTACTTGAAGCTGACGAATCAGTTTATGTTGGCGAGAGCCCTTCTGCAGAAAGTTATTTAAAACAAGATGTGATACTTAAACACTGTAAAACTTTAGGTGTTGATGGCATTCATCCTGGCTATGGTTTTTTATCTGAGAACGGCGAATTTGCAAAAAAGGTAACCGATGCGGGAATGACATTTATTGGTCCATCACCACAAGCGATGGCCGTAATGGGAGACAAGTTAAGCGCAAAACAAGCTGTTAAAGAATTTAATGTACCACTAGTACCAGGTGTTGATCGTGCAATTACAGATTCTGATGAAGCAAAACAAATTGCTAAGCAAATTGGCTACCCAGTCTTAATCAAAGCTTCTGCCGGTGGTGGTGGAAAAGGAATGCGATTGGTTGAGTCTGAAGATGTACTTGAAGAACAAATGAAACTTGCACAAAATGAGGCGCGATCTTCTTTTGGAAATGATGCTTGCTTTGTTGAAAAATTCGTTACAAAGCCACGTCATATTGAAATACAAGTATTTGCTGACAGGCAAGGAAATGTAGTTTATCTATTTGAACGTGAATGTTCAATCCAGCGTAGACACCAAAAAGTAATCGAAGAAGCTCCAAGTGCTGTTTTAACCCCAGCATTACGAGAACAAATGGGAAATGCAGCTATAAACGTATGTAAGGCATGTGATTATGAAGGAGCAGGAACTGTTGAGTTTTTATTAGACGCAGATTTAAACTTTTACTTCTTAGAAATGAATACGCGTCTACAGGTTGAGCACCCTGTAACGGAAGAAATTACAGGACTAGACTTGGTTGAATGGCAAATTCGTGTTGCACGAGGTGAAAATCTTCCAAAATCACAAGATGAATTACATATCAACGGCCATGCAATTGAAGTCCGTGTATATGCTGAAGACACCATAAATGGGTTTACGCCTGATATTGGAAACCTTAAACGCTACCGTGTTCCTTCAGGGAAAAATGTGCGTGTAGATGATGCATTCTTAGAGGGGATGGACATTCCTATCTACTACGACCCAATGATTGCAAAACTAATTGTTTGGGGAGAAACGCGAGAAAAAGCCATTGAAAAGACCATTAAAGCCATTGATGAATATCAAATTTCGGGACTAAAAACAACCCTTGACTTTGGAAAGTATGTACTGCAACATCAAGCATTTACCTCTGGTGATTTCGACACGAATTTTGTAAGGCATTATCTTGAAGACCCACGTATAATTTATACAACAATGAAAGATGAGTCTGAAGCATTAGTACATGGTATCAATAAAATTTGGGAGTCTATAAAAGAACGAGATTGTAACGAGTTTGCTTCTAAACAAATAACAAGTAGTTGGAAGAACGCTAGAAGTTAATTTCACCAACAACACAAGACGTAATGCACTGAAAACAAACACGATGAAACCATCTGTATGGAATTAGACAGTGCCTACTAAAATTGTATTCTGAATGATTCGGTGTTTTGTGATAAAAAAGTCTAACTGAGGTTAGTCGTTTCCAATAAATCCTTTTAATTTTGCCTTTCAAATATCACAAACATGAACTTACACGAATATCAAGGGAAATCAATATTAAAAAGCTTTGGTGTTGCTATCCAAGAAGGGAGAGTAGTAGACAAGGTTGAAGATGCACAAGCTGCAGCAAAAGAATTATCCGCTGAAACAGGTACTGAATGGTACGTAGTTAAAGCTCAAATTCATGCTGGTGGTCGTGGTAAAGGAACTGTTGAAGAAACAGGGTCTCACGGTGTTGTTTTAGCAAAAGGCATTGACAAAGTTGATGATACTGTTAAAGGGATTTTAGGCGGTCACTTAACTACCGCTCAAACAAATGGTGTTGGTAAGCTTGTAAACAAAGTTCTAATTGCGGAAGATGTTTATTACCCAGGTGCAAGTGAGCCTTCTGAGTTTTACATGTCTGTTCTTTTAGATCGAGGAGCTGGACGTAACATTATCATGTATTCTACAGAAGGTGGTATGGATATTGAAACTGTTGCTGAAGAAACACCACACTTAATTTTCAAAGAAGAAATTGACCCTCGTGTTGGTCTTCAAGGTTTTCAAACTAGAAAAATTGCTTTCAACTTAGGATTATCTGGACAAGCAATGAAGCAAATGACAAAATTTGTTAGCGCACTTTACGCTGCCTATGAAGGATGTGATGCTGCAATGTTCGAAATTAACCCTGTATTGAAAACATCTGATGATAAAATCATTGCTGTTGATGCTAAAGTAACCTTAGATGGATCTGGATTGTTTCGCCATGCAGAGTACGCTGCAATGAGAGATAAAACAGAAGAAGATGCTACAGAGGTAGAAGCTGATGAAGCTGGATTAAACTTTGTTAAATTAGACGGAAACGTTGGTTGCATGGTAAACGGTGCAGGGCTTGCAATGGCTACTATGGATATCATTAAGTTGTCAGGAGGAAATCCGGCAAACTTCTTAGACGTAGGAGGTACTGCAGATGCTGAACGTGTTGAGAAAGCTTTTAACATTATCTTGAAAGATGAGAATGTAAAGGCTATTTTGATTAACATTTTTGGAGGAATTGTTCGTTGTGACCGTGTTGCTCAAGGTGTTGTTGACGCATACAAAAACTTTGGTTCATTTCCAGTTCCATTAATTGTACGTTTACAAGGAACAAATGCAGAAGAAGCAAAACAACTAATTGATGACTCTGGTTTAGATGTTATCTCTGTTGTTCAATTGCAAGATGCTGCTGATAAAGTAAAAGAAGTATTGGCTTAATTAAAAAGTCATCTCAATATTAAAAAACGCTTTCATTTCGATGAAAGCGTTTTTTTTTTTTGTTTAAAGAGTTATCTTTGCCGCAATGAATTTACTCAACAGGAATATGATTATATATAAGACCGCCGAAGAAATAGAGATAATGCGTGAAGCTGCTCAAATTGTGAGTAGAACGCTAGGTAAATGTGCCGAAATGATTGCGCCTGGAGTAACACCATTTGAAATGGACAAAATGGCTGAAGAATATATTCTTTCACAGGACGCTGTTCCTGGGTTTAAAGGATTATACGACTGCCCTAGCACATTATTAATCTCGGTGAATGAACAAGTAGTACATGGACTGCCAACAAACCGGCCTTTTGAAGAAGGAGACATCGTTTCGATTGACTGTGGATCTGTTTACAAAGGTTATTATGGTGATCATGCATACACCTTTCAAGTGGGGGAAGTTTCTGCAGAAAAAAAGAAATTACTTGAAGTTACCTTAGAATGTCTAATGCTCGGTATTGCTGAAGCTAAAGCAGGAAATCGAATAGGTGATATTGGTTTTGCAATTCAACAACACGCAGAAAAAAATGGGTATGGTGTCGTTAGAGATTTAGTTGGACACGGACTAGGAAAAACACTTCACGAAGAACCACAAGTACCCAATTATGGTCGTCGTGGAAAGGGTAAAAAGATACAAGATGGACTAACAATTGCCATTGAACCTATGATTAATATGGGGACAGAAAAAGTAGCTCAATTGGATGACAACTGGACCATTGTAACAGAAGATGGTCTACCTAGTGCACATTTTGAACATGACATTGCCATCGTTAATGGTAAACCCGAAATTTTATCTACGTTTAAATACATCGAAGAAGCATTGAACAAAAAATAATGGCAAAAGAAGTTAGGTTATTATTTCTCACCGCTTTAACCCTATTGATTTATGCGTTAAGTATCTTTTTTGATAAAGGGGTACTCCTCTTCCCTTTCCCGCTAAATCAACTCATACTTTTAATTGTAGCTGTTCAACTTACACGCTGGAATTTTAAATCGTACAAAACAGCTTCTGTTTTAATACTTGCTACTGGACTTTTTAGCACCCTTGGTAATGAAATCTATTGGAACACCTTTTTAGATTCTGAAAGCATGACATTGTTCTCTAAAACAATTACTACCGATATTTTCCAACTCTTAAGTGTAATTACCACACTGTTTTTAGCCATCTACACTGGATACAATCAAAACAGTAGATTAAACTATATACTCCTTGGTTTATTTTGCTGTGCGTTTAGTACTGGTATCATTCTATCCTCACCCCTACTTTCTTGCGAATTACTTTCAATATCGTATTTAATTATGGTAATTTCAACACGAATCAGCCCCACCTTAAAGCCGATTCAAACTTTTTGGATTTTGCTATTCATATTAGAATTCAGCAAGTTGATTTCTATTCTGCTCAATAACTAAAAAAGAATTTACTTTTTTTAGTTAAAAACCTTGTTACATCCCTATGCTTTTACTAGTTTTGCGGTCAGTTCTTTAACAGAATTAACGGAGAGGTGCCTGAGTGGCCGAAAGGACTTGTTTGCTAAATAAGCGTACCTCAAAAGGGTACCCAGGGTTCGAATCCCTGTCTCTCCGCAAAAAAAAAAATAATAGAATAGATTGCAAAATTAAATTAATTACTTATTTTTGCACTCGAAAATTGAGGGTAACGATTCTCAAATTCAATTGAAATTTTGATTTTAATTTACGCTCGGGGTGTAGCGTAGCCCGGTCATCGCGCCTCGTTTGGGACGAGGAGGTCGCAGGTTCGAATCCTGCCACCCCGACATTATTTGGGGATGAGAGATCATCCCCTTTTTTGTTTTAAAATCAAAATGGGCCAGTAGCTCAGCTGGATAGAGCACCTCCCTTCTAAGGAGGCGGTCAAAGGTTCGAATCCTTTCTGGCTCACATTAAGCCTCACATTCATGTGGGGCTTTTTTGTTTGCATTCCCTTTGTTTAAAAGGCATCCAGACTGTTAGTACAATGACTTCACAGACACTTAAATGATTTATGTAAAGATACCATTTTTGACCATATTAGAGGAAAAACATCATACTTTGACAGACATTTGACAGACATTTATCTGTCTACACACCCAATATAACCTATCAAAAAACCAAAAAAGTATTCAATTACTGACAGACATTTATAGTATAAGTTTTGTGAGGGGGGTACTTTTCTAATGGGTTCTTAGCTCTAAATAACGGGGTATAATACCAAACCAGTATACACCTAAGTAGTTCACCTTTGGCTGACGTTACACATATATAAACAGAGGGGCGACAAAAAAAATTACAGGATTACCTTATTGTAGTGATTATAAAAGAGCTTGTGATTTAGGAGCAGAAAAAGCTTGTGAGTGGTATTATAAGCAATGCAAATAATTTAATAAACACTAAAGCCTTCCAAATCAGAGGGCTTTTTTTATACCCTATCCCTACTAACACCCTATTGGTCTTTAGAGTATTAATGTTACTTTTAGCTTAAAATTAACTACTATGAAAAAGATTTTACTAATATTAACAATTGCTTTAGGTTTATCTCAAAGCGTAAAGGCACAGGTTATAACTTGTGTTCCTTGTGATCTAATAGATATGTCTGTAAATATAGGAAGTGATACTACTTCACTCAATATCTATCATGCAGGACAATATTTAACCCATCCTCAAGAATTTAATGTTTTTGCGTGGGAGTTTACAGATCAGCAAGGCAATATAATATTTAAAGATACAATAGTTGATGATGCAATTGTTAGTTTTTCTCACAACTTTTCAATTACAGACACAATGAATGTAACTGTTTATCTAAGAAATGATTCGGCTAATTTAGATAACTGGTATATTAGTGAAGGTTTACCCGCTAATGGTAATTCAATTAATTGTCTTTTTGAAGATAAAATATATTGGATGACAGGCACTTATCCATCTGGTACTACGTGGGGGAGATGGGAGTTTATTTCTGGTGATGATTTTTCAAATCCTGGAGTAGATCTAAATGTTGTTTTAGCTGTTGATGATTTCTCTTTACAAAAGAAACAACTAATAAAGATTGTTGATGTGCTAGGCAGAGAAACGCCATTTAAACCTAACACACCTCTTCTATACATCTATAATGATGGTACAGTGGAGAGGAAAATGATAATTAAAGAATAACTATGAAAACACTACTACTTACATTACTATTAGTCCCAATGATGAGCTTTGGGCAAGCGCCAAATTATGTACCTTCAAATGGGCTAATTGGTTATTGGCCATTTAATGGAAATGCTAATGACGAATCTGGTAATGGAAATAATGGAAGTGTTAATAACGCTGCATTGCTAACAACTGATCGTTACGGTAACTCAAATAATGCTTACTATTTTGATGGAACAGACAATAGTGACATTGATGTACCTTCATCAAATGATTTAAACATCACAAATGATATAACTATTTCATTTTGGATCTTTTCCAACAGTAATAGTGGAGAAAAACATATAATTGATAGAGATCTTTGCGGATTTAACAATGATTGGAGGATTCTTCAAGTTAACAACTCTGTTCATTGGTCAAGTGGAGTGTCAGGCTCAGATCAATTTGTCAGTGTATCTTTAATAGCAAATCAATGGAATTTTATCGTAGCTAAAAGAGAGGGTAACCTGTTTACATTAACTATTAATGATTCTTTCTCAAGCCCCAGTCAAATGACATTAAATAATTCTTCTTTTGGCAATAATAGTATCCCTATATTTTTTGGTGATGCTGTTTGTAATTCTCCTTCTCAAAATAATTTTTTAGGTAAACTAGATGATATCGGAATTTGGAATCGTGCTTTAAGTCAGCAAGAAATAACAGATTTATTTATTTCTTGTACTCTCACCTCATCAATAGATTCTCATACTGCTTGTGGAAGCTATACAGCACCTGATGGACAGGTTTACACTTCTACAGGAATCTATACAGCAATAATTGATAATGCAGCAGGTTGTGATAGTGTTATCACTATTGATTTGACTATAAACCCTACTCCTAGTGCTGCTGTAATACAGAATGGTGCAACACTAACAGCTACACAAACAGGTGCTACATATGAGTGGGTAGATTGTGATGATGAAAGTATTATTGTTGGTGAAATAAACCAAGCTTTCACTCCTGCCGTAACAGGTAACTATGCAGTAATTGTAACTATTGGTGATTGTTTTAAAAAATCTGAATGCTTTCTAGTAGACTTCACAGGAATAGGTGAACTAAACAACACCCCTAAACAACTAATAAAGATTGTTGATGTACTAGGAAGAGAAACACCATTTAAACCTAACACACCTCTTCTTTATATCTATTCAGATGGTACAGTAGAGAGGATAATGATAATTGAAAAATAACAACTAAAGCCTTCCACATCGGAGGGCTTTTTTATTACCCTAGGCATATCTTCCTCTGTTAATTCAGCTACTTCTAATCCTCTTAGATAAGTTAGACTCACATTTACAGACTCTTTCCTATTGTTTTGGTATCTTTGTCACTATGAAGAAAGTACTTTTTTTAATGCTATTATTATACTTCTGTATAATCAACTTATCTATTCAAGCTCAATCTATTGGAGACTTCTATCAAGGAGGTGTTATTTTTTATACTTATCCGTCTGGCGGTGGTCTTATTGTTGATATTGAAGATCTCTCTAATCCACATCCCCCCGGTGGAACAACTCCTCTTGACAGCTTATTATCTAGATGGGGTGGGTATAGCGATTTCGTAGCTGGAACTTCGAACGATTCGATTGGTGCTGGAGAAATAAACACCCAAAATTTCATGACTTTTTATCCTGATTTAAATGGATCTTACGCTGTTCATCAATGTGTAAATTCATCTAGAGGTGGATATAATGATTGGTTCTTACCTTCAAGAAATGAACTTTTAGAAATATTTAATCATAAATCTTTAATTGATTCGATTGCTTTATTAAACGGTGGACATACTTTCGATGAATTTGCGTCACTCTACCCATATTGGAGTTCATCACAAACTCCAAGCTTGATAGATTTTAGATATGCTTATGTCGTATATTCTAGCCAACCAGCATTTGATTTATTAAGAAGTAAAATATTAGAATATAAAGTTAGGGCAATAAGATCTTTTTCTCCAAATGCTGGAATTAATAGTAAGCCAAGTACTAATAAAGAAATTATCAAAATCGTAAATTTAATTGGGCAAGAAGTCTGTCTTAAACCTAACACACCTCTTTTATACATCTATAATGATGGTACAGTGGAGAGGAAAATGATAATTGAATAACTATGAAATTTGCACACATAAAAAAAAACCTTTTGTTCTCTTTATTTTTCTTTAATTTCTTTATGGTTAACTCTCAACTACCAAGAGTTAAAGAAAATGTATCAAAAAATACTTTTAAAATAATAGGAGTTGGAGACATGATGCTTGGAACAAACTATCCATCTAAATCCTATCTTCCTCCGAAGGGAACCGATTTACTTAAAGATGTTCGACCGTATTTATTAAACGCCGATGTCACCTTTGGTAATCTTGAAGGAACAGTTTTAAATGAAGAAGGGCATGTAAAAAAGTGTTCAGACCCTTCTCTTTGTTATGCTTTTAGGCAGCCGGAATACCTTATAAAAAATTTAAAAGATGCGGGGTTTGACCTTTTATCTGTCGCTAATAATCATGTGGGAGATTTTGGGGAACCGGGAAGAAAAAATACAATGAAAGTTTTGTCTGAAATGGGTTTTGCCTTTTCTGGAATTGAAGCAAGGCCATGGGACACCGTCACCATAAATAATCTTAAAGTGGGATTTTGCTCTTTTTCTCCAAATCGAGGTACGGTTAAAATAACAGATATTGCTAACGCTAAAGCAATTGTTGAAAATTTAAACGCTTTAACAGATGTGGTTATTGTTAGTTTTCATGGGGGTGCTGAAGGAGCATCAAAAACACATGTAACAAAAAAAACAGAATACTTTTATGGAGAAAATAGGGGTAATGTTCATCTATTTTCTCATGCAGTAATCGATGCTGGGGCGGATATTGTTTTTGGACACGGGCCTCATGTTACAAGGACCATAGAGCTTTATAAAAATAGACTAATCTGTTATTCGTTAGGGAATTTTTGTACATATGGACGGTTCAATCTAAAAGGATTAAGTGGCGTTGGACCGATTGTTGAAGTTTCCATAAAAAAAGATGGGTCTTTTGTAGAGGGAAATATTATTTCCACAAAACAGATAGGAAAAGGGATTCCCTTAATTGATGAAACGGATAAAGCGCTTAAAGAAATTAAAAGATTATTGGCTTCTGACTTTCCAAATAACAATATTGAATTTGAAGGCTCTAAATTCAAAATGAAAAAATGAAAAAAATCTTCTTTCTTTTTTTTATGCTACTTTTTTTAAACGCTTATTCTCAAGATTCTCCTAAAGAAGAAATCGATTCCACTTTCATAATAAGTAAATATAAATTAGACTCTATTATTGAGTTTGGATTAAAACAGATAGGAACAAAATATATCTATGGTGGAACCTCCACATCTGGATTTGATTGTAGTGGATTGATGTATTACATTTTCAAGAAACATCAGATAAAAATTAGTAGAGCTAGTGGATCATTAGCTAATTTGGGAAGAAAAACAGCTTTAAGCGAAATTAAAAAAGGGGACTTGTTGTTTTTTAAAGGCAGAAATCTTTCCTCAACAAAAGTAGGACATATTTCTGTTTGTGTGGAAGTGACTAAAGACAGTTTTAAAATGCTACATGCTACTAATCGGGGTGTGGTTGTAGATACATTTAATGAAATTTCCTATTATCAAAAACGCTTTCTTTTTGCCAAAAGATTTTTAAAAATATTAGCTCCATGAAATTTATAATCCAAAAGGTCGCCTCAAATAAATGAGACGACCTTTTTTTAGTAAATTTTCTATATGCCGACAACTAGCTTTTAGTGTCGTCAACCGTTTATGTAAACTCTATTTTTTCTCTAAAGTTATAATGGCTGTTTGTCCAGAAAACCCATCGGTAGCTGTACTCGTCAACTTCATAGTCTTCTTATCACTCTCTAGGATATCGTATGTCCCGCTAAATTCAAAACATTGCACCGCAACTTCTTGATCAGCATGTTCCAAGCCTTCTTCAGGTCCTTGTCTTGAAATAGTGAATGAGTCTCCGTTGTTTGTCACTTGCCAAATAAAATCTGTAGCTCCACCTTCATCGTTTTGCCAAGATCCTACACACGATTCGTTGTAGATATCGCAATCTCCAATAACCCAATGCGGAAGTTCTTCTTGGCTCACACCATCAACAGATAATTCAGAAACATTCCACTCACCTGCCTTCATCAAGCGCTTGGAAGTTGACTTCGTTTTATTACATGATACTGATAATAATGCAATCGAAAAAACTGCGACAAATAATTTAATATACTTTTTCATTTTAATGTAGTTTAAGGGGTTAATTATTGAATTTCTGTAACGAACGTGACGTCTATATCTGTCTCACCTGGAGAACACGTTCCATCTTTAATACCCGGCTGATGTTTAAGTAAAACCTGAGTTGTTCCATTCCCAGCTCCTAACACTGTCCACTGGCTTTGTAAACCAACTTCGAACACACCATCTGTATCTGTTCGTAGAATTGATAAATTGGCAAAAGAAGGTGTGAAACAGAACAAGTGCTCATCATCTTCGTCCAAAATCTCGTTTGAAACTGTATCGGCAGGGCTAACCGTTTCATTTAGTAAAAGAATACTTGCGTTGTACGTCGTATTATTCATAAATCTGATCGTATCGAATATGTCGTAACTCAAGCCACCATCTCCATCTGGGTCACGGAATGTAGCCGTTACATCTGGTTGAATTCCTGCCGCATCAGAAAATTGAAGAGTCATTGTTGTAATAACTTCCACTTCACTCGTAATTGGCGGTGGAACTGGAACTAGATCATCATCTTTCTTACAGCTACTCAAAGCTGCAACGCATGCCAATCCTAATAGGGTGATTGTTTTCATGTTTGTTTTCATACTTGTTTTCATGTTTGTTTTCATACTTGTTTTACTGTTTGTTTTCATACTTGTTTTACTGAATTAAATGGTTATTGATTATAAATTGATTTTGGTGTAAATAGTGTAAAAGGAACCTTCACTCTTAAGGATATGTTTCTGCCCATTTCATCTGCGAAATAACGGAAGCGATTCAAATAGTCCCGATACCGAGTATTTAGAAGGTTATTAACACTAATACCTATAGAAATAGATTGCTCTTTTAAGGAAATATCCATACCTGCAGCGAAATTCAATAAAGAGTATCCTTCTGGTGGATTTGCGTAGTCCATATCCTCAGGCACTCGCGTTTGTTTTAATACAGAAGCCATAGAAACTGAAACATAGGCCTTCTTCACTTTTTCTATGTCCTTAAAATTGTACTCTAGAGAATTTTCAAATCGATCCGCTGGCATCATTACCAAATGCTCACGTGTGGTTTGATTAACTGCTCGTAAAATTGAGGCCTTTGAAGTTAAACGGAACTCTTTCGTGAAAGCATAATTTAAAGTAAGGTCAACTCCTCTCAAATGTGCGTTAACTTGATCATGAACAAATGTTGGAAATGCCCCTTTAATAGTGAGCGTTGGAACCAATGTAGGCTTCAAGTAAATAAAATCATTAATGACATTGGAGTAAGCATCAAATACGATCGAAAGGCGCTTCCGTTTGTAATCAGCTGAAACGCTCAGGTTAATTGCCTTCTCTGTCACCAGCGTGGAATCGCCAATCTCTATAGATGCAGCACCGTGATGAAGTCCATTACTAAACAATTCATTAATGTTAGGAGGTCTCCAAGCTGTTCCTGCGTTAGAACGAAGGGTAAACTGTTTATTTACTTTGTAAATTACCCCCACAGTTCCACTCATATTCATGTAGTTTTGAGCAGGTGAAATAATGTTACCTCCCTGCCACATGTATACACGTTGATAAATGTTGTCAAAACGTACTCCACTTTCTATTTCCAATTTCGCCGATTTGGACTTCCAGTTCTCAATCCAGAATATCCCTGCTCCAATTTTCCGAAAGTTTGGGATGAAAAACCGTCCTTTATACGTATTTCCTTGGTACATACCGTTAATACCAACACTCCCCTTAAACGAGTTCATTCGGACGTGTTTCCAAACAATTTCACCTGTATGAGTAGTAAGCTCAAATTGGAGCGCTGGTAGATTTAAGTTCGCGAGTGAATCATTGAGTGGCGGATGCTTATCGTATTCCAAGCGTTTATTGTATTGTCTTGCATACGTCAGTGAAACCTTGCCCTTTTTACCTGTTTTTAAATACGCTTTGGTCTTAAATAGTTCGTGCTCGATATGCTGTCTCGGTCGATCAATATCATAAGAGAAATTAGCAGACTCCAATGGCTCTTCCGCCTCAAAAGCTTGCTGAAGGTCCGTCAAGTTTCCAAAATGAGATGCCGAAAAAATTCCGATATCTGTATTAAACTGACTATAGAAAAAATCAATTCCATACTTTGGTTTCAAATAAGCGACTGCAGCAGAAAAATTGTACTCTTTTGATCCAGTATTTTTTAAATAATAATCAGGAGACTTTACGTTTCCTCCCCGCTTCATCGTTCCTTGAAGTCGCCATCTAAATGCAGGGAATTTATTAGAGTTTCCATCCAGAGTTGCTGATGCATTTCCTTGAAATCCATTGGTGAAGCCTACTAAATTCAACTCTCCACCAATCCCTGGTGTTTTTCTTAATTCTTTAGGATTAACAAGTATAACACCTCCAATAGCATCAGGGCCGTAGCGAACTCCATTAGCTCCTTTTACAACTGCGAGTTCGTCCGCTATAAACGGATCGATTTCTGGCGCATGTTCATTCCCCCATTGCTGGCCTTCCTGCCGAACGCCATTGTTTAAAATGAGTATTCTATTGCTGTGAAGCCCATGAATTACTGGTTTCGAAATGTTGTTCCCAGTTGATAGCTTTCTAACACCATTCAACCGAGTTAAACCATCTCCAAGGGAAAGACCCTTTGTCTCGTTTTTGTCTTTCTCTGACAGTTTTCGAGTTGCCAGAGAAATTTCTTCCGCCTTTTTCTTCGCAATTACGTAGACAGCATCGATATCAACGTGGTGCTCTGGATAGAAGCTTTGTTCCGTGTTTCCTTCAATCGTAATGGTTTTACTTACAGCATCACAACCAATGTGCTTGCAGTAAACCTCATAGGTTCCAGAACATAAATCGGGAAGAACAAAGTAACCCGTAGAGTCCGCAAAAACTACTTTTCTCGGTTCCTTGATGTATACCTTAGAATTGGATAAAGGCAAACGGTTGTGTTCATCAATCACGTATCCTGAGAGCTGATACGAACATGAGTCTTGAGCCTGGGCTGTCCATGGGAACAGCAATAAGAACAGCACAAGGAAAACAATATATTGTATTGTTTTTTGCATAAAATGCATCTTTAAAATTAAAATATGGGGTAAAAATGTTGGCTTAGATCCAGCATATTGTGTTCATCACATTGATAAAATATCCAAGAGAATTCGGCCCGTGAAGGCGTTTATAGCTTAAAAACAATTGACACTGGTATCTATAGCAGGTTAATAGTTGCTAATAGTACACTACTTGGCCAATTTTATCTAATGAAATGATACGGGAACTATACCGTCGGCGGAGCTCGCCCAGGGGTACTTCTTATGTGATGGTTATCAACCGAAGTCTCAGCGTTCAGAAAATAAGCCGACTGCTTTGTAAAATTGAAAACGTGAACTTGTTTTCCAAATGAGTATGCTTGATTGTTTAAAGACTGTTGAATTTTACAAATATCACATTCATTTTCCGATGAGTGATCATGTGAATTATCTGCTAGGTATTCACCATGATGATCAGTATTATCAATAGAATCAACATCGTGCCCAACCTCTGATACGTGATCTTCATGAGAATGAAACAGGCTTAAAGGTACTAGTTCGATTAACAAACAAAGCAATAAGACTGACGATAGATATTTTCGCAAAACACGTTTCACTTGGCTAAATTACAACATTTATAATTAATTCAGCTTTTTCCAAAGAAATATTACTTCAAAGCCCTTAAATTTGAAAAACGAATCTATTCAACAAATTTTCCGTTAAAAAATAACAATAATCCAATAACGTCAGTCATTAACATAGTTTGATAATTGTCTTGACTCGAGAAGTGAATGTTCAACATCTTAGCTATTATGCTTTGATGTAAAACGCGGGGAAATCTTAATCTTTTGTAACTTCTTTGATAAAATAAGTCCAAGGAAAAATAGTTTGTAATTAGAGAAAGTGGCAGCTAAAAAAGGCAGTAGAAGTAAAAAGTCTTATGGATTCTTTAAATTTGGGTTAAACTTATAGCGTAGATAAAGTGTACTAGTGAACTTTATCCACTTATTGGCAGTAATATAAAACGACAAAAATTGAATTTGAAAAAAGCAAACTTCACCATATCAATACTTATTTTTTTGACGAATCTTTATTTCATACCATTCAGTTTCGTAGCTATAAAAAATTCAGGTGGAACAATGGGATATGGTCTATTACTCGTGCCTTTTCAATTCAAATGATTTAGAATCAACGCTTGGCGTTTCCTATTTACCTGCAGGAGTCTATATTGTATTTATAATGGACACTAAAATTGAACATGTGACTCGATTTGTAAAAAAATGATACTCATGTTAGTTATCATTTGACCACCAGCGATATTGGATCTATATACATGGTCGGTGATATTATTGAAATTGACTGTATTACTAAAAGATATAACACTATGTAAAAATCATTAAAATGACTTTTTATACCAAATGTTATCTAATAATTAAAACAATTTCAAATCCTCCAAAAAAAATTGAACTCTTACCATTGGAGTTCACGAAAAAAGTCTGACACTATAAGTGTTGGGCTTTTTTGCTTTTAGGACAAGGATGAGCTTGTTCAAGCGCGTGGAGTAAAAGTAAAAAACAGAGATTCCAATGTAATTCGAATAAGACTTTATGCTTGGGTAACAAGCAATGTGATAGAATCATACAAGAATCCTTTCTGGCTGACATTTAAAGACTCAACATAGGTTGGGTCTTTTTTGTTTAAAACAACTTAATCTACAAATTACTATCTTGCCTTTAAATTCAAAAGGCCTAGACAACAATGAGTAACTATCAAATCGAAAATTTAGAAGAATATTTTAAGGTCTATCGTGAATCGGTAGAAAACCCAAAAGCTTTTTGGGAGGAAATAGCAGAAAACCATTTTACATGGAAAAAACGATGGGATACAGTCTTTAGTGGTGACTTTGATTCTGCAAACATAAAATGGTTTGAAGGTGCTAAATTAAACATTACAGAAAACTGTATCGACCGACACCTTGCTGATCGAGGAGACAAAACAGCCATTCTATTCGAACCTAATAATCCAAATGAAAAAGCACAACACATAACATACAATAGCTTATCAAAACGCGTGAATAAATTCGCAAATGTCTTAAAAGCACAAGGCATTAAAAAAGGAGATCGTGTATGTATTTACCTGCCCATGATTCCTGAACTAGCAGTTTCCGTTTTAGCATGTGCACGTATTGGCGCCATACACTCGGTAGTGTTTGCAGGTTTTTCATCTACAGCTTTGGCTGCACGAATTAAAGACAGTAGCTGTAAACTCGTAATCACATCTGATGGTTCATTTCGTGCAGCAAAAACGATTGATTTAAAGGGAATTGTAGACGAGGCTCTAAATGAGTGTGATTGTATTGACTCTGTTTTAGTCGCAAAAAGAATTAACTCGGACATTAGCATGAAAACTGGAAGAGATCAATGGCTACAGCCTTTACTTGATCAGGCCCTAGAAGTTTGTGAACCCGAAGTAATGGACGCAGAGGATCCGCTTTTCATTCTATACACCTCTGGATCTACCGGAACGCCAAAAGGAATGGTACACACAACAGCCGGATATATGGTTTATACTACCTACACATTCAAAAATGTCTTTCAATACCGAACGGATGATATTTACTGGTGTACTGCAGACATTGGTTGGATTACAGGGCATAGTTATATCGTATATGGTCCTTTAGCAAATGGTGCCACAACAGTTATGTTTGAAGGAGTTCCAAACCATCCTGACTACGGAAGGTTTTGGGACATTGTAGAAAAGAATAAAGTAACACAATTTTACACTGCTCCTACGGCAATTCGAGCCTTAGCGAAGGAAAAAATAGACTTCGTTCAAAACCGAGATTTGTCATCATTAAAAGTACTTGGTTCTGTGGGTGAGCCCATTAATGAGGAAGCATGGAATTGGTACAACGAAAATATTGGGAAAAGAAAAAGTCCTATTGTGGATACGTGGTGGCAAACAGAAACTGGAGGAATAATGATTTCCCCTATTCCCTATGTAACCCCAACCACACCAACATTTGCAACATTACCATTACCAGGAATACAACCAGCTTTAATGGCTGCTGATCAATCTGAGTTAATTGGAAATCAACTTGAAGGTTCATTATGTATAAAACAACCCTGGCCTTCTATAGCAAGAACCATATGGGGTAATCATCAACGCTATAAAGAAACCTACTTCTCCGCTTTTAAAAACATGTACTTTACAGGGGATGGAGCAAAAAGAAATGAAGTTGGTTACTACCGCCTAACTGGCCGTGTAGATGATGTTATTATTGTTTCAGGACACAACCTTGGTACAGCCCCCATTGAAGATGCTATAAACGAACACCCTGACGTAACAGAATCTGCCATTGTGGGATTCCCGCATAACATCAAAGGAAATGCACTATACGGTTACGTAACACTCAAAGAAACAGTGAGAACTAGAGATAAAAATCAACTTCAAAAAGAAATCAATCAGCTAATTACTGAACACATAGGGCCCATTGCAAAATTAGATAAAATACAATTTACACAAGGGCTCCCAAAGACACGTTCGGGGAAAATAATGCGTCGAATACTTCGAAAAATTGCCTCAAATGACATATCAAACCTTGGAGACATCTCCACACTGCTTAATCCAGAAATTGTAGCGGGAATCATTCAATCACGACTATCACAATAACTAAATAAATTTCAATTTAAATATAAAACGTGTTCACAAAGAACTTATAATAACGCATTCGCTATCTAAACAAAAAAACGTAAATTAGCATTCATAAACTAATAAAAATTAACTATGAAAAAAATTCTACTTTTACTAACGATTACATTTGTAAGCGTTCTTACTGCTAACGCTCAATGTGTTCCAGACCCTGCTTTTACTGAACCAGGTGTCTATCCAGATTCAACCACTGGTCTTCAAAGTGCATGCGTTGGAGAATTATACGAGCAAGTTGTAACTAATATTGTACCTGTTGATACACTCGTTGAAATTAGCCCATTATTCCCTCCTCTTACATTGGATTTTGATTCAATTGTAATTACAAGCTTTACAGGATTACCTGCATCAATGACTTACGATTGTTCAACAATATTAGGTGGCTGTACATTTATAGGTGGAGAAACAGGATGTCTGATTATTTCAGGAACACCATCAGCAGGTGAAGAAGGATTATATACACCTGAAATAATTGTTGATGTATACTTAGCTGGTTCACCTGATTCACAAGCTACAGAAATTATTGACTGGTACGTTTTAGAGATTCTTCCAGCGGGTGGTTGTACAAACACTTTAAGTGAAAATACAACTACAGCACTTAGCTTATACCCTAACCCAACTGAAAATGTATTGACACTAGAAGGATTAAACCCTTCAGCAAACACAATTTCAATTGTAAATATGAATGGTCAAGTAATGGACCGGTACACAACGCTAGATACAAGTTCATTTGAAATGAATGTATCAAACCTTGAAACTGGAATTTATTTTGTCAAGATAAACACATCAAATTCTTCTGAAACAATTCGTTTTATAAAGAAGTAATAATTATAGAATAATTAAAAAGAGCGAGTTAATAACTCGCTCTTTTTTTATGCAAAAAAATCATTTATTAGCTGTACCTTTTGGCTTACAAGCTTAAGACCTATCTTTAATTTTGAAAATTAAGCCTTTTATGTCAACTTGCGAAAACACTCCTGCCTCATCGCTCAGCATGCTGCCGTATGCAGGAGCTTGGTCGTTTGAAACAGCAAGCCATTTACTTCGAAGAACAGCATTTGGTCCAACAAAAGATCAAATTGATCAGTTGGTATCTCTAGGTTTAGATCAAGCCGTAGAGTCACTTTTACAAATTCACTCCTCTGAAGCACCTACAACTTGGCACCCAGATGAAGCTATAGGTTCTCAAGGAGACACCTGGATAAGTGAGTATCTCCCTTTGGATTTAACATTAAAGAGTGAAACAAATATTGCTCGAAAAAACTCAATGTACTCTTGGATTGTAAAAAGACTAAATCAAGAGCAACTAAACCCACCTTCCATAACGGAAAAGATGTGCTTTTTCTGGCACAATCATTTTGCAGTAGCAAGAACAACCGACGATCGAATCAATTACACATATCACAAGCTTTTAGAAACACATGCGCTTGGTAATTTCAACACCCTTACTGAGGAAATCACCATAAACCCTTTAATGATGCTTTTTTTAGATACTGCATGGAGCACTAAATGGTCCCCTAACGAGAACTATGCACGTGAGTTTCTTGAGCTTTTCACCGTTGGGATTGGACCACAAGTTGGACCAGGTGATTATTCCAATTATACAGAAGAAGACGTTGCCGTTGGGGCAAAAATTTTAACCGGCTGGAAAGTCCGCGAAAATGAAAGCCATACGGACCACCCCTACAGTGAGTTTGACCCATTACATCACGACACAACTGACAAGACCTTTTCGTACCATTTCAATAACACAACGCTTTCTAACGCTGATCAACTTGAATACAAAGACTTCGTTAATGTCATCTTTCAAAAAGATGAGACTGCCCTTCACATATCAAGAAAACTATATACCTTTTTTGTAAACACTGAAATTACATTAGAAATAGACACACAGGTAATAAACACTATGAAACAGACGCTTTTAGCTAATAACTACGAAATTAGACCTGTTTTAGTTGAGCTGTTTAAAAGTGAACATTTTTATGATACCTCAAATGTTGGTTCACATATCAAATCACCATTTGAATTTCTATTCAGTATGCTAAACCCAACACAAACATTACCCAATCATGGGTTTGAGGGGAATAATCTCATGTGGAGGGAATTATACATTAGAGCTGTAGGCTTTGACTTACATTGGTACAAACCTCCAAGTGTTGCCGGCTGGCCTGCATACTATAAGACGCCAACATTTATGCAAAACTGGATTAATTCAGGAACAATAAGTAATCGTTTTTACTGCGTAACAGAATTAACAACAAGTACAGATGGTATAAATTCGGATGAATTTGGAACATTATTCAACCTTAAGATTGACGTATTAAACTTTGTTTCAACACTTCAAACACCACATATACCAACAGCTTTGATTGATGAAATCAGTCAATTGTTTTTCGCACGACCGCTCGACCAGACTAAAAAAGATATTTTATTAAATACGCTTACGGGAGGATTACCTCAATTTGAGTGGACCATTCAATACAATGAATATAGCGCTAACCCTAATGACATTGTTTTATCTGACCCTATTAAATCAAAACTAGAGCAAGTACTATCACAATTATTTATGTTCCCTGAATTTCAAAGTTGTTAGCCCTATGAAAAGAAGAACATTTATTCGAAACATATCACTCGCTTCTTTGTCGGTGCCTTTTTTTGTAAAGAACTTAAGTGCTCAGGCTACCCCTTTTGGAAATTTTGACATTCCAATATCGTATGAAGATCGAATTTTGGTACTCATCAGAATGAATGGAGGAAACGATGGTTTAAACACCGTAATACCGCTAAATCAATATGACAACTTAACCATTCAACGGCCCAACATCATTATCCCTGAATCAAAAATTTTAAGAGGAACAACAAACTTAGGTTTTCATCCTTCCATGACTGGAATTAATAACTTATTTCAAGAAGGTAGAGCATCGATAATACAGGGGGTTGGGTATGCTGAACAAAATAGATCGCACTTTAGATCAAGCGATATTTGGACCAACGGTTCAACAGCCATCGATGAAAAGCGCGGGTGGCTTGGTAGGTATTTTGAACAAAACTACCCCCAATATCCAGACAACTATCCAAACGCAAACTATCAAGATCCTTTTGCAATGAGTCTAGGCAGGTCTATCTCTCCAACTTGCCAAGGGTCTGTATCAAACTTCTCTACATTGGTATCCAACCCTAACAATACATTCAATTTGAGTGTAAACACGGCTGGTAACGACGGAACAATGTTTGGGTGCAACAACGATTTTGTTTCTACAATGATTTCGCAAACAAATGTGTACGGCTCACGAATAAATCAAATCTATGATATGGGTAACTCCTTATCAAAACATTACTACATAGATAATAATCCACAAAATGATTATAAAAGCACACTGGCTAAACAGATGCGTTATGTTGCCCAAATGATTGCTGGGGGAATGAAGACCAAGGTCTATATTTTAAATGTAAATGGTTTTGATACGCACGGTCAACAAGTTGATCCCAATGATACAACACTTGGTACACATGCCGATTTATTACAAGAAATTTCAGATGCCGTGTACGCATTTGAAGATGACTTATCTTTGTTAAATTTAGACCACCGAGTAATGGGCATGTCATTTTCTGAATTTGGAAGACAAATAGCATCTAACGGAAGCCGAGGGACTGACCACGGTGATGCTGCTCCACTCTTTCTTTTTGGAAAGTGTATTTCAAAACCAATTATTGGATTCAACCCAACAATTTCAACTGACATTGAAAATCAAAAAGGAGTTGACATGCAATTTGACTTTCGTGATATATACGCATCAGTCCTGCAAGATTGGCTCAAAGTTCCAAAACAACAAATAGAGGCGATTTTTCCAGATCACTCACTGTCATACATAAAATTAACCGACGAGTTTTTATGCAGTGAAGAGCAAAATTCAGACCCTATACTTTTATGGCCAAACCCAACAAACAATCAATTCTTGGTCGATTTTTACAGCCCTGGCGGACAAACTAAATTAAATCTTATAGATTCAACAGGTAAAATTGTAAAACAATTCCTTGACCAAAAAGTTGAAAGGGGAAGAAAAAAAGTACAGCTCGATGTTTCTGGAATAAGCCCAGGGTATTATCGTGTTAACGTTTACTCTTTGGACGGAATTACATCAACCCCACTTATAATTCAATAAGTCCTTAAAATTTGAATTTAATTACCTTTACCTTAAATTGAACTGATGAAAAACTTTATACTATTACTTACCCTTATTACTTCAACGTTTTCTTATACCCAAAATCTTCAAATTGAAACCAATAAAACAGCGGTTGATTTTACCTATTACAGCAAGTCTACCAAAGGAACGTTACAGGATGTAAATGCTGAAATAAACATCAACTTCAAAGATCTTTCTCAATCTGTCATTTCAGGAGTTGCTGATGTTTCAACCTTGTCTACAAATAATAAATCTCGAGATAACCACTTAATGTCTTCTGACTTTTTTGAGGTGGAAAAACACCCTAAAATGAAGTTCAGTAGCTCTAAAATATACATGGAAAACGAACTGTATTTTGTAAAAGGAATGCTGACCATAAGAGGCATTGAACACGAGGTCATTTTCACTATGAACATTGATGAAGCATTGGTTACTTTGGCTACTGATATTTATGCCCTTGATTATGGAGTTGCCATCAAAAAAGACAGAGAACACAGCCGTGTAGGAGTTTTAATTTCACTAAAACTGAACTGATGTCTTTTTTCGAAAGTGTATGGGAGGGAATTAAGGCCACATCCCTAATAGAATGGCTAGCCGTTGGTTCAAGTATAGCCTATGTTATTCTAGTAGCAAAACGATTAATCATCTGTTGGCTATTTGCATTTATAGGCTCCACCCTATTTGTTTACCTCTGCTATACCGGCAACTTATATATCGAATCGATACTTCAACTTTTTTATGTCGCAATGGCTATTGTTGGTTGGTTAAGCTGGAAACGATCAAGCCCCGAAAACGCCAGCATTAAAATCTGGGGAATAAACAAGCACATACTTAATATTGTTCTCAGTGGTGTTCTCTCTCTTGTACTTGGGTTTATTTTTGACACGTACACCAATCAAGCAAATCCTTATGTCGATGCATTTACAACCTGCTATAGCTTATCAGCAACCTTTATGGTAGCTCAAAAAGTGTTAGGAAACTGGATTTATTGGATTGTCATTGATTTAGTTTCTATTTACCTATATGCACAACGGGACTACAATTTAACCGCTGTTCAATATGGTATTTTTACCATTCTAGCTGTGTTCGGATTTATTGCTTGGCACAATGAATATAAATCACAAAAAAACATTACTTCCTCAAAATAGCAGGGTTAAACATTCGTTGTATTAATATAATCTGAAAGAGAATTACGCATATAAAAGTTTTTAATCAATAGGTCTTCTTCAAAAAAATCATGTAGCTTTGCCTCGTCTCTAAGGGGTGCTGCTTTTGTTAGCGGCTGAGATTATACCCATTTAACCTGCTCAGGATAATGCCTGCGAAGGGAAGTGATAGTAAATAGCTAATTTTAACTACATAGAGAATTAGCCCCTTATTCTTTGTTTAAATATTTTAAATATGAAAACAAGAATTTTACCTACAATCTGTGGCCTGATTATGTTCATGCCATTGGTTTCATTGGCACAAGAACTTGACTCGAATCAAGCCAAAAAGAAGTCAAAACAAACAACCGAGTTTAATCCGAAAAAAGAAGGAATCAAAGATTCACTTCAAATTTTAGAGGAAATGACGGTCTCCGTAATTCGTGCTGGTTCAAAAACACCAACAACGTATTCAAATATGGATCGTAAAGAAATTGAATCCAAAAACTTTGGTCAAGATTTACCTTACCTATTAAACACACTTCCTTCTACGGTTGTAACTTCTGATGCAGGAGCAGGTGTTGGTTATTCCGGAATTCGAATTCGTGGTGTTGATCCTACCAGAACAAATGTGACCATTAACGGTATTCCAGTAAATGACTCGGAGTCTCACGGGGTCTACTGGGTAAATATGCCTGATTTTGCATCTTCAGTTGACAACATTCAGGTTCAACGTGGTGTAGGAACATCTTCAAATGGCGCTTCTGCTTTTGGAGCAAGCATTAACATTAAAACCAACTCAATAAACCGGAAAGCATATGGTACGCTAGATAATTCATACGGTTCATTTAACACATGGAAAAACACGGTCAAAGCTGGAACGGGACTAATTAACGGAAAGTTCACTTTAGATACGCGTTTATCACGTATTAGCTCAGCTGGTTATATTGATAGAGCTAAATCAAATCTAAAATCATATTACCTTTCTGGATCTTGGCATAGTGAAAAGTCACTGCTTCGTGCAACGGTGTTTAGCGGGAAAGAAAAAACATACCAGGCATGGTATGGAACTCCTGAATCAGTAATGAATGGAAACCAAGCGGAAATTGCAGCATATGCAGATCGAAATTGGATTTCTGGAAGCGACAGAGACAATCTATTAACCTCAGGTAGAACATATAATCACTACACATACGAAAATGAAGTAGATAACTATCAACAAGATCATTATCAATTGCACTTCAACCACGCGTTTAGCCACAAGCTAAAGTTAACTAGCGCACTGCATTATACAAGAGGAAAAGGATACTATGAGCAATACAAAGCGGATGAAGACCTTGTTGATTACGGATTCTCTAACGTGATCTTACCGAACGATACGGTTACTTCAACAGATTTAATTAGAAGACGATGGCTTGACAATCATTTTTATGGTGGTGTTTTTTCACTTTCATATGATAACGGACCTCTTAATTTAATTTTTGGTGGCGGTGCTAATCAATATATAGGTGGGCATTATGGTGAAGTTATTTGGGCAGAGTTTGCTTCAAACAGCGAAATTAGAGACCGATACTATGATAATGAAGCTCAAAAATTTGAAGCGCATTCTTACTTAAAGGGTAGCTACAAAAAAGGAGGTTTAACAATTTATGGAGATATTCAATATAGACACATTGATTATTCATTCTTGGGTATTGATGATGTAAGTGGAACAATTAAAGCAATAGATCAAACCTTGTCTTTTGATTTTATAAACCCAAAAGCTGGATTCATGTATGATTTCAACAAGCGTAATAATACCTATGTTTCTGTAGCTGTAGCTAATCGTGAGCCGGTACGAAGAGATTTTAGAGAAAGTACTCCAGAAAACAGACCAAAAGTAGAGCAACTTATTAACCTTGAAGCTGGATACCGTTACAAGGGGAACCAGTTAATGGTAAATGCAAATGCTTACTACATGCATTACAACGACCAATTGGTTTTAACAGGACAAATTAATGATGTTGGAGGGTATACTCGAACAAACGTAGATGTAAGTCGTAGAGTAGGTCTTGAATTAGAAGCGGGATACCGTATCACTAAAAAACTAAGTGTTACTGGAAACTTGACCTTAAGCGATAACAAAATCAAGGAATTTAACGAGTATGTAACTAATTACGATATTGGTGGCCAGGACACAATTATACATACAAATTCTGATTTAGCATTTTCACCTAACATTATCGCTGCTGCTGGCGTAAAATACGAACCTTTAAAAGGGTTAAGTATTAGTCTTCTAGGTAAGCATGTTGGACGTCAATTCTTAGACAATACCTCAACAGATAGCCGTAGTTTAGATGCCTACACAACATTTAATGTTCAAGTGAACTATACAATTAAAGATGTTTTGTTTAAAGAAATGACTGTTGGGTTATTAGTAAATAACGTTGCAAACAAGATGTATGCAAACAATGGATATACGTGGGGCTATATTGCAGGTAATGAAAGAACCGTAGAGAACTTTTACTATCCGCAAGCAGGAAGGAACTTTTTAGTAAGGGTCTTACTTAAATTTTAAACCATAAAATGGCTATATAAAAGAGAATTGGAAAAATAAATGCTCTTTTATAAGCTATTTTTAATTCGGTAAAAGACTGTAAGTGAATGAATAGAAAAAAATATGATTTTTTTTCTATTCATTCACTTCTCATTCGGAAAAAATACATTACATTTGCCCACGCTTTGAACGAAAAGCGTACACAATTTCCAAAGTTGACTGTTGTCAATAGTTGAAAAACTCGGAAAATTGGTCTGGTAGTTCAGTTGGTTAGAATATCGCCCTGTCACGGCGAGGGTCGCGGGTTCGAGTCCCGTCCAGACCGCCAACTCGTAAGAGTAAAGATAAAGCCCATATGGCTGTGGGACTAGAAGACCCTAGGAAGTATCAAATTTCCTAGGGTTTTTGTTTTTATAAGTTTCCCAACAGTTTCCCAACATTTTAATGTTTACCAGTAAAAAATTATCTTTAGGTAAAGTAATTTACTTGATATGGAAAATTGTGATCTGACTTATGAAAACTGGTGGAATGGAAAAGTAAATCTTGTTGAAACTTACAAATCCTATCATCCCTCAAAAGTCAATGCTAAATTATTTGAAAGATCAATACTTAGTTTTCCCGAGAAAGAAGCAGAGAAAATACAACTTAAGCAAAAGGAACTATTCATACTTTACGTCACTGATTTATCAAATCGCTTTATCGAGGATTTTAACGAGCGCTTCACAAAATCCCCCTCACCTCTTGATATGATACACCTAGAAGCAACCCGAATAGTTGGAGTAATCAAAGGCGGTCACATTAAACAAGGAACTGATTACATCTATTTCCATTATGCAAACCTTGTTATCCCCAAAGATGCACTATCCAATTTTCAGAATTATCTCAACAGCCGATTGGAAGGCCGAGAAACAAAACCAAGCTCTGTTCCAAGTCCTAACTCACCATTTTATGACAAGGGACATTTAATTCCTGAAGTATATGTCGAATCCCTTATCAAGGTATATATGCATTTAGGAAAGTTCGACACTTCCATTCAGCTAAAAAAACTTTTCTCAGCTCCATTTAAAATGATCTACGGTCGTGAACCAAAGAACCCCAATTCAGATATTTTCACTTCTGGCTGGGGATACCGTGCATTTTCATGGTGCGAAGAGCTAATTATTCAAAAGAACAATAGTATAACTGGTGACTACGCCCATATACTTAAAGTACTAAAGCATGATGGTGTAAACGCAATCCTTAAGAAAGTTACTCATAATGATTTTATTGCCTTCATAAATAAATCGCGAAAACTTAACTTAAATACAAAGACTTCAAAACCATCTACGCATGCGCTTAAAGAAAATTCATTCAAATATGTCTTGCGTCGCTACCTTCTGCATTTAGAAATAGTTGATCAAGAAAATGTCGATGAATATGTCCGACGCGTAATCGAGCAAAAAAGTACGTAAACATTTCGTAGTTTTTTGCTCAAAGTCAGTTGGATTTCCCCGTTTCTTTGCGGTAATGATCAAGGAATATCAAATAACAAAATACGAAATCGATGTAGAGAAACTTGTTGCGACCCTGCAGCAACTCAACAACCGTTTAGGGTGCATTGAAAATCGATTGAATGATTTGGTTCCGCCTGATATAAAGAAGACCTCAGATGAGCTCATGACACGTAAAGAGGTCGCACAACATTTCAAAATCAACATTGCTACGGTACGAAATTGGTCAATACAAGGCATCTTGAAAAAGTATGGCGTTGGCGATCGTGTCTATTTTAAACGCTCCGAAGTTGAATCCCTCCCAAAACAATTAAATGAATAGACGTATGAAAAAAAGAAAACAAGGTATAGAGCCATCGCCCTTGGCTGAACGTATATGTATTTGCGGTTGTGAAAATTCTTTCCAACCAGGTCGAATTGATCAGAATTATTTCAATAGCAGACACGCAAATCATGGATACAATCATGGCAAGCGCAAATTGCTTAACCCAAATAAACCTATGATTCAAAAGATTCTTGGAAAGAATGACTCAATATTGCGGAAGTTTTATGAGTTAAAGCCAAATGATGACTACTCCTTCCCTCTCGGAATCTTAACGGCTGAAGGATTTGATACCCGTTTTAATCTAGGAAATGTACCAATCGAGGGAATTCTATTCTTTACTAGCTATCATTTTAGATATACACTTTGGAAGGATGACAATCAGGAATTAACATTTATAAAAATAGAAAAACATGTCTGAATTATTTAATCGAATACCTGCTGAGCAATTGATCATTAAAGAATTAGCCGCAATCCCTAGCACTATACCGGCAGGCTCACCCACCAACTCAAACTCACTAGTTAATGGAGTTTTAGCGTTGGCTGGATTAGCCCTATTGGGTTACGCCCTATTTAAATTAGTGGAGGCATCCGACAAGGATGTCATTGTAAAGTAACTTAATAAATCACTGCGAAACTTTGGAATAAGAGTGTTCAGACAAACTAGCCCTCCATATATGCTTGCCAATGCACGAGAACAAACTTGGTTTTCCCATTTTCCTTTCTCTCAAGAAAGCCAAATTCGTAGCAGAACAGGTAAACATCACCTTTTTTATTCTTCCAGTAGTGTGTGAAGAATTTCGGATTGAACCCTTCACTTAACAATTCGTCCTTCCTAACTGTTGCCTTTCCAGCTTTGTTGAACAACTTGAGCAATCTTCGATTCAGTTTTAATTGATTATCTATTTGGTTGTACAAACTCGCTTCTTTTTCATGACTTTTAGTGTAATGGTGAGCCGACTTGCAATTTGGGTTGCAAAAAAGTTTGTCTTTCCTACCTACCATTACATCGTTACAATAGAGGCAGTGTTTTTCTTCTTTCATTAGTCGTATATTATACGTCATTTATTCGTCTAATAGTACGCTTAAATTTTGAGACAACAATAAAAAGTATCACCTTTCGATTATATGCATCAACAAGGTAGAAACATCACGCTCAAACACTTATTCATTGACGAGGCCAAATTTATTGGTCTGAAGTATTATCCACATCCCACAATCGATGCGATTGTGAGTACTCTCCCCTCCTCTACTTGGAGTGGCAAGTATTCCATGCATTATATCCCTAATACAAAGGGAAATCTTGACAAAATATTCCAACTCTTTAAAGGTGTCGCCTGGGTAAATTCGGCAAATTTCTTCAATAATAGACCCGCTAATAAGTCCAATGCTCCCATAGACATTGATTTCTATAGAAAAAGAGAGCATCCAGATAATTTTAGAGCATGTCCTGAAGAGTTCCTGCGTAAACTAGAGATAAGGCAGTATGCCCTAAATACTGCAAAAACCTACATTACATTTTTTGAAAACTTCATTAATCACTATGCTAGTAAATCACTAGATAGTATTGATGAAAATGACGTCCGTAACTACTTACAATCCCTTGTTCAACAGGGTCGTTCTCATTCTTACTTAAATCAAGCGGTGAACAGTATAAAGTTCTATTTTGAGATTGTTATGGGCATGCCGAATCGTTTTTATGATATCGAACGACCTAGGCCTGTGCATCAATTACCAAAGGTGATTAGTAAAGAGGAAGTGACCGACATGATTCAAAAAACAAAAAACATAAAGCACCGCTGCATAATAAGCTTGTTATATTCGGCTGGTTTGAGACGAGGCGAATTACTCAAATTAAAAATGGAAGATATCGATGGTAAACGCATGCTCATTACTGTCAAAGGAGCTAAAGGCAACAAAGATAGAGTAACCATTTTGAGTCCATTCGTCCTCAAAGAGTTAAGGATCTACTATAAAGAATATCGACCTATAATGTATCTTTTTGAAGGTCCCGATAAGAACCAATATAGCGGTGAAAGTGTTGTCAAAATTGTGAAATCAGCTGCGGACAGAGCGCGTATTAAAAAACGCGTTACACCGCACATGCTTAGACATAGTTTTGCAACTCATCTACTAGAGGATGGTGCGGACTTAAGGTATATCCAATCATTACTCGGTCACAGCAGTTCAAAAACTACTGAAATATACACTCAAGTTACATTAAACCACGTTAAAGAAATTCGGAGTCCTCTAGATTCACTAAATTTGGACATAAACACATAAAGGATATATGTGTAACTGTTACACATACCATATTGTTGTAGCCAATTAAAAATTCTCGAGCTAGTGTGATCCAGCCCGAGAATTAAGAATAAATCGAAAACTAGTTATTCATTACTTGCTTCACAGATTCGGCAGTATCCAAAACCGTTTTTTCTAAAAGGATTGGTTTCCAATTAAATGTTTTTATAGTTTCGCTAACATCTCCATTATAAGTGTTTCCAATAAATGGTCGCATTCCTTTTAAGTCACTATTAAAATTAGACATGAATTTTAATAAGAAATTTGGAGCCAGCCTGGTACCTACTTTATCATATCCATTGGATTTTAGAATCTGAGCCATTTCCTGAAAAGAATGTGCTTTTTCAGTGCTCACAATAAATCGTTTTCCATTTGCTTGTTCATTATCTAAAGCTTGAACATGAATCTTGGCAATATCTCGTACATCAGACATATTAATCGAAGCTTGAGGCAACATTGGCATTTTTCCTGTAATAAGATTTTTATACGTGGTCATGGATTCTCCAGATAAGTTACCCGAAAGCGTTGGACCGAAAATAGGACCAGGATTTACAACTACCAATTCTAGTTTTTGATCACCTTGTTGGTTATTAATAAAATCCCATGCGCTTTTCTCGGCAAGCGTTTTACTTTTAATATAGGCTGAAACACGCTTGGCGTTCACATTCGTCCAACTATCTTGATTGATGTCTATTGAACGATTAGCATCACCCATCATTGCGACCATCGAAGAAGTTAGTACCATTCGTTTAATGCCTGCTTTTTTAGCAGATTTTAAGGCACGTTGTGTTCCTTCAACAGCTGGTCTTATTAATTCATTCTCATCCTTTGGTTCGCTCGAAACAAAAGGTGAAGCTACATGTAAAACATAATCGCAACCCTCCATTGCTTTCTCCCAACCTTCATCTTTCATAAGATTTAGCTCGCAAAATTCTAGATTCCCTTTTGGATCAACTTCTTTTTTGATACCGTTAGTCACTTCATCCGTTTTAGATAAACTTCTGACGGATCCTCTAACAGAATATCCATTTTTTAATAATTCTGCTGCGCAATGTTGACCAACGTATCCCGAAACACCTGTTACCAATACTTTCTTCATATTCAATTAATTTTATTACTTTTGTTTTGCAAGCAAATATATACAATTACTTTTGTTTAGCAAGTAATATTTAATAATTTTTTTTAAATGACTAATAATTTTCGTTGTAACTGCCCCCTTACATCTGCGCTAGATATCGTAGGAGATAAATGGACATTGGTAATTATTAAACAGATGCTTTTGGAAGGAAAAAAAACATTTAAAGATTTCTCTGAAAGTGATGAAGCCATTGCCTCCAATATTTTGTCCTCAAGACTTAAAATGCTTGAAGAATATAAGATGATCAGTAAGGAAAAACTACCTCATAATAAGAAAACGAACATTTATCTATTAACCGAAAAAGGTCTTGGACTGACTCCAACAATTGTAGAACTAACGCTTTGGAGTGACGGTAATATTAGAGAATATAATTCGTCTATAATCTCAGATAATCGCATAGGAATGTTAAAGAATAATAAAGAGGAATCTATCAAAATAATAGTGGAAACTTACAAACAAAATATTGGCTACAACAAAACCTAAACTACATAAAAACGTAATCTAGCTTAATCTTAAAATAAATTGATTAAAAAAATGAGAAACTATGTAATCATAGGAGGATCTTCAGGAATAGGTCTAGAGCTGGTAAGCATGCTTGAGAAGGAAAATGCTAACGTAATAGCTACTTATAATAATAATATAGTCCAAGACCGACAAAATGTAAAATATTTAAAATTCGATGCAAAAACAGATGTTTTAAATATTGAAGACTTTCCTGAAGAAATTCACGGTTTAGCATATTGTCCGGGTAGCATTAATTTAAAACCATTTCATCGTTTTAAAGACGAAGATTTTATTGATGATTTTAAACTACAAGTTTTAGGTGCAACTAAAATTATTCAACTTTTATTACCAAAAATTAAGAAAAGTCAAGATTCGTCAATTTTACTATTTTCAACAATCGCTGTCCAATTTGGTTTTAAC
>JAQWFQ010000026.1 GCA_029238665.1 Crocinitomicaceae bacterium | reverse complement strand
AATTAAATGTCTTTGATCTAAGATCTCTTGGCCGCGTCCAAAGTACACGTCTGCTGGTGTTAGGTTTTGCAGTGATTCATGATACCGTTCATTGTTGTAATACTCAACAAACTCTTCAAGTCTGTTTGTCAAATCACCAGGTAAATAATAATTTTCAAGTTTCACCACATTTTTCATTGACCTGTGCCAACGTTCTATCTTCCCCTGAGTCTGCGGATGCATTGGTCTTCCGCGAACATGACTCATTCCTTTGTCTTGAATATATTCAGCAAGTTCTGAACTGATGTAGCAAGAACCGTTATCACTCAGTAGTCTCGGACTATTGTTCTTGTCTAGGCCAGCTTTTTCTAAAGCACTGTCAAGTGATCTGGTCACATCATCTGTCTTCATATTAGAACATAACTCCCAGTGTACAATATATCGGCTATAATCGTCTAAAATGGTGGATAGGTAATACCAACCCCATCCAACTATTTTAAAGTATGTAAAATCAGTTTGCCACATTTGGTTTACATGAGTAGTTTTATCCTTGAACTCATCCGCAGCTCTCATTACAATATATGTTGGAGAAGTGATAAGCCCTCTTGATTTAAGGATCCGATACACACTGCTCTCAGAGATAAAGTATTGCTTTTGGTCAATCATTCTGTGGGCAAGTTCCCTTGGAGATAGTTCTGGAACCTCTAAAGCAAGCTCAACCACTTCATTTCGAACTTGGTCAGGTATTCTATTCCACTGACTATTGGCGTTACGTTTTTTAGGAGCAAGACCATCATAGCCATGCTTGGTGTATTTTCCATACCAGTTATAAAACGTCCTCTTTGGTATGTCAAGCTCACCAAGTGTTCTGTTCACACCAAGTTCTGAGTCTTCAACCAATCGGATGATCTCGTATTTTTCGTTTTGAGTAAAGCGCATATACTTTTTGAACTTTATTCTAGACCACGCAAGCTTTTTTTGAGTACTCTGATTTCAAGAGCTTGCTCTGCTACAACGAGTTTAAGATTCTGTGATTCATCCTTGAGGTCTTTAACTTCTCCGGTATTGGCATTACGCTCTGTGTCTCCATTTAAACGCTTTTTACCCGCTTCAATAAAGTCCTTGCTCCAACGATAATAAAGTGCTGGTGCTATGCCTTCTTTACGACAGATTTCTGAAATAGATTCTTCTCCCTTTAATCCTTCAAGGACGATTCTGATTTTCTCTTCAGAACCAAACTTTCTTCTGGTTTGTCTTCTGATATCTTTTACAACTGCCTCAGCAGTTCTTTTTCTTGGTCTTCCTACTTTTCCCATTATTATTTACTTTTTAAGATTTGATAAAGCCTTGAAAGACGTCTTTCAAGGTAATAAACTGTTACTTAACTTTATCTCTTAAGTGGTAAACATTAGGCTGACATTTTACAGGCCAGACTACATTGAAGTTGAAGAAATTAAGTGAAACATTAGAAATACAGATTAGTTATATCTACCAAAACATTACCCAACTAAAAAGGGAGCTTCAAATGAAGCTCCCTTTTCTATGTTTAATGACACTTAATTAAGCATCAATCTTAGCATATTTAGCATTGCGTTCAATAAATGCTCTACGAGGTGGAACCTCGTCTCCCATTAACATAGAGAACACTTGATCACATTCAGCCGCATTGTCAATTGTAACTTGACGTAGGGTTCTGAACTCAGGATTCATTGTAGTGTCCCACAATTGTTCAGCGTTCATCTCACCAAGACCTTTATAACGTTGAATTCCTACAGACGATTCAGCTCCTGAACCTTTCATTTGTTGAATCAATTGGTCTCTCTGGTTATCATCCCAAGCGTAGTTCGATTTTGCACCTTTCTTAACTTGATACAAGGGAGGTGTTGCAATATAGATATACCCCAATTCAACCAATTCTTTCATAAACCTGAAAAAGAATGTAAGTATTAACGTCTCGATATGAGAACCATCGACATCGGCATCACACATAATGATGACTTTGTGATACCTCAACTTCTCTAAGTTCAATGCTTTTGAATCTTCTTCCGTTCCAATTCTTACACCTAATGCAGTATAAATATTTTTAATTTCTTCGTTTTCAAAAATCTTGTGGTGCTGTGCTTTTTCAACATTTAAAATTTTACCACGAAGCGGCATTATCGCCTGAAACAATCTGTCTCTACCCTGTTTTGCAGTACCACCGGCAGAATCACCCTCGACCAAGTAAATTTCACACTCAGCAGGATCTTTAGAAGAACAATCTGCCAATTTACCTGGCAAACCACTCCCTGACATGATAGACTTACGCTGAACCATTTCTCTGGCTTTACGTGCCGCCTGCCTTGCTTTTGCAGCCAAAAGAACCTTCTGTACAATCGTCTTAGCTTCGTTTGGATGCTCTTCTAAATAGTTAGCAAGCATTTCAGAAACACCCTGACTTACAGGTGCAGTAACTTCTCTATTTCCCAACTTTGTTTTTGTCTGACCTTCAAATTGTGGCTCTTGAACTTTAACAGAAACAACCGCAGTTAAACCTTCACGGAAATCATCTCCTTCAATTTCAACTTTCTCCTTAGCCAACATGCCCGATTCGTTTGCATATTTTTTAAGTGTGTTTGTTAGTCCTCTTCTGAATCCTGAAAGGTGTGTACCTCCTTCGTATGTATTAATGTTATTTACATACGCCTGAATGTTTTCAGAATACGAGGTATTGTAAGTTAACGCAACCTCTACAGGGATCCCATCTTTTTCCCCTTCAAAATAAATAACCTCAGAAATGAGTGACTCTCTATTTCTATCTAGATAAGTAGCAAACTCACGCAAACCACCTTTAGAGTGAAATACTTCACTTATGTGTTTTCCTTCATCGTCCGTTTCTCTAAGGTCTGTCAATGAAACCGTAATCCCCTTATTCAAGAACGCCAATTCGCGCATTCTTGCAGCAAGTGTATCGTAGTTGTATTCATGAACTTCAAAAATAGTGTTATCTGGTAAAAAAGTAACCTCTGTACCGGTACGGTCAGTAGTTCCTACTTCACGCACATCATATTGAGGTTTACCTATTTTATATTCTTGTTCAAAAACCTTCCCTCCTCTATGTACTGTTGCTTTCAAATCTTTAGACAAGGCATTCACACATGAAACCCCCACACCGTGAAGCCCACCAGAAACCTTGTATGTATCCTTATCGAATTTACCACCAGCATGAAGAACAGTCATAACAACTTCCAATGCCGATTTCTTTTCCTTACTGTGCATTGCCGTTGGAATACCACGACCATTATCCGTTACAGTAATTGAATTGTCAGTATTAATGAAAACGTCTATTTTATCACAATGACCAGCTAAAGCCTCGTCAATTGAATTATCTACCACCTCATACACCAAATGATGAAGACCCTTCGGCCCAACATCTCCTATGTACATCGCAGGACGTTTTCTAACAGCTTCTAATCCTTCTAATACCTGAATATTATCTGCTGCGTAATCTTGTTTTTTATTTTCTTCACTCATAATTTAATCTCAATTAAGGTTTATCACCTAAGAAGTCAATACCATACAAAAATAACGAACGAAAGTTGCATATAACAGCACAAAAGCCAAAAGAAAAGGGAACTTATCAACATAATTATTTACGAATTGTTAATACACTAAACTTTAACAGTTCTTCCTATTCTTTTTTATAAAAACGGTGTAAACATGGAACATTATTTGCTTATTTACGAATAAAGAAAGAATGAAACTTTACGCGCTAATATTTACACTGCTTTTTTGCCCATTAATTGGGGCAACTCAAACGAAGTTTGAAGGCAATTGGGAAGGTGTAATTATTCGAGCTGGACAAACTCCTAACCAAGGAACACTACTCTACTTAGAATTAAACGCTCAATCTAGCTCTTTTCAGGGCTATTCTAGAGAAGAAGTTTTAAACACGAACACATATGCCTTAAAAGGTGTTTCAGCTTCAAAAAATGGAGACACACTAAGCTTAAAGCAAGACTTTATAAAAAACACAAATGCATACAGAATAAAGTGGTGTAGGCTCAAAGCTGATTTGGTTTTCAATAAAAATACCGGATACCTTGAAGGGAACTACAAAAGTATTGATTGCAGGCGTGTAATGGGTAAGATCATACTATACAGAACCGACGTCAAGCTTGAAAAAAATGAAGTTCCTGAAAGAGGACAGTACTGGTTCGATGATTTCATATACGGAATAGAGGAAGGATTAAACGCTCCTGAAATTAGAATTAAAGAACGTGAAAACTTTGTATTTGAACCTGTGTTTTTTGCTTTCGATAAAGCGGAGATACACCCTGATTACATTGACTTTCTGAATGAATTAATTAAGGTAGTTAAAGGACACAGTGACCTACGTGTTCGTGTTGTTGGCCATACAGATTCTGATGGAACAGATGTGTACAATATTGATTTATCAAAACGTAGAGCGGAGGCTATTGTTCACTATTTTGTGCTTCACGGGTTAAGCGCAGACCGTTTACAATTTGACTTTAAAGGAGAAAAGGTGCCCATAGACACCAATTCAACCTCTCAAGGAAAACAAAAAAATCGACGTGTCGACTTCTCTTTTATTTAAAATTACTTTAACCTAACCCATGTTTGAGTTCTGTAGAATGGACCTACAAACCCCCTTACATTAAGCTCTTTTTTATTCTTTGGATTTAACCACATTTTCAGGTTGTATACCTTTCCAATTTTAGGGTCAACAATTGTCCCATTTTTCCAAACAGAACCATCCCAATCTAAATTACGCACAATCTGCATCCCTACAATTGGCTGATCTTTTCGATCGTCATCACACTTATCGCATTTAGGATCGTCTTCTCTCCCCTCTCTTGGGAATAAGTACAATATTTTACCGTATAATTTTCCATCCTCTTTATACAAGTTGACAATAGACTTTTTCTTGTTTGTCTCATCATCAATTGTAACCCATTTTCCAACACACGATTGAGCCATTGTGTTTAACGAAAATAATACTGCAAATACTCCTAATGCTAACTTCATAGTTTACTTTTTATTTATAAATATACAATTGTTTTTAAATTTAAGACTAGAACTCTTCAACTTATAGTAAATCAATAAAATTCTTTATAATCTGTTTTCCACTCGTTGTCATAATCGACTCTGGGTGAAACTGAACTCCATAAAACTTTGAATCACGGTTTTCTATAGCCATAATCACATTGTTTTTTGAACGTGCTACAACCTCATAATCTCCACCATCATCTACAGCCCAGCTGTGGTATAAACCCACCTCAATTTCAGAGTCAACACCACCAAACAAAGCGCCAGATTCAATCTGCACAACTTCTTTAACTCCGTGTTTCACAACAGACTGATTGTACAATTCCCCTCCCAAAAACTCACACATGCCCTGCATTCCTAAACAAACACCTAATACAGGTATGCTTCCTTGAGCAAAAGACAAAACCTCCATCAAAGCTCCTGCATCTTTAGGTAGTCCCGGACCAGCAGAAACAACAATACCGTCATACTTCGACATAGTATCAATTTTCACATCGTTCCGAACAACATCGACTTCAACATTAAAACCTATTAAGTAATGCTGTAAATTGAATGTAAACGAATCGTAATTATCTAGAAGTAATATCTGCTTCAAAAAACTCTTTTTTTTGTGTAAACTTGTACAAAAATAACAAGATGAAAAAGGTTATACAAATTCCTGACGCTCCTGCTCCAATAGGACCATATAGTCAAGCAATTTTAGTCAAAGATACACTTTATGTTTCTGGGCAAATACCATTGAATCCCAAAACAGGAGATTTAGTTGACAGTTCAATAGAAGCGTCAACGCATCAGGTTATGAAAAACATTATCGCTCTACTTACTGAAGCAGGAATGACCATTGAAAATATTGTTAAGTGTAGTATCTTTTTGAAAGACATGGACAGCTTTTCGAAAGTAAATCAAATATATGCCGAATATTTTCGTTCACTTCCACCAGCAAGAGAAACAGTTCAAGTGTCAAAACTTCCGATGAATGTTGACATTGAAATTTCGTGCATTGCTGTAATTGACTAAAACAACACTTGGATTCCAACCTTAAATATAAAATCAGTATTGTCATTGTAAACTACAATGTAGAATACTTCTTAGATCAATGCCTAGACTCTGTCCGTAAGGGAATCAAGGATATTTCAGCTGAAGTTTTTATCGTAGACAATTGCTCTGTAGATGGATCTATTGAGATGGTTAAATCCAAATACCCTGAATTTACACTAATTGAAAACAAAGATAACGTTGGGTTTTCTAGGGCAAATAATCAGGCCATAAGACAAGCTAGCGGGGAATACATTCTATTACTAAACCCTGATACCGTTGTTGAAGAAGACACCTTTAGCAAAACGGTACGTTTCATGGATGAAAGACCAGACTCTGGAGGGCTTGGAGTACGAATGATTGACGGAAAAGGAATCTTCTTACCTGAATCTAAAAGAGGGCTGCCTACACCACTTGTTGCTTTTTATAAAATTTTCGGTCTATCTAGCCTTTTCCCTAAATCAAAACGATTTGGACAATATCACCTAGGGCATCTTTCCGAATTTGAGAACCACCAGATTGATGTTTTAAGCGGAGCCTACATGTTAATGCGGAAATCGACCCTCGATAAAGTTGGCTTGTTAGACGAGTCCTTTTTCATGTACGGAGAAGACATTGATCTATCCTATCGAATTACATTGGGAGGATATAAAAACTACTACTGCTCCGATACTAAAATTATTCACTATAAAGGTGAAAGCACAAAAAAGAGCTCCGTAAATTACGTTTTCGTATTCTATCGAGCAATGATCATATTTGCACAAAAACACCTGTCCGGCAACAACGCAAAATTATTTTCAATCTTAATTAACCTCGCCATCTATTTCAGGGCGTTTATGGCTATTTCACTTCGGGTATTGAAACGGTCATTTCTACCAACCATTGACTTTATTTATGTTACTGTAGGGCTATATGCATTGACGAATTACTGGAAAATGTCAAACATAGAGTTCCCCATGGAGCTAATTAAATATTCCATTCCAACCTATTCTTTAATCTGGATTTACACCTGTTTTTTTAATGGCGGATACGACACCCCACTGAAACTCTCAAAAACCTTAAAAGGGATCTTTATTGGGACACTCATTATTCTTTTAGCCTATGCTGTACTCCCTAAGTCTTGGCAGTTTTCGAGATTATTCATTTTTGTAGGTGCTGGGTGGGCAATGACTTATTTCTACATCTCAAGAAACTTCCTACACTTTACAATTGGGAAACATTACAAACTACGCACTAAAGGCTCAAGCTCTTTTGGTATAATCAACAATGATGATTCTGAAACCCGCAGAATAGAAGAGCTAATTAGACAAACGAACAACAACATATCAACAATCAACCAAATAAATCCAGATGCCATTAACACAATTGAAAATGGCACCTACAACGAAATCATCTTTAGCGCAAAAAACTACAGCTATAAAGAGATTATTAACTGGATGTCTGAACTTAACTTAGACCAAACAGACTATAAAATTGCACCCGATTCTGAAAACTATTTGATTGGAAGCAATTCAATTGACACACCTGGAGAACTTTACATCCTAAACCTAAACGCACTGGTTTCAAACGAAAACAAACGTAAAAAACGATTGTTCGATGTATTATTCTCATTCAGCGCAATACTACTCACACCTTTTTCTGTGTGGAACTTTGAAAACAAATTGTCGTTTGTGAAAAACATGATTTCCATTCTTCTTGGAAACCGTTCGTTTATTGGGTTTTCTGAGGACGTTTCAAAAAAAGACGTTCGTTTACCCAAAATAAAACCTGGAATACTTGTACCAGCAGACTTAATGGGCTTAGACGATTCAAAAATCAATGAAAAATTAAACTTGCTATACGCTAGGGATTACTCCATGAGAAAGGATTTTTCCATCGTATTAAAAGCCTGGAAAAAACTTGATACATAAAACCTTCCGCTCTTCTATTGTCAAAGAGGAAATTTCGACTATTTTTGTACTCATATAAACGGACGATTTACTACTACATATGTCACAGATAGAGATTAGACTTCCTAAAATGGGAGAAAGTGTAACAGAAGCAACAATTACCAATTGGTTAAAAAATGTTGGTGATACAGTTGAAATGGACGAACCTTTAGTTGAAGTTGCAACAGACAAAGTTGATAACGAGCTTCCTTCTGAAGCTGAAGGTACTTTAGTTAAAATTCTTTTTGAAGAAAATGACGTTGCACAAGTTGGCGATGTTATCGCTATAATATCTACAGATGGTTCTGCTCCTACTGACTCACCTGCAAAAGCAGAAACTCCAGTAGCTGTAATTGAAGAGCAAGTAAGCGCTGCTGTTGAGGCTGTTTCAGCGAACAACTCAGACGCACTAGCTAAAAACAGCCCTTCTGGAAAATTCTATTCTCCACTCGTAAGAAGTATTGCTGAAAAAGAAGGCATTTCTATGGCAGAATTAGAAGCTGTTTCTGGATCTGGTCAAGGTGGAAGAGTAACTAAAAAAGACATTCTTGGATACATTGATGGTGGTAGAAAAAATACAACTACTCCTGCAGCGGCTCCGGCTCCTGTTGCTACAAAGCAAGCAGCGGCTCCTGCTAATAATGGCGGCGGATTTTTAGCCAACATTAAAGAACCAATCGTGATTCCTGGACCAGATGATGAAATCATCGAAATGGACCGTATGCGTAAGATCATTGCTGATCATATGATCATGTCTACACATGTTTCTCCACACGTAACAAGTTATGTTGAGGCAGATGTAACAAACCTTGTAAACTGGAGAAATAAAGTTAAAAAAGGATTTAGCGAACGTGAAGGAGAAAACATCACTTTCACACCAATAATCATGGAGGCGATTGTTAAAGCAATTAAAGACTTCCCTATGGTTAATGTTTCTGTTTCAGGAAATCAAATTATCAAACGAAACAACATCAACTTAGGAATGGCCACTGCTCTTCCTTCAGGAAACTTAATCGTTCCTGTAATCAAGAATGCAGACCGTTTAAACCTTACAGGTTTGACAAAGTCTGTAAATCAATTAGCAAACAGTGCACGTAACAATGCATTAAAACCAGAAGAAATCCAAGGAGGAACTTACACTGTAACAAATGTGGGGACATTTGGAAATGTGATGGGGACACCTATTATCAACCAACCACAAGTAGCAATACTAGCCTTAGGAGCAATACGAAAAGTTCCCGCTGTTATTGAAACACCAGAGGGTGATTTTATAGGAATAAGACAAAAAATGTTCTTATCTCACTCATACGACCATAGAGTTGTTGACGGTGCGCTGGGAGGACGTTTTGTAAAACGTGTTGCTGAATACCTTGAAGCATTTGATATGAATCGTGAATTCTAACACACAAAATCATACAAAAAAGTCCGGTTATGCCGGACTTTTTTTTGTGCTCTACTTTCCTATTCTTATATTTACCCTATGAACATCAAACTAAAAAAATCCCTTGCTATCTTTGATCTTGAAGCAACAGGATTAAGTGTTACAAATGATCGAATTGTTGAAATTGCAATTGTTAAAATTGCACCAGATGGTAAACGATCTGAGTTTCACAAGCGATTAAATCCTGAACAAGCCATTCCGAAAGAAGTAAGTGAAATTCACGGTATTTATGATGAAGACATAAAAGACGCTCCTACATTCAAGCAAATTATACCTGAACTTGAGGCCTTTATTGAGAATACAGACATTGCTGGTTATAATTCAAATAAATTCGACTTGCCAATGCTAGCAGAAGAGCTACTTCGTGCAGGAAGTGAAATTGATTTATCAACCAAAAATCACATCGACGTTCAGAATATTTTTCATAAAATGGAACAGCGTACACTGATTGCTGCCTACGCTTTTTACTGCAACAAAGACCTTAAAAATGCTCACTCTGCAATGGCTGATGCTGATGCTACATGGGAAGTTTTAGATGCTCAAATTTCTAAGTATGACGAAATTCAAGATGACGTTCCTTTTTTAGCTAATTTTTCAAGCTATGGAAATGTCTCTCGTTTAGATTTTGCAGGCAGACTAGCACTAAATAAAGAAGGGGTTGAAATCTACAATTTTGGTAAACATAAAGGAAAAACCATTAAAGATGTTTCAATAGCTGAGCCTGGTTACTACGGCTGGATGATGGATGCTGACTTTCCTCGCTACACTAAACAGTGCCTTAAAAAAGCAATGGATAAAGTAAAAGCAGCTCAAAAAAACAAAGCTAACGCAGAAACATTCGACGATAAACTCAATGCTTTAAAGAATAAATTTAACTAGATGAAAATAATTTGTATCGGAAGAAACTACGCCAAGCATGCCAAAGAGATGAATGCTGAAATTCCTACGACACCCATGTTTTTCATGAAACCAGACATTGCATTGCTACGCCCTGGCACACCTTTCTTTTACCCTAAATTCTCAAAAGACATTCACTTTGAATGTGAATTAGTTGTAAAGATTAATCGTGTAGGGAAAAATATTGCCGAGAAGTTTGCACACAAATACTACTCAGAAATTGGCCTGGGCATAGACTTTACAGCTCGAGATTTACAACAAACATGTAAAAAAAATGGCCACCCTTGGGAAATCGCAAAAGCATTCGAAGGCAGCGCACCTATTTCAAAAGAATTTATCCCAAAAGAAGAATTAGACTTAGACAACCTGAGTTTTACACTAAAACAAAATGGTAAGCTTGTCCAAGAAGGAAATACAACGGACATGATTTTCAAAATAGATTCTTTAATCGCTTACATTTCACAGTTTATGACCTTAAAAAAAGGCGACTTGATTTATACCGGTACCCCTGAAGGCGTCGGGCCAATTGCTATTGGTGATGAACTTGTTGGAGAAATTGGTGATAGAGAACTCTTTAATGTAAAAATAAAGTAATTACTTCCCTGCCCCCTTAAAAATAATAAGCACCGTGTAGAGCATTATTTTAAAATCTAAGGATAAGGTTCTGTTTTTAAGATACAACAAGTCATACTTCATTCGATCGAGCATCTGATCGACATTTTCAGCATAGCCATATTTAACCTGTCCCCAAGATGTGATTCCCGGACGTACTTTTGTTAATTCTAAAAACTGAGGTTCACGCTCAACAATTTGATCAATATAAAACTGTCGCTCAGGCCTTGGACCAACAAGCGACATGTCCCCTATTAAAACATTGTAAAACTGCAGAAACTCATCCAACCTAAACTTACGCATAAAGCGACCAATAGCAGTGATGCGCGGGTCACTTGATGAAGACAACTGAGGCCCATTTTTTTCAGAACCAACAAACATGGTTCTAAATTTAATGATCTTGAATACCGACCCATTTTTCCCAATTCGATCTTGCTTAAACAATATTGGTCCTGGAGAAGATGCTTTAACCAAGAAAGCAAGCACAACAAACAAAGGACTTAATAACACCAAAGAAATCACAGAAGATACAATATCAAAAAGACGTTTAAATGTACGTTGCCACACGGGCATTACTTCAGATTTCACCTCAATTAAAAGTGCGCCAAATATATTATTCATCTCAACAATCCCAGATAAAATGTCATACATATCTGGAAGTATTTTTATTCGAACATCTCCGCCTTCTAATCGGGAAATAATTTTTTTAAGTCGATCGTGCTCAACACTTTCTAAAGCAATAATAACCTCTTCAATTTCATGTTCACGCAAAACAGATTCCACTTGATCTATATGACCTAAGTAAGGTAAATCATCGCTCAACAGCTTATCGACTCCATTAAGGTTAATAAACCCTACAAATTGATGCCCAGTTCCTATTGGCAACCCATTGATTTCTTCAAAAATATCAACTGCCTTATCACTCCCTCCAACAATTAAGGTTTTGAACCCTGATTTTCGGTTATGGATTTGCTTTACGATGTAACTCACCAAAACAAATCGTGGGACAAATGTGATTGTAAAATGTACACCAAACAGTAATAACACAGAGTAATAGTACTGCTCATACCTATTGATTTCATCGTCCAAAAGAAATAAGAAGAAAATTCCAATAACCCCCATTAGTGTTGCAGAAAACGTGATACCCAATATTTTCAATCTGTGTAAACGTCTTGCGTCCTGATACGTTCCTTGCAACAGGTAAAGAAGCAACCAAGCAATAGGAAACAATGCTATCCCCATGTAAAAGGTATTATTCACCGTAAACTCAACGTTTTCAATGTTTGCTTTTCGTAAATAATAGAATAACGACCACGCCACTAAAGCCGACAGCCAATCTAAAACAATAAGAATAAAGGTTAAAAGTCTTGAATTCATCTAAAAGTGTACTGCTTTAAAATTGTCTATGTTTATTTCTGCTGAATTAACACCACTAGGCAGTAATGCATCTAAGGTAAATTCAAAGTAGTCTGCTGAAGTAGAACCTGAAACAACCTCCCTCAAATCAATGTATATTTTTTTCCACTCCACTTCACTTTCAAATTGTTTGTTTAGCCTAACCAGAGGATTCAGTAAGCCATCAGTTGTACTTAGCGCCAATAAACCTGTAGTAAGGTCTGCTGTATTGTGATAGTCTATCTCTAAATAGCAGTCTATTCCCTTAGGAAGACCAATAGGAATACCCGAAATACCTAAAACATCCGTTGATCCAACGTATAAATTATCCGTGTTATTTAACGATATACGCCCAAACTGCGCTCCATTAATCTCTGAATTAAAAACAGCAGGATCATTTGATGGCACGAGTGATGAGAGTGTCGCATTCCCATCAACAAAAGCATTGGAAGAGTTCTCAAAGTCTTCAATCCAGAACTCTGTTGATGTTGCATACATTGTTACAGGGTCAATATGATAGGTTTCATTCTTAACCAAATCAAGTGTTACTACATAGGGCTCGAAGAAAGGATACTTAACCTTGGTTGCGGAAATACCGTTGTTATGTACACCTGCAATCATTCTAATTTCTTTTACTCCCTCAGACAACACAGGCACTTTAAAAGGAACCTCAAAAACACCAATAAGAGAATTATCTACATACAGCCAAACATCCTTAATGGCATGAGTTAAAACTCCCGGCTTATATTTATCTGCTGGGTTTTCATCAGGATTATTAACAAGGTCCCATGCTGTAACTTCAATCCAAACTGGGTCAGGATTGTTTTTTATACACGCTCCAGCTAAAACAAAAACAACTACAAATGATATTACTACTCTCATATTTTTTCGGTAAAAAAACAAAACGATAAAAATGCTTACTTATTGCTTAATGTTTGTAAAGATGAGGACTTGAGTTTAGCAACTATTTTTTGCGCTATATCTAAAGCTAAATACCCATCTTCTATAGGTACAACAGGTTCAGTGTCATTCACTATAGCTTGATAAAAAGTAGACAACTCTTCTTTGATTGCGTTGACAGGTTCAATGTCTGGCTTATCAAAAATGATTTTTTTTACTGGCTTACCCTCACCCATATCAAACACCATATCAAATGGACCTGGTTCAGATTCAAGGTCTTGCATACGTACAACCTCCATCTCTTTCTCTAAAAAATCAACACTGATATAAGCATCCTTTTGAAAAAATCGGGATTTACGCATATTTTTCATTGAAATTCTACTTGCTGTAAGGTTTGCAACACAACCATTATCAAATTCAATTCGCGCATTTGCAATATCTGGTGTATCACTAACTACAGCAACACCTGATGCAGATATTCTCTTAACACCTGACTTAACAACACTCAGTATAGCATCTAGATCATGAATCATTAAATCCAGCACAACAGGAACATCCGTTCCACGTGGGTTAAATTGAGCTAAACGGTGCGCCTCAATAAACATAGGACTTTCAAAATAAGACAATGCTGCCTGAAACGCAGGGTTAAATCGCTCAACATGACCAACCTGGGCTTTTACTCCAGCCTCATGAGCCAATTCAATTAACACCTTAGCTTCATCTACAGTTTCAGTTACTGGTTTCTCTATAAAAACATGCTTGCTTTTTCTAAGTACTTTTGAGGCGCAGTCAAAGTGTGTTAAAGTAGGCGAAACTACATCTACACAATCTACAGCATCTATTAGAGCATCAATCGTATCAAAACGCTTTATATTGAACGCCTCAATTGCCGAATTGGCATTGTCATCACTGGGATCAAAGAAACCTATAAGCTCAAACTCTTCACTTAATTCTAATAAAATTCGAATGTGAATCTTACCCAAATGTCCTGCACCAAGTACACCTATCTTTAACATAAAAAATGATTTAAAACAAAAGTAGCACAGTCTTGATATAGTTTGCTTAATCTAATCAAACTTTATCAACATACTTAACGTTAATAGAATCTAAGCCATTGGCTAAACACGTGTGTAAAAGGCCTCTATTAGCTCTTATTAATTTTTAATTAAAAAAAACACATAAACTCTAGCTATATATTTGAAGAATTACATATCTTTGCCCGCACAAATGGTGGTTGTAGCTCAGTTGGTTAGAGCATCGGTTTGTGGTACCGAGGGTCGTGGGTTCGAGCCCCATCTTCCACCCATTTTATTAAGGTCTTGAGAAATCAAGGCCTTTTTTTTGTTTACTCGGCACCGAGGGTCGTACCTCTGGCTATTCGACCTTCCCGGTCGAGCCTTCGTCTTCACATGCTTACGCACTTTCCTCTGTCTTTTTGGACTTCCCGTCCAAGCCATAGTCTTCACATGCTTACGCATGTTCTTATTTTTGGTACATTTGAAACAAAGATAAATAGACCATATTATTAATGGATGAGTTTGAAGACATTAGACCTTATCGAGACCATGAAGTTGAAGCAGTAATTAAAACCTTACACCAACAAGATGAGTTAATCATCGGCATGGCAAAGTTTCGCTTCCCTAAACTGTTTAAATATAGCCCAACTATTACTAAAGCTGTTGTTCGAATAGTTATTAAACACAAGTTAAAGTCAATCAAAACAATACTGGACATTCAACATATTGTTGGAGAAGAACTCAATGCCATTTTAAATAAAACAGCAAAAAAAGTTACCATCTCCGGATTAGACAGGCTAAACAAAGAGGATGCTTATTTGTTCATAGGAAATCACCGAGACATATCAATGGACCCCGCACTGGTAAGTTACCTACTCCACAAAGCAAACCACAACACGGTAGAAATTGCTATCGGCGACAACTTACTAAAGAAAAAATACATTGCAGATTTAATGAGGTTAAACAAAAGCTTCATTGTTAAGCGATCCTTGATTGGACGAGAAAAACTATTTGCCTTAAAACACTTATCCCGCTACATTCATCATCAAATAAAATCAGGACACAGCATTTGGATTGCGCAAAAAGAAGGACGCGCAAAAGACGGTATCGATTTTACAGAACCTGCAATTATTAAAATGCTTCAGTTAGGAGGGCACAAAAACGATGCAAAAACGAAACTAAGCGATGCTATCAACTCACTTAATATCATTCCCATTTCAATTTCATACGAACTAGACCCTTGCGATTCAATGAAAGCCAAAGAAGTCTATATGAATATGAATAATGAAACCTACACAAAAGATGATAACACCGATCAAAAAAGCATTGTTACAGGTCTTTTGAACCCGAAAGGAAACATTCACATTTCATTTGGAAAAAAAATAACCACAACCAAAGAAAATGCTACTGAAATAGCACTGGAAATTGACAATCAAATTATTGAAAATTACTTACTTCAAGCACCCAACTACATTGCTTACGAAAAACTCCAAACACTAGACGACTCCATTGGACCAAAATTAGAAGAGTTAACAAGCGAAGTTGCAATTCTACAAGAAGATCGGGACAACTTTGAAGCTAGACTTGACTTGATTGATCAAAAATATCAACCTGTGTTTCTAGCAATGTATGCAAACCCTGTACGAAGCAAATTAAACCTAAACAAGCTCAAGTAAAATAGTCCATTATGCAAAAAGAACTAACGGCAAGAAGCAACGGAAACTGCGAACTATGTAGTGCAGCAGAAGACTTAACTATTTTTATAGTTACTCCTAAAACTGGACAAAATAGCGATGAGTGCGTACACATTTGCAACACCTGTAACGACCAACTGACCGAAACAACGGAAATGAACCCAAACCATTGGCGGTGTATCAACGACTCTATGTGGAGCGAAGTGAACGCTGTAAAAGTAGTAGCTTACCGTATTCTACACCAATTAAAAGCTGAAGGTTGGCCAAATGACTTGATTGAGATGTTTTACATGGAAGAGGATACTAAAAAGTGGGCAAAAGATGGAATTCCATCTGAAGATGCCCTGATTCATCGTGACAGCAATGGTGCGCAATTATCTCAAGGAGACACTGTAGTACTAACTCAAGACCTTAAAGTTAAAGGAGGAGGGAATTTTACCGCCAAGAGAGGAACTGCTGTTCGTAACATATCTTTAGTTTTTGATAATGCAGAGCACATTGAGGGTCGCGTAGAAGGTGTAAAAATTGTAATTCTAACGAAGTACGTGAAAAAATAATTCTACGCTATTTTTTAGTTTTAACTTGTTCCATTTTCTTTATTGCGTAACTTTGCATTCGAAAATAATTCAACACCATGAGTAACACTGTAGAAATTGAGAAAAGAAGAACCTTTGGTATTATTTCTCACCCTGATGCTGGTAAAACTACATTGACTGAAAAACTGTTGCTTTTTGGAGGTGCTATTCAATCTGCAGGTGCAGTAAAAAACAGTAAAATTAAAAAGACAGCAACCTCAGATTTCATGGAAATTGAAAAACAGAGGGGAATTTCTGTTGCCACCTCTGTAATGGCATTTAATTATAACAACAAACAAATCAATATATTAGATACCCCCGGCCACAAGGACTTTGCTGAAGACACATTCAGAACACTAACAGCAGTCGATAGTGTTATCCTTGTTATTGATGTTGCTAGCGGTGTCGAGGCTCAAACTGAGCGATTAATGGAAGTTTGTCGCATGCGAAAAACTCCGGTAATCATCTTTATCAATAAACTAGATCGGGATGGTAAAGAATCTTTTGACCTACTTGATGAACTCGAAGAGAAATTAGACATTCGAGTTACACCACTATCTTGGCCAATTGGAATGGGAGATCGTTTTAAAGGTGTATATAACATCTACAAAAAGAGCTTGAATTTATTTTCTCCTAATAAAACAGGTATTTCTGATGACATCTCTTCAATTAGCGACCTGAACGACCCGAGTCTAAATGAAATTATTGGAGAAACCGAAGCAGATGAATTAAGAGAAGAAATTGAAATGATTGATGGTGTTTATGATCATTTTGATCGTGAAGCTTACTTAAAAGGTGATGTTGCCCCTGTATTCTTCGGTTCAGCCGTGAATAATTTTGGTGTACAAGAACTCTTAAATGCCTTTTGTGAAATTTCTCCTTCTCCAAGAGGTAGAAACACTGACCTAAAAGCGATTGAACCTGCCGACCCTAAATTTTCAGGGTTTATATTTAAAATTCATGCAAATTTAGACCCAAAACACCGAGATAGAATTGCATTTCTCCGTATCGTTTCCGGAAAATTTGAACGCAATACTTTTTACAACCACGTTCGATTAAAAAAGAAAATAAAATTCGCCAATCCAACATCTTTTCTTGCACAAGATAAAAGCGTTATTGACGAAGCGTATCCAGGCGATGTTATTGGACTTTATGATTCTGGAAACTTTAAAATTGGAGACACCTTAAATCAGGGTGAAAACTTTATGTTTAAAGGTATTCCTAGTTTTTCTCCTGAAATATTTATGGAGCTCGAAAACTTAGACCCTATGAAGTCTAAGCAATTGGATAAAGGAATCCGTCAACTTATGGATGAAGGGGTTGCACAACTGTTTATCCAACAGCCTGGTAGTCGAAAAATTATTGGTACCGTTGGTCAGCTTCAATTTGAAGTAATTAGCTACCGTTTAGAGCATGAATATGGTGCTAAATGTAGGTTTACACCTAAAAACTACTTTAAAGCCTGTTGGATTACCTCTGATAACAGCGAGCAATTAGCAACATTCAAACGATCTAAAACAAGATACATCGCCTTAGATAAAGATGAGAACTTGGTTTTCTTGGCTGAAACACCATTCTTACTGACAATGGCAGAACAAGACTATCCAGACATTAAATTCCATAAAACTTCAGAGTTCAAGCTAGACGCTTAATCAGTAATACCCATAGGTATTTCTGTCAAATAACGAAGATTTCCATTTTCACGGTTTATTTCAGAATACACATGATCAATTCCATTGGTCAAGCACAAGTAGTCAACATCTAAATCAAAGTTGTACTGCGCTATCTGAAAAAGCGTTTCTTCATTTAAGGTAATCTTAGGGGCCTTACACTCAACAATCAATACAGGTATTTGATGCTTATTAAAAACAACAATATCTGCACGCTTCACACGGCCATTATAGGTTAACGGATACTCCGAGGCTATCAACCCCAAAGGGATTTTTCTGTCGTTAATTAAATAATGAATAAAATGTTGACGCACCCACTCCTCAGAGGTACAGACAAGGTCTTTTTTTCGAACAATACACCTAACATGTACAACTCCTTTTATCTTTTGTAGGCGAAGATTAGCCTTTGGTAACGTTAATGGCGTAATCACTTATTTCATCCCCATTAAAAGAAGCTCAATGTCCTTATACTTCAAATCAAACACTTCCCCAAGAACCTCGCTTGTTAACACACCTTTATAAATATAAACTCCTCCTCTAAAACCTGGGTCGTGAGAAATTAAATCTTTACACCCTCCTTTACTCCCCATATCTACAAGAATTGGGGAAAATATATTTGAAAGTGCAAATGATGCTGTTCGAGAAACACGGGATGCGATATTTGGAACACAATAATGAATGACTTCATGCGCTTCAAATGTAGGATTGTCGTGAGAGGTAACGTGCGATGTTTCAAAACACCCCCCTTGGTCTATACTCACATCAACAACAACAGAGCCTGGCTTCATATTTTGAACCATCTCCTCAGAAACAACACAAGGAGTACGCCCCAATGGGGCTCTTAACGCACCAATAACAACATCGGCCCTCATAAGTGACTTTGCCAATACCTTTGGTTGAATTACAGAGGTGAAAACACGCGTTCCCAAATCATTCTGGAGACGCCTTAGCTTCGAAAGTGAATTATCAAACACTTTAACTGAAGCACCCAAGCCCAAGGCGGCTTTCGTAGCATACTCACCAACAGTTCCTGCCCCAATAACCACAACCTCCGTTGGCTGAACACCAGCGATTCCTCCAAGCATAACCCCCTTCCCCTTACTAAAGGATGAAAGCAACTCTCCTGCAATTAAAATAGATGTCGTTCCCGCAATTTCGCCCATTGTACGTACAACAGGAAAAACACCGCTATCATCACGAATGTAATCCCAAGCAATTGCAGTAATTTTTTTCTCCATTAACTTCTGAAGAATAACCTTGGGTTGAACCGAAATTTGTAACGCCGAAATTAAGGTTTGATTTCCTGGCATCATTTCGACTTCTGATTCTGCTAATGGTGCAACTTTAAAAATCAAGTCACATGAAAATATTTCTTTTTTATCATAACAAATTTCAGCTCCAGCCTCACTATAATCTGTATCAGAAAAACTTGAAGCCTCGCCACTTTTAGATTCAACTTTAACACGGTGACCATTAGCAACTAAAACCGAAACGGTTTCTGGAACCAAAGCTACCCTGCGTTCTTGAAATGAAGTTTCTTTAGGAATTCCAATAAATAAGCTTCCTTTTTCACGTGCTATCTCTAGCATTTCTTCTTTGGGAAGTAAACTTCCTTGTCGCATTAAGTGCTTTAATATCTCTGGATCCGTAATCATGTCTCAACTGTTAGCGTTCGTGAATTATCTTCATTAACACGAATATACGACCAAATCACGTTGTCTGGCAAAAGATTTTGAATTTTTTCTGGCCACTCAATAAAACACATATCATCAGAATAAAGCATTTCTTCGATCCCAATATCAAGCGCTTCAGTTTCGTCGTTAATGCGATAAAAGTCAAAATGATTTAACCTCCCAAACATTTGACTATCATAAACATTAACCAGTGAGTATGTAGGTGACCCTTCAAGACTATCAACACCCATCGCTTGTAAAACAGCGGTAATAAAGGTTGTTTTACCCGCCCCCATATCTGCATTAAAAGCAAACACTTTTCGATGCCCTACCGCTTCAATAAACTCCGTTGCTGCTCTTGGTAAATCTTCCAATGAGTCAATCTTTATTTCCATTTATTTTGGTTCTAATTCAACATAAGGAATCAACATCTCTTCGAGTGAAATCCCTCCATGCTGAAAGGTATTGTTATAATAATTTACAAAATGATTATAATTGTTTGGATACACAAAATAATCTTGCTCTCGTGTAAAAACAAATGCCGAAGAAATTCGCCCTCTAGGTAAGAACCCATCTTCTGGATTTTTCACCTCAAACACCTGTTTTTCTTTGTAAGAAAGGTTTCTCCCAGTTTTATATCGTAAGTTGGAATTTGTACTTCGTTCACCCACAATTTTTACCGGGTTTGTTACACGTACTGTCCCATGATCTGTTGTAACAATCAATTTACGTCCTGATTCAGCACATTTTTTAACAATATCGTGTAAAGCAGAGTGCTCAAACCAAGAAAGTGTTAACGACCTATACGCTTGCTCATCATCTGCCAGCTCACGAATAACCTCCATTTCTGTTCGTGCATGAGAAAGCATATCCACAAAATTATATACGATTGCATTCAGATCATTTTCCAGTAATTGGTTAAAATTATCGACTAATTTTTTACCTGCGTTTAAGTTTGTGATTTTATTATAAGACCACTTCACGTTTCGTCCCAATCGCTTCAAATTAGCTTCAAGTAATTCTGCTTCATGCATATTCTTACCGCCTTCATCTTCTTCTCCTTTCCAAAACTCAGGATGTTTTTTTGCAATTTCCGTAGGCATCAAACCTGCAAAAAATGAATTTCGAGCATATTGAGTAGCCGTTGGAAGAATAGAATAGACAAGTTCTTCCTCCTTAATGCTATAGTATTTCTTAAAAATCGGACTCAATACCTTCCATTGATCAAAGCGAAGGTTATCAATAACCAAAACAAAAACACCTCCCTCATCAAGCTTTGGGTTAATCTTGTTTTTGAATAGGTCATGAACCATCTGAGGCCCTTCCTCTACTCCGTTTAACCAATCAAGATAGTTGCTTTCTATAAATTTACAAAACTGCGTATTCGCTTCTTTCTTTTGCATATTTAAAACCTCTTGCATTCCATTATCTTCAATGTCCGCAAGCTTCAATTCCCAATAAACTAAACTCTTATACAATTCAGACCATTCATCTAAATCTAAACGGCTATTCAACTGCATCCCTAATTCCCGGAACTCTTGCTGATAGTTTGAATTTGTTTTCTGAGAAACCAATTTACTTGAATCTAAGTTTTTCTTTATCGATAATAGTATTTGGTTTGGGTTAACAGGTTTTATTAGGTAATCAGCAATGTCACTTCCTATTGCCTCCTCCATAATATATTCCTCTTCACTCTTAGTGATCATAACCACTGGAACGTGTTGTTTTGTCTTTTTAATGCGAGTCAAGGCTTCTAATCCAGATATCCCTGGCATATTCTCATCTAAAAAAATAATGTCAAAATCTTGCTCATCACTCAACTCAACAGCTGAAGCACCATTGTTTACTGATACAACTTCATATCCCTTCGACTCTAAAAATAAAATGTGTGGCTTTAATAAATCAATTTCATCATCTGCCCAAAGGATTTTTATCTGCATGTGCTCAATATTTTATAGTTTTACGTATACGTTTTAAAAGTATGCAATTGCAATCGAAAGTCAACACAATTAACAACAAAAAGAAAATCTTTAACGATCCAGTTTACGGTTTTATTTCAATTCCGATGGAGATAATTTTCGACGTCATAGAACATCCTTATTTTCAACGACTTCGGAGAATCAAACAATTGGGCTTAACGCACATGGTTTATCCCGGGGCGCTACACACTCGTTTCCACCACGTTATTGGCGCCATGCATCTTATGGGTAAAGCCGTAGCTACAATTCGCAGAAAAGGACACGAAATAACAACAGAAGAAGAACAGGCCGTTCTACTTGCCATCTTACTTCATGACATTGGACACGGACCATTTAGCCATGCATTAGAACACGACATTGTATGTGGCGTAAGCCATGAATCAATTTCAGAATTCTTTATCGAGCGCTTAAGTGCTGATTTTGACGGTAAATTAGATCTAGCTCTACGTGTTTTCCGCAATCAACATGAAAAGAAGTTTCTTTACCAATTGGTGTCTAGTCAACTCGACATGGACCGCATGGACTACCTAAACAGAGATAGCTTTTACACAGGAGTAAGTGAAGGGAAAATCGGAAGCGATAGAATCATAGAAATGATTGATATTGTAGATGGTAACTTAGTACTCGAAGAAAAAGGAATCTACTCCATAGAAAAGTTTATTGTTGCGCGCAGGGTCATGTACTGGCAAGTATACATGCACAAAACTGTTGTTGCCTGTGAGTTCATGCTCATTCATATTTTAAGGTATGCAAAAGAATTAATTCAATCTGGAACAGAGCTCTACGGAAGTCCAGCTCTACTCTATTTCATGAAGAACAACAGCAGCGCAACAGACTTCAAAAATGATCCAAATGTATTGGAACAATTCTCCATGCTAGATGACTTTGATATTTTTGGGGCGATAAAGGTCTGGCAACATCATGACGACAAAGTTCTCTCGGAATTAGCTCGTCGTATCGTTAATCGTGACCTATTCAAAATTGAAATCTCTAAAGAAAAATTTCAAAAAGAAACGATTGATGCAATTCGTGAAAACGTAAAAGCAAAACTAAACTTAAGTGATAACGAAGTTGATCATTTTGTATACACAAACACCTTAAAGAATAACGCTTACAACGAAGATAAACAAAACATAAATCTATTAATGAAATCTGGGGAGATTATTGACTTATCAAAGGCTTCAGACAACCTAAACATCTCTGCACTTTCAACGCCAGTTGAAAAATACTTTTTAAGCTACCCTACATTCAAATAATCCACTACTGACGACTCAACTTACCCTCTTTCCAGTCTTGAATCAACTTAGACCAGGCATAAGGGTTCAGTAAATTGTTTCCCGGAAGCTGACCATTGGTATACAACTTTGTACTGTACGCATTTTGAGTAGCCGTATAACTCAACGATGCATCACCCTCTAGTCGGGCTGCGATAAAAGCAAGGCTTTCACCTGATAATTGTTGTTGCGCCCGTCTTAACGCATCGTCATAAGGAACCATATCAACAAAAGCCCTTGCAAAATCTTCCCGAGAAGGCCAAGGATACACATCAACTTCAGGTAAATTCAAGGTGTCTCTTTGCACCATATGAATCATTGAATAACGATCGTCATTTAATGAATCAGGCACAATGTAAGACGATGTTTTATGTCCATAAAAAGAAAACAACAAGGTATCACCAGGTATAGCTACTAAAGAAAAGAATCCATAATAATCAGCAATAACACCTCTACGCTGCGTCTTGTCATACACTGTAGTATACGGAAGAGGCTCTAAGGTTTCCTCAGAGATTACAACACCTGACAATTGAATTAATTTTTCATCAACACTTTCAACTTGCTCCTTTTGACTAAAAGAAATTGAAACTAAAAAACAAAACAGTAGACTTAAAACTACTTTCATAAACGCTATTTTTTCATGTGGTTAAAACAAGTGTAGTAAATTTTATCAATCATTATATAGAATTTGCAATTCTTTAACAAATTTATAATCCAATCTCTCCCTGATTATTTGATAATAATACGTACTTTTGCAAGAATTTATTTATTAAAAAATAAGTTCAACATATGTCTATTTCAAATCTAAATGAAATTAAAGAAGGTCTAACATACGACGATGTTCTTTTAACTCCAGCTTTCTCAGAAGTACTTCCATATGAAGTAAGCTTAAAAAGTAAAGTATCCCGTAACATTTCAGTAAACACACCTATTGTTTCAGCAGCAATGGACACTGTGACAGAATCAAGTTTAGCTATAGCTATAGCGCAACAAGGTGGAATTGGTGTTGTTCACAAAAACATGTCTATCGCAGCACAAGCAATGGAAGTTCGCAAGGTGAAACGCTCAGAAAGCGGAATGATTTTAGATCCTGTAACAATTACACAAGAAGCAACCGTACTTGATGCATTAAATTTAATGCAAGAAAACAAGATTGGAGGTATTCCTGTAATTGACGACAGCAACACCTTAATTGGAATTGTAACAAATAGGGATTTACGATTTGAGAAAAATCACTCGCGTGCTATTACAGAGGTAATGACCTCTGAAAATATCGTTACAACATCTGAGGACACTGACCTAGCAACAGCGGAGCAAATCCTTCAAGCAAATAAAATTGAAAAATTACCTGTAATTGATGCTGAAAATAAATTAATCGGTTTAATTACATTTAGAGACATCATAAAAGTAAAAGAGCATCCAAATTCATGTAAAGATTCATTTGGACGCCTTCGTGTTGCTGCAGCTGTTGGTGTAACTCACGATACAATAGAGCGCGTCTCTGCTCTTTTTGATGCAGGAGTTGACGCCATTGTTATTGACACGGCACACGGACACACCAAATCATTTGGAGAAAAATTAAGAGAAGTTAAAACTGCCTTTCCTGACTTAGATGTTATCGCAGGTAACATTGCCACTCCAGAAGCGGCTAAATTTCTAGTTGAAGCTGGAGCAGATGCAGTTAAAGTTGGAATTGGTCCGGGATCAATTTGTACAACACGTGTTATTGCAGGTGTAGGTGTTCCTCAATTAACTGCCGTAAACGATGTTGCACTTGCCCTAGAAGGAACTGGTGTTCCTGTTATTGCTGATGGTGGTATTCGCTATACGGGAGACATTGTAAAAGCACTTGCTGCTGGAGCTGACGTTGTAATGGTTGGCTCAATGTTTGCTGGAGTTGAAGAATCACCTGGTGAAACAATTATTTATCAAGGTCGAAAGTTCAAAACGTATCGCGGAATGGGATCGATTGAGGCAATGCAAAAAGGATCAAAGGATCGCTACTTTCAATCTGCTGAAGACGATGTTAAGAAACTAGTCCCTGAAGGAATTTCAGGTCGTGTTCCATTTAAAGGAAAACTGAATGAGGTTATGTATCAAATAATCGGAGGTCTGAGATCTGGAATGGGATATTGCGGTGCTGCTAGCATCCAAAACCTACAAGGCTCAAATTTTGTACGAATAACAAGTGCAGGATTTTTAGAAAGCCATCCCCATGACGTAACGATTACACGTGAAGCACCAAACTACAGTATAAAATAAAACATTAATCGTTTAAATTGAAAGATTAATTATATTTGAGAATACTAAACCAAAAAAAACTATGAATAAATTATTGTTAATTGCTTTAACACTTACATTAAGTTTAAGCTCTTTTGCTCAGGACCCTGTCATCATGACAATAAATGACCAAGAGATTACTAAGTCTGAATTTCTACAAATTTATTTAAAGAACAACAACGACCCCCAGTATGATAAAGTATCGCTTGATGAATACATGGAGTTATTCAAAAAGTTTAAACTAAAAGTTGCTGAGGCAGAAGCTTTGGGCTATGACACAATTCCAAAATTAGTGAAAGAGCTTGGCGGATACCGAAAACAACTGGCCCTACCTTACCTTATTGACTCTGCTAAAAACGAGTCCCTTATCAAAGAGGCCTACCTAAGAACTAAAGAAGAAGTTCGAGTTTCACATATTTTAATTAAAGTATCTGAAAAAGCGTCTCCTGCAGACACACTTGCTGCATACAACCGAATAATGCGCCTAAAAGACCGTATTAATGACGGACTTTCATTTAAAGATGTTGCTCAAGGAAAAGGAGGATCTGAAGACCCTTCTGTAGCAAAAAATGGTGGAGATTTAAACTTCTTTTCTGCTTTTCAAATGGTCTATCCATTTGAAGAAAAAGCATACACAACAGAATTGGATAAGGTTTCAGACCCTTTTAGAACTCGATTCGGATACCACATACTTCAAGTCACTGACAAAAGGCCTGCACGTGGTACTATTGAAACAGCACATATAATGGTTGCTGCAAAAATAAGTGCAAGTCAAGACGAAGTAGAAAATGCAACAGCAAAAATCAATGAAATCTATGAATTACTTGAAAACGGTGGTAATTTTGAAGAACTTGTAGCTAAATATTCAGACGATCCTTCTTCGAACAAGAAGAATGGAGTTTTACCTCCTTTTGGAACAGGAACAACAACAAGAATGGTTACTGAGTTTGAAGAAGCTGCTTTTACCTTAAAAAATGATGGTGAGTATAGTAAACCTATTCGAACAAATTATGGTTTTCACATTGTAAAGCGACTGAAACTAACCAATTTAGCTTCGTACGAAACAATGAAGAAAACATTGAAAAGTAAGGTTGCAAAAGACGAACGATCTAAAACAACGCAAGACTCTTTTGTTGCTAAACTTAAAAAAGAATACAACTTCAAGAGCTATAGCGAAAAAGGGCTTAAATGGTTTTACAAAAATTTAGACTCAACATACTCAAAAGGCCAGTTTGACCCTTCTACCCTCTCAAAAAACAAAACATTATTCAAAATTGACAACAAGAAGTTCTATCAACAAGATTTTGCTCAATATCTAAAATCAAACTACAGAGGAGCTATCATATCTACAGATGGTTCTTTATCAAATGTGGTTGATGCGAAATATTCTAAATGGGAAAAAGAAGCTATCTTAAACTATGAAGAGTCTAAGTTGGCGACAAAATACCCTGCCTTTAAAGCCTTAATCACCGAATACCATGACGGTATACTCTTATACGAAATCATGTCTGACATTGTCTGGAACAAGGCTATGAAAGATACTACAGGCCTTAAAACATACTACAACAATAACAAATCAGACTACTTTTGGGGAACTCGTATCAATGGAGATGTCTATGAGTGCTATACGCTAGCATCTGCAAACAAAGTATATGACTTGTTAAAAACAGACACCTTATCTCCCGTACAAGTAGTACAGTTAATAAATGGTGAGTCAGAATTAAACATCCGTCACAGAAATGGAAAGTTTGATTTAAATAAAACGCAACACCTATCATCTAGAGAATTAAATGATGGATTAAACAGTGTTTATGAACTTGATGGTAAATACTACATCGTAGTGGTTAGTGAAACTTTAGAGCCAGCTCAAAAAGAATTTTCAGAAGCCAAAGGTGCAATTACTTCTAACTACCAAAATTTCTTAGAAAAGAATTGGCTGGATGAATTAAATAAAAAGCACTCCATTAAGGTAAATACCCAAGAACTTTACTCAATTGGTAAGTAGCCTATTCATATCATTTAAGCAGGCTGGCATTATTGCCGGCCTGTTTTGTTTTACATTACTACATAGTTGTAACAACAAAAAGGTAGTTGCTTCGGTAGATGATGTGGAACTAACTGAAAGTGACGCATACATAATCATGTCACATTTAGGGCTGAACCCCATTGACTCCATTCAACTCAGTAACTTCATAACCGACTGGTGCACAAGAGAAACATTTAAAGCAGAACTTAAACACGAGTTTCCAGAAAAATGGAAACTAACCGAATTGAGAGCACAATCATTTGCGAGTGATTTAGCAGAATATTATCTTGAAGAGCTTGAGTTAAAAAAGAAACTAGACACAATTGCTAAGAAACAAGAAATTGACACTTATTACAACTCACACAAGGAGGAATTCATTCTTCACGACTACATTGTTAAGGCACTGTACCTAAAAATACCTAAAGAACTTGACTTCAAGTCAGAAGACGTTCATGTAAACTACCTGTTAAAAAATGATAAAGATCTTACAGAACTGAATTCTTATGCTAAACTTTATGCGGAGAATTATTATTTCAATGATTCAACGTGGATTTATTTTGAAGAAGTTACCAAAGATATACCTGTAGGAAAATTTAACATTGACAACATCGTTTTAAATAGGACAAAAACATATTTTTCAGATGAAAACTTCACCTATTTTTTAAACATCATTGACTACAAACTTAAAGATGAAGTTCCACCTGTAGACTTTCTTTCGAATGAAATTAAAAGCAGAATAGTAGCCAATAGACTACAAGAACTTAAAGAAAAAAATGAATCTAAGTTGATTCAACGTATAAAAAAGAAACATGAAATTATTATTAGCATTTAGCATCACCTTATTAATGGCTAACACCTCTCTTAGCCAAGGTACGCTCATAGATAAAGTGGTAGCTCAAGTAGGAGATAATGTGATTTTGCTTTCTGAAATTCAAGCTCAAAAATTGCAAGCAATTCAAGCCGGAATGAAAGTAACTCCTGAAATTGATTGTCAAATTCTTGAAGAAATTATGTTTCAATACCTTTTATTGAACCAAGCAAAACTAGATAGCATTGACGTCAATGACTCACAAGTTGATGCTGAAATGGAAAACAGATTACGTGTTATCGAAAATCAAATTGGAGGGCGCCAAGAAATGGAAACATTTTACGGGAAATCAGTAACTCAAATAAAAAAAGAATTTCGTCCAATCATCAAAGACCAACTCCTTGCTCAAGAGATGGAACGTCAAATTGCTTTAGGAATTACCGTAACACCTAGAGAGGTTGATAAATTCTACAAAACCATTCCTTTAGATAGTATTCCTTTAATCAATACACAATTGAGCTTTCAACAAATTGTACATTATCCTGAAATTACACTGAATGATAAATTGAGAGCTTCTGATAAGCTTAAAGAAATCAGAAAAAACATTATAGATCACGGAAAGTCATTTTCGACACAGGCAAGAATCCACTCCATGGATCCTGGAAGCGCTAAAGAAGGGGGTAAAATTGAAGCAACGCGCGGTATGATGGTACCACAATTTGAAGCGGCAGTATTCAACCTCTCACCCGGAGGAATATCTGAAGTGTTTGAATCCATTTACGGGTATCACATTGTTAAGCTAATTGAACGTAAAGGGGACGACTATACATGTCAACACATTTTAATTATTGCAGAGTTTGCAAATGACGCACTAGAGGCCTCTGCATTAAAACTTGACTCTTGCTACAAGCAAATTAAAGCAGGAGAAATAACATGGAATGACGCTGTTAAAAAGTACTCCAATGATGAAGCAACAATGCAAAACAAAGGAATTATCACAAACCCAATTACAGGTGAACAAACATGGGATATGGAAGACTTAAACAAAGTTGACCAGCAAATATACCTACTAACAGATCAAATGGAAAAAGGGGAAATCTCTCAACCAAATCTATACGCAAATTTATTCGATAGAAAACAAGGTGTACGTATTGTTCGGCTAATGGAGAGAACAACGCCGCACAGGGCAAATCTAAAAGATGACTACTCCTTAATTAAAAGAGCTGCAGAAAACGACAAGAAACAAAAATCAATGAATAAATGGATTACGTCAAAAATATCGAATGCTTACATTCGAATTGATGATGCATATAAAAATTGCGATTTCAAAAATCCATGGTTACCACAATAACATTATATTAGCTTAAAAAAAACCCGACACCTATGTCTGACAAAGCAGAATTAGATCAATTAGTACAAGACTACAACAAACTAAAAACAGAGATTCATAAAGTAATCGTTGGGCAAGAGGACGTCGTAGATCAAGTTTTAATTTCTATTTTTTCACGCGGGCACTGTCTGTTAGTTGGTGTGCCAGGTTTAGCAAAAACACTTTTGGTAAACACCATATCTGATTGCCTAGGGCTTCAATTTAACCGTGTTCAGTTTACACCTGACCTAATGCCTTCTGACATTGTAGGATCTGAGATTCTAGATGAAAATAGAACCTTCAAATTCTTAAAAGGTCCCTTATTTTCAAACATCATTTTAGCCGATGAAATTAACCGTACCCCTCCCAAAACACAAGCAGCTCTTCTAGAAGCAATGCAGGAAAAATGTGTTACTGCTGCAGGAACAACATATTCATTACCAAAACCATTTTTTGTTTTAGCAACGCAAAACCCAATTGAACAAGAAGGTACCTACCCTCTTCCTGAAGCACAACTTGACCGATTCATGTTTAATGTTTGGGTTGATTATCCTAAATACGAAGAGGAATTGGCTATTGTAAAGTCAACAACGAACGATTCGACTGTTTCGCTAAACCAGATGTTAAATGCCGAATCAATCACTAAATACCAGGAACTAATTCGCCGAATCCCAGTAGCAGATAACGTACTTGAATACGCCGTAAAATTAGTTGGTAAAACACGTGCTAACGATAATACAGCACCTCAATTAACAAAAGACTTTATCACTTGGGGCGCTGGCCCTAGAGCTTCGCAATATTTAATTATTGGCGCAAAATGCCACGCAGCTATTAATGGTAAATACTCTCCTGACATTGAAGATGTTAAAGCTGTTGCTAAACCTATTCTAAGGCACCGACTCGTTAAAAACTACCGCGCTGAAGCTGAGGGTTACTCAATGGATCGAATCATTGAAGAGCTATTGTAAACCTCAAACCAAATAGTAATAAAAAACCCATGCGGTGAGTTAACTGAAGCTTCAGATAACACGATTAGGATTGCTGAAATGATCTGTGTTCCGCTGAGAAATCACTTCCTACGCATAACGTTACGGCCTGACATTCTACTTCTGAGTCTCTCCTGATTACAAAATTTTAAGCTTCATTGTATCCGCATGGGGCCTTCTTTCGAAGTAAACGCACTATCCAAACTCTGTTGGTGGCATTGTACAACAAAAATAAACTATAATTATGTTACAGAAAAGAAATCGATTCAAGAAATATGAATCTTAGTTGTTTTTTTCGTTAGGATTAAGTGTTACCACCTGTTCTACCCCTTTTATATGAACATCTCTTTGAGGGAAAGGGATTTCTAACTTGTTTTCTGCTAGCTTAATGTAAACAGTCCTTCTTAACTCAGATTTAATGTTTTCTATCGAGAACATTTCTTTCGACCAAAAAACCATCTCAAACTTCAGTGCTGATTCTCCAAAATCAACAAATCGAACAAATGATTTTGGTTTATTTCGAATTGATTTATTTTCTTTCATCGCCTGTTCTAAGCAGGTATAAACCAATTCAACATCTGAACCATAAGCAACATTAACAAAAACACTAAAGCGAATATATTCATCGTTATGTGTCCAATTAATCACTTTTTCAGATATAAACTTTGAATTCGGGATAATAAAAATCACATCTTCCCGAGTTAAGACTTGGGAGCTTCGAAGATTAATCTCCGTCACCTTTCCTATTATTTGATCAACTTCAATAATGTCTCCCAACTTAATGGTACCCTCAAAAAGAAGAAAAAGCCCTGAAATTAAATCTTTAAAAACATTTTGAAGCCCAAGCCCAAGCCCAACCAACAGCGCCGTTGAACCAAATAAGAAAACAGTAATATCAACCCCTAAAACTTCGAGTACAACTGCAAAACAAATGACCCAAATGAAGTATTTCATGATTAAAAACATCGACATACGTCGCTTACTTTCAATCTTATCAATGATGAATCGAGGTTTCATGATCCCTTTTCTTAGCATCACAACCAACAGCCATGTACCAACAAGAATAATTACACCCGCAAACAGATTGCCTGTAAGCAATGCAAATTCACCCAATTCGAATAGCTCATAATTAAGAAAGTCTTCCCATGTCATAAGACAAAGATGTCATTATTAACGCCCAATTGAAAGGAAATAGATAAATAATATTCCTTATATTCGGCATCATTAAATATAACATATGGCAAATACATCAGATATAAAAAATGGGCTTTGTATTAATCACAATAACAAACTATCCCAAATCATAGAGTTTCAACACGTAAAACCTGGAAAGGGACCTGCATTTGTAAGAACAAAAATGCGCCAAATTGAAAGTGGTAAAATTATTGACTTTACATTTTCGGCAGGGCACAAAATTGAAATTGTTCGTATTGAAAATAGAGAATATCAATACTTATACAAAGAAGGTGACACATACGTTTTCATGAATAGTCAAAACTATGAGCAAGTAAACATTGAAGCAACAATGGTTGATAAACCAGAATTTCTTCAAGAAGAAATGATGTGTAACATTCTTTTTCACGCTGAAGAAGAATTACCGTTAGTGCTTGAGCTTCCTATGCACCTTATTTCTAAAGTCACTTATACTGAACCTGGAGTTAAGGGAGACACCGCAACAAACACAATGAAACCTGCAACAATTGAATCTGGCGCAGAAGTAAGAGTACCTTTATTTATTGATACTGGTGAGACCATTAAAATTGACACTCGAACTGGCGTTTATATTGAACGTGTAAAAAAATAAACATTTAACACTATTTGAAGGGTAAAACTGCTCTTCAAATAGTGTTTACTCTAGCTACCTGGTAAAAACCCAGTCATCTTCAGTAGACATGTTCACGTTAAATGAATATCCATCTACATCAAAAAGCTTAAGGTCTTCAGGGTTTGAAATGTTATTATCCACGATGTATCTGGCCATCAAACCTCTTGCTCTTTTCGCAAAAACCATGATCACTTTATAATCACCATTTTTAAATTCCTTAAATGTTGGTGTAACAATTCTACCCAACAATACCTTTTTATCTACAGCCTTAAAATACTCTGTAGATGCCAAGTTAACTGTAACACCACTTTCATTCTCTTGGTTCAGCACGTTTGCAATTTTAGCTCCCCAAAATTTATATAAGTTTGTTTTCAAAGGCGTAACCTTCCATTTCGTTCCCATTTCTAAACGATATGGATAAATAACATCCAATGGTTTCAAGACACCATATACTCCAGATAAAATTCTCAACTTGTCTTGTGCAACAACCAACTGGTCAGGGCACATTGAAGGAGCATCTAAGCCCTTAAACACTTCCCCATTAAAAGCTGCAGCTACTGCAGAGTTCTTCTCATCTTTAACTGAACTCGTATTCCACTCTTGATAACGTTGATAATTTAAGTCTGCCAACTCCTTTGAAAGATGCATCATTCCCCCCAGTTTAGTAGAAGACATTTTTTGAAGTTTTTTAACCAACGAAGATGCTTCCTCTATAAATACAGGAGACGATAGTGAATCCGTTTGCAGTGTTTTTGTAATATCAATAGCCTTTGCTGGAGAGAGTAATACTTTCATACGTGAAATCTAAATAAAGAATAGTGAAAAAAGGACAACAACAAACACCCCAACTAAATTTAACACAAATCCTGTTTTTGCCATTTGACTAATCTTTAGCTGTCCTGAAGAGAAAACAATAGCATTTGGTGGTGTTCCTACAGGTAGCATAAATGCACAACTTGCCGCAAGCGTAACAGGCATACACAACTGTATAATAGAATAGTCTGTACCTAAAGCAAACTCAGCAACCAAAGGAATAAAGACAGAAACAAGCGCCATATTTGACATTATTTCTGTTCCAAAAATGGCTATAGCAACGAGTATTAATAATAAAATAGCTAAAGGTGCACCTGCATAGTCCGTAAATACAAGTGCCAATTCATCAATAACCCCGTTTATTTCAAGCATTTTAGCAAGCGCCATACCGCCTCCAAATAAAATCAAAATTCCCCAAGGTAATTTTTGAGTATCCTCCCAAACCAACAAGCGATCTCCTTTTTTACTTCCAGGTAAAAAGAAGAGCATTACAGCACCTAAAATAGCCACACCTTCATCTGTATAGACTATTCCTGTTAAACCTGTTAAAGGAGTTCTAAACGACCACAAAAGAACAATCACGAAAAACAAAACAACTACACGAATCTGATTTGTTGTCCATTTCTTTTTATCCGCATAAACTTCATGCACCTGCTCTTTTCTTTCTTTACCTAACAACAGGTAGAAAAAAATAAATACCACCGACAACAACACAAATGATAGTGGCAAGCCCACAATCATCCAATCAAAAAAATCAACTTTAACCCCAAAACTATCTTCTAAAAGCCCAGCCATTAATATGTTAGGAGGAGAACCGACCAATGTTGCCATACCACCTATACTGGCCCCGTAAGCCACAGACAACAGTAATAACTTAGAAAATTTAGACTCCCCATCTTCTTTGATGTTTGCTAGAATAGCCATAGCCATTGGAAGCATCATTAATGCTGTAGCTGTATTAGAAATCCACATACTCAACAAACCTGTACTCAATAAAAAACCAAGTAATATTCGCGACTTAGAATTCCCTACAGTTCGGATTATACTCTCTGCAATTTGTTTATGAGCCTCCCATTTTTCAAGTGCTATAGAAAGAATAAAACCGCCCATAAACAGGTAAATATATTTATGACCATAAGAAGCCGTTAAATCTGATGCATTCATCAAACCCAAAGGAATCCCTAATACGACTGGGAATAATGCTGTAACATAAATAGGAACAACCTCAAACAACCAAAAAACAACCATTAACCCTGCCAAAGCAATCGCATACCAAAATGTTTCTAAACTAGAATCTCCTTTTGGGGTAAACAACAGCACCACAAGAAATAAGAGCAAACCTAAAGCTGTAATCAATTGTTTAATTTGCATAATGACTTTAATATAAATTCAAAAAAAAAGCGCCTATCAAAGATAGACGCTCTAAATTAAGATTTTTAATTAACCAAGTTTATTCATCTCAGTAACAAATCCAATTGCTTTTTCTTCTATTTCAGCACGAACGCTTTTGAAATCCGCATTGTTTTTAGCTGCATTAATTTTAGGAATCATTGTTTCATAAAATGCAACCGCATCGTCCATTAGCTTAGAAGCCTTATCTGCTCCTTTACCTCCAGAAACTACAACATAATCACAATCGTCCATGATATCATAAACCATTTGTTTTACGTCTTTCTTAATATTTTTCTTACTTGCCATTGTGTACGTATTTCAATTTTGATGTAAAGATAAGTATAAATCGTATTAATTAAGTCTAATCAATCAATGATTTGGCAATCGACTTCGCTTAATTCTGTAGAAACCATTGTCAATCTCTAAGTAATAAAGATATCCTTTATAAACCCGGTGTCGTTTAGAAGCTCCAATTTCTCGCATACTTTTCAAGAAAGTTGTTTTTCCGGTAAGATCATCTAAATGGTAAAGAAGGTGATTTCCACTCTTTCGGGTATAGAAATAAAGGTTATCATTTGATAAATCTTGCCAAACCTCCTTAATGTCACTAGCAACAGCAAAAGGAAGGTGAGTGTGCCTCTGTCCTTGGGTATTATATAACGAAAGGGAATCAATTTCATAATTTATAACAGCCACGTTATCCCCCACCTGAAACGACCTAACATTGACTGGGTAAGTCAAATTAGCAAACAGCGCATAACGCTCTGTCCAACGCGTATTTCCTCCCCTCCCAGTAATTGATTTTTTCAAGAAATCAAGATTAATATCGGGGTTTTCTCCATTTTGAGTTTGACGCAAATATGCTCTTAAATCTAACGCATGGGCACTTAGCGAATCATTGTAAAATTGTTCTCGAATAGAAAACTCCATTTTAATTGCTTCAACTGCCGAAACTCTAGCGCTAACCTCATCAATGTAGTAATAGAATGTTTTTGGGTCTTCGTACTTATCATAAAGCGTCAGGCTATATGCCTGGTTATTTGATGTAAGTCTTTTTAATACATAATCATCTCCAAATTTTGCTACGCATGGTTTAAGCAAGAGGTTAAAATAGTCTTTTGATATCTGGTCAACAATGATTAACGTGTCTTTTGATATTGCGATCTGGTAAACCTTTTCAGAGCAAACAACATGCATATTTCCCAAACAGTCAATAAAAAGTCTTTTTGGCCGGTCAATATCGAATCGATATTTCGGCCCCTCAAGCCCAATGCTATCGACCCCAATGTAATACTTATTCCGACGGTTTTTCAGCGTTAAAATTGACGATTCAAATGGGAAGTAATCAATAATATTAACCGCATCAATATCCAGTGCGTTTTCAGGTTTTTCCATAACCACATCAACAGCATTCAACTCTTGATAATAATACGTCATGGTTATGGTTATTTCACTTCCGTTAAACGACGCAAGCTTTAACCACCTGTCAGCAAAACCTCTTTTAGAAAGTCCGATAATCGTATTTTCATTTTTATCAACTACAAACTGACCAAATTCATTAGACTCTCCTACTATCTCCTTATCCTTATTGAGAATATCTACAGCAGCAATTGGATTGTTATTTATATCGCGAATGGAAACGTTAATACTCTGTGTAAAAACAGACATAGAGTAAAGTAGAAATACGGCAATTAAACTCAGTAACCTCATAGTGAAACTATTAAAAACAAAAAAGGGCTAACCGAATAAACGATTAGCCCTTAATATAGTTATAATTTTACTTATTCAGCCTCTGGCTTTGCAAGAAGAACCTTTCTAGAAAGTTTAAACTTTTTAGATTTTGGATCTCTACCAACAACCTTAAACTTAACAACATCACCCTCTTTACAAACGTCTTCCATTTTAGTAACACGCTCGTGAGAGAATTCAGAAATATGAATTAAACCATCTGTACCAGGTAAAATCTCAACGAATACTCCGTAAGCCTGTAAAGACTTGATTTTTCCTTCATACGTTGCTCCTTCTTCCACTACTGGAGGGAAAGCAATTTGTTTAATTGTTTTTATCGCGTTGTTCATGTCATCTGCATTGTTTGACATAATTTGAACACGACCCTCACCAGTTTCCAATTCTTCAATTGTAATTGTAGTGTTTGTATCTTTCTGTAACTGTTGAATGATTTTTCCACCAGGTCCGATGATCGCACCAATCATATCGTTAGGAACGTTAAACGCTTCAATACGAGGAGTCTGAGGTTTGAAATCTGGATTTGGAACAGCAATCGTTTCAATAATCTTATTTAAGATGTGTAAACGACCTGCTTTTGCTTGGTTTAAAGCTTGAATCAACACTTCGTAAGGAAGACCATCAACCTTGATGTCCATTTGACAAGCTGTAATTCCTTCAGCAGTACCTGTAATTTTGAAATCCATATCTCCCAAGTGATCTTCATCACCTAAGATATCAGACAATACAGCAAACTTACCACCTTCTGCAACTAAGCCCATAGCAATACCCGATACAGGTGCTTTAATCTGAACACCTCCATCCATTAACGCTAACGTACCAGCACAAACAGTTGCCATTGATGAAGAACCGTTCGATTCTAAAATCTCTGACACCAAACGAATTGTATAAGCATTATCAGCTGGAAGAACTGGCTTCAAAGCTCTAAGAGCCAAGTTTCCATGTCCAACCTCACGACGAGATGTACCTCTCAACATTCTCGCCTCTCCAGTAGAGAATGGAGGAAAGTTGTAGTGCAACATAAATGGAACAGTACCTGTAAATGTAACGTCATCAATTCGTTGCTCATCCATCTTACCACCTAACGTTAATGTAGTCAATGATTGAGTTTCACCACGAGTAAACACAGCAGAACCGTGAGCTCTTGGTAAGTAATCTACCTCTGCCCAAATTGGACGAATTTCATCAAACTTACGACCATCCAAACGGACGTTATCATTTAACATGGTATCTCTAACTGCTTTTTTCATTGCAGCTTTGTAGTATACAGAAATGTATTTTTCTTCTAACGCCAACTCTTCTTCAGAAAGCGATGCGATGTATTCTTCTTTAATTGCTCCAAATAATTCAGCTCTTTTTTCTTTAGATGCTAAACCTTGTACCGCTACAGCTTTACACTTATCATAACATGCGTCCATTACTTTAGCACGAACATCGTCATTGTGATCTTCGTGTAAGTATGTTCTCTTTGGAGATGTTCCTGGAATTTCAGCAGCCAAATCTAATTGGAACTGACATTGCAATTTAATTGATTCGTGAGCAACCTTAATTATCTCTACCATTTCAGCTTCCTGAATCTCTTTCATCTCACCTTCCACCATTACGATGTTGTCAATAGTACCAGCAATCATACAATCGATATCAGAGGCTTCCATTTCTTCCAATGTTGGATTAATGATAAACTCTCCGTCAATTCTACCTACACGCACCTCAGACATTGGTCCATTAAAAGGAATGTCAGAAACTGCAATTGCAGTTGATGCAGCAAATCCAACTAAAGCATCAGGACTGTTTACACCATCATAAGCAATTAGTTGCATCATACATTGAACTTCAGCATGAAAATCATCTGGAAATAGAGGTCTTAACGCTCTATCGACAATTCTCATCACTAAGATCTCTCTTTCTGATGGTCTAGCTTCTCTTCTGAAAAAACCACCTGGGATTCTTCCGTCAGCAGCAAATTTCTCTTTGTAATCTACCGTTAATGGTAAAAAATCTACGCCTTCTCTAGCGGTTTTACCTGCAACAACCGTTGCAAGAATCATTGTGTCGCCCATTCGTAACACTACGGATCCGTCAGCTTGTTTCGCTAACTTTCCAGTCTCGATCGAAATCTCTTTACCTCCGATAGTGATGGACTTTGTTGTTCCTATATTCATATTTATTTATTTACTTATTTTATTAAAACTGGCATTTGCCAATTTCGTTTACACTTATAAAAAGCTATATTTGATATATAAAAAAGAAGGGTATTCGAACCTACTCGAATACCCAACACTATTATAATATATCAAAGAATATTAACGACGTAAGCCTAATTTTTTAACGATAGCACGGTATCTCTCAATATCCTTAGCTTTCAAGTAATCCAATAAACTTCTACGTTTACCAACTAATAATTGAAGCGATCTTTGTGTACCGTAATCTTTACGATTCTTTTTTAAGTGCTCTGTTAAATGCGATATTCTGTATGAGAATAATGCAACTTGACCTTCTGCTGAACCTGTGTTCGTTTCTGAACCACCGTGTTTTTTGAAAATCTCTTTCTTTTCTTTTGTATCTAAATACATTCCAATATTGTTTAAATAATTATTATGTAGTCGCTCTTCGACGGGGCAAAGATAGCAATGTTATCTGTAAAGCGATGATAATTCTAATGAAATTATCATTTCTTCATTACTATTGAATACCACATTCAACATAATCAGATGTTCCAACCTGTAAATTTACTTTAATCGCATCACACTCCACTTTTGTATCTGATAGCGTTCCTTCAAGAACAGTATGTGTAATAACCGGGCCATTAAATGTATGAATCTCACACTGGCAAGTTCTTTTCTTTTTACACGAGATCAATACAATTGACCCCAAAACGATAATTAAAATACTCTTTTTCATGCTTTAGTTTTTAAACATTTTTAATGAAAGTGCTAAGGTCTTTTTAAGATCAGCTCGCTCTACGATATAATCTAAGAAACCATGCTCCAATACAAATTCTGATTTCTGGAATCCATCTGGTAAATCTCTCCCTATTGTTTCTCGAACAACACGAGGACCTGCAAATGCAATTAAAGCATCTGGTTCAGCAATATTTAAATCTCCTAACATTGCAAACGAAGCTGTAACCCCTCCAGTAGTAGGATCTGTTAAAAATGAAACGTAAGGTAACTTAGCTTCAGATAACTGACCTAGCTTTCCTGAAACCTTCGCCATTTGCATCAATGAAAGTCCAGCCTCCATCATTCTTGCTCCACCCGACTTAGAAATAATCATGAATGGACATTTTGACTTAATGGCCTCATCAATTGCTCGAGCAATTTTTTCTCCCATAACAGAACCCATAGAGCCTCCAATAAAAGCAAAATCCATTGCCGCAATAACGAGTGTTTCACCAGCTAATTTTCCTTTAGCAGTTCTAATTGCATCTGTAAGTCCAGACTTACTCTGGGTTGCTTTTACACGGTCTGTATATTTCTTTGTATCCTCAAACTTCAACGGATCCCCCGAAGTCAAGTCCTTATCTAACTCTTTAAACTTACCTTCATCGAATAAAATCTCGAAATACTCCCTAGACCCAATTCTTTCATGGTGATTACAGCGATCACATACATACGCATTTTTCGCTAAATCATCTGCAGCAAAAATAGTCTTACAATTAGAGCATTTTTCCCACAATCCTTCTGGCGTTTCCTTTTTCTCTTTCGTTGAAGTTGTAATTCCTTCCTTACTTCTCTTAAACCAACTCATGTATACTATTTATTGTCAGGTCAAAGACCTAAATTAAAGTGTATTAACGTTATTCAAATCAGCAAATGAACGCTCTAAACGCGTAACAAATGTTAACTCTCCTGCTCGCATCCACTTACGTGGATCGTAATATTTTTTATTTGGTAAATCTGCGCCGTCTGGGTTTCCAATCTGCGTTCTTAAAAACTCAAGATTCGTTTCAACATAATCCCTTGAACCCTCCGTAAATGCAAATTGAAGGTCAGTATCAATATTCATCTTTATGACACCATAACCAATTGCCTCTCGAATCTCTTCTAAAGTAGAACCAGAACCACCGTGAAAAACAAAATCTACCGGATTTGTTCCAGCAGCGTATTTTTCCTGAATGTGGTTTTGAGAATTTAAAAGAATCTTAGGTGTCAACTGAACGTTTCCTGGCTTATAAACACCATGAACATTTCCAAAAGATGCAGCAATCGTAAACCTTGGACTCACTTTCATTAACTCTTCATACGCATACGCCACCTCTTCAGGCTGTGTGTACAATTTAGACGAATCAATATCCGTATTGTCTACCCCGTCTTCTTCACCTCCTGTAATACCCAACTCAATTTCAAGCGTCATTCCAATCTTGCTCATACGCTCAAGGTACTTTTTACAAATACCAATATTTTCTTCAATAGGTTCTTCTGAAAGATCAATCATATGTGAACTGTACAACGATTTTCCTGTTTCTTTAAAAAAGGCTTCGGAAGCATCTAACAAACCATCAATCCAAGGCAACAATTTCATTGCAGCATGATCCGTGTGTAGAATTACAGTTGCTCCATACAATTCAGCCATGTCATGAACATGCTTTGCCCCAGAGATAGCTCCTGCAATTCCAGCTTTATGGTTCTCATTCGAAAGTCCTTTCCCAGCATAAAACTGTGCCCCTCCGTTTGAAAACTGAATTATTACAGGTGAATTTAACTTTGCTGCTGTTTCCATCACTGCATTTACAGTACTCGTGCTTGATACATTTACCGCAGGCAGTGCAAATCCCTTCTCCTTTGCATACGCAAATACTTTTTGAACATCGTCTCCTGTTACTACTCCTGGCTTAATTCCGTGACTCATTATTCTACAATTATAAAATTCAGTCTGCGAAGTTAAGTAAATCTATCCTAAAATCTCATTTCAGAAATAAAGAATTACACATAAACACATGCAACTATGTTAATAATTTAATCTACTTAGGGCTTGAATCGAAGTAATCTGAATGCTTAATTTTCTACATTTGTATCTAGTATAATTTTCACACTTTTTCTGCACACACAACAGGCATCACATGGGATATATAGACGAATTAAATGAAAGTCAATCGGTTGCTGTAAAGAACATTAAGGGGCCAACCATGGTTATTGCTGGAGCAGGATCAGGAAAAACACGTGTACTCACATTTCGAATCGCCCATATGATTGAGCAAGGTGTTGACCCATTCAACATCATGGCACTAACGTTTACAAATAAAGCCGCTCGAGAAATGACAGAGCGAATTGATGATATAATTGGAAATGGTGAAGCGCGCAACATTACAATGGGTACCTTTCACTCTGTTTTTTCAAGAATACTTCGGATAAATGCAGACAGATTGGGCTATCCAAGCAATTTCACAATTTACGACACGCAAGATTCTAAAAGCCTGCTAAAAGACATTATTAAAGGGTTTAAACTAGATGACAAAGCTTATAAACCAGGCAATGTTCTAGGTAGGATATCATCCGCAAAAAACAATTTAATTTCGCCTGATGCTTACGCACAAAACGCTAATATTCAGACTGAGGATAATATGGCTAAACGACCTGAAATGGCGCGTATATATAAAACATATGCCAACCGCTGTTTCAATGCAGGCGCAATGGATTTTGACGATCTATTATTTAAAACAAACGTATTGCTCCGTGACTTCCCTGACGTACTGAACTACTATCAACAAAAATTTAAATACATCCTTGTTGACGAGTATCAAGATACAAACTATGCTCAATACCTCATTGTAAAAAAACTTGCAGCGGTATACGAAAACATTTGTGTTGTTGGTGATGATGCACAAAGTATTTACTCGTTTCGAGGAGCAAATATTCAAAACATCTTAAATTTCAAAAAGGACTACCCTGACTTCAAGCTTTTCAAGCTAGAGCAAAACTACCGAAGCACAAAAAACATTGTAGAGGCTGCTAATGGTGTTATTGCACGTAACAAAGATCAAATAAAGAAAACTGTTTGGACCGCAAATGATGAGGGGGATAAAATTAATGTAGTTCGAACCTTAACTGACAACGAAGAAGGGAAAGTAATTACCAACAAAATCTATGATAGTATAAAAGCTGGAGGGTTATCGTTTAACGATTTTGCAATCTTATACCGTACAAATAAGCAGTCTCGTTCTTTTGAGGAATCGTTGCGAAAACTAAATATTCCCTATAAAATTTACGGTGGACTTTCATTCTACCAGCGTAAAGAGGTTAAGGATTTGCTGGCCTACTTTCGATTGACAGCCAATCAAAACGATGAGGAGGCTTTCAAACGTGTAATCAACTACCCCAAAAGAGGAATCGGAAAGACATCCCTAGAAAATGTTATCGTTGCTGCAAATCAATATGGAGTTAGCGCTTGGGATATTATTTCAAACTTTACCCAATACCCTGTCACTATAAATTCCGGGGCTAAAAAGAAAATGGCAAATTTTGCCACCATGATCAAAAGCTTCAACGCTCAAATAGACACACTTGATGCCTATACACTTGCTCAGGAAATTGCACGTTCATCCGGAATACTAAAAGAGCTTCATACCGACAAAGACAAAGGGCCCGAAGATATTGAGCGTTACCAAAACATTGAAGAGCTCTTATCTGGGATAAAATCATTTGTTGAATCGCAAGGAAAAACAGCATCTAAATCATTGAGTGAATTCATGCTTGACGTTGCTCTATTAACCGATGCTGACTCAGACAAAGACGAAGATAAGAATCACGTTACCTTAATGACTATTCACTCAAGTAAAGGGCTGGAATTTCCAAATGTTTACCTAGTTGGACTGGAAGAAAATCTCTTCCCTTCTCAAATGTCACTAAGCTCCCGTACAGACCTCGAAGAAGAACGAAGATTGTTTTACGTGGCAGTAACCCGTGCAAAAACAAACTGTACCTTATCTTATGCAACATCCCGTTTCCAATGGGGAAATTTAATAACAGCCGAACCGAGCCGTTTTATAAAAGAAATTGATCCTGTATACCTAAACCATGAAACACCTCCCCGTGCTGCTGGAAGATCCTTGTCTGGAAGAACTTCTACTACCAGCCAACCTTACCAAGGTGGATTAAACAAGTCGTTTACATCAACCTCGTTAAAACCTATAAACAAAATAAGTACAGAATCGAATGTTAAAGGTTCTGAAAGCCTTAACCTAAAAGTTGGGTACAATGTTGAACACAATCGTTTTGGCAAAGGTAAAATAACACACCTTGAAGGTGCAGGAGCAGATCGGAAAGCAACCATCTTTTTCCCGAGACATGGCGCAAAAACAGTACTCTTGCGTTTTGCAAACTTAAAGGTAATTGACTTATAAAATAGTCTAGAACGGATACCCGATTCCAAAGTGAAATGTTGGGATAAAAGGCAAAGGTAAGTACGATTGATAATTGTCTTCACCAAACGCATCAATCCCCTCTTGGTAATAATTATCACGTGATTGAAAAATCCACTTAGATCCCTCAGGCAAGGCAGGGTTCATTATTGGAAAACCTAAATCCACTCGAATAATAAAATACTCCAAGTCCATCCTTAACCCAAAGCCACCTGCTATAGCTATTTCTTTATACCAATTTGAAGAAAATTGTCCTCCAATTCGGTTTACATCTTCCTCAATTGTCCAAATATTCCCAGCATCAACAAACAAAGCTCCTTTAAACAATGAATTAAAAGAAAATCGAAACTCTGCTGATGCACCAAAACGTATATCCCCAATTTGAGTTGCGGTACGGTTTGTATCTAAGTAATACTTATAAGAACCCGGCCCTAATGCACGTGTCCTCCACCCACGATTGTCATTTGCTCCTCCGGCAAAAAAGCTATAATCATATGGAAGTGATGCTTTTGAATTACCATACGGCATCCCTCCTCCGGCAGTCAATCTAAAATTGAGGCTTTGATCTTTTCTTATGGGTTTAGAATAGACAACATTATTATCTAACCTTGCAAATTGCGCGTAGCCTATCCCAAAAACAGTGTGCTGCCCATCAATCGTATCTTGATGTTTTTTAAACAAAGACAATAAATTTCCAGCGGGGTCAAAAGAAGATTTAAAATTCAATTGAGCATTTCCCTTTCGATTCTTTTTCTCATTAATGTTGTATTCGAATGTAAACTTCCAATCTTGCCACACAAGTTGGTCGCTATATGCATTTAATAAAAACAAGTCATTAATTTGATTTAACTTTTCTTCAAAAGCATTACTCTTTTCAATATTCACATATTTGATAACAGACCCCAAAGGAAATCCACTCTGAAAAATCATTGTTTTTTTAGCAAAGAACTGCCACAAATAATTCATCTGAAAAGTTCCTTGAGAAAAATCGGTTCTTTTCTGAAAATTATAAGCCGTAGAAACGATTGTTTTCGGCCTCATTTTTTTAGCTTGGTCATTCACTCTAAAAGGAAAAAGTCCTGGTATTTCCAACTTTACACTTGGTCCTATTTCAAACGTATTAAAACTTCGTGCGGCAGTCTGTATTTTATCTCCATCTATTGTCTCATCAAAAATCGGTGGCTGTGATTCAAACCCACCCGAAAGCGAAACGGTCAACTTTTCGGCACCCTTAAATAAATTTTGATTGGTATAGTTAGCCGTCGCCGCAACACCAAGGTAACCATTTGAGTTTGTTGCTATAGGGGCAAAACTAAAACGTTGTTTTTTTCTCGGAACTAAATAATAATGAGCATCTATACACCCAGGACCATCAACCTCAAGCAGAACTATTTTTACCGATTGAAACAAGTCTAACTGCAACAAACTTAAATAGGTCTTTTCTAATTTTTTTTCAGAATACATTTTATCGACCTCTAAATAATTCTGAACCTCTAACACCCTTGGATTTATAAATAACGGCCCATTGTGTGTAAAAATGGCTACGCGAGAAACATCTATTGAATTCGTTTTTTTGTCTAACACTTTGGTGTAAAATGTTGTGTCCACTGTTTTTAAAAACTGCCCATCAAACTGCTCTAATCCTTTTGATTTCATATAAGCACTGAAAGAACCCGGAAAATTAAGTGTATCAGCAATGTGGTAATACACTTTATTTATAAACGTTTTTTGGTGCGGAACATGATCTACTGAATCTCGATGCTCAGAAGACTTTACCAATCGATCTCCTAAATGTACCCCCAAGCTCACCGACATTGTTTCTTTTATTGTGTCAGCTGTAAATGAAATGTGATTTACACTAAAGCCATAAACACCTTTGTCTCTCATATATTCTGAAACTTGAGAACGGTGGTCATCCAACAGCTCACTGTCAAATGGTTTCCCAAACAATCTGTGGTCATCTTTTTGCTTCAAAAAGGCATGGTATCGATCTAACACAACAGGGTTGTCTCCAACAACATATACACTGTCAATCTTGAACTGCAATCCAGTTGTTAAATCATATGAAACAACACATTTTTTATTTTCATGATAATCGACCGATGCTTTTACAACCCCATCATAATATCCTTTACGCTTCATATAAGCACTCAGTTGCTCAATCGATTTATTAAACAGGATACTATCAAAAACAACAGGCGCATGACCTATCTTATACTTATACCATTCTCTAAAAAACATTCGATACTCAAGGGTATCTTTCAATAAAATGATACGTTCTGTATAATGAGAGCGGCCTTTGTTACGCGCCTTATCCCTCCTTTTAGAATTAATTTTCTCTTGACGAATAATTCTCCCCTTATTAATCAAGGCTATTTTCTCATTCTTGATAAGCCTTTTTTCTGCCACTTTAGAAGAATCAACCAAATTAAAAGCCATCAGCTTCCATTTAACACCAACACGCTTATAATTCGGCTGCTGGCGAATAATTGAACTTAAGTCTGCCTTATCTAAACCACCTCCCGATTCAGAAATAATGTTTTTTTTCAACAAATACTCCCCCTCCGGAACATACTTAGTTTGCCTACATCCTAAAATGAAGGTTGTGGCAATTAAAAGAATATATGTATGTTTGAATTTCAAATATCTTTTTTTATCAAAAGTAATAAAAGCAACGGTGGAAAGTCTCTCTAAAAATAAGATAAAATGGATTAGGTCTTTAGGACTTAAAAAAAATCGTGATGCTGAAAACCTATTCATCGTTGAAGGTGAAAAAATGGTTCTTGAGCTCATTGATCTTTGGCCAAAAAACATTGAGTTAATTTGCACTACAGACCTTAACTTCTCAACGAAACTACCGTCTTATACAACAGACGAAAAGACCATGAGAAGCATAAGCTCTTTAAAAACGCCCAATAAATTATTAGCTGTTGTAAAAAAGCCACAACTTAAACTAAAACAAGAGGCTTCTTTTATTGTTGTATTAGATGATATTCAAGACCCTGGGAATATGGGGACCATCTTAAGAACATGCGATTGGTTCAACGTTGATCAAATTGTATGCTCTACAAATACAGTAGATGTTTTTAACACAAAAGTAATTCAATCAAGTATGGGGTCTATTTTTAGGACTCCCGTAACGTATTGTGACCTGTCAGTTTTCCTAGAGGATACAGAGCTACCTGTCTACGGTGCTTTACTTGAGGGCGAAAACATCTACAAACAACAGACTGAAAGAAAAGGGATTATTATACTAGGAAACGAAGGGAAAGGGATTTCTGAAAAAATTCAAACCTACATTACACAAGCCATACACATCCCTAGATTCGGAGGAGCAGAGTCGCTCAATGTATCTATTGCAGCGGGGATTATTCTCTCTGAGTTTTGTAGAGAAAACTAAGTGTTCAATTCTGCATTAATCTGATCAACACATTTCATTCCGTCAATTGCAGCTGAAATAATCCCCCCCGCATAACCTGCACCTTCAGCACATGGAAATAAACCTTTGACATCTGGATGTTGAAGAAATTCATTTCTTGGGATTTGAACTGGAGATGATGTTCTAGATTCAGGTGCGTGTAAAACAGCATCATTTGTAATAAATCCATTCATTTTTTGACCAAACTCTTTAAAGGCACCACGCAAACTATCACTAATAAACGCTGGAAGCACTTTGTTTAAATCTGCACTTACCAACCCTGGCTGGTATGATGTATTTGGTAAATTCTTAGAAACCTTACCATCTAAAAAATCAATTAAGCGTTGTGCTGGAACCTTTTGAGTAGAACCTCCAGCTTCCCAACATTTTTTCTCTACACTTTTTTGAAAATCCAAGCAAACCATTGGGTCATTCTCTCTTCCTTTAAAATCAGTGGGAGAAACTGAAACAACAATACCTGAATTAGAATATGGATTGTTTCTTTTTGATGGAGACCAGCCATTCGTAACAACCTCTTCTTGAGCAGTTGCACAAGGTGCTACAATACCTCCTGGACACATGCAAAAAGAATACACACCTCGCCCTTTCACTTGAGCAACAAGGCTGTATGAGGCTGGAGGAACAAATTCATCGTTCAACCTTCCGTGGTATTGTATTTTATCGATTAAATCTTGAGGATGCTCTACGCGAACGCCCAAAGCGAATGCCTTAGCTTCTAATCGCCATCCTTTATTCGTTAATAACTCAAAAATATCCCTAGCAGAGTGACCTGTTGCTAAAACAACATGATCAAACTTCACAAATTCGTTACCATTAATCTCTAAACCCGTAACCTTACCTTGATCTGCAGCAATATCAGTAACCTTTGAGTTAAAATGAACCTCTCCTCCGCATTCAAGAATAAGTTCGCGCATTGCCACAATAATCTGCGGTAATTTATTTGTTCCAATATGGGGGTGAGCATCCACCAGAATGTCTTCAGTAGCTCCAAATTGAACAAACCATTCCAATGCACGCTTTACATCACCACGCTTCTTAGAACGTGTATATAACTTACCATCCGAATATGTACCCGCACCACCTTCTCCAAAACAATAGTTTGATTCAGGGTTAACGATACATGCTTTGTTTAAGGTTGCTAAATCCCTTCTACGAGACCGTACATCCTTTCCACGTTCATAGATCACAGGTTTCAGCCCCAACTCCAATGCGCGCAATGCAGCAAACAACCCAGCAGGACCTGAGCCAACAATGGCAATGGATTTTGCATCTTTAACATTCGTAGGTACAAATGCACCCAATGCTTCAACCGCTTCACCATTCATGTATACATTAAAACTACAATTCAACTTCAACTGCCTTTTACGGGCATCTATAGACCTTCTACGCCATTTAAACTCAAAAGGAATATCACCCAGTTCAAGCTCGTTTTTTATTCGATTTCTTAAATAAGCATCATCCTTTGCTTGCTCCGGAGTGCACTGAAACTGTACCTGTTGAGACATTAACCTTCAAATATTATTGAGAACCACCAAACACGATTATATGTTGACTGTATAGGTCTGGCTATAAATGTATTCTCTGGAACAAATGAATTAATAAAACCATGGGAATATTTAATCTCCATTCCAAATTTAAAATAGGGTGCAAAAAACTCAACTCCTCCACCAATTTGACCTTGAAAATCGTGTTGTTTTATCTTTATGAAAGGATCGCTAAAGTCTTGAGACGCTTTTTCTTGAGACTGTAAATCTGAGGAGTACTGTGCTCCTATCAAGGCGTAAGCAGCAAAATTATTCACACGCAATGTTCTAAATTGAAACATCAAAGGAAAGTCAAGATTTGTTGAGTTAATTCGCTCTTCATTAAAATCATCCTGCTCTAAATTATCGGGGTCTTCGAACTGATAACTTAGCACACGTTCTTGAAAAGACAAGGTTGGAATCAGCCTCAACCTAACCACAGGCGTACCCAACTTTAAGGTTGAAACAATCCCTACTTGACCACCTGCAGATGATTTTATTCGCAAAGATTTTAACCCATATTGTGCATAAGCATCTGGTTTTTGATACACTGAAAAGCTCGAGGAATTTGCCCCAAGCATAAACCCAAAATGAATCAACCTTTCATCAAAACGCCCATAATTCTTAGGTTTTTCTCGTTGAGAAAAACCAGTAAACGCGATAAAAAATATAAAAAAGCCAATTAACTTCATATTCTTAAAAACGCTATGTGAAATGTGATATTGCATTAACTTAAAAATAGACTATTTGATTCCTGAATAGATGGTTGCAATTCCAAACGAAACCAACTTACGTTCAATATTTTTATACCCCACTTTTTTCATAATATCTACAAACTCTTGCCCCTCTGGAAAAGCAGCAACAGATTCAGGCAAGTATTCGTATGCGCGCTTATCTTTAGAGATGAACTTCCCTAAAAATGGAATCAAATACCTTGAATAAAACCCAAACAATTGTTTTACCGGAAATGTTTTAGGTTTTGAGAACTCTAATATTACAGCTTTCCCTTCAGGCTTTAATACACGTAACATATCTGTCAGTCCTTTTTCAAGATTTTGATAATTACGCACTCCAAAACCAACCGTCAAACCGTCAAAAGAAGCTTGATCAAACGGGAGTTCTTCAGAATCTCCAAGGTGCATCTCAATAACGTCATCAACTCCTTTCTTCTTCATTTTCGCCTTTCCTACATCAAGCATTCCTTTCGAAATATCAACTCCAATAACCGAATCAGGATTCAATTTTAAAGCGGCAATTGCAAAGTCCCCTGTTCCCGTAGCAATATCTAGAATCTTTTTCGGGGCTACCTCACCCAATATTCGAATTGCTTTTTTTCTCCAAATTTTATCTATCCCTAAGGACAATAAATGATTCAAAAAATCATAGCGCTTAGAAATATTATTAAACATTTCAGCAACCTCTTCTTTTTTAGAAGATGATTCGTTGTTATAAGGTTTTACTACTTTTTGTTCTGACATATCTTAACCAACCATTGTATGGCCTTTAGGGTATTTATAATTCTTACTTATGACTCTTTTTCCAACCAGATAAGCCAGTGTCAAGGTACCAACACGACCAATAAACATCGCGACAATTAACACAACCTTACCTACACTACTCATTTCAGCTGTCATCCCCGTTGATAAACCAACCGTACTCAATGCAGAGACATGCTCAAAAACAAGGTCCATAAAATCATACTTGCCACTTGCTAACAAATCAGCTTCGGATATAGCCAGTACAAAGGGGCCAATAATGTTTCCTAAAATGAAAAATAAAAATATCGCATAAGCTTTGAGCACTGTATCATTGGATATCGTTCTTTTAAATAACTCCGTATTTGATTTCCCTTTAATTGTAGAGATTAATGCCGCCCACATAATTGCAAAAGTAGACGTACGAATACCACCACCCGCAGATCCTGAAGAGGCTCCAATAAACATCAAGAACAAAAAGATAATTACCACAGGCATTGATAAAGCTGATGTATCTACAACATTAAACCCCGCATTTCTAGTTGTCATTGACTCAAACAGTGCTGTGACCACAGCTCCCAATACACCTTTCTCTGACAATCCATTATTCCACTCAAAAATTAGAAATATAACCGCTCCAAAAACCAACAGCCCCAAGGTAAAATACAACGATATTTTAGTGCCAAACTCAATTGTTTTCCAAGGAGTTTTCATACGCTCACGCAGTCTTTTTATTTCAAATAAATCAAACATATAAATCATCCCAAATCCTCCAAAAAAGAAGAGTATTAACATAATTGTATGCACAAAGGTATTGCTGATTAATTCAGGGTGCATCAAACCTCCTTCTAACGTTGATAAACCGGCATTATTAAAGCCAGAAACCCCATGAAATACCGCCTGAAAGAAACGATCCCCCGTATCTGCAAAAACCCCCTCATTACCAAAGCCAATAAACAATAAGGCGATTCCAATAACCTCTATCGTTGTGGCCCAAAGAACAATTTTAGCAAGCATATTTCCTGCCTTTAGAATCGAATCGCTATTTACAAAGTCTTCAATCACCTCATGGTACTTAATCCCAACCCCAAACTTGGCTATAACAAGCATTAAAGCACCAAAAGCGATTGTGTTCAGCCCGCCTAGTTTTATCAAAATCAATACAATAATCTGCCCTTTAAATGTAAGCGTATTTGCCACATCTACCGTAGACAACCCTGTTACACTAACCGACGACATTGACAAGAATAGTGAGTCTATGAACCCCATTCCATTTTCAACACTTGACATTTCAGGAAGCATCAAAAGAAGCCCTCCTAGCAGCGTCATTAAACCAATGGAAATGGTAAACAACCAGCCTGGATGAATCTTCATCCAGGGTTTAAAATTGTGTTGTTTAAATAAATTATTCAAGAGAATAATAAACACAAAAAGCTGAACGAAAATCATTGAAAAAGTTCCAAAATCCTGGAACCCCATGGAGAAAAACAAAGGCTCTATAATCATGGAACCCCGAAAGTTATACGACACACCTTCAACTAAAAGGAGAAGTGATATTATACCTTCAAACCAATTATTTCGAATGAACGTAGGAGGGTGAAAATCAAAAAATAACTTTATGAAATATCGAAAAATATAAAAACCAAAACTAAGCTCTAAAATTGTAAAGCAGACATACTCAGAAAAGTCTGTAAGTTTAAATCCATAATAATAGACAAGTGTACTAATCGCGGTAAGAGAAACGAGTATATTCATCACCGTTAATACGGCTAACACCTTTGGTTTTGCATCGTAGATGAACAGATTAACCTTTTCCCTAAACGCTTTTATGTTCATGCAAGAACTAATTTTCGAATTTCCGCTTTCAAGAGCTCCTTGTCAATTGGAACAACACCGCTCTTTTCACAAACCAACCCCCCTGCAATATTTGCAATTTCAGCCATTAAGCAAGGTGTCAAACCTACAGTCAAACACAATGTTGCTAAAGAAATAACAGTATCCCCCGCACCACTAACATCAGACACGTTACGAATATGAGCTGGTATATAATCTTTTTTAGATCCTTCTTTCACAAAAACACCTTGTTCCGAAAGGGTTACAAAACTGATCTTGTTCTTTAATTTTTGCTCGAGTAAATCAATTACTTTCTCAAATGCCGGCCTATCCTTGTTTTCAAAGTCAACATTCAAACCTTCCTTCAATTCTTTCAAATTAGGCTTAAACAATGTTACATTTTCATATGAAAAAAACTGATCTTTTTTAGGGTCAACTGTAACAATAATATCCTTATCGTTACACAAACCTATAACCTCTCCAATAACGCGTTCGGTTAACAGACCTTTATTGTAGTCTTCAAAAATAACAGCGTCAATGTTCAAGCTTAAAATTGCACCAACATGCTCAATAAAGGTGTCTTCCTCTTGTTTACTCAACAATAAAACTGACTCCTCATCAACCCTTAACAACTGTTGATTGTTACCAATCACACGCGTTTTTATAGTAGTTTTTCTATTACTACTTCTGATTATTCCTTCACTCGAAAGTTCGCGTTTAGCGAGTAAACTGTAAAATTTATCGGCCCCATAGTCATCTCCGACAATGGAACAAAGTACTGGCTCTGCACCTAAGGCTAATAAATTCAACGCAACATTTGCCGCACCACCAAGTCGATCTTCACTTTCTTCTAAATTGATAATTGGTACCGGAGCCTCTGGGCTAACACGTGTAACATTACCTCTTAAGTAAGCATCAATCATCACATCTCCTATCACTAGGATACGCTTCTTTGTAAACGCTTTAAATATTGCTTCTGCCGTCATTTATTTTAATTTTTCTAAGGCACCTTTTATTCTAGACATTGCTTCAGTAAGTGTCTCTTCCGAAGCCGCATAAGAAATTCGAATGCAATTTGAATCTCCAAAAGCTTCTCCTGTAACCAAAGCTACATTCGCATGTTCCAAAAGGTACATACAAAGATCACTTCCTGTATTCATAACCTTGCCATTCACACTTTTCCCTATAAAATACGAAATATCAGGAAAGACATAAAAAGCGCCCTCCGGAATATTTGTCTTAACCCCTTCAATCTTTTCAAGGGCATTAAGCACGAGTAATCTTCTACTTTCAAATGCTCCAATCATATCTTTCAATACTACTGGGTCTGCGTCCATTGCAGCAATTGCAGCTTTTTGTGTAATTGAACATGTTCCCGATGTAAACTGGCCTTGAATTTTAGTGCAAGCATCAGCTATTTGCTTACTCGCTCCAATATAACCAAGGCGCCAACCCGTCATAGCCCATGCCTTAGAAACACCGTTTACAGTAACAATTTGCTCGTAAACATCTTCAAACTGTGCTAAGCTAGAATGTTTTGATGTGAAGTTAATATGCTCATAAATTTCATCGCTAATTACAACAAGGTTTGGGTATTTTTTAATCACGTCTGCCAACGCTCTCAACTCTTCCTTACTATAAACCGAACCTGTCGGATTACAAGGCGTAGAAAACATCATCAACTTTGTTTTCGGTGTAATAGCAGCTTCTAATTGTGCAGGCGTTATTTTAAAATCATTCTCAATTCCAGCGTTAACAATAACAGGAACACCTTCTGAAACCTTTACAATTTCAAGGTAAGATACCCAGTATGGAGCAGGGATAATAACCTCATCTCCATTATTAACAACACTCAAAACAATATTTGCCAATGATTGCTTAGCACCTGTTGAAACAACAATTTGATTTGGCTCGTAATTCAAACCATTATCACGCTTAAATTTATTAGAGATTGCCTGCCTTAAATCTTCATACCCAGGCACTGGCGTATACGTAGTGAAATTATCCTTCATCGCCTGTACAGCAGCGTCCTTTATAAAATCAGGAGTGTCAAAATCAGGCTCTCCTAGACTTAAAGAAATTACATCTTTCCCTTCAGCCCGTAGCTCCCTACTTTTTCTTGACATTGCAATAGTTGCAGACTCCTCCATTGCATTTAACCTGTCTGATAATTCAATCATAATATTGATAATGATAATTTAAAATACAAACATAAGGATAAAGACTAAAAAAGAACCCATAGGATAGTTTAAAATAAAGCTTTATTTCAAAAGAACATTGTGTATAAATTAAAGATATAAAGTGAGATAAGATGTCAAATAAGCGTAATTTCGTAAGAGCTATGAAAGACGAAAAACTAATCGATATTGAAAAAATAATATCGAGCAAGAATCCCAAGGCACTTAAACGCATGCCACGATTCTTAATCAAATACCTGAAACGCATATTGAATCAAGATGAGATCAACGCATTCATACATGCAAATAAAGACAAGAAAAATGGCGACTGGTGTCAGGCTGTTGTTGAATACATGGGGATTACCGTCGAAGTAAAAAACTTAGAAAACATTCCCAAAAAAGGCAAGGTAGTTCTTGCCATGAACCACCCACTTGGAGGAATGGACGCCATGATACTCGTATCTGCATTACGCGGACATCGTGAAGACCTCAAGTTTATTGCCAACGACTTATTGCTCGGACTCGAAAGCATGCAAGAAATGCTTGTAGGAGTAAATAAACACGGGAAAAATAAGGGGTCAACTAGAGGTAAAATATCTGAATTATTTCAATCTGAAGGTGCTGTATGTATATTCCCTGCAGGACTGGTAAGTAGAAAGGAAAAAGGGGAAATCAGAGACCTCACCTGGAAAAAAACATTTGTATCCTACTCCAAAGAATTCAACCGCACAATTGTCCCTATATATATTGAGGGTGGGCTATCTAACTTTTTCTACCGACTGGCAAAATTCCGTAAATTCATTGGAATCAAAGCAAACATTGAAATGCTATACCTTTCCAATGAATTATTTAAACAACGAAACAAGCATATAAAGTTTGTTGTAGGAAAACCTGTAGAGAGGTCTTTTTTAATGGATAATAAAAATGATCACGAACTAGCAAAACAAATAAAAGAACAGCTCTATGAGCTTCAAAACGAATTCTAAAATGAAACAAATTATTGAACCTATAGACCGATCCATATTAAGCAGTGAGCTTACTCAAGCTTGTTTTTTAAGACACACTCGCAAAGGCGGAAATGAGATTTATACTGTAAACATTCACAACGCACCAAACGTTCTGAAAGAAATCGGACGTTTACGCGAGGTTACTTTTAGACATTCTGGAGGAGGAACAGGGCTTGAAGTTGACATTGACAACTTCGATACATCAGAGAACTGTTACCAGCAATTAATTGTATGGTCACCTAAAGAACAAGAAATAGTTGGAGGGTACCGATATATCTTATGCAAAAACGCGATTCAAAACACAGGCAACATTGAACTAAGCACAAGTCACTACTTCAAGTTCACAGATCAATTTATTCAAAACTATCTACCCAAAACAATAGAGCTAGGGAGAAGCTGGGTTCAACCAAACTATCAACCTTCTGTAGATCCTCGAAAAGGGCTATTTGCACTAGATAATATCTGGGACGGCCTTGGAGCCGTTGTACTTCACCATCCTGAAATAAAGTATTTTTTCGGGAAGGTTACAATGTACCCTACCTACAACATTGAAGCACGTGATTTTCTACTGAATTTCATGCATAATTACTTTCCAGATAAAGAACAACTCATCGAGCCACATCACCCACTCGTTCAAGATTACGACAAGGTGAATTACGACAGTATGATTGAAGGTCTGGACTTTAAAGAAGGATTTAGGGTTTTAAATAGCTTTGCAAAAGAGCGAGGAGAATTTGTTCCGCCACTTGTAAATATTTACATGAACCTGTCCTCTACCATGAAAACATTTGGAACTGCAGTGAATGCAGAACTTGGAGATGTAGAGGAGACGGCAATCTTAGTAAGTATTGATGACATACACCAAGAAAAAAAGGACCGCTACATGACATTTTAAAGGCGATTGACTTTTTTACTAGTGATTGCAAGAAAAATAATGGATTAAAGGCGTGCTAATTTTTGGCAGAATACTTAACCACACTTACAGTTTTACCCTTATTTTTCTAGGAGGAAGCAAAATATCAAATTCAACCTCAGAAGTAATTAACACAGAATGTGGCTTATTCATTTCTGCCCTTGTAAGAAAACCTAGTTTTTCAAACAATTCAAAATATAGCTTATTACCTTCCCCTTCTTTTAAATCTATTTTTGGGTGCCAAATTTCATAAGTCCCTAGTTGGTTTTTAGACAAACCGTAATAACCAATTACAGGATGGGTTAATACATGAACTTGTTCATCAAGATTTTTGAAGCCATTTAATAAACCCATATCATTCCCTGTACTTTTAATTTCAATCAAACCGTTTCCTAACTTCGATTTAAACTCCATATTATAGCTAGAATAAAGGTCATTACTTCTTTTAAAGCTGAATTTATAGCTTCCATACTCCCAAGGCATTCTCCATATTTTCTTAGGGATTATTGCTGCTACAGAACCTAAAGTTGTCCCGAAAAACCAAGCAGAATGGCTATTATCACGTTCATCAATTATATATGTTCTAAAATTAGTTTGAAAGAAATTAAACTTAAACAATTTTGATATTCTATGAAATGAGAAATCCTTGTCCTTGAATGGCACTGCACTTACTAAAGCATACTCTTTTCCTGACTCTTTAAATGTCCAAAGTTTAAACGGTTTAGGAATTAAACCCTCAACTTTTTCAACAGGCACCTTATAACTAATAATAGCAAAGTGTTCCAGCTGAGTATTTACATCAAGAATGCTCCTTGAGGATCTACAACCCACCCGTGCATCTGTTATTTCTTGGTGTTTCATTTTATTATTGTTGGTTTTAACGTTTAATGCATTAAACAAAGCTTTGTGTTGTGTCTGTTGCCAAATCGTTGTTTTTTTCACCATTAAATTATATTGGTAAGTTTTTATTTCGCAAACTGAACCAATTTCATTTTACCCCAAGAACCTCTTGTAAAATCGGGTATTTCAACTGGAGTCGAATTGTTATTCAATGAAATTTCTGACAGAGGGCCTAAACAACTCCATTCTGCTAAATCATAAACATCCATATCTAACGGTAGTCCGTTTTGAAGGCAATAAATTAATCGATAATCCATAATAAAATCCATACCACCATGCCCCCCTACCTCTTTCGCTTTTTGCTCAATATCAAGAATTATTGGGTGTTTATATTTTTGCATTAATGCCTTTTTCATTTGTTCCGAAACATAACGGTGCGCAGTGAATTTTTCGTTTTTAACATTTATATCTTGCCCTACCAATTTTGAATCTAATGCATACCCTTCAAAAGGATATTTATTTGCAAAACCTTTCGTCCCTGTTAATTGATACATTCGTGTATATGGCCTTGGTGTAGCAACATTGTGTTGAATTTCAATTGTTTTCCCTCGCTCTGTTCGAATCATTGTTGTTGTATGATCTCCATTTTTAAAGTTCACTAATTCCTCCCCTGTCTGTTCTTTAACAAAGGTTGGGATGGACACCGCCTTAGTATCCATAGAGACTAAATAATTCATTTTGTCTCCACGGTGAATATTCAAAGCTAAGCATGCTGGTCCCATACCATGAGTTGGATAGATATCTCCTCTATGTTTTTGATTATAATCCAACCTCCAATTATTCCAATACTCTCCCCAATATGGCTCAAGGTTATGGATATATGACCCTTCGGCATGAAGTATTTCTCCAAACAATCCTTTTTGTGCCATATTCAAGGTTGTTAATTCAAAGAAATCATAAACGCAATTTTCAAGCTGCATACAATGTTTTCGTGTTTTTTCAGAAGTATTTATTAAATCCCAAATTTCTTCCATTGTTAAAGCCCCAGGTACTTCAATGGCAACATGCTTACCGTCTTTCATAGCCTGAACCCCAATATTTGCATGGTTTAACCAATCTGTTGCTACATAAATTAAATCAACATTTGGCAGTGCTGTAACTTGTCGCCAAGAATCTTCGCCAAAAAACTCTTGTGCTTTCGGAAAACCTAGCTCAATAAGTTTTTTATTAGATCGTTTTGTTCTCTCTTCAAGCATATCACACAATGCAACAACTTCAATTCCTTCAATATTGGTCATCCTTGTTACTGCGTCTGAGCCACGCATTCCTAAGCCAATAAAAGCAATTCTTACTTTTGGTATTGCCTTACAGGTCATTTGTATTACATCTTTTTGCCCTCTAGGACGCTCTGGTGTTTCAGTCTTTATCATTTGTGCAGACAAAGCTCCTATGCTCATTGTACAACAAAGGATCAAAATGAATTTTAACACAGTAATTCTCATCTCTTTTATAATTTTAATTCTGACTAAGCTCATTCTTTTATAAATCCTTAACAGCTTTTACGTTATCGGTAGAAATCACTCTCAATTTCGTGACGCAAAGAGTACTTACCAACATCTTAGCTTTTATTGACATTCGTTTAATTATCTAATCTGTATATATATTCTTCAATCTCCTTACCCCTTGCATTTGCAAAACCCGTATTCGTTCCAACTTTCAGGAAACCAGACTTTTCTAATATTTTTCTGGACCCATGGTTATCGTTCGCCACTCTACCAAAAAGTGGTCGAGTTAATTCAATATCCAGAAATAGCTTTACCGCTTTAGAGGTGACTCCCTTTCCCCAATGCTTTTTATTTAAGGCATATGTAATATCTGAATCTCCTCCCATTACAAATTTCACGACACAACCTACAACGGCACCATCCAATAGAATAGATTGCATATGAACAGAATCAACTGTCAATAATTTTGTCCATTTATTAATGTAAGCATCTTTGTCCAAAGGGTTCTTTGAAGTGAATGCAGCCATAAAATTAGCTTCTTCATCAGCTTGATTTTGGTAAAACAATTCCAAGTCTGATTTTACAGATTTCCTGATTGAAATTTTCATTTGAGTTATTATGAATGAGAACAAGTCAATAAAGCGTGCTAGTGTGCTTTATACACACCTCCTAAATATAACAAAAAAAAAGCTGAACAACGGGTGCGTTGTTCAGCTTTAACAAAAACCATTCTCCTTCTAATAATGAACAACCAACTCGTGTTTTTTAATCATTTTCCTTAAGTTAATTAGTGCGTATCGCATTCTTCCAAGCGCAGTATTAATACTGATTTCTTCAAAATCTGCAATATCTTTAAACGACATCTCTTTAAATATTCTCATTTTCAAAATGTCACGTTGTGATTCAGGTAAATAATCAACCAGATCAACCATTTGCCCTTCTAACTCCTCACGCATCATTACCTCCGACACGCTTTCATCGTCCAATTTAAGGGTGTGGAAAATATTAAAGTCATCGCGTTGACTGGAAGACTCTGAAATTAACCGAACCTTATTCGCCTTCCTAAAGTAATCAATTACCAAGTTATGCGCTATTCGCATTGCCCAGGGTAAAAACTTACCTTCTTCATTATACGAACCCGCCTTAAGCGTATTCACAATTTTTATAAATGTATCTTGAAAAATATCCTGTGCCAAAGCACCGTCTCTTACTTTCATATATACAAAACGGTAGATTTTTTCTTTGTGACGCAATAACAAGGTCTCAAAAGCTTTTTCACTTCCATTAATGTATAAACTGACTAACTCGCGGTCTTCGAGTTTTTTCATCACTATAGCCATAACTTACTATTTAAATAGTTGAATTGTAATTAAATCAAACTGTGTTTAAAAGTAAATTTATGCTATAGGCACCGCGTGTTTAAATGAATAACTAATGGCAATATACAATTTCTATCTGGGATTCCAAATTTCAATCACGTAAAATCAACCTAAACCCGCAATACATTCGAGCAAAACAAAGGTTAAAAAAGCAGCTGTCTTTTTCAATTATTGATTAATTTTAACTGACTATTTCTACACACTAAAGGATATTTATGCAAAAGCATATCGAAATAAAAGGTGCAAGAATGCACAACCTAAAAAAAATCGACGTAAAGATACCTCACGGGAAATTCACGGTCATTACAGGCTTGTCAGGTTCGGGGAAGTCATCGCTTGCTTTTGACACCTTGTTTGCAGAAGGTCAGCGACGCTACATAGAAAGCCTATCTTCTTATGCGCGGCAATTTCTTGGAAAACTAAACAAACCTGAAGCCGACTACATAAAAGGGATTGTTCCGGCAATTGCCATTGAACAAAAAGTCACATCAAACAACCCACGATCAACCGTTGGTACAAGCACTGAAATCTATGACTATTTAAAGGTTCTATTTTCACGTATCGGTAAAACAATATCCCCAATATCAGGAAATGAGGTTTTAAAACATTCTGTCACAGACGTAATAAATTTACTGCGAAAACTTGATACAGGCAACAAGTGTTTAATCCTATCCCCCCTTTCAGATTTAAAAAACTATGGGGTTGAACGAAAACTTGAGCTTTTAAAGCAACAAGGGTATGTACGTATGTTTTTAAACAACGAAACACACCTAATAGAAGACCTTATCAAAGAGACACCAAAAGGGATTGAAAAAGCACACCTAATTATTGATAGAATAAGTACAAATTTTAGTGATGAAGATAATGTATCGAGGTATGGAGATTCTATCAACCTTGCATTCATAGAGGGAAATGGAACATGTCTAATACATGTAGTTTCATCTAAAACAACATATGATTTCTCAAATAAATTTGAATTGGATGGTATGTCCTTTCAAGAACCGAACGAGCACTTCTTTACCTTCAACAACCCTTTTGGGGCATGTAAAAAATGTGAAGGGTTTGGGATGGTTATCGGAGTTGACCCAAACTTAGTCATCCCCAACAAAAATATCAGCGTATTTGAAGGTGCTGTTACACCTTGGAAAGGAGAAAAAATGAGTGCACACATGCACAAATTCATAGACAAAGCTGTAGACTATGACTTCCCTATCCACAGGCCCATTAACAATCTTACCGACATCGAACTAGACTTACTATGGAATGGCAACAAACAGGTAAAAGGGATCCGTCAGTTTTTTGATTTTGTAGAAAAAAAATCATACAAGATCCAATACCGTGTAATGCTTTCTCGTTATCGTGGAAAAACAGAATGTCACGACTGTAGAGGCACACGACTACGCAAAGACACCAACTACGTGAAAATTGAAAACAAGTGTATTTCGGACATCGTTTTAATGCCAATTGAAGATGCTCTTCATTTTTTTGAAAATTTAAAACCCAATAAACACGACAGGCAAATAACGAAGCGTATTCTTCCAGAAATAACCAACCGCTTACATTTTCTAAAAGAGGTTGGACTTGGCTACCTTACATTAAACAGACACTCAAACTCTTTATCTGGAGGAGAATCTCAACGAATCCACTTAGCTACCTCACTTGGGAGTAGTTTGGTCGGGTCTATGTATATATTAGACGAACCTTCAATTGGACTGCACCCCAAAGACACCAAACGATTAATTTCTGTACTAAAATCGTTACGTGATGTTGGAAACACGGTGATTGTTGTAGAACATGAACAAGACATAATGGAAGCAGCTGATGAAATTTTAGACATTGGTCCAATGGCAGGAGTGTTTGGTGGTGAGATTGTTTTTCAAGGTGATCACAAAAAATTAATTAAAGCAACAAACAGCCTAACAGCTGACTATTTAAATGGCAAAACAGTCATTCCTGTCCCGAAGCGAAGAAGAGTGTCAAAAAACAAACTCACCATTACGGGGGCAAGACAAAATAATTTAAAAAACATTGATGTAAACTTCCCATTACACAGCCTTGTTTGCGTAACAGGCGTTAGTGGGTCTGGGAAATCAACCTTAGTAAAAGAAATACTACTGCCCTGTGTTAAGAAAGCATTAGAGATCTATGGAGACAAACAAGGTGAATTCAACTCGTTTTCAGGAGACATGCAACACGTTCAACTCGTTGAATTTGTTGATCAAAACCCGATAGGAAAATCATCTCGAAGTAATCCTGCTACTTACGTTAAAGCATTTGATGATATCCGGGATTTATTTGCGCGCCTTCCTTTAGCTAAAACTAGAGGGTATAAACCTGGTTTTTTTAGCTACAATGTAGATGGTGGTCGTTGTGAAGTCTGCGAAGGCGATGGTGTAATTACTGTTGGTATGCAATTTATGGCAGATGTTCACTTAAGCTGTAAACAATGTAACGGAACACGCTACAAATCAGAAACACTTGACATTCAGTTTCACAATCAATCCATATCCGACATTCTCAATATGGACATTCAAACTGCGTTGGATTTTTTCCAATCAAAACCAGGTAAAACTGAAGAAAAGATTGTTTCTAAAATAACACCTTTAGTTAACGTTGGCCTGGGGTACTTAAAACTTGGGCAATCTTCAAGCACATTAAGTGGCGGTGAATCCCAACGAATAAAACTAGCGTCATTCTTAGCGAAAGGTACTAGAAGTAAACCTACTCTATTTATCTTTGATGAACCTACAACAGGACTACACTTTCACGATGTAAATAAACTGCTAATAGCCTTTAACGAGTTAATCCAAGTAGGTCATTCAATCATCATTATAGAACACAATCTGGACGTTATCAAATGTGCTGATCATGTTATCGACATAGGGCCTGAAGGAGGAGTAAAAGGAGGGACAATTCTATTCGAAGGAAGTCCAGAAGATCTTGTAAACTGCAAGGAGAGTTTCACTGGGAAACACCTAAAAGAAAAATTTTAGGCTAAATAAAATCTACCAATGAAAAAGCTTCAAGAGGAATAATCAATACTTTTGATGAAAATCAAATGCATGAAACTGTTTCTCCTCTGTTTTTCAATATTATTTATCACTTCAGCTTACAGTCAAGAAATAACGGGAACGATTCGCGGATCTGTAATTGACGAACTCTCTGAAGAGCCAATAATAGGTGCAAAAGTGGTTCTTTTAAACACCAATCCTCTAAAGAGGGTTTTAACTGATTACGATGGTCAGTTTAAACTAGCTAACATCCCTGTTGGTCGACATTCTATTCAGGTCACATACTACGGCTACAAACCAATTATTATTTCAAACTTAGAAGTATTAACCAAAGAACTTAACCTTGAAGTTAAAATGGTTGACTACGTTAAGAACCTAGGTGCAATAAATGTAAAAGCAAGTAAACAAGACAAACTCGTAAACGACCTTGTAACAAACAGCTCAAGATCATTCTCTATTGAAGAATCGCAACGTTATGCAGGAAGCCTTGGGGATGTTGCTAGAATGGCACAAAACTTTGCAGGAGTTCAAGGGGCTGATGATTCCAGGAATGATATTATTGTGAGGGGCAACTCACCAACGGGGGTACTATACCGTTTAGAAGGTGTAGACATTCCTAATCCAAATCATTTTGCAAATTTTGGTACAACCGGAGGCCCCGTAAGTATGATTAACCCAAACATGTTAGCTAAATCAGACTTTCTTACAGGTGCGTTCCCTGCAGAATATGGCAATGCAAATGCAGGTGTCTTTGACCTACACTTACGCAATGGGAACAACCAGAAGTATGAATTTTTGGCTCAAATGGGATTTAATGGTTTTGAAGGAATGGTAGAGGGCCCTTTTTCTCAAAACTCAAAGGCGTCCTTTGCTATTAACTATCGTTATTCAGCTTTAAAATTGCTAAGCCTGATGGGAATCAAATTTGGATCATCGTCTATACCAAAACACCAAGATGCAACATTCAAAATAAACATTCCAACAAAAAATAGTTTAACAACGATTTTTGGACTTGGGGGCATAAGTGAGGTTGAGCTTTTAGCCTAAAACACAATTCAAGGAGAAGACCTTTATGCCAACGGAAGCGACGACACTTATTTTTCAGGACACACCGGGTTTATTGGTGTAAATCATAAAAAAACGACTTAATACGAAGAGCTTTTTAAAACTTACCGTTGCAGTTCAAGCCGCAACAAACAGGTTACAAAATGACACTTTAGACCACAACCTACAAAACCCATTCACAAACTACATGAAAAATGGACTGCAAGGAAGACAAACTACAGCTGTACATTACACAAACAAATTAAATTCCAAGCACTACATAAAAGCAGGGGTCTTTTTTGACTTATTCTTCTTCACATTAACCGATAGTATTTATCACCAAGACCTAAACACCTTTATTAAAGTACATGACACAAAAGGAAACACAGGACTACTAAGACCCTACATCTCTTATCAGTATAAAATCACAGACAACATAACACTGAATGGAGGTTTGCACTACCAACAACTACTCATCGACAACCAAAACAACATAGAACCTCGTCTTGGAATAGCATGGAACATCAATAAAAACAACCGTATATCTGCCTCTTATGGCTACCACAGTCAAATGCAACCCTTAGAGGTTTACTACCAAGAAAACCAAATCGTTCCTAATCAGTCGATCTTATCGAACAACAAGCTAGAATTTACCAAAAGTCAACACGGTGTAATCGGCTATGATCTTTACTTCAATAATGGCATTCATTTTAAAACAGAACTTTATGGCCAGCTAATACACAATGTTCCTGTTCAACGCTTTGCTTCCGCATACTCTACATTAAATTTTGGTGCTGAGTATTATTCAGCAATACCAGACTCACTAGTCAACGAAGGTTCAGGAACTAACTATGGTGTAGAACTAACAATTGAAAAGCGAATGGACAAAGGACTTTATTTTATGTTCAATGGCTCACTCTTTGAATCAAAGTACAAGGGCAGTGACGGAATTGAGCGAAACTCTAGCTTTAACGGAAATTTCACATCAAATGTTCTCGCAGGTTATGAATACCGATTCAAAGCAAAAAAACCGTTAACTAAAAAAGGGAAAGCTAAGCCCATTATTGCTATTGCTGCAGATGTGAAATTTGTAATGAATGGTGGAGGAAGGTACACCCCTATCCTACTCAACGAATCCATTATCACAGGTGAAGAAGTAAGGGATTTAAACAACGTAAATGAAGGGCAATTTAAACCATACACAAAGCTCAACACACGATTAGCATTAAAAATAATTCAATCTAAAATGACGCAAGAACTTGCAATGGATTTTCAAAATGTAACCAGTCAAAAAAATGTATTTCAGCAAAAATACAATGAAAAAACAGGTGAAATATTAACCATCTATCAAACGGGATTTTTACCCCTGGTTCAATATCGAATTCTATTTTAATCCATCAACTTTTCACTCTTTGCTATAATCGCCGATACGGTAGCATCACTTGTAACATTAATTACTGTTCTACACATATCTAAGATTCGATCAACTGGAAATACAATTGCCACCCAAAGCGGGTTTAAGCCAATCGAATCCAAGACAATCATAAGCATAATTAACCCCGCACTGGGTACTGCTGCCGCTCCAATTGAAGCCAAAGTAGCCGTTGCGACAATTCCCAGCTGTTGCATCATACTTAAATCAACATCATGGTATTGAGCCAAGAAGATCACAGCAACGGCTTGATACAAGGACGTACCATCCATATTTACCGTAGCACCAATAGGCAGTACAAAATCACTCACCTTTTCCGGAACCTTTAAATTCTCATTGACACACTCTATTGTTACAGGTAATGTTGCTGCAGATGAACTTGTGGAAAAAGCAAGAAACTGAGCGGCGCTCATTCCTCTAAAAAACTCACGGTAACCAATTTTAACACCAAAAACCTTAAGTAACAGCGGATAAAACCCAAAAAGCATCGCCATTAAACCTCCAAAAACAATTAATGCATAAAAACCTAACTGAATAAAAATATCCATCAATTCACTAAGTGTATCAGCAGATTTAGCTAACACACCGGCCATTAAACAAAAGACAAAGAATGGAGCAAAATTCATTACAATGTGAACCATTTTAACAAAAACTTCATTCATGTCGTCAAAAAAACCACGAACAGACGCTGTTTTATCTTTAGGCATCATTATTATTGCAACACCAAAAAACAAGGCGAAAAAGATTACCTGAAGCATAAGCTTTCCATTCCCCAATGCCTGAACAAGGTTACTTGGAACCATATCTACCAAAGGCTGCAAAGGACCTTGACTCTTATTGGCATTCTTCTGGGTATTCTTCTGAGACATTTTCTGATATGCCTCGGTATCCATATCAGAGTTCAACTTAACGCGAATTTCAGCCAATTCTTTTTCACCAACAGTAGCCATTACATTCCGACCATCTTTTACTTCAATATTGTTGTCATGCGCCCACACTTCATACTCTAAACGGTGCGTAATTTTCGTATCCTTATTTGAATTTGCCCCAGGAACAAAAACGTTTACAATAACTAGCCCCATTGAGACAGAAAACACGGTAGTTATGAGGTAAAGCCCTAATGTCTTAGCCCCCATTCTCCCTAACTGAGAAGGGTCTCCTAACCCCGAAACACCGGTAACAATAGAAAACAAAACCAATGGTATGGCTATAAACTTTAAGATGTTAATGAAGATCGTCCCAAAAGGATCAATCCAATCTGACGTAAAACCATTCAAGCCATAAGCGCCTGAAATCAAAGACCAAATAACACCCAAAGCCATTGCTATAAGTATTTTCCAATGTAAAGCTAGTTTTCCCATGTTGTGAAGATAACAATTCAATCAAAAAAAGAACAACTAAAAGATAGCCAACCATAACAAACAGGCGTATGTTAAAAACAATACAGATTTGATATTTGTGAGTTTAAAGAAATTTATTAATATTGCATATCGAATCACGCTTCGATCGCATTTCGCGAAATTTCCCTAATGACATTTATATATCAGAATATTTTTTTTAGACTTTATCAATGGATAAAAACGAACTAGAAAGCAAGAAAATTGCTGAGCTTAAAGATATTGCAAAATCCTCAGGAGTTGAGGGGTTTCAATCAATGAAAAAAGCAGACTTAGTCGCTTCACTTTCAAACGAATCAACATCTGAAAACAATGATGATGATAACAAACCTAAGCGTAAAAGAACACGCAAAAAAGTTATGGCAACGGCTGACGCCCCTCAACCTGAAGAAAAAGTAGAAGCCACACCAGAAACCAAGGTTATCGAAGCAAAAACTACGATCGATAAAACAGAGACATTGCAAGAGGTTTCCGCTAAAAAGGTAAGTGAAGAAAATGCACCATCGAAAAGCATTGAAAAAAATGTAAACGATTCAAACGATTCAAAAACGACGCAAGCACCCGTAAAAGATAAAGAGGCACGGAATCATAACAATAACCGAAATAACAACAATAATCGGAACAACAACCGAAACAACAATAACAATCGAAACAACGGGAATAAAAACTCGAATAGAAATCAAAACGATAGACGCCCAACAAAAGAAGAAGAGGAAATGTACAACTTGGTCGGTATTGTTACCGCCGAAGGAGTTTTAGAAGTAATGCAAGATGGTTATGGTTTTTTAAGATCATCTGATTACAACTACCTTTCTTCTCCTGATGACATCTACGTATCTCAAAGTCAAGTTAAACTATTTGGACTAAAAACAGGAGATACAGTCGTCGGAACAATTCGCCCTCCTCGTGAGGGAGAGAAATTTTTCCCACTAGTAAAAGTTGAATCAATTAACGGGAGGCCACCTTCATACATTAGAGATCGTGTTCCTTTCCAATATTTGACACCGCTTTTCCCAGATGAAAAATTCAAATTAACAGGCCATGCGCAAGAGACTTTGTCTACACGTGTAATGGACTTATTCGCCCCTATTGGTAAAGGGCAACGTGGTATGATTGTAGCCCAACCAAAGACGGGAAAAACAATGTTACTTAAAGATGTTGCAAATGCCATTGCCGCAAATCATCCTGAAACATATTTAATTGTACTTCTAATTGACGAACGCCCTGAAGAGGTTACAGACATGGCACGCTCTGTAAACGCTGAAGTAATTGCTTCTACATTTGATGAACCTGCTGACAGACACGTTAAAGTAGCAAACATGGTGCTTGAAAAAGCAAAACGCATGGTTGAATGTGGTCATGATGTCTGTGTATTGCTTGATTCGATTACACGTTTAGCAAGAGCATACAACACTGTTTCTCCAGCATCTGGGAAAGTATTATCTGGTGGTGTAGATGCAAACGCACTACATAAACCAAAACGTTTCTTTGGAGCTGCTCGTAAAATTGAGAATGGAGGTTCTCTCTCAATAATCGCTACTGCATTAACCGAAACAGGATCTAAAATGGATGAGGTTATTTTTGAGGAATTCAAAGGAACAGGTAATATGGAACTTCAACTCGATCGTAAAATTTCTAATCGTAGAATTTACCCTGCAATTGACATCACATCATCAGGGACACGTAGAGAAGATTTATTAATGAATAAAGATATACTTCAACGAATATGGGTATTGCGTAAGTTTATTGCAGACATGAACCCAGTTGAAGCCATGGAATTTATTAAAGACCGTATGAGCAGTACGGAATCAAATGAAGAGTTTCTTATCACAATGAATAGCTAAAGCTAGACCATGAAGGTTACAATTAAAACAGGAATATTTTTTGCGCTAATTTGGATGATCATTAAAATGATTTTCTTTTTCACAGAAGCTTTTCCATACAATGTGGTTCCCGCTGTAATGGTTAACATATTCTGTTTACTATTGGCTATAACCATAGGTTTGTACAAACAAAAACTTCAAGACACTGAAGTTGGAAATGCACTTCGAGACATTAAAAATGCAATGTCGGCTGGAGTTCCTTACGCTGTACTGGTTAGTATTTTCATCTTCTTTTACTACGCTCAAATTGATCCTGGTTTTAATGAACACCAAATTGCAGAAGCAGAAGTTGGTATTCAAAAAATGATCGATAATCCAATTGATTTCGCCAAGGTGAAAAAATCAAATGAGGCCTTTGAGGTAATGACGAAAGATGAGATCTATAGTCAACTGATTCAAGGTCCACGTGGGTTCTACAGTCCACTTTCAACAATGACTGTATCCATGTTAGCAATGTTATTATTAACAACAATGAATAGCATATTTATTACCATCGTTTTTAGAAAGGTTGTATTTCGGTAAATAATCCTTCTGATTTTTCTTCCTATCTTTGCCTTAATTATTACACTTAAAACATATATAGCATGCAACTGTATAATAAACTAAGTGCTGATGAAAGAGCGAAATTAATTGATGAAGCAGGTCAAAACCGCCTAACAATTTCGTTTTATCAGTACCATCAAATTGGAAACCCTCAAGTATTTAGAGATACCCTTTTTATTGCTTGGAACAATTTAGACGTTCTTGGTCGAACCTACGTGTCCAATGAAGGGATCAACGCCCAAATATCTGTTTCCGCAACTCGATTTAAAGAATTCAAATCACATTTAGATACAATTTCATTTTTAGAAGATGTACGTCTAAACATAGCAATTGAACAGAACAACAAATCATTTCTAAAACTCAAAGTGAAGGTTAGGGATAAAATTGTTGCAGATGGTTTAAATGACGAAACATTTGATGTAACCGACATAGGTACACACTTAAAAGCAAGAGATTTTAACGAAATCATCGCAAAAGAAAATACGGTTCTTGTTGATATGCGAAATCACTACGAAAGTGAAATTGGTCATTTTGAAGGAGCGATTACCCCAGACGTTGATACGTTTAGAGATTCACTAGACATCATTGAAGAAGATTTAAAAGAGCATAAAGAGGATAAAAACTTAGTCATGTACTGTACTGGAGGTATTCGTTGTGAAAAAGCAAGTGCTTACTATAAACACAAAGGATTTAAGAATGTTTTTCAACTCGAAGGAGGCATCATTGAATACGTTCGTCAAGTAAAAGAACACGACTTAGAAAACAAGTTCAAAGGGAAAAACTTTGTATTTGATGAAAGGCGAAGCGAACGTGTTTCTGATGATGTAATTTCTGTTTGTCACCAATGCGGGGAAGCTTGCGATGATCATACCAACTGTGCAAATCAAGGGTGTCACTTATTGTTTATTCAATGTAAGTCGTGTCAAACAAAAATGAACGATTGTTGCTCTAATGAATGTAAGGACATTCACGAGCTACCCCAAGAGGTTCAAAAAGAGCTTAGAAAAGGAAAAAATGAAAGCAACAAAGTCTTCAAAAAAGGACGCTCTGAGGCATTAAAGTTTAAAACTTAAGGTTTGGTGGAACGAAGTGTTGAAATTGGATTTATTTCAACGCCTCTCCCAATTGATCATAATCAATTCCATCAAAGTTCCCTGAGGACATCATAAGTAGTACTGCATTAGACCAGTTTTGAGCGTGGATAAACGCAAGCACTTCACTGGTTTCAGTTAACACTGTCACGTTACCACCAAAACCAGCACTCACCTGCTCTATTGTAATTGGGGCTAGTTTTTTATGCTTAACAACCTCTGGACTAAAATATACTACAGCTTCATCTGCAGCATTCATAGCATCTTTGTACTGAGGAAGGAATTCTTTTTTTAGCGATGAAAATGTATGCAACTCCATACAGGCAACAACTCTTCGTGAAACAAACTGTTCCTTAACAGCTTTTGTAGTTGCTTTTAACTTACTTGGTGAGTGTGCGAAATCTTTGAACATCGAGAATCGGTCACTTTCAGATACTTTTTGCAAACGCTTTCCTGCCCCAGTGAAAGAGGACATCTTGCTCAGGAAGTCAGCATTAGAAATACCTATCGACTCCCCCAAATGCATAGCTCCAATTAAATTCTGCAGGTTATGTCCTCCAAAAATTTTTAACGCATAAGAATCTCCATCAAAATGGAGTAAAGTTCCATCAGGGGTAACCTCATATTGAGGTGTCTGGTATGGTATAGTGTTTAAAGTATTGGCATATTTATTTCCAAGTTTGCTTACCTCAACATCTTCTGTATTATAGATCAAAGTACCATCGTTCTCAATGACTTGGCAGAATTGATTAAATTGATCTACATAATTATCAAATGTGGGAAACACATTGATATGGTCCCAAGCAATGCCACTAATAAGAGCAATATGCGGGTTGTACAAATGGAATTTTGGCCTACGATCAATGGGAGAACTTAAATACTCATCCCCTTCAAGAATCATAACCTCAGCCTCGTCTGTTATTTTAACCATACAGTCATACCCTTCTAATTGCGCACCAACCATATAATCAACATCCATCCCCATTGCATTGGTAACATGTAGCAACATTGAAGTAATTGTTGTTTTTCCGTGAGAACCACCAATCACAACTCGTTTCTTCTCTTTACTTTGCTCATATAAATATTCAGGGTAAGAGAAGACAGGAATATTAAGGGTTTTTGCTTTAAGTAACTCTAGATTATCTTCGCGTGCGTGCATTCCTAAAATCACAGCATCAACTCCTTTGTGAATACGTTCCACATTCCACCCAATAGAAGTTGGTAAGATTCCTTCTTTGTCTAAACGGGATTTTGAAGGTTCAAATATTTCATCATCAGAACCCGTAACACACAAGCCTTTTCGACTTAAGGCAATTGCCAAGTTATGCATAGCACTACCTCCAATAGCGATGAAATGAATCTTTTTACTTTTTCCGGTCATAGAACAGTCATTTTAGTCTAAAAGAATCGGGATAATTATAAAAATCACCCAAAAACAGTACAATGAAATTACCTTAAAAAGGTTCGGGATAAAGTTTGATTCAAATTAGTTACGCACACCTTGTTGATGAAAACCTATTCAGTGATGTACTTCGAAAAACCAGCAGACATAGAACGTTGAATAAGCCCATCAGTATCGCTGTACAATAAGTAAACATCTAAACCCAAGTACGGATGTTCTTCAACAAAAGCCAAAGACGCTTTAGTTCCCATAACCATAAATGCCGTGGCATATCCATCTGCAGTAGCGCAATCATCTGCAATTACTGTAGCACTTAACAACGAATGCTGAACAGGAAACCCTGTTTTTGGATTTAAACTGTGTGCATATTTAACACCATTTTTAATGTAAAACTTTCGGTAATTTCCACTAGTAGCTACCGCCTTATTAGAAATCGACAGTACGTTTTCTAAACTGCGTTCTTTCAAATTATCTATCGGTACATCAACACCTATTCTCCAGTCAATTCCTTCTCGATTCTTACCGCGAACAATAACCTCTCCTCCAATTTCGATGTAATAATTCAAGTGACCTTCGCGCGATAAAAATCGATCAACAACATCAACAGACTGCCCTTGTGCAATGGCATTAAAATCCAACTTTAATTTTGGGTGATTTTTTTTAAACCGAATAGCACTTCCATCAAAGTCCACATCATATAACTTTCCACGTGTAAAATCAACGAACATAAGCATTGAATCAACTTCAAATGATTTTAGTGGTGTATCCATATTATCCATAAACCCCCATCCTTTTACCAATGGAAAAACAGACGGGTCAAAGCAACCGTTTGTCTCCCTGAAAATCGTTTCACTTTTCAAAAAACATTCCTTAAAATAAGTCGTGTAATCTTCAATCACAACAAAACCTGTCGCTCTATTTAACTTTGAAACTACAGACGATTCAATATAGGTAGACAGCGAATTATCAAAAGTAGTAAACAACGAGTCTAACCGTTTTTTAGTCACATCAGAATGTTCTTCAGAGATAATAACATGATACGTGGTACCTTGTGTTTGACCTAATATAACAAACCCTTCACCTGAAGAAGAAGTTTCACGTTGATTTTCTCCGCAAGAACTTAGAGTAAGTACACTAAAAGTGACGCTCCAAATGAGCCGATTGAGTTTCTTTTTGCCAAACATGAGATACAATTGGGTTACCATTTTTACTGTACGTAATACCACTTAGTGTTTGCGTACGAACGTAAACATCTGCATGACCATCAATAACAACCACACGCCTTGTGAAAATAGTGGTAACAAGTCCATCAGCATCACTTTTAGAAAATGACTCTTGACTTACACCTTCTGGATATTCTTTCCCTAAACTATTCGCCACCTTAATTGGCTTCTTAGGAGCATCGCTGACACCTTCTATTTTTTGATACGCATCATAATGCTTGTCCTTACTCGTCTTATTTACTTCGGTACTTTGTTTCTTAACAGCCTCATCAACAGCTGCCACCTGTCTCGCTAGTGCTTCCTTGTCTTTTAATACACGTGTTATTTCGGTGGATTTCATGTCAACTCGATCAACTTGCTGTTGTGTATTTAATCGATCTCCTTCATCGTCTTCTATAAAGGTCTGTAAATCCATATACGCCTGATCTTTAGCAAGCTGATGTTCATGCACCTGGTCAGCTTGCTCCTCTTGTCGTAAAACACCCGATTCCACAAGCAACCTGATACTTTCATCGACCAATTCCTTACTTCTAAAATGTCGCTCTACCTCTGTATTGTAGCGATCAATATTAACTCCTGCTAATTCCGTTTCCTGCTGTTGTATTAAAGCGTTATACACCGCTCTATCCTCACCCAACTGGAACTGTTCATCCTGAGCTCTTTTTTGAATTTCTGAGACTTGACTGTTCACTTTAAAAGCAGACTCAACGTCTATCGATGTGCGCTCATTATTATCTGCAACAACACCAGCGCGAACCCCTTCTAAATCGTTTGTGCTTCCAGTTAACCTAGCAGAAACTGACTGTGCTTTTTCTACAACCCTTATAGCTGACTCCTGAACAGCACCTTCGTTCGTCAATAATTCATCATAACGATCGGCGGAGGCCTCTACACGTGCTTGGCTCGCGTACGCTTTAGCTTCATTAAGCTGTTTATTTGTAGTAGATTTAATGGTTTTATCATGGTGTGATTCGCCTTCAATGATGGAAATTGTTTGAGTTGAATTCACACGTTCATTATAATCCTGTGAAATACGTTTTGACCCTAATGCAGCCTGTGCATCATTAAATAACTTTAAGTTATCTGCATTTCCTTTATAGGCATTTTGACGCTTACTATAAACTGACAGTGACTCTTCTGTTTTACGATCTAAAACACCCTGAGAGCTAAGGTTATCGCTATTTTCAAAATCGACATTCGTTCGGTATGTCTTTTCTACTTCCAACTGTACTTTTTTTAGCTCGGCATCCGTAAACTCGCTATTCAAAGCATATACGTTCTCATCAGCTTTAGCCTGTTGTTGGACAAGCCTTAACGTAGTCAGTTCACGTTCATGAAATTTTGTTTCAGCTAATCCTCTTTTGGTTTCTGCTGCTCTAATTTTCTGTGCTTCAATATCTATACTCGTGCTCTGTGAAAAACGACGATCAGACTCTGCTTTTTGAATGATAAAACCACCTTCCAAAATACTGTTTTCATCAAAAGGTACCCCTAAATCTTCTAATTTTTCTACACCTACATTTTCAACTACACCTGAACTCAATACAGTAGAAGTGTTCTCTGGTTTGACCTCAACCTCAACACGTTCATTTTGATGACTCAAACGTTCACACGCTTCTATCCTATTTTTTGCGTGTAAATCTGAAGGGCTAAATACTATAGCTTCTTCATATTTATTTTTAGCCCTTGCATATTCCTTCTTTTCAAAGAAAGAGTCAGCCTCCTTAATTATTGCATTTAAACGCTCAGCAATTATACGATTAGCTTTGCTATCCTTAATGTCGTCCATCAGTTGTTTAATTTCAGACACCTTCGATTTTGCAGCTAGATCTGTAGGGATAATTAGCAATGCCTTTTGATAACACCTAAGCGCAGCACTATAGTCCTTCTTATCAAAATTCCGCTGACCTTTCTCTATATAACTCGTATATAACGAATCTTTTTTATTCGCTTTAGATAAGGCACTCATTAAAGCATTTATTTCAGCAATTTGAATTTTAGGTTCAGGTTCTTTAGGTTTTAATTTTCGGGCATTATTATACATCTTTTTTGCCTCTTCAAACTTCTTTTTTGACATTAAAATACTTGCCGAATTCATTAAACCAGCGTACTTTTTATCCAGGCTTTTAATTGCATTCACCTTAGCTAATAAATCTTGAGGACGGCTATCTTCAGGCTTAAATTTAATTGCTCTGTCAATTAGCTCTAGCGCCCTGTCATATTCCTTCGATTCAATTTTCTTTTCAGCAACAGTTAAAATCTTTTCATATTGAGCATCTGTTTCTTGCCCTTTAGCTTTTTCTAAACGTTCTGCCTCCTCTGCTTTATCAACCGGATCCTGCTCCATTGGCTTTAAAACAAGAGCTTTATTATACTTATTTATAGCTTCAATGTATTTTTTATTCGCGACCAACACGTCTCCCTCTCTGATTAACTTATTGTATTGCTTGTCTAATTGGCTTGATGCAGCTTCTTTTTCAAGCATCGCTTCTAACTCCGTAATTTTAATTGCTGGTAATGTCTCAAGTGGCTTAACAGATTGCGCTTCCTTATACTTAAGTATTGCTTTTTGAAACGAACCTGCAGACTTCGCTTTTTCAGCAACTAACATCAAGTTGTCATAGTGAAGGTTTTTCGCTTTCGCTAAATCAGCAATTGCTTTATCAACAAGGGCAATTTGCGCTTTAGGAAATGTATTACTTTCATCGATTGCTATTGCTTTTTTATATTCAGATTTTGCTGCTTCCAACATTCCTTTACCAAACAACTCATTCGCTGTTGAAACTGCAGCTTTATAAGCTTTTTCTCGAGCCAAATCACCCATCTTTGTTTCAATTTCAACCAACTTCGCTTTTGGATACTGCTTTGTAGGTTTTAATCGAGCCGCCTCCGTATACTTATCTTTAGCTGCACGTAAACTATTTTGTTTTAAAAACGCATCACCTGATGAAATCGCAGTATCATACATTTTATTGTTTCTAGCTTCTTTTTTACGAAGCTCCAATGTTTTAGTTAAAACAGCAATTTGATCCTTAGGGTATTGCTCATCTTTCTTTTCAAGTCCTGCTTTATATTTCAATATTGCACCCTCAAGATTATCCTGATCACGTAAATTATCTCCTGCTTCAATCAAATTATAATACGCTTCATTCTCTTGTTTATCTGCCAACACAGAAGCTTTCTCTACTTGAATCAACGCGTCTAATTCTATAATTTTATCTACAGGGTATTTCGCTTGGGGCTTATACCCCAAGGCTTCTTCATACTTGCGAAGTGCTTTTTCGTAATTTTTAGACGCATAAAATGCATCAGCTGCTTTTAGTGCAGCATTATACTTCATATTCATTTCAGCCTTACGCTTATCAGAATCTGCCAAAAGAACTTCTACTTTTTTCTTTACAGCTGCTGCTGCTGCTGTATTTAATCGAGGGCTTAATGCTTGAGCATTCCAATCGAATTTTGCAACGGGCTCGGTTTTAAGAAATGAGAAATCTGCATTATCTCTTTTATTAAATACTTTTATTTCAAAAGGGTCAAAGAGTTCTCCTCCTGGTGGAGTATCTTCTTCATTTAATTTCGCGAAATCAAAATGCATCATTTTACCCACCAATCCAGGCTTACTAAATTTAAGTTCGAATGGCTTTGTTTGATCAATATCTGCTGATATCTTGAACTTACCATTTGAAGAAGTTACCGATGATGAAATAACGGTACCAGCTTGTACTAGCCGAACCTTAACACCTTCTTCTTTCTTATCTTTATCACTATTTACAAGCGTGCCACGAAAAACTAAATCTAATTTTTGACCCCATGAAAACATGGATAGCATGAATACAAAAAATACAATTAGATACCTCATATTATAGAATTTAAACGTAGCTCTGTGCAACCAGTTACAGATTTGGTTTAAATTTGAATTATTATTTATACAAATATGGTTAAAATAGTTCATAAACATGCCTTCAAACACCATGCTAAGCAGTGAAAAAATAAGTTATTGGGAGCAAAAATCTTTCTTTAATAATATTGACTACCTAATAATTGGAGCTGGGATAGTTGGATACAGTACGGCTCTTCACTTGCGTAAAGCAAATCCAAACAGTAAAATCGTTATTCTTGAACGTGGATTTCTTCCGAGTGGAGCAAGCTCAAAGAATGCAGGTTTTGCTTGCTTTGGAAGTGCTACAGAACTCTACGCAGACCTTCAGGAAATCCCAGAAAAGGATGTGTGGGAAACAGTAAAGCTACGCTGGGAAGGTTTATCTCATTTAAGGACATTAATTGGTGATCAACAATTAAAATTTGAAACAAATGGTTCTTGGGATTTGATTACAGAGCATGAAACGTCTCTTTTTGAAAAAGTAAAAGATCAAATTCCATATTTCAACACCAAGTTGAAGGAAATTACTGGTGAAGAGGGTGTTTATTCTATTGACCCCAATGTTTCTACTAAGTTTGGGTTCAATAATGTAATTACGAGTATTTTTAACCGACTAGAAGGACAAATAGATACCGCATCTATGAACCATGCGTTTTACAAGAAAGTAATTGCTGAGGACATCCATGTTTTATTTGGAATAGAAGCTTTAAGTATTGATCAAAACAACGTAAAAACAACGCAGGGAACAATTCAATCTACCAACATTTCAATCTGTACAAACGGGTTCGGAAAGGCATTGATTCCCTCAGAGGATATTGTTCCTGCAAGAGCTCAAGTACTTATCACAGAACCTATTAAAAACTTAAAAATCAAAGGAACATTTCACTACAATAAAGGGTACTACTACTTCAGAAATATTGACGATAGAATTCTATTTGGTGGCGGAAGAAACCTCGACATTCGTGGAGAAACGTCTACCCTTCTAGAAAACACAGCGCTAATTACCAAGTCATTAAACGCAATTTTAAAAAATGTTATACTGCCTAGTACACCATTCAAAATAGACCATCAATGGGCAGGAATAATGGGTATTGGTAAATCTAAAAAACCTATCGTTAAAAAACTAGATGATCACTTATTTTGCGGTTTAAGATTAGGAGGAATGGGGGTTGCAATCGGCACCTTAGTTGGGAAAGAACTGGCGTCACTTATTCAGGAAAATAAATAATTTGACAAAATAATTAACGCATACAACAGCGTCCATACATTATTTTATTCTTATTCTATAAATGCGCTTTGACAGCTAGTTGAATTTCTTAATTTTGACAAAAAACTAGTCAAATGAAAGACACAGCTTTATCAAATAAACATATTGCTTTAGGTGCTAAAATGGTTCCTTTTGCAGGATACAACATGCCTGTACAATACGAAGGCGTTAATAGCGAACATCAAACCGTGCGCGAAGGTGTTGGGGTTTTTGATGTTTCTCACATGGGGGAATTTTTCATTTCTGGACCTGGAGCCTTAGATTTGATTCAAAAAATAACTTCGAACGATGCTTCAACACTCACCATTGGCCGAGCGCAATATAGCTGTATGCCAAACGGAAAAGGTGGAATTGTTGATGATTTAATCATTTACAAACTAAAAGAAGAAGAATACCTTTTAGTTGTGAATGCATCTAACATAAAAAAAGATTGGGATTGGATCTCATCATTCAACACCTATGGTGCAGAAATGAAAGATCTCTCTGAAGACTATTCACTACTGGCTATTCAAGGCCCTAAGGCTATTGAGGCAATGCAATCGTTAAGCTCTATTAACTTAGCCGAAATCAAATACTACCATTTTGAAGTTGCTGATTTTGCTGGAGTTGATGATGTAATTATTTCTGCTACAGGATATACAGGTTCTGGAGGATTTGAAATCTACTGCAAGAACGAAAATGCTTCTCAAGTTTGGGACAAAGTATTTGAAGCTGGAGCAGTGTGTGACATTAAACCCATTGGTTTAGCTGCAAGAGACACATTGCGATTAGAAATGGGCTTTTGTCTTTATGGAAATGACATTGACGATACAACCTCACCTTTAGAAGCAGGGTTAGGATGGATCACAAAACTTGCAAAAGACGACTTTAATGACAAGGCGTTTTTAGCGAAGCAGAAAGAGGAAGGTACTACACGTAAACTCATTGCATTTGAAATGATTGATCGTGGTATTCCACGTCATAACTACCCTATTGTAGATACGAATGGAAACACAATTGGAAGAGTAACCTCTGGGACAATGTCTCCCTCAATGAAAAAATCAATTGGATTGGGGTATGTAACAAAAAACCTAAGCGCCGTAGATAATGAGATCTTTGTCGAAATCAGAAACAAACAGGTAAAAGCCAAAATTGTTAAACTTCCATTTTACAAGAAGGCATAAGTAAATACAAAATAAAAAAAGGGTGATTGAAATTATCAATCACCCTTTTTTTTCAGCCTTAAAGACCAAAATATCTTTGCGTTTACGCTACTCTTTAAACTTTTCTCCTAAGTCACACGTCATTATCACGGTAACACTGTCTGAGCCTGAAGACTGAGGTGGCATATTAAAACTTGAAGTTGACCCAATATCAGTACATGTTGATTTTGCATCTTTTTGCTTCCCATTTACATATTTTAATGATGTTGTTGAAGCAGAAGATAATGGCACAGTTACCCCTCCACTCTCATGCTCGGGAAATGTAGTAACTGTAGTACAATTACATGAATACGTTTTTGAACAAGAACCTAAAGTTAACAAGACTGCAGATACTAAAATGATGGTGATTTTCATAATAATAGTTTAATCGTTGGAATTAAAGCTAGTAAATATATCCGTTGAAGCCAAAAATCAAGTGCACAAAAACATCCACCCTTCCATACAACGTCAAGTTTAAGACAAATAGAAATGCATTAAAACTAACCCCTTAGATCATTGCTCAACTTCATTTTTAGGAACCCTAAAAATCATGAGTAACCCGATAACAAAGAAGAAAATTATTGATAGAATAGACCCCCTAATGTCATCCATCGCATACTCCATAAATCCAAAAAAGAACGTCCCTAAAACAATTCCTATTTTTTCAGTCACATCAAAAAACGAGAAGTAACTTGCATAATCATTTGTTTCTGGTAAAAACTTCGCGTACGTTGATCTTGATAAGGACTGAACACCACCCATTACAATTCCGACACCGCATGCAAGTGCATAAAACTGGCCGTGTTCACCTTGACCAATAAAGTAGGCAAACACACACAATGGAATCCAAAAACCAACAACAAGCGTTAACGTTTTCATATTTCCAATTTTTTCTGACAACCTGGAAATTAAAAAAGCTCCTAAAGCTCCTAGAATCTGAATTAACAATATTGCAATAATTAAGCCTGCAGTTCCCTCCCCTTCTTTACTTGCTATTTCTGCTGGCGTTAGCGTTGATCTAATTTCTTCTGGAATTTTAAATATCTCTCTTGAGGCATACAATGTAGCTGTAAGCATAACTGTCTGAACACCTGTATTAAAGAAGAAGAATGAAGTAATAAATCGTTTTAAGCGTTTTGTCTTTTTAAACGCTTTAAAAACAATAATCAACTCATTAAACCCCTTCCAAATAATCCCTTTTTCTTTTTTATAATTATTGGTACTATTCGGGAGCACCCGGTATGCTATTTGACTAAATAAAACCCACCAAATTCCAACAAAAACGAAGCAATATTTAATGTCATACTCCAAAACCATGTTCCATATCAAACAAAAAACAAGTAAAACCATTCCCCCAAAGTACCCCATCGAAAAGCCTTTTGCTGAAATCCGATCATGGTCTTTAGGCTCTGAAATTTCAGGTAAAAATGAATTGTAAAACACCAAACTACTCCAAAAACCTATGCTTGCTAAGAAAAATGGAATCATACTAAGCCCCATATTATTAGGGTCAAAGAAATAAAGCCCCACACACGAGGTCGCTCCCAAGTAGCAAAAAAACTTCATAAATGCTTTCTTATTCCCTGAATAATCAGCAATCCCTGAAAGTAATGGCGATAAAAAAGAAACGACTAAGAAAGACGCAGCAAGAACATAGGTGTACAATACCGAACTTGTAATCTCTATTCCAAAAAAGAATGACGTTACATCCTCTGTTCGAACGGAAATCATACTTGGATCAAAATCTGGAGAACCATCATTATACATACGGTTTACATATGCATTCGTGGTTGTTTTTTCAAAGAAAATAGGAAAAATAGCAGAGGATATAACCAAGTTATAAACTGAATTTGCCCAATCGTAAGAAACCCATCCTCTAATTACCTTCTTATCCCCCTTTATCATCTATTCCAATCCTTTTAAATAGTTCTCTAAATAAGTAAAGTACACTGAAAGCTCTCCATTCAATGTCGTTTCACTTCCGCGTGCTATAACCAAATCTTTATCTTCAATAAGCAACGATGGAAATACTTCATTCAACAATTCTCCTCCAAAATCTTCTGAAGCATCTAAAGGTAATTCACACGGTAAATTATCAACTGCCATAACAGCGATTACCCCTTCTTTCTTAAAGTCAGCTTCTAACTCTGTTACTGGGTCATAACCATAAATTGGGTCCGTAATTTTACTTGGTCGAATTGTACAAGCTACAGCGCAATCAATATCACAAGAAATGTCTGCAACAACAGATAAACGAACGTCCTCAGATTTTAAGTCTTCTCGTGTAATTATGTAATCTGACTTATCGCTCCAATAATGACAAGGAATATACATGTCTGATTTAGATAGGTACTTTTTAAAATCTGACTTATAACGTTCTGGAGTAGTATAAAACTCCTGTTTAACAAACTTAGAACCATCCGGTTTAGCATAGTAATCTTCCAGCTCTAGGTGCGTATAAACAGGTGTATCAAAAGTATTTGTCAAAAATTCTTCAGGCGTCACTTCAGTTATAGGCAGTAAGTCTAAAATTTCTCGAGCACCATGTCCCACTCGACCAAATCCGGTAAGTACAATTTTGGTGTTATTAGGTAACGATACTTTCTTCAATTTTTCTTCAACCTCTTTACGGTCAGCACATTTATTAGCCGCTTTCAATTCATAAAGTTCATGCTTGAGTCCGTATGTCAAAAAGCCGTTGTAACAACCAACAATTCCAGCGTAACGACCAAAACCAATAACGCGTTTATTAGACTTATTTTTCAAAGCCTCATAATCAATTAATTGTATTTTTTTATCTAGAATGGCCTGTAACAAAGCTCTGTTATAAGACTGTTTTTTTAGCGTATGTGAGAAAAATAAGAACTTTTTATTCGGTATAAGGTCAGAAATATTAACCTCTTTAACCCCTAGAATGATTTCACAATCGGTTAAATCTTCGTTCATCTTTATCCCCTCAGCCAAATAAGCTTCATCCTTATAAGCACGAATAGGGCTTGGTTGAACAACAACCTCAACAAATGGATAAGTAGTCTCTAACAAACGACACTGCTTAGGTGTCAATGGTACACGTTTATCTGACGGAATCTTACCTTCTTTTATTACCCCAATCTTGATTTTATCCATACTAACTCAACGGTTCTTTAAGGATGTACATGTCTATTAGCTCACGAACACAACCTTCTCCCCCTTTATTTTCTAATATTACGTCTACTTGCGACTTAATTACATTTACAGCGTCTTTTGGGCATGCTGAAAAACCAACCTTTTCAATGACTGCTAGGTCATTTATATCGTCACCAATCATAGCGACATTTTCTAGGTTAATGTTTAACTCTTTGCAAATAGCGCTCAACGTTTCTATTTTAGGACTTCTGCTTACTGAACAATGCTGAATACCTAGCATTTCTGCGCGCCTTGCAACTGCATCTCCTTTAAATCCAGATGAAATAATGGCTACTTGAAAATTACTTTTCGTTAGGTGTATGATAGCCATTCCATCTTTGGTGTTAAACTTCTTGAATTGGTCTCCAGATTCAGTAAAATACATTCCACCGTCTGTCATTACACCATCTACATCAATTACCAGTAGCTTTATCTTATCTAACTTAGATTTTAAATGATTTGATTTAAATGGAAATTTAAATAACAGGGCGTTTAAATCTAATTCGTATTCCTCACAAATCACTTCCAAGTCAGAAACAGACAATTCATAAACCGTTTCAACATCCATGTCAGCTAAGAAGCCTACAAAATCAATTCCATTCTTGTCACAAAGACCTTTTATATTTTCTTCTAAATTCACTATATCATTGAATATCCTACACTTGCAGCAACCGGCTTTAAGCTCGTTAATAATTCTCTAAAACCTTCATGCGTTAACTGTTGAGAAGCATCTGACTTTGCAACCGAAGGATCTCTATGTGCTTCAATTAACAAACCATCTATTCCCATTGCAACACAGGCACGTGATAAAACAGGAACACCATAAGCATATCCCATTGCATGACTCGGGTCTAAAATAATTGGAAGATTTGTGTTTTCTTGCAACCAAGCCACACCACATAAATCCAAGGTGAAACGTGTGTTTGTTTCAAACGTTCTCAATCCTCTTTCGCACAAGATCACATTCTCATTACCTCCAGACAATACAAATTCTGCAGCCTGCACAAACTCCTTTAAAGTTGTTCCAAACCCGCGTTTGATTAGAACCGTTTTATCTGTTTTAGCGCAAGCGCGTAAAATCCCTTGATCGTACATCGCTTTTGCTCCAACCTGAATAACATCAGAGTGTTCAATAACATCATTTACATGCGTAGCGTCACGAACTTCTGTTATGATATTTAAGCCAAACTCTTCTCGCATTTTAGTTAAAAGCATTAAGCCTTCGTATCCCATACCTTGAAATGAATATGGGCTTGTTCTTGGCTTATAACAGCCTCCTCTAAGTGTTGTTAACCCCATATCTACAAGTAACTCTGACGACTCTCTGATTTGATCTTCAGATTCAACAGAACAGGGCCCTCCTATGAGTAATGTATTTTTAGTATTACCACCTATAATGGTATTTCCAATTTTTACCGTTCTTTTTTCAGACTGGTATTTTTTAGATGCCAATTGGATATCATTCTCAAATACCCAAAACTGATCTACCTCAGCTTCAACAGAAGTAGGTACTTGTTTCATTCCCGACCCAGTTACAAGGACGTTTATTCCTTTTGAAACAAAGTGAAATGCATTTAAGTCATCAGCTATTGAAACCGCCTTAGACTCAGTGATGTTTGGTTTTAAATGTAAAATCATAATTCTCCTTTAATAAGGTTAACAAAAGTAACAATTCCTTTGGCAAAACCTGCGTCATCTAACACCGGAAGATACAAGATCGGAAACGTACTTGTTTTTATTAATTGCAACATTTCAAGCACCGTTGTATTCTCATTAATAGTAACCGGAGATGGATTAATCAACTCTGTTGGTGGAAACGCATTAATGTCATCTAAATTATTCAACAATGCCTTACGTACATCAGCATTCGAAACCAAGCCGTTAAATTTATTGTCCGCATCCAACACAAGACAAAAACCAAGCTTTCCTTGATCAATAGACCTCAGTACATTTTTTAAATTAACCGCACTTTTTAAAACCGTTGGAGACTCTGCGATAGGAATCATAAAATCACGCACAGAAAAATGAGATTCAACCTCACGTTTTGTTAAATTCATTAGTGCGTTTCCAATACTTGCTGAATTAAACAAATAAGAACCTGAAACAGCACTTGTCACCCCCATGTTCCTAATAATGAATGAAACCTCAGCATTTACCCCACCATCTACATGTATTGACTTCCCTGGATAATTATTTCCAAACTCTCTGATTTTCGTGAAATTTATAGTATCAAATTTCCCTCCACTTTGACCAGGAATCGTTGCCATAATCAAAATAAAATCAAAGTCTGGATACGCATCAAAAATAGAAACCGCCGTGGGTGTAATTACCGCAATTCCTTTTTTACCCGTTACGGTATCTGGAATATTGAGCGATTCTTCTAAATCTTCGTATTGAAACGTGACATACTCAACAGGATTTTCCTCTAAAAGCGTATAGTACTTTGAGGGGTGTGCTGTAATAATGTGTAAATCTATTGGAATACTACATAGCTCCCTGATTGTTTTAATGTCGTTAAAAACATTCAGGTCATCGTTGCAATCCACATGAAGTAAATCTACCTGGTGATCCATAAGATCTTGAATAACCTCCTTTAAAGGCCGTTTTTTATCACTGTAAATTGATGCTGATATCTTCATTGATTAATATTATAAATCGGTTCGAACTTGGAGTCACATAAAACAAGTTGTAATCCTTTTAACTTTAAACTATCACGAATAGTACGCTGAAGACCTAAAAGAATTCTACGCTCATTAAAGGGCAACTGGGTTTTACCTATATTATTCGTTGCTATTAAACGTAACTCGTATCCATCTTGAAACTGAACCAGTTGTAAATCTTGTTTTTTGCCGGTAATTAAGTCCTTATCTCTCCAAATACTAGCAATTACTTTTGCTTTATCTTTATCCGAATGCTCTAAGTAATAAACCGATAATTTGTCTCCTACAACGCGACTACCCATTCCTTTACCACAACTGGTAAACAAAAGTATAACAAGAAGGAGTTTCATGATTTTCACCAATTCCTATTTAGTTGCTAATATAGTAAAACTAGCACACATAGAGCCTAGAACATCAATGATAAATTACAGGATATAATTGCTTATTTTAGATAAAAAAAAGACAGAATATAAACACCCATGAAGCAAATTAAAAACGGAATATACTCAGGCTCAGGTAATCGAAAAAGCGTATTCGATCTTTCGACCCCCACTCAATGGAACAATAAGCTGATTGTTTTTATGCATGGGTATATGGGCCATAAAGACTGGGGATGTTGGAATCTTGTTGAAGATTACTTTAAGAACTACAGCTACGGATTTCTTAAATACAACGTAAGTCATAATGGCGGAACCATTGATAAGCCTATCGACTTCAACGACCTAGATGCTTTCAGTCAAAACAATTACCTAAAAGAGATTGAGGATTTTGAAGCCATTATAAGCCTAATTCAAGCTGAGTTTAAAGTACTACCCGAAATTTATATTATTGGACACTCTCGAGGTGGCGGAATCGCATTACTTCAGGCTGAAAACAAGTATGTAGCTAAAATTACAAGCTGGGCAGGAATCGCTTCTATTGCCGAACGAATGCCTACAGGAACAACACTTCAAAAATGGAAAAATGATGGTTACTACTACCGTAAAAATGGAAGAACACATCAAGAAATGCCACACGCTTATTCTCAATACGAAAGCTTCATTAAGAATCAAAAACGTTTAAGCATTAAATCGTATTGTGAAAAATCAAACACCCCAACCCTAATTATTCATGGGGACAAAGACCTTTCTGTAAAGATAGACGAAGGGCAAAAAGTAGCTAAATGGCTAAATACAAACATTATTCAAATTAAAGGCGCACAACACACATTTGGCTCAAGTCACCCATGGGAAAGCAACATCCTACCCAAGCACTTACTTGAAGTCTGTAAAACAACACTTGACTTTTTTGATTCTAAAAAAGAGTAGCTAACTGTTGATCATATTACAAATAAGCTTTATATTTAGTCTATATACATAGTCATCATTTAAAACAAACCTTTTGTCAAGTCAATTTATTCGATCAATTAATCAGCTACTCTTTTTTGTAGCTACCGTCTTTATTGTAAACAGCCTTAACGCGCAAAGCAAATCAAAGACTGAGGTAAAGTCTAAATCTATACCCGTTTATTACCATGGATTGACAGAGAGCCTAATTGACTACACAGAACCTAAAGGGACAATTAATGAAACTACAAAATCACCAAAAATTGGTTATCACCCAAAGAATGATTGGATTCTAAACGAATCTGTAAATCAAAACGCCCTACCTCAAGGTGAAGATTTAGCACTACAAAAACATTATTCTCCTGCAAATACATCAAAAGCACTTACTCAAAGTTGGGATGGTATAAGTAATTTCAATGTTAATCCGGCAGATCCAGCTGTAGATGTTGGCCCTAACCATGTTGTCCACATGACAAACGGTCCTTCGGGAGCTTATATTCAAGTTTATTCAAAAACAGGTGCAACAATCGGATCACAAATATACTTTGACAACTTTATGGGGATGCCCGGTGGACTTGGAGATCCAATTGTACTATACGACCAACGCGCCGATCGATGGATGCTTAGTGAATTCTCTAATTCTGGAAATAACATGCACGTTGCAATTTCTCAAACTGGAAATCCAACAGGTGCATACCATACATTTTCTTTTAATGCACCCAGTTTTCCAGACTACCCTAAATACTCCATTTGGAATGACTCCTATATAATAACCACAAATGAATCTGGCAACTCTCCTATTTACGCAATAAATAGAGCAGACTTACTGTCTGGAACCACAACTTCAGCCCAACGATTTACCGTACCCAGCTATAACACTATCGGGTTTCAAGCTACAACACCTGTCAGCTTATTAGGGACAACACCTCCCCCCGCAGGGACATCTCCAATGGTTATGCGCATGAGAGATGACGCCTGGTCTGGAGTAACAAATGACGCTTTAGAAATTTGGGATATAAACATCGATTGGACAAATGTTTCGAATTCTTCTGTTACAGTAAATACAACATTAAACATGACTCTGCCGTTCGATTCTGAACTATGCGGATTCACATCCTTCTCCTGTATCGATCAACCTGGGTCCAATACAAACCTTGATCCGCTAAGAGAGCTCTTAATGAATCGAATTATGTATCGAAACTTTGGATCTCATGAATCAATCGTTTGCTGTCATGTTACAGATGTTTCAGGTAACGATCAGGCAGGAATACGCTGGTATGAGCTCCGAAGAATTGGCGGAACAGCTGGCGCATGGACTCTTTACCAAGAAAGTACTTACTCACCAGATACAGACTCCAGATGGATGCCTTCTATCGGAATATCTGCCTCAGGAAATATTGGCTTAGCCTATAATGTATCTAGTAGCTCAACCTACCCATCTCTACGTTACACCGGCCGTAAGGAATGTGACCCACTAAATCAAATGACCGAACCAGAGACTTCAATTGCAACAGGGACAACCTATAACAATTCAAATAGATATGGTGACTATAACTCCATGGGAGTTGACCCTTCAGATGGTGAAACATTTTATTTTGCAGGGGTCTACAACCCAACAACTTCTGGCACGGCACGAATTGGCGCCTTTAGCATTGACTTATGCAATCAAAATGCAGAAGTTCAATTTGATATTGCAATAGAAACAATAAATGAAGCTGAAGCAACCACAGCAGCTAGTACTTGTTTAGACTACCATGTAATTGACGTACCCATTTCTATCGGAGTTTCTCCAACACAAAATGCAGACATAACACTATTCGTTACAGGAGGGACTGCTACCCTTGGTCAAGATTTCATATTAAACAACACTACATTTACCTTAGCTGGACCTACATTAACCGGCACAGCTGAAATCTGGGTGTATAATGATGCCGTTGTAGAAGGAACTGAAAATATAATTCTCGGATATACATTAAATGCAAATGGAGGAAATGCTGTTTCAGCTATCGCGAATCAAATTGTAGAAATCATCATTAATGACAATGATCTAGCCCCCACTGTTTTATCAACAACATCTACCCTACTAACCCAAAATTTTGAGTCCGGTTTTGGGACCTTTACAACAATTAACCCATCACTAAACACACCGTTTCAAGTTGGCAATCCAATCAACTCTTCATACCTCACCTTTCCTGCTACCAACACATCTAATTTTGCCTGGATTAATGATGATGATTGCAACTGCAATCAAAATAACGTGGATCTAATATTCCCTTCGATAGACTTAACTGGAGTAACAAGCGGCACCTTATCTTTTCTTTCTTATTTTGAAGGAAAAACTTACCAAAACAACACCGAAACAGCAGAGATATATGTCTCTATCAACAATGGAGCCCCTTCTCTAGTACAGGCAATAACAACAAACATTGCATGGACAACTCAAACTGTTGACCTAACTCCGTATGTAAATAATAGCAATGTTATTTTTTCCATTAAATACAGTGATGGAACAGGATGGTCATACGGAATTGGGATTGACAACATATCGATAATAGGTCAAACTCCTATTGGGGTTCAAACAGGCATAAATAGTAACGCCGGAATGACTGCGAACGTAGGTCCAAATACGACCGTTCATTTCTATGACCCCGCATCTGAAAATATAATGATGTCTTTAGAAAACACATCAACGTTTGATTATGGTTGTGTTACTGTTGAGGTGGATAGAAATGGAATATCCGCACTGCCATTCAACACCGCAAACTCACCAGATTTCTTACACTCAAAAACCTTTAAAGTAAGCCCTACAAATACAAGCCCTACAGGAACATACAACGTAACGCTTTACTATCAAGAAAATGAAGTTGCTGGATGGGAATCTGCCACAGGAAACTCTAGAAATAACGCCGAAGTCATCAACGTTGGAGGGACAAGTACGATTAATGATGTAAATGCTTTAAACGCCAACAATTACACCATCTCAAACTCAAATTCTGTGGTAGGATCCTTTCATGGAGACATTACTTTTACAGGCTCTTTCAATACCGAAATATCTGGTTTAGGTGTTGGGATTTATAATCCTAACGGATCTAATTTGCCAACAACACAATTACAAGCTGCAGATTGTGGTTCAACAGTTACAGGATTAACGGCACTTATTAAAGCCGACCTCATTACAGGAACAAGTAACTATAGATTTAGATTAATAAATGGTGCCGACACCATAATTATTGACCGTGCCTTCAGATCACTACCGCTAGGTCTTATACCTATAACTTACGGAAAAATCTATAACGTTGATGTTGCTGTAACACCAGCTGGTGGAGTTCAAGGAAACTATGGCGCAATCTGTACCATCACAACACCAATACCAACAACACAGCTAGGGACAGCTTACTGTGGCATGACAACAACATCGTTGACAAGACAGATTAAAGCACAATTGGTTTCAGGGGCGGCTAACTATAGATTCAGATTTATAGAAGGAACTGATACAGCGATTGTTGAAAACCCTTTTAGAGCAATTAACCTAAATCACAATGGCCTAACCCTAGAGTTCAATAAAACATACAATGTTGATATTGCAATAACACTAAATGGGATAGAAGGAAATTATGGCCAATCATGTCAATTGATTACACAATTTCCGACTACACAATTGGGCGCAACACACTGCAACATAATAACAGAGTCTTTGACTAGAACAGTTAAAGCAGTTGGAGTTTCAGGTGCAACCGGTTACAGGTTTAGATTTATAGAAGGAACTGACACCGCAATTGTAGACCGTACATTTAGGTCTATTCAACTGAACCACGCAGGTCTAAATTTAAGTTATGGTAAAACATACACTGTTGATGTTGCTGTAAAAGTAGGTGCATTAATAGGTAACTACGGAGCAAATTGTAAAGTGAAAACGATATTCCCAACATCTCAACTAGGACCAGCTTATTGCGGTATGACAACCTACAACATTAATCGGCAAATTAAAGGAACAGCTGTCCCAGGGGCAGACAACTACAGGTTTAGGTTTATTGAAGGAATAGACACCCTCCTTATTGACCGCCCATTCAGAGCGCTCCCCTTAAGCCTTGTTGCCCTAGATTACAACAAGACATATAGCGTTGACATAGCCGTAACTCCAAATGCAGGTGTACAAGGCGACTACGGGCCAACATGTCTATTCACTACAGCATTCCCAAACACACAGCTAGCTTCTCTCTACTGTAACACAACCGCAAACTCAATGTCAAATAAAATATTTGCTCTTGAAGCTCCCGGTGCATCTAACTACAGGTTTAGGATGATAAACGGAACAGACACTTTAATTTTTGATCGCCCATTTAGAAACTTCTTCCTAGACCAAGTTGTTGGTATAAATACAGGAACAACATACAATGTTGACATCCAAGTAACAGCGAATGGTATTACGGGTGATTATGGGTCAGTTTGCACACTAACTACCCCTACCACCTCTGCAATTAGCACAACCAATAAACAAGAGCACGCATGCCAGCAAACAGCTGTCGTTTTCGATGCTAAATTATCCCCTAACCCGTTTAACGATGCCATAACACTTCACATCACTTCTGAAGACGCTAAATCAATTGTACTGGTATCTATTTACGATGCAACAGGAAGATTAATCGAACATCAATTTGTTGACCTATATCAAGAAACAGAGATAAAAATTGGAACGGATTACAATCCTGGTTTCTATCAAGTAATAACTACACAAAATGGAAATAAAAAAACAGCTAGAATTATCAAGCAGTAAGCTTACTGCTTGATCTAAATTCAACGGTCAAAAAAACGCTTAGACTCACTAGCTGTCAAAACAACACAAAAACCTGTAGAAATTTTCTTGCGTTTTTTTGCTATAAAATCATATATGAAATCTCGAATAAATAGAGGTACAATTTTAAATACCCCAAGTATGGAATACGGAAATCCAAAATACGTAACAACTTTTAACGCGGCATTTGATTTCTTTAAAAGAACACCTTCTTCAATTAAATAAAACGTGCTGAGATCAGGTTGAACCCATCCTTTTTCAAAAAAAAGGTTTTTGGTGAATTCAGATTGAAGTTTAGCAAAATGAATGGATTTAGTCTTATCCCTTTTCAATATAAAAGCAACAGAACGGTTACAAAAACCACATTCACCATCATAAAGAACTACAGGAACACGCGCTGAATACATAGATCAAAGATAAGTATTCAATCATTTTAATAGGAATATTATCTTTGCAATTATTATAATAGTGTTGAAATCAAACAAAAAAGAATAGAATGAAAAACGTAGCAGTAATTGGCGCAGGAACAATGGGTAATGGAATTGCGCATACATTTGCACAATTTGGATATAAGGTATCATTAATTGATGTAGCCCAAGCCTCTTTAGATAAAGGGATGGCAACTATAACTAAGAACCTAAACCGTCAATTGTCTAAAGAAAAAATTTCTGAATCAGAAAAGAACACAACCCTAGCAAACATCACAACATTTACAGATGTTAACGCTGGTGTTAAAGGAGTTGATTTAGTTGTTGAAGCTGCTACTGAAAACGTTGATTTAAAACTTAAAATCTTCAAAAATTTAGATGAAATAACAGATTCGCATGTGATTTTAGCATCAAACACCTCTTCTATTTCCATCACAAAAATAGCTGCGGCAACTACACGTCCAGACAAAGTGATTGGAATGCATTTTATGAACCCGGTTCCTGTTATGAAATTGGTTGAAATTATTCGCGGATACTCAACTTCTGATGAAGTAACAAACCTGATTATGGAAACTTCGAAGAAACTAAGTAAAGTTCCTGTAGAGGTAAATGATTACCCTGGATTTGTTGCAAACAGAATATTAATGCCAATGATAAACGAGGCAATCATCACACTACACGAAGGAGTTGCAGGAGTTGAAGAAATTGACACCGTTATGAAACTTGGAATGGCGCACCCTATGGGACCTCTTCAACTGGCAGATTTCATTGGACTAGATGTTTGTTTGGCAATTATGGAAGTGCTTCAAGATGGCTTTGGAAATCCTAAATATGCTCCATGTCCTTTATTGGTAAACATGGTCATGGCTGGAAAAAAAGGAATTAAGACTGGTGAAGGGTTTTACTCGTGGAATCATGGAACAAAAGACTTAATTGTTGCAGATAATTTCAAAAAATAATTGATCTAATCGATCTGAATAAAAAAAAGGACAGTTCAAATTTGAACTGTCCTTTTTTTTATGTTTTTTTTTACAAATCTCTACGGAAACTTTGGGAATTTCGAGAAATCCCTTTTTCGCTTCTCTAAAAATGCATTTCTTCCCTCTTCAGCTTCTTCTGTACCGTAAGCCAAACGCGTTGCTTCTCCAGCATATATTTGCTGGCCAACTAAACCATCATCAATTAAGTTAAATCCAAACTTCAACATTTTGATTGCCGTAGGGCTCTTCGTCATAATTTCTTGTGCCCAATCGTATGCTGTATTTTCTAATTCATCATGAGGTACAACTTTATTTATCATCCCCATTTCATACGCTTCTTGGGCAGAATAATCGAAGCCTAAAAAGAAAATTTCTCGAGCACGTTTTTGCCCAACTTGACGCGCTAAATACGCTGACCCAAAACCACCATCAAAGCTAGCCACATCAGCATCTGTTTGCTTAAATACTGCATGCTCTTTACTTGCTAAAGTTAAATCACAGACAACATGTAAGCTATGACCTCCACCAACAGCCCATCCTGGAACAACAGCAATAACAACCTTATTCATAAAGCGGATTTGACGTTGCACATCAAGTATATTAAACTTGTTTTTTCCATCAAGCCCAGCATATCCACGTTTAGCACGCACACGCTGATCACCACCAGAACAAAACGCCCAGCCTCCATCTTTTGGAGAAGGCCCCTCACCTGTAATTAAGACAACCCCAACCTCTTCATGTTCGTGACAAATAATAAGAGCGTCAAGTAATTCATCCACTGTTTTTGGACGAAATGCATTCCGCACTTCAGGTCGGTTAAATGCAATTCTTGCAACACCATCTGCTACCTTAAATGTAATGTCCTCGTATTCTTTTACTGTTTTCCAGTTTATTATACCCATTCTAAATTGTTTAACGTAAAAATAATTAATTCTGCCTTACTCTCCTCTTGGTGTATACATTGTCACACCGTCATTCGTATACGCCTCTATCATAAATGACAACAGAGACTTTGCATCAACAATCAAAGTAGATGCCTGGCCTATTTTCCCCTCTTTCAAAATTCCATTCTCTTTAAACAGTGGAATTAAATCATCACACTTCCGTTTGATAGACTGTTCTGGATTGTGAACTTTTGTAGTCATCGATTTAACTTCTCCATTAGGAAATTTAACATCTACTTGAAATGATTCCTTAAAATAGACTGGATACTTGAAATTTGCAACAGCATCTTCTAACGTATGTAAATTGGTCCCTGCATTATCCAAGGTTACTCCAAGGTATACTATTTTACCTCCGCATTCACTAACACGGCAAAAAGGGCTTGCCGATGTATAAGGTGTCTGTTGACCAAAATGATCCTTTGTAAAATATTCAGCATCTGGCCCAAGACACGAAACTGGTTCAGTTGGATGCGCACTTCTCAGGCAGTTTGGCAAGGTTCTAAAGCACTCTGAAATGGCACCTAATTTGGATTCATCTACAGCTACATCAAACACTTTCAACTTTTTAACATAGTCCAATTGCAATCCTGAATTTGGAGACGTAGGCATCAGTAGATTTCCCTGACTTCCTATCACACTCAACAAAGCATTAACAACGGTTTCTGCTCCCCCTTCAACAAATCCAATCTTAGAAAGGCTCGAGTGAACAAGCACTGTATCTCCCAATGTAATTCCGCAATTTCGAATATCATCTTCAAGTTTTTTTAGGGAAATTACATCACCTGAAATACGCTTCAATTCTAACTCCTTATTGCGCTTTGATTTTTTAAACGCCCTATATCGTTCCAAAATAACGTCAGGGATTAACTTGCGAACAAAATTTCTCATTATTGAGATATAAAAGTGTAAGATATTCGACCTATTTGCAACCTACTGGCAGACGTTGAATAACTAAACCGAGATTTTTTTGCGTATTTAACCGCCTGCTCAATCATGCATGCATTACCTCCCTGCGACTGTGATGCATCATACTCCGCAGAGGTAACATTGCCTTTTCGATTCACCTTAATGACAACAGTAACAACACCTGAAGATCCGTGCCCACACGTATAACCGGGGTTTCTAACATACCAATTGTTTTGCTGATGTGGAGAGCGTTTTGCCAAACTCCAATCAACCATTACATTTCCTGAATAAGCGACATCTCCACCAACTTTAGCTGGTTCTAATTTTTTGTTCGCTGCCTGAATGGCATCCATCTTTTTCCGGGCATCCATTTCTTTTTTAATTTCATCACGTGTTTTACTACCACCTGCATCCTCGTACATTTGTGCCTCAAGAGCCTTGTAGTGCGCTTCAACATCGGCTATAGTCTTATTCTCACTGTAACCATCTAAAGCACGAGTACGCTCATCATTCACATCGCGCGCCATACTTTTAACACCCGCATTATAATCTGATGGAACTCTAATATTCTCTGGTTTTAATTCAATGTCATTTTCGGGAATTTCAACATGCGATCCTTCATGAAATGGTTCGATTGGAAAAGATTGTTGATATGACGAAATTTGGAGGTAACTAAAAAGAATGATGTAAACAGAAAGGGTTGCAATTAACCCAAACTTATATTTATCCACTAAATCTAAAAAATTATTCACCTGTACTCCTTTTATTTACCCATTGACCATTGACAACCGTTATGTATATCAATTGATCATCTCCTAATAAAGATATAAAATCATCTTTAACCAGATTAATCTGATTATAATCAAACCCTGTTAATTGTTCTCCACCTTTGAACAGTGCGTAATAACTTCCTTCCTGAACCTTTAAATAATCTCCAATTAGCCACTCAATAGCATTAAACGAAAAGGGAACAAGAACATTGCCTGACAAGTCCAACATTCCCATGTGATTTTCAGAACTTGCCACCACATAGTTACCTCCATAAACATCAATGGAATTATAACCAGGACGAATCAGGACCTCACCTAAGGCATTTAACACTCCCCATTGACCTTCTTCTTGAAATGGAACAAACGTTTGCCCCACCCCTAAATTTTCATAGGAAATTGCTGTGAGTAGATCTCCATTAAGGTTAATACGTCCATACTTACCTTGTTTACGTACAATGGCAACACCCTTATTAAATTCTCCTTTTAACACATAATTCGGAAACACCTCATACCCACCATTCAAAACAAGTTCTCCTTTTCTATTGATGTACACCAAAGTATCTTGCTTAGTTGCCAACGCTACTCCATCAATAAAACCCCCTATTTGATTATACATAGGACTTACTACAAGCTCTCCTTTAGAATTCAACACTCCTTTCTTACCACCCTTTGAAAAGATATAAAGCGTATCTTCTATTGCTTTTAATTGATCATATTCAGCTGTAATTAAAAATTCTCCAGCAGCATTAATAAGGCCTCTTTTTTCGTTCAATTCAACAACTGCACACCCATTATTAAAATTAAAAGCCTCGTCAAACTGAAGGTCAAAAACTAAATTCCCATTCACATCAACATATTGGTACTTTTCTTTCTTTTGAACATAAATAAAACCTTCTGAAACATCTCCTACATCTTCATAAACAGGCTCTAAAATCAGTTTATTATTCCGGTCAATCAAGCCCAACATTCCATCAGATTCAATTAAAGCCCTGCCCTGATTAAAGGCACCAAGGTATTCGTATTGAATTGGAATTTGAAGCTCCCCCCTTTTATTAATAGCTCCCTGCAAATCCCCTTTCATTACCGTTGCAAGCCCCTCATTAAACGGACCGACAAAATCATAGGTTGCAGCAATAAGCGTATCTCCAAAACGATTGAAGAAGCCATACTGTCCATTATTGAAGCATGGCAAGAAAGTTGAATCCGTTAATTCAAAGTCCTCTTGAATGAATTTACGATTTTTAGCCTTTGGAAATTTTTTCAAAAAATCGAACTTACGTGCTTTCGAGTAATCGGACAGGTACACCTGATAAAACTGTTTCCAACCGAGTTCATTTAAATGAGAGTTTGGATAATTAACTGAAAAACGTGCATAAGACGCTATATCGTTTGGCTGAGTCATTAATTCAAACACATGTTTTTCTGCATCTATACCCCTTGGATTTTCTGGAAATAAATCCAAAAAGCTCAGGTAAAGTTCAAGGGAGTCCCCTTTTGTATGTTCAGTATATTGTGAATCATAAAACTTATTCTTTGCTAATGCTGCATACCTACTTGCTGGATACTTCTGCATAAACGCATCATAAGAAGCTGAATTGTTCATGTTTACAGTCTGAACAAAAGCAATAGAATCGCGTGTATCTGTTGCCACACTCAATTCTATTGACCAAGGATGCTTGAGAATAAACGCAGTGTATGCCGAAACGGAATGTTTCTTTTTTGCTACTGAATAAAACTGAGAACTCACCACCACTTTCAAGGAGTCAATTCCATTTTTTGACCAACCGTATTTAGCCCACTTCAGTTTTTTCTTATCTGAAGCGAGCGAAAAAGAAGTCTCAGACAGTAGAACATAGCGGTATGCTGAATCAATATTATAAAAAGGATTATCGTTTCTTGCATAAATTGTAGCCAATCCAAATGCTGCTGAAGAAGGGTTGTATTTAAATGCTTTTTTAAACTTCTGCTGACTCTTAAAATAATTCTTAATCAACAAGGCTTCATACCCTGACTTTATTCTTGTTGCACGAGCTGAATAACTCATAAAAAACAAGAACACAAGGAAAAGGAAACGACTACAAATAAATTTCACGATATAAAGATAATTCTTGACTCCATTGCAACAAACATTGAACCAAAAAAAAACCTCCCGAGCTAACGAGAGGTTCAATATTCTTATGTAGGTTAAACTACTTCTTACGTTTACCGTAACGCGTGTTAAATTTATCAATACGACCCGCAGTATCCACGAACTGAACAATTCCAGTAAAAAATGGATGTGATTTGTGAGAGATATCTAATTTAATTAATGGATACTCATTTCCATCTTCCCATTGTACCGTTTCACTTGACTCTGCACATGATGGGCAAACGAATGAATAATCGTTCGTCATGTCTTTAAATACAACTAATCTATAATTGTCTGGGTGTATGTCTTTTCTCATTACTATTATATAATATGTTCTAATTCGCCTTTAACAGGTGTGCAAAGATATATAAACTTTTTATTATTTATCAAATTTACAGTAGATAAAATAAATCTTAAATCTTTTACGTTACATTTGATACCACAATACTTAAAATGAAAAACTACTTTATAATCTTCTTCTACCTGATAATCATAGGTTTTACCCTAAGCATGTCAAGTTGTAAGAAACCACTTAATTTTTCAAAGTCTAACCTATCTTTCAGCCAAGATACTATAATCTTTGATACTGTATTTACAACTATTGGCTCTGTGACTAAACGATTTAAGATTTATAACGCTGATTCCAAACCCCTAAAAATTGACGAAATAACACTATTAGGAGGGTCAAATTCGAATTTTCGAATAAATGTTGACGGAGTGGCTGGGACATATTTCTCAGACCTTGAACTAGCCTCAAAAGATAGTCTATTTATTTTTGTAGAGGTTACTGTTGATCCTAATAACGGTGTAACACCAATGATTGTCGAAGACCGTATTCAATTCTTAACGAATGATACAGATCAGTTTGTAGAACTGGTTGCTTGGGGACAAGACGCCTACTTTCACTACTCATATATTTCAGAAGGCATTTTTGACCTCAACAGTGGCATATGGGCCAATGACAAACCACATGTTATTTATGGTGCTGCTATAATTGACGAAGGTGAAACACTTGAAATTCAAGGAGGAACCGACATTTACATGCACAAGAATGCATTATTATATAATTATAAAGGAACTCTAAACATCAATGGAGTTCTGGGAAATGAAGTCACAATTCAAGGAGACCGAATGGAAGCTTTTTATGATGATGTACCTGGGCAATACTACGGCATATACATCGTTGAAGCCAAACCCTCCACAATCAATTATGCAATCATAAAAAATGCCACCTCAGGGATCCATATAAACGGATCTGATCCAACAAATCCTATTGGCTCATACACAACTACCGTTACAAACACACAGATATACAACAGCTCTTCTTACGGTATTTTTCTCTACAATGGTGAAGCTAGTTTTGCAGAAGCAGGAAGGTTAAAAGCCGAAAACAGTGTTATTTCAAAAAGTGGTGTACATGCCCTACTTGTTTTAGGAGGTGGGAATTACAATATGAACCATTGCGATCTTCTTGGATACAGCACATCTGATGGCGTAGGAGCCGCTGTTGGGGTGAGTAATTATTATGGCGGAACAGGTGTTGTAAGAAGTATCAATGAAGGAACAATCACCAACAGTGTACTATACGGGAATCAATCATATGAATTTGCGCTAGACACCGTTTCAGACCCTGCACTAACACTCAATTTTCATATGGAAAACAACCTCATTAAAAGTGATGAGATTTTAATTGACCCTTCTATTTTTATAGGAGACAACTATTGGAATGAAGCTCCTGTATTTAAAGATATAAATGGCTATGACTATACCTTTTGGTCAACATCTGCACTGCGTGATCGAGGAAACATCTTATTTCCAAGAGCAGGAGGTACAGACTTAAACGGCGTTGCTAATTCAGGATTACCAGATATTGGCGCTTACGAGTATTAAAAATACAGCATAAAAAAGGGAGCTAAACAGCTCCCTTTTTACATATTACTTCTCTATCTACTATCGTGTAAATAACATCTCTCTAAACTTAGGAAGCCTCCATTCCTCATCGTCAATCAGTAATTCTAACTTATCAACGTTGTAACGGATTTCATCGAAATAAACCTTTACACTATCGCAATACGCAATAGCTTTAGATTCATTTCCTTCTAATTTGTTTGCCTTTTTTCGTGAAGCTAACATCTCATCACTCAAGGCCTTCATCTTATTCATGTGCTCAGAAATACTAGCAACAATCTCAACTTGAGACCTCGAAGCTTCTTTACCTGCCTTATCTCCAAGAACAGCCATTAAACCTGTAATGTTTTTGATTAACTTATTTTGATACTGAACAGCTGCAGGGATAATAAAGTTTTGAATCATATCACCAATTACACGTGCTTCAATTTGAATTTTATGTACATAGTTTTCAAATTCAATATCTTGACGTGCCACCAACTCCCTTGGAGTAAGTACATTCATTTCTTCAAATAAGTCTTGAACGTCTTTATTAGCCCAAATTTGAAGAGCACGCGGTGTATCTTTTAAATTCGAAAGACCTCTTTGTTCTGCCTCTTTAACCCATTCCTCACCGTATCCATTTCCTTCAAAACGAATTTTCTTAGACTCTTTAATTAGTTTTTGAAGCTCTTTTAAGATTGCCTCATCTTTACTATCTCCACTACCTATTCTAGAATCAACACTAACTTTAAATTCTTTTAATTGCCTTGCCATAATTGTATTCAACACAATCATTGCAGAAGAGCAATTAGCAGAAGAACCTACAGCTCTAAACTCAAACTTATTTCCTGTAAAAGCAAAAGGTGATGTTCTATTACGGTCGGTATTGTCTAGTAAAATTTGTGGTATTTTACCAATATTCAATTTCAACTCCGTTTTTTCTTCCGGAGTCATTTTACCCGCCTTCACATTCTTCTCAATCTTATCTAACAAATCGGTTAACTGAGAACCTATAAATGCTGAAATAATTGCAGGAGGAGCTTCATTTGCACCAAGACGGTGATCATTTCCAGCGCCAGCAATTGCTGCTCTTAACAAATCGGCATTATCGTGAATCGCTTTAATTGTATTTACGAAAAATGTTAAGAATTGAAGATTACTCTTTGGGTTTTTACCCGGAGCTAATAAATTCACTCCTGTATTTGTGCTTAACGACCAATTATTGTGTTTTCCAGATCCATTTACACCTGCAAATGGTTTTTCATGAAAAAGAATACGGAAATCGTGCTTACGAGCAACTTTCTCCATAATATCCATCAACAATAAGTTATGATCGTTAGCAAGATTACACTCTTCAAAAATAGGCGCACACTCAAATTGATTTGGCGCAACCTCGTTATGACGTGTAGTAACAGGAATACCTAAACGAATAGACTCTGTTTCAAATTCACGCATAAATGCAGTAACCCGTGCCGTTATAGACCCGAAATAGTGATCATCTAACTGCTGCCCTTTAGCAGAAGCATGACCAAATAATGTTCTACCCGTCATCATTAAATCTGGACGTGCATTAAACAGTGCTTTATCTACTAAAAAGTACTCTTGTTCCCACCCTAAAGTAGCAACTGTTTTTGTTACGTTTTTATCAAAGTACTGACAAACATCTACCGCTGCCTCATTAACAGCATCAAGTGCTTTCAATAATGGCATTTTATAATCCAAAGCCTCGCCCGTGTAAGCGATAAAAACAGTAGGAATACAAAGTGTTTTATCAACAACAAATGCTGGAGAAGAAGGATCCCATGCCGTATATCCTCTTGCCTCAAACGTATTTCGAATTCCTCCATTTGGAAATGAAGATGCATCTGGTTCTTGCTGAACAAGTAATTCACCGTCAAAACGCTCAATAGCTTTACCTGGTCCTACCGGCTTAAAAAACGCATCATGTTTTTCAGCAGTTGCTCCAGTTAACGGTTGAAACCAATGTGTATAATGTGTTGCTCCCTTTGTCAATGACCAATCCTTCATAGCTGAAGCTACTTGATCTGCCATTTTACGATCTAATTGAGTTCCATTATTAATGGAAGCCATCATTGATTTGTACGCTTCGCTTGGAAGGTATTCTCGCATTACATCTGTATTAAAGACATTTTCCCCGAAAATTTCTGAAATCTTCCCGTCGTATGAAATAGATTTTGGTGTTCTATGAAGAACATCATAATACGCTTGCATTCTTTGACTAGCCATTACAAAAGTTTTTTTTACAAATCTACGCTAAATTATCAGTAGCAATGCAAAAAGTCTCTATTTTTTATCAACACCCCCTATTTTTAAGGGGGTAAACTTCAAAAAGTAATAAAAAAGCATCCTAAACACTAAAAAAATCATGTTAACTATAAAAAAATAGTCTTTTTTAAACGGGATCATTAAATTCAAAATACACAATAGAGCTAACCCTTAAATTGACACTCTTGTTATTGACATAATGGAAATTACCATTAAAATTTTGTGTTCGCGCATTGGTACTACTAACCTCTGCAGAACTCCAATAATAATTATCAACAAAACCACCAACCACAAATGCTTTGAGCACAATGCAAGACACACCCATAAGCTGAGGTGTTCCCTTTACGGAATAATTTGTACCACCTGATATATCTACAACTGCCTATACCCCTTACGGCTACCTAATACTTAAACATTTCTGAGGCTTGACCAAAAACACACATAGACAGTGTTCTTTTCATTTTTACTTGGATTTTGCTTTGCCTTACATTAATACAGTAAGAATCCCTATCGGGGCTAAAATAACTCATGTTTTCAGGCAACTTATTGTTTCACAATTCTAGCTGTTTTCTTGTTATCACCTTGTACGATGATTACTTGATAGAAACCAGGATTGTAATCCGTTCCAATTCTCACATCTGTTTCTTGACGTAGGTCAACCAATCGAGATTCGATTAATCTTCCCATTGCATCGTAAACAGATACTGACACTAGTGAACTTGCGTCTTCAGAAGAAATATGAAGCATTGTTGCATCACTGAATGGATTCGGAGACAATGTTGTCTCGAATACAATTTCTTCCTCTTGACCTAAGTCTTTCTGGTTACTGTTTATCCCAATCGCAGTCTCGCCTGGAGTGGTTACTATACAAACAGGACCATAATCACCCGTTACACCAGCTGCTTTCACTTGGATATCAACATAGTATGTTGTTCCAGCATTCAAGCCAGCTATAAGCGATAACTGACAGTTTCTATACGATCGATCGACTGTAAAAATATCTGTTCCGTTCGTGAACCTGAATCTATAATTCGTTGCACCCGGAGCCTCAAGAGCAAATATTTTACTTATCATTGAGTTCGCAGTTGAATTACAGTACAGCGGAGCCAATTGTGTATCTGGGAACACTGTTGTGAATAGACACGCTGGACCAAAATCCCCTTCTATACCACTTAGTGTTACAGCAATTTGAATACTGTATGTTTTATCATACTCCAATCCAACAAATCCAGCTTGATTTAAGTTCATCGCTCTAAACGGACGATCTATAGTCAAAGTGTCTCCTCCTGCTACAGTATCAATAAACCTGAACTTGTAGTTCGTTGCTCCTGGAGCAGCAGTAGACTTAATATCTCTCGTTAAACTGTACGTTGTCATTCCACAATAAACCGTGCCCAACTTTACAATTGGAAACTCTGTTGTCAATTGACAAACCGGTCCGTAACCACCTGTTAAAGTACCTACATATACCGCAACATCAACACTGTATGTTTTACCAAACACGAGGTTTAATCCTGCATTATTCAATTGTATCCCTCTAAACGGACGATCAACAATAACTGTATCTAGCCCTTCAATGAATCTGAATTTATAGTTTGTTGCTCCCACAACACCTGACGCTTTAACTGTTCTATTTAAATTAGTTGTTATAATTCCACAGTAGGCGCCACTCAACTGAGTTATTGGTAATGGTGTTGTGATTGTACAAGCAGTACCATAATCTCCCTGAACACCACCAATTGGTGTTACAGCGACATCAACACTGTATGTTGTAGCATAAACTACAGGAACAAGACTTAAAGGTAAGGATCTAAAGGCACGGTCAATAATTGTTGTATCCGTTCCATTAATTACTCTAAATCTATAGTTAGACGTTCCTGGAATAGCATCTGCCTTAACAAGAGCTGTTAAACCTGCAACCGTTGAGTTACAATCTAATGCTTGCAATTGTGTTGTTGGTAGCGCAGCCACAGTTGTGAATGCAAATGGTCCAACCCAATTACTTTTATTAACCTCACAATCAGATTGTACATAGAACTCGTACGCAGTTCCATCAGACAGTCCAGAAAGTGTTTCTGTTGTGTTTGATGTACCTAAAATTTGAGTTCCGGACCCTAATGCAAATCCAGCTACGCCATACTCAACATTTGAAGAACCTGAAGTTACTGTCCAACTTAACTCAGCAGAAACCTCTGTAATATTAGAAGACATTAACCATATTGGATCTTGACACACTGTCAATTTAGGTTCATAAAAACCTTGTGTAACATCATTCGCGCCATTAGAAGCAGTATTAGTAATAACCTCTCCTATTGAATTAACATATGAATTACCTTGCACGGAAATTGACGTACTTAAAAGTAATACAATAAATAGTATATATTTATTCATTGGTCGTTGCTATATTAACTAAATAAAACAGGCACTGACTAAAGATACATAAAACTATTTAATAAAAAAAATCCTATATGGAGAGCCTTAAATAGCAACAAATAGCCAAGAATTACTTATTAGAATCCCTAGGTTTTCTCGGCTTAAAATTGCGATTTTTATTTTTATTGAACTTACCTCTATTTCCTTTAGGTTTTGAAGAACGCTCTTCCCAAGCTGGTCCTTCTCCAATTTCTGAAGGCGGTTGTGATTTCGGTAAACTCATTTCAATAAGCGCTTCAATTTTACGCATCTTGAACATGTCTTTCTGGTTAACCAACGTGTAGGCTTCACCCTTTGTGTTTGCACGGGCCGTTCTTCCTACCCTATGTACATAATCTTCTGCGTCGTGAGGCACATCATAATTCACAACCATATTGATTTCCTTAATATCAATACCTCTACTCATTACATCTGTTGCAACCAAAATGCGAATGCGTTTAGATCGAAACCCTCTAAGAACTTCTTCTCTTCTGTCTTGTTCTAAATTCGAAGATATTCCTTGCGACTTAAAACCTGCCCGTCTCAATTGATTTACAATCTCAGAAACCTTACTCTTGGTAGATGTGAAAATAATAATACTGTCGTAGTTTTTTCGCTCTTTTAAGATATGGCAAAGTACAGGTACCTTTTGATTATCATGCGCCAAATACAGCTTTTGATCTACCCCTGCAGCAGGTTTAGAAATAGACAATTTTATTTCTTCCGGATTCTTTAAAATTTTTCTTGCTAGCTCTGAAATACTTTTAGGCATTGTCGCGCTAAAAAGTAAAGTTTGGTGCTCTTCAGGTAAATATGAAATGATTTTCTTTAAGTCATCTATGAACCCCATGTCCAACATACGGTCTGCTTCATCCAACACAAAGTGCTTTACCTGACTAAAATTAACATACCCCAACTTAAGGTGAGCTAATAATTTACCTGGAGTAGCAACAATTATATCCCTACCGTTCACCAGAGCATCTTTTTCTTTGTCCCAGTCTTTTCCACCGCCACCTCCATAGATCGCCATTGATCCAACAGACACAAAATAAGATAGCCCTTGAATTTGTTGTTCAATTTGAATAGCCAACTCCCTGGTTGGAACTACAATTAAAGTGTTTACACTAGAATCCTCCTTTCCTACTAACTTATTTAAAATAGGTAAAACAAAGGCTCCTGTTTTTCCTGTACCCGTTTGAGCGCAGGCAATTAAGTCGCGGTTATCTAATATTAAAGGGATTGCTTGTTCTTGTATTGGAGTTGCGTTCTCGAACCCCATGTATGAGATCGCTTCAAGAAGCTGATCGTCTAGGTTTAATTCTGTAAATTTCATCGGGTTTGAAATTAACCAATTTAAATGGATTCCAGCAGTTATTGAAGATAAATCAAAACTTATAAATCAACTCAGCTACGTTATCTAAAGAAAAACTCTTGTTCGCTATCGCCTCCAACTCATCAATTGTTATTGCATCTAACTGACTATACACCTCATCAATAGAATCTACACGCCCATGAATCATAACACTTTTGGCCATACTAAACATCAGCTCCATATTACTATCTAACGACAATGCTATATGCCCTTTCAACTGTTCTCGAGCTTGCTCTAACTCTTTTTCGGTTAAATTCTGTTCACACAACAGGGCTAACTCATCATAAATTAATGCTACGGCCTTCTTTAAATACTTTTTATCTGTCCCCATATACACACTCCAAAACCCTACGTCTGAATATGTAGTATAATTAGCCTCAACATTATAGGCATACCCATATTTTTCACGAATAGATAAGGTAAGCCTAGAATTAAGAGCTGGGCCTCCAAGTACATTTGTCAATAAGGTCATTCCTCTACGTTCAGGGTCGTTGTACGAAGGTGCGCGCCCACCGATCAAGGTATGTGTCTGAAAATTGGATTTTTTCTCCATCAACTTAAAGGGAACAAAAGGAGAGACTTCCGTAATAAGCTTTGACTTCTCCTCTCCAGAAATACCGCCAAAATCACGCTCTAAAACCTCAACCAACTCTTCAGCATCTATTCTCCCAACAAAAGAAACAACCATATTAGACGCTGTAAAATACCGATCTACATAACTGAGTAAATCTTCTCGTGTAAACGAGCTAACCGTCTTCTTTGTTCCTAAAATATTATAACCTAATGAATTCCCTTTGAAAATATGCGACTCAAAATCATCAAAAATACGCTCAGAAGGACTATCCATATACGAGATAATTTCATCCAAAACGACTTCTTTTTCTTTTTGAATTTCTTCTTCTGGAAAGTTAGCATTCTGAATAATATCACCCAAAAGCTCTGATGCAATTGTAAAGTGATTATTTCGAAATGATGCGTGCACACACATTTCTTCTTTATTGGTGTATGCATTTAACTCACCCCCCACAGAATCTAAGTCTGTAAAAATATCAAATGCTTTACGTTTCGTAGTTCCTTTAAAAATACAGTGTTCTAAAAAGTGAGCCAACCCCTCTTCTTTTTCATTTTCAAATCGAGATCCAGCATGAATCATCACTCCCATATGAGCCACAAAAGCATCTGTCGGGAGAAAAACGACCTGTATACCGTTTGAAAGTTTAAAAAACGTCGGTTTAATTTCAAACATGACTCAAAATTGAATTAAGGATTCTGTTTATGAATTTTCCACAGCTTGTCTTCAACTGTAAAAATAACCCTATCATGCAAACGCGAAGAGCGACCTTGCCAAAACTCGAACAATGATGGTTTAATTTGGTACCCACCCCAAAAATCAGGTCGAGGCACTTCATCTTCAAATTTCGCTTCATACATCTTCACACGATCTTCAAGCACTTTCCGGTCAGTTAATTCAGCACTTTGGCATGAAGCCCACGCTCCAATTTGACTTCCTCTAGGTCGTGAGGCAAAATAATCATCACTCAGTTGACCGTCGACTTTTTCACACCTTCCTTCAATGCGAATCTGCCTAGATGAACCCGGCCAAAAAAACAACATTGAAACCTTTGGGTTTTTCGCGATTTCTTCTGCCTTTTTACTGTTGTAGTTCGTATAAAAAATAAACTCCTTTTCAACAATATCTTTTAAATATAAAATGCGTGAGCTTGGCTGTCCATCTGAACTAACCGTAGACAAAACAAAAGCATTTGGCTCAGACTCTTTGTTTTTAACAGCCTCCGTTGTCCACAGTTCAAACAAATCATATGGATCTAAGCCTTCAAAACCTTCAAGATTCCCATGATCAAACTCATGCCTACCTAGTCGAAACTGATCCAATATTTCTTTCATTGTTTAAGCTTCTGATTCAAAATCATCCTCAACCTCACTTGCTGCACCCTCATGTTCTTCTTCGTCATCAGAATCACTTCCTGAAGCTGAAAAAACAGCTCCTGTTGCTGGCGATTCATCAAACGATTCACCCTCTTCTAAAGGTCTTCTTGACAATTCCTTATCCAACTCTTCGTTGTATGGAAAAATCTCAACAATTGGAGAAACTATAATTGAAGGAATTTGAAAGTCTACCATTAAACCATGCAAGCTTTCTTTAATCCTGTCGTATGCTTGTTTAACCGAAGCCGCAGATACTAAAAAGTTTTGAGCAACTTTTTTTGCTTTTTCACCATCACCCTCCATGTTTTCATAAGTCACTTTACACTTATACCAAACATCTTCATCATCATATTGAAAGATATCATGAATCTCCGTTCGCGCTATACCTGTCACTGTAAACTCACCACGAATAATCGCTCCTAGCTCTTCATAAATTCTTGCCTCAGCGTCTGTAAAGGTCATTGCCGCCAATAGATACGGTTCTGAAACTCTTTTTAGCGATCCGTTATCAAGTTGTTTTGTATATTTTACTTTTACTGTGAACCAGTTATTCATAGCACTTTTTATTTTAAATAAATGTATCAACAAAGATACAGAGAGTAATCGTTTCTTTTTAATTTATTCCTGAAAAAAAATAGCGTTACAGCGTATACTTTTTACCACCCGTAAATAGAATAAAACTCTTATTAAACAATTCAACCAAAACAGAATTACCGTGTATAGAATAACTTGAATTCATCTGGTTTGTTATTTCAACAACATTGCCATCAACAAGCGCACTTACCCCCCCCATAACATTACGAAAAGCAAGGGTATTGTTCTTCAGTTCATACGCCTCAGGAATGTATCGTGCTAATTGAATTTTTTCACCGTTTGAGAATGCGTAGAAAAAAGAGTTTTCTGTCCAAACAACAAGGTCGTCTTTAACCGCCCAAGAACCCGGACCAAAATTGGTCAACTTCTCTTTACTTCCATCTTTATAATACATTAAGTCACCATTCCTGTTTAAATAAGCAACAAAGTCTCTTCCAGCTTTATAAGTATCCATATGAAATTCTTCCACATCTAAAAACTGCCCATTATCAAACACAGCAAACGTTCCATTTACAGGGTCATTAAACGCGATTATATTTGTCCCCCCTTCAAAGTTAAACGAACTGTGCCAAACATCAATGTCGTAAATACGACCATTCCAAAACACTTTATTAAAGTTTCCGTTGTCTCGAAACGCAACAACATTCTCACCTATAAAATCAGGTGCTTCAAAGTCTCCCAAAGAGGTATACAAGGGGTATATTTGACCATTAAAATAAACACTTACCGAATTGTAGCGCACATCCTCAAAAACTACAATGTCATCTTTAACCCAGTAATTACGAACATTAAATGTAAGTGTACGCTTCCCAAGGTGATCCCACATATTTAATGTCTCTCCAATTTTCCAAGTCATTAACTTATCAGAAACCTTATACTCCACCTCCATATTGGAAACATTCGTCTTATCCTTTCCATCATAAACAATAAGGTTCCCTCTAAAATCGACATAAACCACCAAACTATCTCCTGATTTAAATTCAGAAATTGGCTGAAATTCTAGCTGTCTAAAATATCCATCTTGAAAATTCTTAAAGTACCTGTTAAAATCAACCAAAGGAATGATGCTCTGCCCCATTGAAAATGTTGCCCAACCAATACTTAAAACGATTAATAAATTCCGCATAGTTCAAAGATACTCAATTTTGAGTCATTTCATCACACTTAACGAACCGCTCATCACACGATCTCCCTAGGTCTAAAAATTATAGTGTGTTTTTCTAAAATTCTTACTTCCTTTGTTTAAATTAAATCGAAAATTCACACATGAGAAAACTATTTACCACAAGTGTTTTAGCTGGATTAGCGCTATCTTCTATCGCACAGCGCGAAATCGAATATGTTGAATACGACCTTGACAACGGTATTCACGTTATACTTCACCAAGAACATGCAACGCCAATTGTTGCCGTTTCTGTACTTTACCATGTTGGTTCAAAAAATGAAAAAACAGATCGAACAGGATTCGCGCACTTTTTTGAACACTTATTATTTGAAGGGTCAACAAACATTGGTCGTGGTGAATACAGCGAACTCGTTGAGAAAAATGGAGGCACACTAAATGCAAACACCTCTCACGATAGAACATTCTATTATGAATTACTTCCATCCAATCAATTAGAACTTGGCATCTGGCTAGAAAGTGAACGAATGCTACATGCCAAAGTTGACAGTGAAGGAATTGAAACTCAAAGAAGTGTAGTAAAAGAAGAGAAAAGACAGCGTATTGACAATCAACCATACGCTACCTTTATCGGCGAGATGTTTAAGCGTATGTTTAATGATCACCCTTACCAATGGCAGTCAATTGGAAGCATGGAGCACCTGGACGCTGCAGAGGAAGTAGACTACGTTAATTTCTACAGAACTTTTTATGTTCCTCAAAATGCAACACTTAGTATCGCTGGAGATATAAACATCGCTCAAACAAAAGACTGGATTGCTAAATATTTCGGTTCTATACCAAAAGGTCAAGCCATTAATATGTTTAGAGATTATGAATTAATGACTGATACAGACTTCTATAATACTTACAGTGTAGACAAAAGTGTATTTATTGTAAATGATTTCACTCACCCGAAAGATAAAAAGGCAAACAGTGTATTAAAATCACTAGAGTCTAAATCTATTGATATTCCAAGGCCTGAAAAAGTAAAGATGGCAGGGCTAACTGGAGTAATAAAAGATATTATTTACGATAACATTCAATTACCAGGCTTATTTATGGCTTATAAGTTCCCTGAGCAAACGAATGAAGACATGTATGCTTTAGAGATAATGAATGATGTGCTTTCTGGAGGAACCTCTTCTAGAATAAACAAATCGCTTGTTGAGAAAAAACAAATTGCACAATTCGCTTTTTCTTTCGCCTATGGGCTAGAAGATGCTGGAATGGGTATTTTTGCTGCAATCGCTGCTAAAGAACAAAGCTTAGATGATATTCAGACTGAGTTTGACGCTCAAATCGAATTGATCAAGAAAGAATTAATTTCTCAGGAAGAATTTGAAAAGGTTCGAAATCAATATGAAAATAACTTTGTATCCTCAACTTCTACAGTTGCAGGAATCGCTGAAAACCTAGCAAATAGCCATGTATACTTCGGTAACGCTTCTTATGCAAACACCGAATTATCTAAATACATGAACGTAACTCGCGAAGATATTCAGCGCGTTGCAATTAAATACTTGACACAAGACGCACGAATAATTCTTCACTACTTACCTAAAAAAGAGGAAGGGAAATAACATTTAAAACATATGAAAAATTACATCTTATCAATAGCACTTGTTTTACCAGCAATTTTATTTGGACAGCTTGACCGTTCTGTAAGACCTACTGCAGCAAAAGCACCAGTAATAAATATTAAAGATTCTGAAGTCTTTAAATTAAAAAATGGCTTGACGGTTATCCTTTCAGAAAACCACAAACTTCCTAAAGTTACGTTCAACCTAGCTGTGGGGGCCAAACCTAGGCTAGAAGGAAATCAATCCGGTCTATCTGAGCTAGCAGGATCATTAATTATGTCTGGCACATTAAAAAAATCAAAAGATGAGCTTGATCGTGAAGTTGATTATATCGGTGCTCGACTTTCCGCAGACAATAATTCAATATACCTGTCTTGTTTGACTAAGCACATAGACAAAGGACTTACTCTAATGTCTGATATCTTAATGAGCGCAAACTTTCCACAATCGGAAGTTGATCGAATTATAAAACAACACGAATCAAGCCTACTTTCACTGCAAAGTGATGCGGATGGAATGGCCAAAAACTCACAAGCAATTGCTAATTTTCCAGGCCACCCATTCGGGGAAATAATGACCGAATCTACCTTAGCAAATATTAATCGTGAATCAATTGTAAACTACTACAAAAAAACATTTGTTCCTGAAGGAGCATATCTAGTTATTGTTGGAGATATAACCAAAGAAGAAGCACGGTATAATGCCTTGAAATACTTTGGTTCTTGGTCAGGATCTAAAGCGACACAAGCAGACTTTGCACCTATTTCATTCGCTAATGGAAACCGTGTACTTTTTGTGAAAAAGCCAGGTGCTGTTCAATCTGTAATCAAAATTACTTATCCAATGGATATCTCCCCAAACAATGAAGACTACTTAAAATTGAAAGTACTTAATGGTGTTCTAGGCGGAGGTGCTTTTGGAAATCGTTTAATGCAAAACTTAAGAGAAGATAAGGCATATACGTATGGATGTCGCTCTGGGGTTCGTGTTTCTGAACACGGAAGTTGGTTTGTAGCAGGAGGCAATTTTAGAAATGAGGTGACAGACAGCGCAATTTATGAGATTTTATCAGAACTTAAAAAGATTACCACTGAGCTAGTCACAGACGAAGAGATTAATTTAACAAAGTCAGCCATGGCTGGTAGTTTTGCCAGAAGCTTAGAACAGCCATCAACAATTGCCTCTTTTGCACTTAGCATCATTAAAAATGACCTACCTGCAGATTACTACAAAACATACTTACAAAAATTGGAAGCAGTTTCTAAAGAAGACTTATTGGAAGTAGCGAAAAAATACTTCACAGCTGAAAACTGTAATATTATTGTTGTTGGCAACCAAGAAATAGCAGATAAACTTTTAGTTTTTGATAATGATGGAAAAATTGAAAAATTAGATGCTTTTGGAAATGAAGTAAAAGACATTCTACCTGCTGATATATCAAAAGAAGAGTTAATCGCTGGTTATATAAATGCCATAAGCATGACATCATCTAAAAAAGCATTAGATAAAAAGATGAAAAAAGTAACGTCTATGCAACAAGATATTGAGTTAACAATGGAACAAATCCCTTTTCCTCTGAAATCTACAGAAATATGGGTGTCTCCAAATATTCAAGGAAAAAAAATGGAAGGACAAGGAATGATATTCCAACGCTCTTTCTTTGATGGAACAGCTGGGTATTCTGTTAATATGCAAACAGGAAAAAAAGAAATGACTGAAAATGAAATTAAAGCGAAACAGCTTTCTTATGGACTTATTCCTGAAATAAACTATGCTACAAATGGAATCAAGTATGAATTGTTAGGAATTGAAATGAAAGATGGTCATTCTGTTTATGTACTAAAAATTGAAGACGGTACTTCTGAAACGTATGACTATTTTGACAAAAAAACCTTTTATAAAATAGGTTCTTTATCAATAACAACTGTTGAAGATGAAACTCAAGAAACTCAAGAAACATACTCAGACTACGAAGAAAACGATGGTTTTATGTTTCCGATGACATTTTCATTGAGTGCAGGAGGTGCAAACTTCACAGGTAAGGTGACCTCAATCACATTGAATACTAAAGTAGATCTCTCTTTATTTAAATAGATATTCGATAATACGCTAAGCCCTTACTTATTAACAGTAAGGGCTTTTTTAATTACCTTTAATTGAATAATAAGCTATGGGACACATTACCAAAGAAAATTTAAACTTTTTAAATGCCCTATCTAAAAACAACGACAGAGATTGGTTTGCTGAAAACAAGCTAGAATACCAAAAACACCATGAAGCAATGATTTCATTTGCCGATGCCTTATTGGTCAAAATGAATCAACACGACAACATCGAAACTTTAACTGGAAAAAAAAGCCTGCATCGCATTTATAGAGACGTACGTTTTTCTAAAGATAAATCACCTTACAAGTCTCACTGGGGAGGAAGCTTTAAGCGTGCAACCAAACACTTACGAGGAGGTTATTACTACCACATTCAACCCAACGGAAGTTCATTTATTGGCGGAGGTTTTTGGGGGCCAAACAAAGAAGATTTATTACGCATCAGAGAAGATATTTCAATAGACGCAAGTGATTTACGAGAACTGATAACAAGCCCAACATTCATCAACACGTTTGGAAAACTGAAAGGTGAACAGTTAAAATCTTCTCCAAAAGGTTTTGATAAAGAACACCCGGATATTGATCTATTGAGGTACAAACAGTTTGTCGTCATGAAAGAGTTTACACAGAAAGAAGTATTGGCTGACAACTTTATTGAAAAAGCGAATGATACATTTATGAAAATGCGGCCGTTTTTTAATTACATGAGCGATGTACTAACAACTGACGCCAACGGAGAGCCTTTATTCTAAAAACATCTTCAACTTGAAGTACAGCAAAAAGTTAAAAAAAATGATATCTGTTCAAGAAGCCATTACCATTATCGATTCAAAAGCTATTAAACTACCCTCACAAACAGTAAGTTTAACAGAGGCTTTAGGTTATTCTCTTGCTGAAGACCTCATTTCACCAATAGACATGCCTCCCTTTAATCAATCTGCCATGGATGGCTATGCCGTTTCGACTCACAGCTCCTCAAACTACAGTTTAATCGGAGAAGTTAAAGCTGGCGATCAATGCACACTCAAAGTATCTCCCGGAGAGTGCGTACGTATTTTTACAGGAGCTATGATTCCAACTGGAGCAGACTCTGTCGTAAAACAAGAGCTTGTAACCGTATTAAGCGATACTGAAATTCAGGTTCAAGCAGCTATTTCAGCATTTGAAAACATACGATTGAAAGGCGAGCAAATAAAGTTAGGTGAAATAGGCCTGCCTAAAGGAACGTTTTTAAACACCGGAGCAATTGGCTTTGCTGCAATGCTAGGCACAACATCGTTGAAGGTTTTTAGAAAACCAAAAATAACTATTGTTGCCACTGGAAGCGAACTAATAAAACCTGGGAATAAACTACCTACTGGTGCTGTATACGAATCCAACACATTCATGCTAGAAGCCGCATTGAAAACATCCAATTTTGATGCAACAACTCAAACAGCTGAAGATGACTACCTAAAAACTAAAAATAAACTAAAAAACGCCATTGATTTAAACGATGTTGTTGTTGTTACCGGCGGAATTTCTGTTGGAGACTATGACTTTGTTGGGACAGCACTGTCTGAACTGGGAGTTACCACAGGGTTCTACAAAGTAAAACAGAAACCTGGAAAACCTTTATTTTTTGGTTACAAAGGAAAAAAACTAATCTTTGCGCTCCCCGGGAACCCGGCTGCAGCACTATCTTGTTACTACAACTATGTCCTTCCCGCACTCAACCTACTTACTGGGAAAACAAAAAACCATCTTGCAAAACGAACACTAACCTTGCAATCTAACTACAGTAAAACGGTGAAAATGACTCATTTCTTAAAGGGATACGCATACGACGAGAAGGTTCAAATACTGGGAAAGCAAAGTTCTGCAATGTTGAATTCTTTTGTAGACGGAAACTGCTTAATTATCCTTGAGGAGGGGAAAGAGAACTGGAGCACCGGAGACAAAGTTCAGGTAATTTTAACTCCTCAATAATACTTTTATCTTCAAGATTGGCTTAAACAAAATCATATACTTATTTTAGCGTTATATATCACAAAACATAACGTTTTATGAAAATAAAAAACTCCTTTAAAGTACACAGTAGAATTTGGATTTCAACTGAAGACGGCAGCTACCTAGGAGAAGGGCGCATTGCACTACTGAAAGAAATTCAAACCCACAAATCGATAGCCAAGGCAGCTAAATCGATGAAAATGTCTTATAAAAAAGCATGGAGTATGGTTAATTCAATGAATATGATCAGCAACACCCCCTTAGTCATTCGCACAACTGGAGGAACAGGTGGAGGCGGATCTAAAATCACAGAAACAGGAATAAAAGCAATAAAACTATTCAATGAAATAAAAATAAGTAGCCAGCAACACCTTGATTCTAAAATTGACCAATTAGACTTTTCATAATGGAAGATATAGCTATTGTCATATTAGCCGGTGGTAAAAGCTCACGCATGGGCCAAGACAAAGGGTTAATACCTGTAAACGGGAAACCAATGGTTCAGCATTTAATTAATGCCACAAAACCACTCAAACTGAAAACAATAATTATTGCAAACAACTCCAACTACGACGCTTTTGGAATTCCCGTTTACAAAGACATTTATCAAGATTCAGGTCCATTAGGAGGAATTCACTCAGGGCTTATAAACAGTCAAACATCCCGAGTAATTGTTCTAAGTTGCGATACACCATTTGTCAGCACAGAGTTCATTGAGTACCTGATCAAAATAGCTAACACACATGACATAATAATCCCTAAACACGGCTCCAAGACACATCCATTAATAGGAATTTATTCCGAAAATATACTTAATGTTTTAAATGAGTCAATAAACAATAACAAACTGAAAGTGATGGAGTTAATTAAAAAAACAAGTCATTCAATACACACAGTCACATCTGAGTTTCCTGAAGGCATTTTTGAAAATATAAACACGAAAAAGGACCTTTGTGCACAAGTAAACATAAAGCCATTTGGCATTATCGCAGAGCATATGAAAGGAATAGATCTAACAATAGAAATACCCAACAAAAGAAATACAAATCTCCGGAGTTATTTTAACGACAAATGGCCATTATTAAACAAGATAAGCTACACCATTGCCATTGACCAGGAATTACGGGAAGAACTGAACAAAAATGAACACCCAACAGAAATAGCCATACTCCCTCCTTTTGCAGGCGGATAAATAGAACTTTATATGAAAAACTGTTTTAAAGAAGGAGCAATTACTCCTGAATTCATAGCGGAATCCATTGCGCATCATCAAGTAAAAACAAACATTGGTGCACATCAAATCTTTCTTGGACAAGTTAGAAATGACATTATTGACAACAAAGAAGTTGTTGCCATAGATTACTCATCACATGAGGAAATGGCAAATAAAATGTTTCACACCATTCGTGAAAATACATTTGATAAATTTGACCTCACCTGCATGCACATCTATCACAGCATTGGGCTTGTAAAAACTGGAGAGTTATGTCTGTTTGTATTTGCATCTTCAGCACATCGAAAAACAGCCCAACAAGCAATTGAATTTATAGTAGAAGAAATAAAAACAAACGTCCCTGTATTTGGAAAAGAACTGTTTAAAGACAATTCTCACGTTTGGAAAGTAAATAAATAGATATGGTTGATATTACACAAAAATCATCGACGCTGCGAAAAGCCATTGCTCAAGCAACTGTTACCGTAAGTAAACAGGAAACAATAGACGCACTTGTAAACGACAAAGTTCCTAAAGGAAATGTATTTGAAATGGCTAAAACAGCAGGGTTATTTGCTGTAAAAAAAACATCGGATATAATTCCTGACTGTCACCCTTTACCTATTGAATATACAGCTGTATCCTACGACATTGACGGTTTTAATATCCACATTAAGATTGAAGTTAAAACAATTTATAAAACTGGTGTTGAAGTTGAGGCAATGCACGGGGCAAGTGTTATTGCGCTAACAATGTACGACATGCTCAAACCTATTGACAAAGGAATTGAAATACAGAATATCAAACTACTAGAAAAACAAGGGGGTAAGTCTGATTTTAAAGATAAATTTCGAAAAGACCTAAAAGCAGCTGTAATTGTTTGCTCAGACAGTATTCATGCCGGGCAAAAAGAGGATAAAGCAGGAAAGTCAATTATTGAAAAACTAAATACGTATTCTGTTGAAACCATTGAGCACATCATTGTCCCTGATGAAGTAGATGACATTCAGGCTGCATTACTCAAGCACACAGCACTAAATACAGACCTTGTAATTTATACTGGAGGAACAGGTTTATCTAAACGTGACGTTACACCAGAAGCATTAAAACCACTGCTAGATAGAAACATTCCAGGAATTGAAGAGGCTTGTCGCAGTTACGGGCAGGACAGGACACCTTTCTCTATGCTATCAAGAAGCGTAGCTGGAGTAAAAGACAAAACTTTGGTTTTGGCACTTCCTGGATCAACAAAAGGAGCAAGCGAGTCAATGGATGCACTATTCCCTGCCCTACTACATATTTTTAGAATATTCAAAGGAGCAAGACACGATTAATGAAGACAAAACACTCCAATAATGACCCACTCTTAGACAAACTAGGTCGTAAACACGACTACCTAAGAATATCACTAACAGAACGTTGCAACCTACGTTGTTTTTACTGCATGCCTGAAGAAGGTATACAGCTAAGGGAAAGGTCAGTATTCATGACCTCTAAGGAAGTATTGGATATCGTCAAAGTATTTGTAGACCTGGGGGTCACAAAAATACGATTAACAGGCGGTGAACCGCTCATAAAAAAAGATGTCGCATACATTATTAAGGAACTCGGAAAACTTCCTGTAGAACTTGCCATAACAACGAACGCTGTAAATGTTAATCAATTCATTGACACACTCAAAGAGGCAGGAGTAAAATCAATAAATGTAAGCCTAGACTCCCTTATAGCTGACAAGTTTAATGAAATTTCTAAACGAAATCACTTTGATAAAATCATGTCCAACATCCACTTATTACTGGATCATAAATTTGATGTAAAAATAAATGTTGTACTTATAAAAGGGGTTAATGACAATGAAATCATAAACTTTATTAATTGGACAAAAAACACAAAAATCAACATCCGATTCATTGAATTCATGCCCTTTGACGGAAACAACTGGAACTGGGAAAAGAAAGTATCATATCAAGAAATTATCGATAAAGTCAATTCTGAGTATAGCATAGAAGGATACCATAAGGTTCAAGACACTGAAAATGACACCTCCCGTAATTATCAATTAAAAAATAGCGTGGGTACTTTTGGAATCATAAGCTCTATTACCAATCCATTTTGCGACTCTTGTAATCGCATTCGCCTTACTGCAGATGGAAAAATTAAAAATTGTTTATTCTCTCAAGAGGAATCAGACTTGCTATCAGCACATAGAAATCAACAAGATTTAACACCCTTAATCCGTTCAGCAATCACATCAAAACACCCTGAACGTGGCGGGAATATCGCATTCGAAAACTTCACAGAAAAAGACGTAAAAAATAGGTCAATGATAACGATTGGCGGGTAAATTAAACTACATGCTACTTTTAGAAAACTCAACCTGGATTTTTATTGTGATTCTACCCCTCGTTGCTTTCATGTACGCTTCAGTTGGCCATGGTGGAGCTAGTGGATATCTTGCATTAATGGCCTTATTCTCTTTCTCTCCCGAATTAATGAAACCAACAGGGCTACTCCTAAACTTATTTGTTTCTGGAATATCATTCTATCATTTTTGGAAAAGCGGCTATTTTAAACATCGACTGTTCTTCGGCTTCTCTATTGGCTCTATCCCCCTCGCTTTTTTAGGAGGACGTTTTGACATTGACACATCTCTCTATAAAATCATTTTAGGCATACTACTCCTATTTGCAATCTTAAAAATGATAAATATTATTGGAAAAGAATCCCAAACAACAAAACCTGTGAACACTTCTATCGCAGTAGTAACGGGAGCATTTATAGGCTTTTTTTCAGGGCTAATTGGCATTGGTGGAGGAATTATACTAAGCCCAATAATACTTTTATTGAACTGGGGAAATGCAAAAGAAGCAGCTGCAGTATCTGCTTTATTTATTTGGGTCAATTCAGCAGCTGGCATTACTGGCCAATACTCCAACGGCATTCAACTGAATGAACACATTTGGGTATTTGTTTTTGTAGCGCTTGTTGGCGGTTACTTTGGAGCTTACATTGGAAGCAAACATCTAAACAACAAATCACTAAAAACCCTTTTGGCATTTGTTCTTCTTTTAGCCAGTATCAAGCTCTTCTTTTTTTAAAACTATTAAGCAAAAAAAATCCGGCAAAAGCCGGATTTTAATCTCTATAAAAAGAATCTATTATAGTTCCACTTCTAACGCATCTACGCTTGAAGTTTCAGCATCAACAGAGATAGAATGCTCTGTTGTATTTTCTTCTGAGTGTGTTTCATGAGCACCTCCTAAAATTGGAGCTACAACCAAACCAATCAAACACGTTAACTTAATTAAAATGTTCATTGAAGGACCTGACGTATCTTTAAAAGGATCTCCAACAGTATCTCCAGTTACAGCCGCCTTATGAGCTTCTGAACCTTTGTATGTCATTTCACCATCAACCATAACTCCAGCCTCGAACGATTTCTTAGCGTTGTCCCATGCACCACCAGCGTTGTTTTGGAAGATAGCCCAAAGAACACCTGAAACAGTAACACCAGCCATATAACCTCCTAACATTTCTGCAATCATCAATTTATCCATTCCAAATGCTAAAGGAAGGAAAGCAATAACCAATGGGAAACCAATTGTTAAAACTCCAGGCAACATCATTTGTCTTAAGGAAGCTTTTGTAGAAATATCAACACACTTGTCGTATTCTGGCTTACCTGTTCCTTCCATAATTCCTGGAATATCTCTAAACTGACGACGAACTTCTTGTACCATTTCCATTGCAGCTTTACCAACGGCATTCATTGCCAAGGCAGAGAATACAACTGGCACCATACCACCAACAAATAACATGGCCAATACTGGCGCTTTAAAGATGTTAATTCCATGAATCCCTGTGAATGTTACATAAGCTGCAAACAAAGCCAATGAAGTTAATGCAGCAGAAGCAATAGCAAATCCCTTACCTGTTGCTGCAGTTGTATTACCAACTGAATCTAAAATATCTGTTCTCTCTCTAACAATAGGATCTTGCTCACTCATTTCAGCAATACCACCAGCATTATCTGCAATTGGTCCGAATGCGTCAATTGCCAACTGCATAGCTGTTGTAGCCATCATAGCAGAGGCAGCCATTGCAACTCCATAGAATCCTGCTAATGCATATGATCCCCAGATTGCACCAGCAAATAAAAGAACTGTTGGGAAAGTAGAAATCATTCCCGTAGCTAAACCAGCAATAATGTTAGTTCCAGCTCCAGTAGATGATTGTTGAACAATTTTTAAAATAGGTTTTTTACCTAACCCTGTGTAGTATTCAGTTACAGATGAAATAACAGCACCAACTATCAATCCAATGATAGTAGCGCCAAATACACGTAAAGAAGAAATATTTTTAATTAAATCTGTTCCATCAGGACCTTCTCCAAAAAATTCCATTTTCATTGTTGGTGGCAACATCCAATTAACTAACACATAACAAGAGACCGCAACTAATGCAATAGAAACCCAGTTTCCAACATTTAATGCTCCCATTACTTGCTTTTCTTTTGCGTCATTCGATTTAATTTTCACTAACATTGATCCAATCATTGAAATGATAATTCCAACACCTGCAATTGCCATTGGCAATAAGATGGGACCCATTCCACTAAATGAATCAACAATAGCACCATTATCTCTAATGACATAGTTTCCAAGCACCATAGCAGCTAGTACAGTTGCAACATAAGAGCCAAATAAATCTGCTCCCATTCCTGCAACATCACCAACATTATCCCCAACATTATCTGCAATAGTAGCAGGATTACGTGGGTCATCTTCTGGAATACCAGCTTCAACTTTACCAACTAAATCGGCTCCAACATCAGCTGCTTTAGTGTAGATTCCTCCACCAACTCTTGCAAACAACGCAATTGATTCAGCGCCTAAAGAGAAGCCTGCCAATGTTTCTAATACTACAGTCATTTTATCTGTAGAGAATGCATCTCCACTATTCATGAACATGTTGTAAAAAAGAATAAAAAATGCAGTTAATCCTAAAACAGCAAGTCCAGCAACACCTAATCCCATAACTGTACCACCACCGAAAGAAACCTTCAATGCATTTGGTAAGCTAGTTTTTGCTGCTTGTGTAGTTCTTACATTTGTTTTAGTAGCTATTTTCATTCCCATATTTCCAGCAAATGCAGAAAATAGAGCTCCGAAAACAAACGATACTACAATCATCCAATGGGTAGATGGCACAAAGTAAGATACTATAGCTAGAGCAATACTAACTACTAGAACAAATATTGCTAAAAGACGATACTCTGCGTTCAAGAAAGCTAAAGCTCCTTCATAGATATGGTCTGAAATTTCTTTCATCTTTCCATCTCCTGCATCTTGTTTCATTACCCAAGACTTCTTAACCAACATATATAACAGTCCAACAAGGGCTGCAGCAATTGGCATATAAATAATCATTGATTCCATCATATTCTATAATAATAAATTAAGGGTGCAAAATTAGTTTTTTAAATGCTACCATGCAAATAGTAACATCAAATTATAACGTTGTTTTGTGTATATACTAGCATTGTGTATTCAAAATTGACTCCTGACCGATTAATACCACCTATTTCATTGTACTATACGGCTACATCATCATTCAATCTATAATTAACTTGGCGTTACCACTCCTCTTTTAAAGCCTTACTGGTCACCGATTTAGAAACGCCTTCAAAATCAAGAAAACCAAGTGATTATGAATAAAAAAAAGTAATCCCACACCTTTTGAATATAAAATCTTTATTTTTGCGCTTTATTTTTGAAAACAGAGTGCTATGAAAAGAATCAACGAATACAAGAAGTTATTTAGTGTTGAGAAAGAAATCGACTTGAAAGAAATCAAATCGACTTACCGTAAATTGGTAAAAAAATGGCACCCTGACAAGTTTCAAGAAGGAGACCCTATGGCTGAAGAAGCTGAAGTAATGGGGCAAAAAATTGTTGACGGTTACCACTTTTTAGTAAGCATTGCTCCAGAAACAAAAGCTGCGAACCTTGAAGAGTACACCAAAACAATAACCGAATCTGGTATCGACGACTTTAAACACAAAGGTCTTTTGCTCGAAGTAACATTCTTAGACGGCTCAACTTACGAGTACTTTGGTGTAAACCGTGGGTTATTTCAAAAATTAATCAACTCCGATAAACAACTGAGATACGCCAAACGAAACATCTTTAACTCCTTCACTTACCGTAAATCGAAAAAAGCACACGCTACAGCATAATCGCCCTGTTTATTCTAAAACTTTCTGGGAAGTCTGTTTTGAAATCTAGTTAGAATAGTTATCTTTCAGAAAAAGATTTCATGAAACTATTCCTACTTGCACTGGCTATAATTACGCACTCCGTTGTTTATACACAAACTAACATTAGCCTCATGCACAATGGGGTTAATCGAGATTTTGTTTACTACACCCCATCTTCTTGGACCCCTACAGAATCCCTACCTGTTCTTTTTGTTTTACACGGGTTAACTCAAACAGGGTCGGGCCTTATGGACATTACTAGTTTTAACGACATTGCAGAAGCAAACAACTTTATAGTTTGTTATCCCGATGGAATTAACGGCGCATGGAATGCAGACATGAATGTAACGGCTTCTCAGGCTGATGACATTGGCTTTCTAGAAGAACTGGCGGTATACATGCAAAACAATCTAAATACAAACCCAGCAAAACAATACCTGACCGGGTTTTCTAACGGCGGATTTATGTCTTATAAAATGCTGTGTGAATCAAGTCAATGCTACGCCGCTGTAGCTACGATATCTAGTACAATGAGCGACTTAGTATATCAAAACTGCAACCCTCAAAACAACACTGACATCTTACACATTCATGGAACCCTCGATGGAATTGTAAGTTATTTTGGCTCTCCAACTACAGGCATTTCAGTAGAAACATTAATGGAAACATGGAGCGCTTATTATAACTGTGACCTATCACCAAACATTACCCCAATGCCTAATCCAAGCTTCTTAGACATGTCTCACCCTGAAAAACACACTTACACCAATTGCAACAACACATCGTTGGAGCACATCAAAATTACTGGTGGAGGACATCAATGGCCTGGAATATTAACCATATGGGGCGGCCTTGGAACCATCAATATGGATTTTTACGCTCCTCAAGTTATTTGGGACTTCTTAGATGGAAAGTCGTGTGATCAGACATCGGGCTTATCTGACAACTCAAACAACGCGCAAAAAACACTTATAAAGATTGTTGATTTAATAGGAAGAGAAACCGAAAAAAAATACAATACACCGCTAATTTTCGTTTATAGTAATGGAACACGAGAAAAGGTGATTATCTTAAAGTAGGTAAAACACACTGAAAAACAGGCTTTCTACTCGTGCTAACCTATACAAATAGTTGTTAATTAAACAGCTAATAATCAATATTTCACATAAAATCACACCGTACCAATTATAATGTGTTAGATTTACATTCTAATTTATACTATATTATTATGAGTAACGGAACAGTAAAATTTTTCAATAATTCTAAAGGATTTGGATTCATTACACCAGAAGAAGGTGATAAAGATCTGTTTGTACACGCTAGTGGATTAATTGATGAAATTAATGAGGGTGACAATGTAAGCTACGATGTAGAAGAAAGTCCAAAAGGATTAAATGCCATTAACGTTAAAGTGAACTAATTACTTTAACTACTAAAATTAAAAGCCTCTCATTTCTGAGAGGCTTTTTTTTGACCCCAAAACTTAAGGTTAAATGTATACAAACAAAAAAAGCTTAGACTTTCATCTAAGCTTTTCGTGACCCCAGTGGTTGGTATATTTTGAGGATTTTGAAACAATTTCTAATTAAAGTATAATGGCTAACCATTCTACCGATGACTAAAGTTACCATTACAGTAAAACATTTCTGTTTTTTTTAGGAGAAAATACATCTCCCTCCTATTTCCACTATCCTCCACCCCCTATCATCCTATGAGTTTCGGATTCATTGTCAAGACCTTTACACGTTTATCGATAGGACTCTTTGATTCAATCAAAACCTCATCAAAATTAAACGCACTTAACGTTTCTATTTTTTGACGTATCGATTCCAGTGAATTTTCACGTCTTTTCTTAACTGTATACGTAGTTGGATTTTCGTATTCAAAATAAGTATTTAATGCAGTTAACTCTAAAGAATTCCTACTCGACTTAAGAAATCGAGTCAACACCTTTACTTCTACTGAATCAAAGGTTAAAGCTAACGACGAGGTTCTGTCGCATTAACTTCAGTTGATTTTCAAAATACGTAAATTTAGCCAAATCCCAGCACTATGTTCAAGCGTCATCGGTATCCCAGAGTTGTAATTCTTCATGCTGTTTATCTTAAACTGAGATTTACCTTAAGTTACAGAGATGTAGAAGAACTACTTTCGATGAGGGGAGTTCAAGTGGATCATTCTACTGTTCAAAGATGGGTATTCAAATTTTCTCCCGAGATTGAAAAGAACATGCACAAAAGAAAAAGGCAGGTTTGTCCACTTTTCAGTTTCAGAATAAACAAAAAAAGCCCTGAAAGAAATTTGAGGGCTTTTTGAATATTTAGAATTAAGTTTTCTATTGTTTCACGAAGCGAATTGATTCAACTCCTTTATCGTGCTTAATGTTGAGGAAATATACTCCAGAAGGCAATGCTGAAACAATAACTTCTTCTTGGATTTTTTCAATTGACACAACTACTTCTCCTATTGAAGAAACGATTTCTATATTATTAAATCCAATAATTTCATTGATTCCATTGATTGTTAATACATCGTGTGCAGGATTTGGGTGAATGGAAAGCACCTCATTGTATAAGTTACTCAATCCTGTGTAATCAACCAAGTAACAAGCTGATGTATCCACACATCCGTTCAATGTTACCTCAACTGCATAATTACCTGTAACTGTTGGCGTATAGAACTGATTTATTTCACTCGCAATTACACTATTACCATTGTCACAATCCAACCATTGATACGCCGCCACCATTTGAACGGCGGTAAGTTGAGTTTCGTTTTGAGTTACACCTGTATTTGGAAGAGGAGTTATTGTCAAATCTAATGTAACTAGTGAGTCACATCCTGAAGCGTTCGTCAACGTCCATTGTGCCGCGTTATTCGATACAGTGTAAGTATTACCATCTATCCAATCATACGTACCGCATGCCGTTTGAACATCTGTTCCTGCGTTCGAGTAGTTAACAGTAAGGTCAAGCGTAACCAATGAATCACACCCAGCTACATTTGTCAATGTCCATTGAGCTGTGTTATTTGATGTTGTATATGTATTACCATCTATCCAATCATACGTTTCACACGCAGTCTGAACATCTGTTCCTGTGCTTGAATCAAGAATACTTACACTTACCGTATCGGTATCTGTACATCCAAAATCATCAGTAGCAATAACTATATAATCGCCACTGGCAGTAGGTGTAAATGGAACCCCATTGGTAACTCCATTATCCCATGCATAAGAAATAGCTGGTGCACCTACCGTAATGGTATTGGTCATCATGAAATGAAATTGACAATTATAATAAAAAGTACCTAAAGCAGTTGGAACCCATGTAATAGTGCCCGAAGAAGTACCATTATTGGTTACAACCACTCCATTAGAAGTACCAGTGCCTTGTATAGTATTTATCCAAAATGGGTGGCCGGGAGTATTAACATTAAAAACAACCGTATCTCCAACGCTTACATTCATTACTGGATCTGTTCCAGAAAAATCTCCTGCAAAAGTAAAGTCCATAGAACTAGTAGCCGTGACATCTACATTGTAAGTATGGGTTGCACTTGCTGTTAGAGTAACCAAGTCTGCTTCACAATTACTTTGATCGGGAATACTATTTAAAGAAATAGGTGTATTGCATGGCACTTGTGCCAATGTTGTCGTTGCAATCCCGAAAATTCCAATTGCTGTTACGAGTAAATTTTTCATTTTTTGTTTGTTTTAAATTGTTAAACCATTCGGCAATTTTGTCTAAATCTTGCCCTTAAAGGCTCTCAGCTAATAAGTCGTAAGGACTTTTAACTAGAAATGAATTTTAAAAATACGAATGATTTTTTAAATAAAAACAATTAAAATAAGAAGAAAGCAACACCTGTTGCAAAGATTAAATTTTTAACTTAATTTTGACTATCTCTGGTAAACATTAGTTTGAAGACTTACAGTTAAATGGCCACCAACCAACTAAACTGTCAGCAGGTACATAGCTAGGTACTTGTGCAGATAAATTAAAAGAGGTAAAGAGTAGTAAATAGAGTAAAAGCTTTTTCATGATTGTGTTTTTAAAAGTTATATAAATATAATTTAATAATGTTCTACAACGGTTTGCAGCTAAGCCAGCGTTTTAATGTGGCTTAGGTGATGTTATGTACCCTTTAAAAACGATGGGAGAATTATTACAAGTCATGAATATTCCATTATCTTTATTTTGAGAACATACTTTCTATAAAGTCCATTGCTCGAACCCCAAAATAATCATATTCCCAAGCAGCAATTGATTCTTTTTGAATCAATGCAAATGAGGGAAACCTATTTTTGGCAAGCTTTCGGTATAAATTAGGGTATTTCACTTGCGTCACTTTGATTTTCTCACTCAAGAACGTTTTATACCAATTTAATGATTCAACTTTTCTAGTGCACACCGCAACCTCTACATTCAAATTCGGTTGCCTTTCAATCATTTTTTCCACACGCTTCAAGGCACCTTTACAATATTTGCAGTTTGGTATGGCAATGACAACAAATGTTTGGCGCTCTCTTTCTTGCTGAATTTTCTCAATGTTCTCGATTCTATATTTATTTGAAAAATCTCCTTCATAAATTGGGCTCCAAGAAAAATACAAGGTGAATGGCAGAACCAAAGCGATAATTAAAAACGTAACCTTGAGGAATTTGTTTACATTTTTTAGCAATCTCTTAAGGAAAAAGAAAATCAAAACGCCTAAAAAAAATGCCAATATATACGGAAGCCATTTTGAAGTCGTCCAGGAAAAGCCTAGTTCCAAAAAAGCCATTTCAAAATAATTCATTATCAAAATTAATTGGTGCAAGTTAACAACTTTTTTTTCTAATTTTAACGATTAATAATCGTAAAATCGGAGCATCCAAGCATATGAAATGTAACCTATGATTAGACTAATCACTTTTCTTCAGAAAATAACAAGTAAGCTGTCGTTCTTCTTCGATCGAGTCTCGAAAAGGTTTGCAAAAGCTTCTCTCGAGTTTAATATAATGAAGTACCACATGAAATTTGGTGAAAGAGATAGTGATATTTATGTAGTCACTTACCCAAAGTCAGGCACCACTTTGATGCAAATGCTCGTATATCAATTAACGACGGATGGAAATACCGATTTCAACCACCTATATGATGTATCGCCTTGGACCGATAATGATGCCTATCTGGACCTGGATCCACCTGAATTACCATCACCTAGAATAATAAAGTCACACAGAACGAACAAGAAGTTTGATAAAGCCACGAAGGGTAAATTCATCATTGTCATTCGAGATGTGTACGACGTGATGGTTTCACAATACCATCAAAACAAAAATTTTAATGATCCGGATTTGGATTTTGACGATTTTTTTGACGATTTCATCAGCAAGGAAGATAATTGGTTTTTGCATACAAAAGGCTGGATAGAAAACAAAAAAAGGCTGCCAGTACTATATGTTGATTACGCAGCTCTTTTGAATGATTTCGAGACTCAGGTTAAAAGGATTTCTGAGTATATCGGATGTGAACTCAACGAAGAAATTCTATTGAGAACAAAAGAAAAATGTAGTTTTTCATTCATGAAAACCCACGAGGATAAATTTGGAGAACGCCACGATGTAAGAAAAAAGAACGGAGTGTACGACCAGTTTATAAGGAAAGGAAAAGTTGGTGAAGGAATATCCTATTTTAGTTCTTCTCAGAGAATTCGGATTGAAGAGTTACTGCGAGAAAACAAGATTGTAAAATAACTTTAGTATTTGATTTAAAGTATTATCTTTACGCACTTAAACTTACTATGCGATGAAAAAAATCAGAAGGTTAAACAAAACTTTTGGAGTTCTATTAGGAGCTCTCGGATTGTCTGCAATGTTTACAAGTTGTCATAAAGAAAGAACTTGTAATTGTACGCAATCAATGACTTATACGTATCAAGGAGGACAATCAAATACGTATTCTCAACAAGTAACAAAGAAAACAGAGCAAAAGTGTTGGGAACTAAATGAATCTACAGAATACTCATATGGAGGCTCTACTTATAGCCAATCAATAAGTTGTGACTAAATCTATAGTTAGGATAATTTTAAAAACGACTTTCTTAAGGAGGTCGTTTTTTTTTGAGGCTAAATGTATCGAATGTTATCCCTTTCTATTTTTTCAGCCCTAAATATTCATTAAAACAACATCTCTTACTTGATAAAATTTTGAGGCATCATTTTCGTAATGAAAACCACAGGCTACAAAATTGTTGTACATAACAAGTGGATAAAGTGCACTAGTGCACTTTATCCACGTTATAGGTTTAACCTAAATTTAAAGAATCTATTGGACTTTTTACTTCTACTACCTTTTTTAGCTGCCGCTTTGTCTACCTCCAAACTGTTACAACTATTGAAGTTGTTTTGGTTCGATAACCCAAATAATCATAAATGGATAAAATAAAAAAAGCACCAAACCTAGTTGGAATGGTGCTTTGTGACCTCAAGTGTTAAAAGTTCAAACTTTTTGGATGATTTGAAGAAACTGATTTAATAGCGTCTCGGGGGATGGCTCGTAAACAGACTGATAGGGCTATGTACTAGTCTTTTGAAACAGTTTTAAGTGAGGAATCTTTATATCTTTAGTAGAAAATACTCATAATTAATTTAGAGTACAATGGAAGCATTACATTTTATAGCAAGATATCCTGAAATCAATGCTATATACTTCAGCACTATAGATCCCGAGGCTATAATACAATTTCTCAGAGGTAGAGATTTTTGTGTAGAAGAGATGTGGGAAATGAAACACCTCAAAGATGGTTCCTTTGAAGAGGAGCAATTAGGTTGGCCAAATGAAGAGCCCCTATGGGTGAGGTCAAATCATGCTTGGGAGATAAATGGCCTCATGGAAACATTTGATTTTCGTAGTGTATGTAACCTAAAGATAAAGCTTGAAGATGGTGGTTATATCAGTCAAAACTACGGAGAATTTATGATTCGCCTGGGTGACGGAGAAGATCTTAAAACCCCTAGCATAAAAGTTCTAGAGATGTATGGCTTTTTTGCAGCGGAAAAGATATGGAAGCTAGCTGGTGATAACCCCACGTCATTACCTATTGATTCTTTATTGGGCTTAGAGGAAAATGATGTAACAAAAAAAGACCTTGATTTAGTTGTAATAAATAATGAAAAAATAATCGAATCCCACCGTAAGTTAGATAAAATCAAATTAAAGAAAGATGAGAAGTAATTAAGCAGGTAAATATTAGGCTGATGATTTATAATGTAACTGTCTCTTGGGTCTCTTCTCTTTTATTGTGGGCGTGTTTGTGCTAGAAATCCATTCTACATTTTTTCTTCCCCTATCACATCTATGATTACTTTTTTAAATTCATTTGGTTTAAAACCACTAGGTGTAGCAGAGATTATATTCATGCAAAGCATGTTTCGAATTGTATTGATTTCAGAATCAGATAATTCTTTAATTTGAATTCTGTCCTGTGTTATAGTATAATCATACTCTTTTACTAGTTCTTCTAATCCACACCCGCAATCATTTTTTAGGGTAGCTGAATGATTACTACTTGAAAAACTACCTAGCAGTGCTATTCAGATGATTCCGTAAATTAATTTCATATTCTAGTTTAATTATAGCTAACACCTGGAGCTATGTACAGTACGGCTTTAACCGTGTTTTTTTTGTTTAAAGGACTAATTTGTTTTGTTAGTGTGGATTGATATTTCGAAGAAATCAATCCGGATTGGGTGTAGGCTAGGTTATGTGCATCAAAAAAGCCCAACAGAGCTGAAGGGCTTTAAATAGATCTATTATCGAATATTATAAGACATTACTTGTCATTAAGGTCTTTGATCCTGTAAATTTCTTTTAAATCATCTTCTCCGGTTTCATAATTTTCGAAGTTGCCTTTGGAGCGGATTATTACACCCGTAATTTTCTTCCCTTCTGCATCACCGCTACCATCAACATTTGCATTTCCGGTATAATCAATGGAATAGGAGTCCTCAATTCCGCAGCTGAAATATAAGTCCTCTGTTTTACCAGCTAATTCGCCTTTATCTATTTTCACACTAATATAAAAAACATCATCATACATTGACTCTAGTATCACGACTCCTTCGAAATATATTTCATTTGGGTCTTCAAGAGTAGCAGTTGCAGCGTTTTTTAATTGAGAAGCATTCTGTAATTCAGCTATTTCTTTGTTTTTTTCTTCAAGTTGATCTTTCAAAATAGAGATCTCTTTGTTTTTTTCTTCAAGTTGATTAGAAAACTCAACATTAAGATTAGAAAATCTAGTTGCTTTAAGATTCAAGCTATCAATAGTCTTTTTCTGTTGTACAATTATATCCTTTTTAGTTTGTCCATATGTTATATATGAACATGCAGTTAGCAACAGAATTAAAAGAGTTGTTTTTCTCATGTCTAAAGATTTAATTTTTCAATGTAAAGATGCTGCGCCTGTTTAATTAGCTTATAGCTTTAAGCGCTACGAAACGAGCGGATCGCTACTAAGTTTGTTTTTTCGAAGATAAGGATTTTATTGTTAACGCATAATTGATTTCGCGAAGCGAAAACCCGCATGGTTTGTAGGTGATGTTATATGTAGACTTTTTTGCTTTTAATTACCACATCGTTCATGAATTATAGTTTTCATTATCTCCCCATTTGATGCCTTGATTGTCATAAAGCCACTCCCAATCGAAATATCATCATAATCATCTGCTTCATGTGTTACATTGATTTCGATGATGACTTTATATCCATCCGCTTCATAGAAATCCTTCTTGTCAAACATCTGATTCTTCTCCTCTTCGCTCTCATTTACATCATCTTCCGACCCTTCAGAATATGGGAAGACGATAGCTTTTTCGTTTATGCTCATGTACAACTCTCCCGTCATATTATCGATAAAAGCATAGCTTTTCTGACTATCTTCTGTCAAATAGTAGTTACAACCAGCACCGCCGACTTCATTTCCAATTTCTTGTATGGTTAATTCATCAACTTTTTTAGGGTTTGATGAATTAATCGAAAATGACGTTAATAGCAGGAGGGCCAATGACATAGACGGTAAAACAAATAATTTTTTCATTTTTATGTTTTTTTTTCGTTCAAAAATAAATTTCAGTGCGTAATTGCACATAACTTGTATATAACGTAACTAATCTAATGTTTTATTACGTTTATAGGAAATATGAGTAGGCTAAACGTCATAAATGCTATTTTTTGTGGAGATTTATTTTTTTCAATGAGATTACCACCATATACTCGTATTATATTCGGATAATAAATAATTGCGAATTTTTTTTCAAGTGAAAACCATCTATTATTTAGCATTTGTGAGGAGTATGTGGGGAAGCAAAAAAGCCGATCAGAAATGATCGGCTTTTCTTTATAGAACCTTCTCTATTCTTGCCTAAGAATAAACGACAAGGATTGCATCAGTTTCATGATAAAAGGCATGAATAGAAAACCGGGCCTCCGAATTTAAATAATTCGGTGCCCGGTTACAAAAGATAGAACCCAGAGATCAAGTTGAACCAATACTCCTCCTAAAAATAAATCATTGATACTTGCAATCTATCTAAGACTACTTGATTACAAGTAAATTGACACCCTGGACTTTATCTGTACTTTCTATTCTTTTACTTTGTCTGGAATTGATCAATCTGTTTTAACAATTCTTGAACTTAAAAGACCTATTCTTTCTCCACGTAAATCAATCAAATAAACTCCAGGAGGGAGCGAATCAAGATTGAGGTGGAAGGCATTATTACCCTTCTCAACTTTTACTGG
>JAQWFQ010000016.1 GCA_029238665.1 Crocinitomicaceae bacterium | reverse complement strand
AATACCTATTGTATATGAATGTTACGCCTAGATTGTGTTTTTCGCGAATTCCCACATTACGATTCCTGCACACACCGAAACGTTAAGCGAATGCTTTGTTCCAAATTGAGGGATCTCTAAAATATGGTCCGACGCATCAATCACATCTTGGTCAACACCATTAACTTCATTTCCAAAAACCAAAGCGTATGTTTTGTTTGGTAATTTATGAACATCTTGAAGCATAGTCGTTTTTTCGGTTTGTTCAATTGTACAAATTTTAACCCCTTCAGATTTTAACGTGGTAACAAGTTCCATAATGTCCGCTCGGTGTTCCCAAGAGACAGTCTGGGTTGCTCCAAGTGCTGTTTTTTGAATTTCACGGTGTGGAGGAGTGGCAGTGATACCGCACAAATAAATCTTTTGAACATTAAAAGCGTCGGAGGTTCTAAAGAATGTTCCAACATTCGTTAAGCTACGAATGTCATTCAATATGATGATAATTGGAAACTTTTCTTGCTGCTTAAATTCTTCTTCAGAAACGCGATCGAGTTCCCATAATTTTAATTTCTTGTTCATATTGTGGATAACAACTGTTCGTGATATTTTGACAACTGACTTTGTGCCGTTACTTTTAACGATACAAAAATTAAAAAATCATTCGACTTGGCGAAGAAAAAAACAGAGAAAGGCGATAAAGAGACGCCACTGATGAAGCAATACAATCAGATTAAAGCACGACATCCTCAGGCTTTACTGCTGTTTCGCGTAGGAGATTTTTACGAAACGTTTGGAGAAGATGCGATTGTAGCATCAAAGATTTTAGGAATTGTACTAACGGCTAGAAAAAATGGATCTGCTGGTGCAGTTGAGTTGGCCGGGTTCCCACATCATTCTTTGGATACGTATTTGCCTAAGTTAGTTAGAGCTGGACAACGTGTTGCAATTTGTGATCAATTGGAAGACCCCAAGATGACCAAGACCATTGTAAAGCGAGGTGTTACAGAGTTAGTAACGCCTGGTGTTTCGTTCAATGACCAAGTGTTGGACACCAAAAAGAATAATTTTTTGTGTTCAATACAGTTTAATAAAGAAGTTATAGGGGTTTCGTTTTTAGATGTTTCTACGGGAGAATTTTTAATGACAGAAGGCTCTCGTGAATATGTAGAAAAGCTAATACAAGGTTTTGAACCAACCGAAATTATCTACAATAAGCGCGATTCAAAATTGTACGGTGAGGTTTTTGGAAATCGGTATTATTCATTTCGCTTAGAAGATTGGATTTTTACATCCGATTATGCATTTGAAAGCTTAAACAAGCAATTTGGAACCAATTCATTAAAAGGATTTGGCGTTTCTCAGTTAAAAGATGGAATCATATCTGCCGGTGCAATTGTCCATTACCTTTCTGAAAATCAACATAACCGATTAGGGCATATAACCGCAATATCTCGAATAGAGGAAGATAAATATGTTTGGCTTGATCGTTTTACCATTCGCAACCTCGAGTTGATTAGTTCTCCCCATGAAAATGCGACAACATTAATTGATGTCATTGATCATACAAAAACTCCAATGGGTGGGCGTATGATGAAACGTTGGATGGTACTTCCATTAAAAGACCTGAAGCCAATTCAATATCGTTTAGATGCGGTACAGTCTTTTTATGACCATGAGGAACAGGCGTATGAACTGGGTGAACGATTGAAACAAATCAATGATTTAGAACGATTGATTTCAAAAGTTGCCGTTGGTAAAATTAACCCGAAGGAAGTTGTTCAACTGAAACGAACATTGGTTCAGTTAGATCCAATAAAATCGGTAGTTAGCCATCAAAATACGGATGTATTAAAACGAATAGCTGACCGTATAAACCCATGCGCGGAATTGCTTGAGCTGATTGACAAAATGTTGCATGAAGATCCTGCCGTTCAGATTGGGAAAGGAAAAGTAATTGCGGACGGGTTTAATCAAGAGTTGGATGATTTGCGTGAAATTTCATTCTCAGGAAAAGACTATTTGAATCAGTTGCAACAACGAGAGAGTGAGCGCACAGGAATTCCAAGTTTGAAGATAGGGTTTAACAATGTGTTTGGGTATTATTTAGAAGTAAGAAACACACACAAAGATAAAGTTGCTGAGGATTGGGTTCGAAAACAAACCTTGGTTAATGCTGAGCGTTATATTACAGAAGAACTAAAAGAATACGAAGCAAAAATTTTAGGAGCAGAAGATAAAATTCATGCGCTTGAGTCAAAGTTGTATCAAGACTTGGTGTATTCAATGGCTGATTATATACAGCCCATTCAATTGAATGCCTTTTTGATTGCGCAACTGGACTGTTTATTATCTTTTTCAGAAACAGCTCGAGCAAATAATTATGTAAAACCTGAGGTTAATGAATCATTTGCCATTGACATTAAAGCGGGGCGCCACCCTGTTATCGAAAAACAATTAGCGGTTGGACAAGAATACATTTCAAATGATGTGTACTTGGATAATGACACACAGCAAATAATGATGATTACAGGACCAAACATGTCTGGAAAGAGCGCACTCTTGCGTCAGACGGCCTTAATTTCATTAATGGCGCAAATGGGGGCGTTTGTTCCTGCAAAAAGCGCATCGCTTGGCTTGGTTGATAAGGTCTTTACACGTGTTGGCGCTTCTGATAATATTTCTTCAGGAGAGTCGACGTTTATGGTCGAAATGAATGAGACTTCAAGTATTTTGAACAACCTATCGAACCGTTCTTTAATCCTGTTGGATGAAATTGGTCGTGGAACAAGTACGTATGACGGTATTTCTATTGCGTGGGCTATTGCTGAATACATTCATGAACATCCTACGCTGAAAGGGAAAACCTTATTTGCAACGCACTACCATGAGCTAAACGAGATGACCAATCGCTTTGATCGCATCAAAAACTTTAATGTTTCTGTAAAGGAGGTCGGTAAGAAAATCTTGTTTTTACGTAAGTTGATCGAGGGAGGAAGTGAACATTCCTTTGGGATACATGTTGCGCGGTTAGCAGGAATGCCTACCCAGGTGTTGGATCGAGCAACAGGCATGTTGACACAATTGGAGTCTAGCCATGAGCTGACAGCTAAAAAAGGAAAGAAAAAGAAAACGTTAGATGTTGTTACCAATGAAGCGGAGGACATGCAACTGAGTTTTTTCCAATTAAATGATCCTGTACTTGAAAACATACGTGAGGAGTTAGTGAGTATAGATATCAATACGTTAACACCTGTTGAAGCCTTAATGAAGTTGAATGAAATAAAAAAGTTAATAGGCGGATAGTTTTTTTTAATGTTTCATGTTGATGGATTAAAAAAGACTTCGTATGTTTGTCGCCCGAAGCAAAACGACGCTCGGTAAAATTTGAAAAAAGCGAGAGTAGCTCAGCTGGTAGAGCGCGACCTTGCCAAGGTCGAGGTCGCGGGTTCGAACCCCGTCTCCCGCTCAAAATTGAGTGGAGAGAATAGTTAATGAGCTCTCACTTAAAAAATATACCAGTTTATTCAGTCCGAATAAACAAATGCTCGAGTGGTGGAATTGGTAGACACGCCGGACTTAAAATCCTGTGCTCTTCGGGGCGTGCGGGTTCAAGTCCCGCCTCGAGTACTAAACCGGAATTTTTCGTTTTCACACGAAAATTTCCGGTTTTTTTATTGTCAACATCTCCTGTTATTACTGGGATGTAGGAGAAAAATGAATTAACTCTTAAAGTTAGATATTGGTCAGTTTTACGGTCATACTCAATTCCTTCAGGAAATATCATTTTTTGAATTTTTCTTTTTTCATTTAAATTTCCATTTGTCCACAATGACGATAGTTTCGGGGCATAATTAAGTGCAATATCAAGTGCTTTTTCAAGGTTCGATAAATTAAATCCAACTTTTTCAGAAAACTTTAGTTTTTCATTTTTTTCAAGGGTGAGTTTAGATTTGAATTTTTTGTATTGAGCTTTATTTATTTCTTCAAAAACAAAACGCTCTTCCAACCTTTCTAATTTTTTATCGATAGAATTAATGGTTCTGTCGCATTAAACTTAAAACCACTTATTTTTGTCGTTTTTAATAAAAATGGAAAACCCCAAAGTTATGTTTATTAGTGATTTAACTGGTTCTGTCGCATTAATTATTTTTCGACGATTTTTCATCAAATTCCTTGAATGTTTAAAAAGTTAACTCGCATTATTTCAACGATTTATGGTTTTTTGTTTTGTACGAATTAGGCTTCAAATAGTGATTTTTTAGTTAATG
>JAQWFQ010000010.1 GCA_029238665.1 Crocinitomicaceae bacterium | reverse complement strand
GATACGGATGAGCACCTGGTGCCATTATTGGCTACGATACCTTTCCAGTTGCTATCATACCACATTGCTGTGATGAGAAATTGTAATGTGGATCAGCCTAGAAATTTAGCGAAGTCGGTTACTGTCGAGTGATAACTATCTTATTATCAGGTAGTTAGGTCAAAATTAAGGTGTTTGATATTTCCCAACTATAATCAATTTCATTCAACTTCAACTCCATCTTTAAATGTTTTGATTTCTTTTAACTTACCATTACTTTCCCAATAGTATTTCCAAATTCCATCTGGGTTACCATCTATATAATTTCCTTCAACTTTCAAGTTACCATTTTCATAAAATGATTTATAAGGTCCATGAAATCCGTCATCTTTCATATTTATTATATACATTAATCTACGTTGGTCTTTTCCATTCCATTCACTAGTAGATGGAACATGATACATTTTATGGAGTCCATCACGATTTCCACCTTTATAATTTATTTCATCACCTATATGACCATTTAAATAATATTCTTTCCAAAGTCCATCACGATTTCCTTCAACATAATTTCCTTCACTTCTTATTTTACCATTTTCATAATATTCTTTCCAAAGTCCATTTAGTTTTCCATCAACTAAAGTGTATTCCATTGATAATTGACCATTTTCATGATAATATTTTATTAATCCATCTTTCTTACCATCAACTAAAGTATATTCTTCTTTTAACTTACCATTTTCATAATATAATTTGATTTCTTCAGTTTGTGAGAAACTTAAAATTGATATAAATACAAATACTAGTAGTGTGTAGATTTTAGTCTTCTTCAACTTCTTTCCCATCTTTAAATGTTTTGATTTCTTTTAACTTACCGTTACTTTCCCAATAGTATTTCCATTGTCCATCTTTTTTCCCATACGTTTTATTTCCTTCTTCTTTTAAATTACCATTTTCATAATAACGTATTTCAAGTCCATTCACTCTACCATTAATGAAATTATAAGATTCATTTTTTAATCGACCATTATCATAATAATCTTTCCAAAATCCATGTTCTTTTCCATCTTTTAAATATCCATCATCTTTGATTTGACCATATTGATTATAACTTTTAAAAGGTCCATTGTGTTTACCATTAACTAAAGTGTATTCTTCTTGTAATTGACCATTTTCATGATATTCTTTTACAAGTCCATCTTTCTTACCATCAACTAAAGTGTATTCTTCTTTTAACTTACCATTTTCATGATATAATTTGATTTCTTCAGTTTGTGAGAAACTAGAAATTGATATAAATACAAATACTAGTAGTGTGTATATTTTAGTCATAATTTTTCTTTTACTCCATTCAAATATACTACAATAAAAAAATGAGTGTGTGTTATTTAAAATCAATTAAGGTCAAGTCAAAGTAATAATTATCAAATTCCTTATTTATTCTATTTTCTCTAATCTTACCTTTCTTATATATACTATAAATGTAATTAGGTAATAACTTCTTTTTACTTCTAACACTTAAATATCCTTTTTCACCTAATACATTACTTATCTCTTTGTAACTTAATTTTATTTCTTCTCTTAAATACTTTACTTCATCATATAATAATTGTTGTTGTGAATTATAATGATGAATATTTATTAACCTACAAGAATAAATTGAAAGTGTAAATAAAAATAGCAACTCATTTAAATCGTTCATTTCCATAGAGTTATGAACGTCAACCATATTTGGTTTTAAATCGGTTACAGTGGAGTAAAATTTTTAAACCCCAAGGAAAGTAGGTCTTACTCTATCACGTTTTTTTTAATTTATACTTATGGAAGCATTTGGAATTATTGGCCTATCTTTTGGCGTAATGGGCTTTATATTTGGAATCTCTTGTTTAAATAAGGTAGAAAAACTCACAAAAAAATTAAAAGAGAAAGGGATTCTTGAAGAAGATTACAAAGAATTATAATTGGAGTTTAAAACGTTCTTTAATTTTGTTTCACGCTCCCCCTTATCTACACTTTAATCTCACGCCTTTTTCGTCCCAACAGGTTTTTTGAACAAGCTTTCCCTCTTTGTAAATTCGTTCAATCCACAGACGGCCGTTTTCATGGTAAAATTTTTCTACCCCATTTGGTTTGTCATGCTTTACAACCCCTTCTGCTGACAGGTTTCCTTCAGCTGTAAATTCTTTCCAGGCTCCATGTTCTTTTCCAGCCTTCCACACCTCTTCACTTTTCAGTTTTCCATTGCGGTAATACTCCTTCCAGATACCATCTCGTTTTCCATGTCTCCACCAGCCTTTTGCTGATAATTCTCCGCTTTCATAATACGACTTCCAAAGGCCATTTCGCTGATTGTCCTTAAACGTTTCTTCAAATTTTATTTGACCATCTTCATAAAACGATTTAACAATACTGTCTTGTGTAAAAGAGAAGGTTGAAACAATTAGGAATAGAACTAGTGTGTATGTTTTTTGCATAATTTTTATTCTTTACTTAATGATTAAAGATAATCTATTTATTGATGTATTATTTTATAATTAATCTCTTCGTTCTGTGCCTCAAGCTTTATAAAATAAGCCCCCTTAGCATAAGGGTCTAAATCTAACGTAACTTTATTAATGTTATTAGAAGGTATAACTTCTTTTTCATAAAGCACCCTCCCTTTGATACTAAGTATTTTTATAGATACTTTTTTACTACTCTTAAATTCAACATGTAATTCAGATGAACTGGGATTGGGGTATATATTTAAATTATCAATAAAATTAGTATAGCATGAAGTGTCTAATGTGCTCACTGTAATATAAACAGTATCACTATTACAATTGTTTGTATCAGTTACAATTAGCCAATAACTTCCTATTGATGATGCAATTATATTGGGAGACATTTCGCCATTATTCCATAAATAGGAATAGGAACTTGATTCTGAAATGTTGCTTTCAAGCGTATCATTATTTTGTATAATATTCACGGAGAAACTTGGATAAACGACTAACTCTGTATTAATAATACTATCACAGCCTAATACTGTTGAAAGAGTATCCGTATAGTGTCCCGGAGTAGTATATACTGAGTTACCTACAAAAAGACTGTCTCCATGACAAATATTATTTTGAGATGTATAGTTTCTTTCCCCACAAAAAGAACCTCTTGCAACATTTATTGAATAGGGAGGTAATACAATATGTATTAATCCAGTATCTCTTATTAAAGAGATGTAATTAATACTATCGATCAAATCAAACAAAGAATCTGAATGCCATTTTTCCCAGTAAACATCCCCAACAAGTAAGTTGTCTACCGAAACAATTAAAGTGTCTTCAGAAATGTTTGTTAAAATAGCAGACGCTTCAAAGGTGGAATCATTTTCAAATCTCCAAGCAAAGAGTTTAGGATATTTTATATTTCTAGGAACGCTATTATTGTTGTAATATGTAACACTATCTATCAACGTAATAGGAGTTTTAATTTTTGTAGCGCTACTCTTATCTAGCTTTGCTTTATTCCAAATAGCAGCAAAAATTCCAGTAGCTCTTTTTCTAAAACCATTTTGAGTATCTAATGCTTCCCAATTGTCAAATATCCCTCCTATATTAAACATGCTTATATCTTCAACTAATTTATTGTTTAAAAAGAGGTTGTGAGAAGCACTAAACATTAAAACTAAGCTCCACCTATTGAGGAATCTATGGTCTAATGTATTGTCAGTAATGCCATATCCTACCCATAATTCATAATCTTGCAAATTAGAGGTGGTATCTTCAAAGCATCTCGTTTTTTCGTACGCTGGTATTTGATCAAAAGCGTAGGCTAACAATTGCTTGGTGCTAAATATTGAATCTGATGGTTTCAGGTAGAAAAATGCTGACCATCTAAATGCATCAGCTGTATTTGTCATATCGTATAGAGCTTCATTCCAATATTCAGCTCTAGGATTTGAATTCCCTCCAAAATTTCCGGCTGATACGGCTATTTTAGCATTGGGAAGTATCGTTCTTATTGAATCAATATATGCACTACAAGTTAAAGCATAATCTACTGCGTTTGGAAATTGACTAATGCTATGGGCATTTCCAGCTTTTCCCATTTCATCTCCAAGCCTTATTCTTTCTAGATGTACTCCATTAGCTTTGGCTGAACGTAAACTTTCTAATTGCGTAGCCATACTGCTACTAATCATATTTAAGCAGTAAAGGCCTTCTGCTCCGATTTGATTTAAAGCACTTTGGAAATTCTCAGGACTTATATCAATGACAGTGGCGTTTAATTGACCCCAGTTTAATGTAATGGTATCTACAGAGCAAGTGTCTAAAAAAGACTGAGGATAAAACCACCCGTTTTCCCAATCCCAAAGATCAGGACTAGGTGGGAATGCTAGTACATCTGGGTACATTGTTGCTACTGAATCATTGAAAACACTATTCACCCAAGACGGCCCCCTCCATGTTTGTCCACCAAAATTTGCAGTAGGTATAGATCTCTGAAAAGTATCTAATTGTAAAGAGATTTGAACTTGAGCATTCACTGTCAAATTCAGACAAAGCACCAAGAAGCCAATCAATTGTAAAATACGAGTTCTCATGTGGAATAAGAAATACGTTCGTTTTTATCTAAATATAAGAAATATTGAAGTAGCTCTCCACTATTTATCTCCATGTATCTTTTTTGAATTTTCAATGAATGTTTTTATTGGTAGGTTGTCTAGCATGAAATTTTTGTGGGTTTTGAGATTCTAACAATTAAGTCATTCATCCTTGTAGGAAAAGTAACTATATTTGAACAACATTCAGTAATTGTTGAATAATGGCCACGCCTGTATCTCAAAAAAATACCGATTTTTTCCGTAATGTTTACGATGTTGTCCGGCTGATTCCCAAAGGAAGAGTAACTTCCTATGGGGCTATTGCGAACTACTTAGGGTCTCCTCGTTCAAGCAGAATGGTTGGATGGGCAATGAATTCAGCACATAAACTACAAGACGTGCCTGCGCATCGTGTAGTTAATCGTAATGGCCTATTAACGGGTAAAATGCACTTTGAAACTCCAGACCTTATGCAACAAAAACTTGAAGAAGAAGGTTTTGTTATAAAACAAGATCAAATTCAAGATTTCAAGGAAAAATATTGGAACCCAAGCATAGAGCTAGAACTCTAAATCAAGCATTAAATGTCGAATGTTCTGCCACAGATAAACTCCTCATTTCATTCAAAATCCTAACTTAGCACTATGATTTTGGTTACTGGAGGAACAGGGTTATTAGGCGCACACCTACTCGTTGAGTTAGCGCAATCTGATACGCAATCAATTCGGGCAATTTACCGTTCTGAATGTAAAAAAGAAACTGTCAGGTCTTTATTCAACTACTATATTCCAGATAATCCTGACCATTCATTCAATAAAATTGAGTGGGTTAAAGCTGATATTTTAAACCTTCCTGAATTGCAAAATGCCATGCAAGGTGTCAGTCAAATTTACCATTGTGCAGCCTTAGTTTCCTTTTACAAACCAGATTTTCAGACCTTGCTAAAGATTAACCGCGAAGGAACAGCAAATGTTGTAAACATAGCCCTAAACATGGAGGCTTGTAAATTGTGTTACGTTAGCTCAACTGCTGCCATTGGTGGAGCCGACGGAGAGCATATTAGCGAAACTTCGAAATGGAAAAACACCCCAACTACAAGCGGTTATAGCATTTCCAAATATTCTGCCGAAAAAGAAGTTTGGCGCGGAATTGAAGAAGGGTTAAATGCCGTTATCGTAAACCCATGTGTAATTCTTGGCGCAGGAAACTGGAATGACAGTTCACTCACAATATTTAAGACACTTGAAAAAGGTGTTCGTTTTTACCCTCCAGGTTCCAATGCAATTGTTGATGCCAGAGACGTTTCCGAAATTATGGTAAAACTCATGAATTCTGATAGTTCAGCAGAACGTTATTTATGCATTGGCAGTAATCAATCCTTTAAAGATTTAATGGCCGGAATAGCCAAACAAATGGGAGTTTCTATCCCTAAACGCCCTGTAAAACGATACCTGGTTGAAGTTGCGCGCATACTCCTTGGAGTTCTTGCTTTTTTCACATCAAAACAACCCGCTATAACAACTGAAACGGCTAACAGCCTATTCGGAAACAAGAGTTATGATGCCTCAAAAGTTGAAAAAACCTTAAATTTCAAGTTTCGTGCTTTGCCTGAAGTGGTAGAAAATGGAATTCGAGGCAGGCAAGTTTAGTCGTAAAATTCGTATTCCTTAAATCGAAGAATCATCATAAAACCCGTACTGACTTGGCGGGTAATTACCGTTGCCAACAACTTACTTTTACTGTTGTAGATAATTTGAATATCTGTAATAAATACACCCTTTTTATAAACGTGTTTCTCAATCAGGTTGCCTAAGTCATCATACCGAAACAGGAGCTCTTCTAAATATTCATCCTGCTGATTACTGCTTTTTCGAATTGCGGAAAGCTGACCATGTTCATTGTATTCATAGGCATAACGATAAATTATAGATGCCATTTTAAATTTTTCAACACGCTCAACCAAATAGCTGAATTCATTGTAGTTTACAAACACATCCAAGTAAGGTAGATCATAATTATTATACCGCGTACACTTTGTCTGCAACTCAGAATCAACATATTTTATCGATTCTTTATTAAAGTTTAAAGTGCGTATTATTTGATTGTTTGAATCAATTTCACGCATGTAGTTTTCCTCAATAACCCTTCCCTTATCATCATAAGTGTACGCAACCGTGTTATAGCCATCTTGATCCGTTTTTCGATGAAGAATTAACTCACCCGTGTCGTTGTATGAATACGTATTCCACGTTGTATCTTTTAGGCCATCATCCGACCGCGTTTCAAACGTTGAACTTAAATGTCCCTGCTGATCGAATTGATATACATACTTGAACTTAGTCGGCTTCATTAACTGTCCTTTTTTCTGATAGACAAAAGATCCCTTTAAGCTTTTCAACTTATTCTCCTTAATGAAATCTTCATTAAAAAATGGACGATCGGTAAATGCTTCACCTGTTCTGTTGTCTAATACTTGAGCAACTGAAAACCAATGAATGAAAAGAAAAATGACTACAATTCGCATGCAACAAAGGAAATGAAAATGATACCGCTTCTCAAATTTAAACAGAGAATCTTATCAAGAATACTTATTGAATAACCTTGATTGCATTGGCCACATCTTCTGTTGGCATAAAACACGTTCCCGAAGTACACAGGTGTATCAAGGCTTTTTTTGTCAGGGGCTTGTCTTTAAAAACGTTCAGTTCAGAAGCTCCTGAAGTAGAGGCAAACAATACTTTCGGTAGCCTTTGTGTCATTAACGCTTGGTGTTTCTCTTTTGCACTAGGCCCAACTACAACAAATTCATAAAATCCGTACACCATATGATTCAACAAAATAGCCCAGTTTGAATAACCAGAACCATACATCTCCATTCCGTCATAAACATTTGCTAGCATTTGCTTGGCCTGAGTTTCATAAGCTGTATTGTGATAATACCTTGAGAGGTAAAATAGGTTTCTAGCCATAACCGAATTACTGGAAGGGATAACATTGTCATTCACTTCCATTTTACGTGCAATCAAAGTTGTTGCCTCATCTGTAAAAAAGAACATTCCTGAATTTTCATCTGCAAATTGTTCAATGGTATACCTTGTAAGGTTATTTGCCTTGTGCAGCCACTCCTCATCTAAGGTAACTTCATAGAGTGCTATAAAGGCAGAAATTACATGTGCATAGTCCTCTAAAAAACCTTCAATATTTGAAACCCCATTCTTATAGTTTCTCCAAAGTCCACCGTCTTCCCTAAATTGATTCTCCACCAACCATTTGGCATTCTTCAACGCTAAATATAAAAAGGAATCTTCCTTAAAAATGGCGTATGCATCACACAGCCCTTTTAAGGCCATGGCATTCCAAGACGTTAAACACTTATCATCTAAACCTGGTCGAATGCGCTCTGTGCGTTTTGTTAAAAGCAACTCATTTATTCGCTTTACATTTAACTCAAATGTTTCCAACGACCAATTCATCTTACGCATAAAATCTGCATCAGACTCACTGCGCAAAAGAATGTAATTTCCAGCTTCCCAATAACCACGTTGACCTACTTGATATAGATCACTAACCCATGAAAAGTCTTCTTCCAGAATAATTTCCAATTCCGATTCTGTCCAAACATAAAACTTTCCCTCTACACCTTCGCTGTCTGCATCCAACGCGGAATAAAATGCTCCACTTTCATGTAACATTTCACGCTCCATCCATTCTACTGTTTGGTATATGGTTCGTTTGTAAAGTGGTTTTTCAAACGATTTATATCCTTCTGAATAAAGGCTCAATAGTTGCCCATTGTCGTACAACATTTTTTCAAAGTGAGGAACTTTCCACATCAGGTCTACTGAATAACGCGAAAAACCACCTCCAACTTGATCGTAAATACCACCCAATGCCATTTTATCGAGTGTCAATTCAACATGTGGCAGTACTTTTTTATTTTCCGAATTAAGGGCGTAGTCAAGCAAAAAGGAATAATTGGAAGGCAACATAAATTTTGGCGCGCGACTAGAGCCTCCTTGCGTTGAGTCAAAAGTATTCGACCAACGTTGTACCAACTCATCTAAATGTGATTCTGAAAACTGAACATCATTTACTTTTGTGCTGATTAGCTCCTTTGCGATTATCCCCTCGTGTAAGTTTTCTGCATAGGCAACCACTTTATCATAATCGTTGATGAATGTATGATACAACGATTTTAAAATGTGCATCCATTGTTCTTTTGGAAAATACGTTCCGCCATAAATAGGCCTACCATCGGGTAAAGTGAAGCAATTTAACGGCCATCCGCCTTTTTGCGTCATAATTTGGACAGCAGTCATGTAAACTTGGTCAACATCTGGACGTTCCTCACGGTCTACCTTAACATTAATGAAAAGTTTATTCATTAATGCTGCTACTTCTTCATCTTCAAAACATTCACGCTCCATAACATGACACCAATGGCATGCAGAATAACCAACACTAACTAAAACTAGCTTGTTTTCACGCTTTGCAATTTCAAAGACATCATCAGACCACGCAATCCAATTTACAGGATTATGAGCATGTTGGAGTAAATAAGGAGATGTCTCCTTAATGAGGTCATTGGTGTATTGTTCCATGATGTAAAAATATCAATTCAATGCCGCATACTACACGTTTAGATCAAAAGTTCATAAAATTGAAGTTATCACCCTTTCAGTATGGAAAAAAAACACGCGGATTAATCGTATAACACGTCGCTCTGATTATTTTTACATGAAGAAGAAAAATTTGAAAGAACTAAACGCATATAAAGTCACATTATTCGTCCTGGGCGTGCTTACCATTTTAGGTGCTGCTGTATATTTTACACCCGAAGAAGGGCTGGATTTAGGCTTCACGAAAGTGAAATTCTTATCACAAGACGATTTTTACAACCCCAAGAAGCAAGAGAAGGCTGATATTTCTGAATTAATTGCAGCTATTGACACAACAATACTACGTGTTGAAGAGGTCAAAGATATTGTGCACACCAACGAGTCCGATGGGTCTTTAGGTGCGCCAAAAGGTGGTGCATTAACCGAAGATGCTTCAACCGAACTACAATTAAACGACCGTGGAATTGCGTCTATGCAACAGTTTTTTCAAACACTTCGTAATGTCTCTACCAACAAAGAACAAATTTCAATTTTACACTACGGAGATTCTCAAATTGAAGGAGATAGAATGACCAGTTTTATTCGTCAACGAATTCAAAATCAATTTGGAGGAAATGGACCTGGATTAATTCCAGCAAAGGATACCTATAACTCATTTACTTTTCGCCAAAGCTGCTCTGATAACATTACACGATACACGGCCTTTGGCGGAAAAAAATTGACCGAGAGGCATTATGGTGCAATGGCATCAGTTGCTCGATTCACTCCAGAATATGTATTGGACAGTTTGTTTACCATTGATTCATTGGCTCCAACAACAGCCTGGATTGAATTCGAACCCTCAGCGGTTGCATACCCTAGAGCTAAATCCTATAACAATGTTACTCTGCATTACAACCAATGTGTTGCCCCAACCAAAGTTGTAATTTCTCAGAATGGTGCCACCATTCATGAAGAAGAATTAAAACCAGACAGTGCCTATCACGACCTAAAATTGTCCTTCCCTGACACTCCTGGAAAACTTCGTTATACATTCACAGGGAAAATAAGTCCTAATATTTGTGCTTTTTCGTTAGATGGTGACTACGGAGTTCAAGTGTCAAACATTGCAATGCGTGGTTCAAGCGGAACCGTTTTTAGTCGTTTAAAATCCAACACGCTTCAACCCATGTACACTGCCTTAAATACAAAAATGGCGATCATGCAGTTTGGAGGAAACTCAATCCCTTTCTTTAAGGACAGTACGGGTGTCAGAAATTTTGCGCGTTACTTTAAGAGTCAAATCAATACACTTAAACGTTTAAATCCTGACATTTTCATTGTTGTAGTTGGGCCAAGTGATATGTCTTCTCTTGAAAATGGAATTTACAGCACCTACACGTTTTTACCCTACTGTGTAGAACAAATGAAGGAGGCCACAATCGCGTCTGGGTCTGCTTATTGGAACATGTATGCCGCAATGGGAGGAAACAATTCCATGCCGTCTTGGGTCGAAAAAGGATTGGCAGGTAATGACTATATCCACTTTAGTAGTAAGGGCGCAAAAATTGCTTCTCAACTATTCTATGACGCATTCATTGCAGAATACGCAAAATGGAATAAAACGAACTAATTGAAAGTACACCTTCTCATATCATATATCCTTTTTGCATCGCTTACGCTCGGGCAAGATTCTCAGGACTCCTTGAGTAATTATTCCTTTCCCGATTTTCGTGATATCGACTCCTCAATGAAGGAGGTGTATCCCTTTGTCGATTACACAAAAAACAACTACCAATTCTATTCTAAGGAGAGTAAGAACTTTTCCGTTTTTTACGACAAAATGAATTCCATTATTGCACATAAAAAGGGGAAATTAAACATGTATCACATAGGAGGCTCTCACCTTCAGGCAGACATTTATACACACGACATTCGTACTTATCTACAAACACGGTGGGAAGGTGTTACTGGAGAGCGAGGGTGGGTATTTCCTTTTGATTTAGCGAAGACTAACAACCCTGGAAATTATGAGTTCTCGTCACCAAATACTTGGACCCCGTACCGAAGTGTTGTTCAAAAACCCCATAAGGTTGATATTGATTACGGTATTTTAGGGTGTGCGGTTACATGTGCAGACTCAGTCATCACCATCAATTTTAAACACGATCGCACAACGGTTAAACCACCAATGAATCACTTGAGAATTTATCACAATGTGGGAGAGTTTCCTTATTGGATTCATTTTGGAACTGACGAACTTTTAGCATCGTGTACAACAAACAACCCAGAAGAAGGGTATACCGATGTTTATTTTACTGACCCCGTAGAGGAATTAAACATTCAGTTTTGCAGAATTTATGATCAAGCCCCAGAGCTAGAAATTCATGGGTTTTTAATGATGAATGACGAGCCAGGGTTTTCGTACACAGCCATTGGAATTAACGGTGCAGGACTATATACCTATTTGGAAAACATTCGGTTTGAAGAACAATTAAAAGCATACCCCCCAGACTTTTTTGCTTACTCGGTTGGAACCAATGATGGAAATGTTCCTTATGCAGATTTTAACCCTCAAGTATACAAGGATAACCTTGAAAAAATGATGCAGATGGCACTTCGTGCAAACCCAGACTGTGCGCTATTACTAACGGTTCCTAACGATTCTTATTACCGTAGAAGGTACCTGAATAAAAACATTGCGCGTGAACGTGATATGATTCGAGAACTTGCTGCTAAATATGACATGGCCGTTTGGGATTTATATGGCTTAATGGGCGGACTTGGGTCTAGCAAAACTTGGAAGTTAAATGGATTAATGCGCAGCGATTTAATTCACTTCACCTATTTGGGGTATCATTTTAAAGGAGAGCTATACATTGATGGTCTGTTAAAGTTTATGGATCAAATGCAAGGGCAAAAATTGATTAATCACGCAGAAGAAGAACTTTAATTATGGAACGATTCTTTTCAATATTTTCTACAGAAATTGGTGACGGAAGTTCACTCGTTTTTACGAAACTAGACTTTTGGTTGTTCTTCCTAATGGTCATGGTTGTCTTTTCTTTTTTAAACAAAAAGAAACTTGTTAGAAGCATCTTTTTAACCGCAATTAGCTTATTCTTTTTCTACAAGACTTCTGGTCTTTACATGTTATTATTGATTATTAGTGTCGCCTTTAACTACTTTTTAGGAATACGGGTATTCAATGCTACAACGGACACCCGTCGAAAGTGGATTATTGCTATTTCCGCAATATTCAACCTACTTATTCTAGGGTATTTTAAATATGCCTACTTTTTTACCGCGTCCTTTAACGAAATGTTTCACACAAACTATGAGCTCGTTAACCAATTTGCTCAATTTGGAAATAGCTTTTTTGACGACACACCATTCGTAGAAAAAATTCTTTTACCCGTTGGTGTTTCCTTTTTCACCTTTCAAAATATCAGTTATGTCGTTGATATTTATCGCAAAGAAATAAAACCCGTAAAGAACTTCTTTCACTACTCATTCTTTGTCACTTTCTTTCCACAGTTGGTGATGGGGCCTATTGTACGAGCGCGCGATTTTATTCCGCAAATTGATGCGCCTTTTTCGTTAACCAAAAATGACTTCAGCTGGTCAATTATACAAATTGTAAAGGGCCTGGTAAAGAAGATTGTGATTGCTGATTTCTTAATTGTTTACTTTATAGACAAGTTACTTTTTACAGAAACATTTACATTTCAAGAACCTGGATTTGTCTATGTTATAGTAATGTGGGCCTACTCCATCCATATCTATGCAGACTTTTCTGGATATACCGATATTGCTATTGGATTATCGCGCTTAATGGGCTTCAAGTTAAAGCCAAATTTCAACTCGCCATACAAAGCCATTAATGTCGCCGATTTTTGGAGGAGGTGGCACATATCGCTCGGCTCTTGGTTAAAAGACTACTTATATATCCCTTTAGGAGGAAATAGAACGGGAGGGATAGGCTCCTACATCGCCATTGTATTGATCTTTACCTTTCTTATTTTCATTACACAGTGGTGGGAACTCCTTTGGATTTATGGTGGATTAACCATCGTTTACCTATTGGGTGTAGCGTTGATCAACGATTTCAAACGCTATGTCCACCGCGATTTAAATCTCGTCATTACAATGGTTGCAGGTGGACTGTGGCACGGACCAAGTGAAAATTTTGTGATTTGGGGAGCCATGAATGGTTGCGCACTTTTAGTGTACAAGTACTGGAAGCGAATCAGCTTCTACGAAAACTCCAAATGGCTTATTGTACACTTCTGGAAAATATTTCTCACATTTAACTTCATCACTTTTACTCGAATTTGGTTCAAACTCGACGAGGCCAGAATGGGGCCATTCAAAGAGACAGGATTAACCGATTCTGAAGCAGATAAACTGCCGATGGATTTACTGAACCGCATTGTATTTCAGTTTGACTTTTCCATGGCTTATTTTGTAGATTTCATGGCCATGTATCAAGTTCCATTGATTATAATGCTAGCCGGGTTTGTTGTTCATTGGTTGCCAAATCGAATTAAAGCAATGTATGAAAGGGCCTTCTCAGCTATGCCAATGTGGTTACAAATGATTAGTGTTGCTCTAATTGTTATGCTGATGTATCAAGCCATTGGCGCCGAGCAACCTCCATTTGTTTATTTACAGTTTTAAGAGTGTTCCCGATAGGGAGGTTAAAATACCTTTGTGATTCTTGTTATACCTAAGACGTATACTCAGATAACGAAAAATAAAAACCAAGTCCTAAAAATCGTTATATTTAGGGGTAGACATATAGTCTGGATAAAGTGCACTAGTGCACTTTATTGACTTGTTAGCACACATAAACCGAAAAGATGTACATAATTGACAAAGAGAAAAATAGAGTAACAAAACTTCAAGAAAAAACCTTTTCGGAATTGAAATTTAGGGAACGTGAACACCTTCAAGAATGGATTGCAAATAATCCTTCAACACTCGGAGAGGACTTGCTAATTATCCAAAAGGAATTTAACGGTTTCAGCGAAACTAATGAAAGGCTTGATTTACTTGCATTGGACAAATTCGGCAATCTAGTAATCATTGAAAATAAACTAGATGATTCAGGAAAAGATGTTACTTGGCAAACTATAAAATATGCATCTTACTGTTCTAGCCTGACTAAGCAAGAAATAATAAAAATTTATCAGCAGTATCTCGGAAAATCTGAAAATGCCGAAGAAAAAATATCTGATTTTTACGAGGGAAAGGAAATTGATGAAATTCTATTAAATCAAGGATTAAATTCTCAGAGGTTAATTATGATTGCTGCTAATTTCAGAAAAGAGGTTACATCTTCTGTTTTGTGGTTAATGAACTTTAAAATGAGAATTCAATGCTTTAAAGTCACACCATTTTCTTTGGACAAGCAACTGTTTTTGAATGTTGAGCAAATATTACCAACTAAAGACACAGAGGATTTTTCAATTGGTATCGCTTCAAAAGCCCAAGAAGAAATTGAAGTTCAAGAAACTTTAAAAAACAGCCAGAAAATTCGATTAAACTTTTGGGAAGAGTACATAAACGGAAGTAACAAAGTCAATAATTTGTTTTCGAATATCTCACCTTCAAAAGACAACTGGATAGGAATTGGAATCGGAATGAGCGGTGTAAACATAAACTTAGTTATAAGCAAAAATTATTGCAGAAGCGAGATTTATATAAACAGAGGAAGCCAAACGGAAAACAAAGATGTATTTGACTTCATTTTTAATATGAAAGAAAGTATTGAAACGGACTTTGGAGGAGAATTGGAGTGGGAAAGAATGGACGAAAAAGTATCTTGTCGTATAAAGTCCGAATTGACTGGAGTTAGTTATTTCGAGCAAACCGACTGGAACAAAATGATTGAATTTATGATTGATTCATCTGTCCGAATGGAAAAGGCTTTTAAAAATCCAGTTAAAAAAACGAACGCTTATATAAAAGGCAAAAAATAACGTGTGCTAACAATGGGTATACGTAATGCGGATTTTGGAAAAATCCGAAGGTCCGTTCATTTAATCCGCCAAAGCTCCGCTTTGACGTTTTAAAAAAGAAAAAATAAAACACAAAAACGGTGCTTTGGCTGTCGTTTGTGCAAGATTGCAAATTTTAGAAATCTAATCCCGCACTACGCATACCCGAGCCGTTATAAAGAAAAAAAATATTAATACCATGATACGATTTCAGACCAGACTGATAATTATTCTATTAGGCTGTACAGCATTAAATGCGTGCAAGGA
>JAQWFQ010000008.1 GCA_029238665.1 Crocinitomicaceae bacterium | reverse complement strand
GGGATTCACACATTAAACTCCACGTATGTGAAATCAAATAACCCGATCAAATTTTATCACGACTCTTTAAAAATAGCAGACAATTGGGACGCAGATGTAGCAGTTATGTGTGGTATTGGTGGCGTTTTTTCAATTCCGTTCTTTAGGCGGTCAAAAATGAAGATTTTCGTTAATCCAGATGGATTAGGATTTAAAAGGGAGAAATGGGTTTGGTGGAAAAAAATAGCCTTATTTGTTCAATTTATGTTTGGAGCACTTTTTTCAAAATATTTAGTCTGCGATTCAATTGGAATCAGTGATTTTTTCAAAAAAACATTCAAACGAACTAAACATGTTTTTGTAGCAGAGTACGGATCTGACTTAAATACAGTGGCAACAAGTGACAGCTTCAATTGCGAAAATTATTTAGAGGAATTAAAGCTTGTAAAAGACAATTTCCTGCTAGTTGTTTCTCGATTAGAACCAGAGAATAATGTTGAGATTATTATCAAAGGCTATTTAAATTCAACTCAAAAGTCACCGCTAATAATTGTAGGGAACACGAATACAACTCATGCAAAAAAACTGATGCAACTTGCTTCAGAAAATGTTCGTTTTATTGAAGGAGTCTATGATCAACAAAAACTATCAACATTACGACTCTATTGTAAAGCTTACTTCCATGGGCATTCTGTTGGAGGAACAAACCCATCACTTCTAGAAGCAATGGGCTCAGGAAACTTAACAGTAGCACATGATAATGTCTTTAATCGTGAAGTTTTAGATAATGCTGCTTATTTTTTCAAAAATGACGTTGATGTATCGGAAACAATAAAAACGATTGATAGTGGATCTGATGACAAAACGATATCCACATTCAAACAAGCAAGTACACTTCGAATTCAGAATTACTATACTTGGGAAAATATAGCCGATAAATACGTGAACATTTTTAACTCTGTAATTAATGACTAAATCAAAGCCAAATTTTTTAATTGTAGGTGCTGCTAAAGCAGGAACGACTGCATTATATTACTATTTAAAACAGCATAACGACATTGGGTTTCCAGATTTAAAGGAGCCTAAATACTTTTCAAGCAGCCAATTGGAATTCCCACACAATGGGTCTGGAGATGACTCTGTAGATAAATATGCCGTAAAAGATTGGTCTGAATACCTAAATCTATTTAAAGACTTATCGAGCTACAAAAAAATAGGTGAAGCCAGCCCTGACTATTTGTTTTTCCATCAACAAACAGCTCCTTTAATTAAGGAAACCTTAGGTGATATTCCAATAATAATCATTTTACGAAATCCTGTAAAAAGAGCCTTTTCAGCCTACATGTACTTAAAACGAGACAGTAGAGAACCGCTCTCTTTTAGAGAAGGTTTAGCGGCCGAAGAGGACAGGTTGAAAGACAATTGGGACTTTATTTGGGGATATAAAAAAGCTGGGCTCTACGCTGAGCAGGTAAAAACATTTTTAGATACATTTACCAATGTAAAGGTTGTTCTTCAAGAAGATCTAAAATCAGACACAAAAAGTGTTATGAAAGAAGTTTATTCTTTTTTAGATGTTGATGCAGATTTCAAAACAGATACTTCAGTTGAACACAATCCATCTGGAACTCCAAAGAATTTTGTAGCCAAGTTTATATTAAACCGAAACAACAAAATAGCAACAAACACACGAGAAATCTTAAAATCAATTATACCACGAAGTATACTTGAAAAAGTTGCTAGTCGTTCACTTCAAAAAAAATCAATAAATCAATCTGATCAAGAACTACTAAAGCAATACTTTAAAACAGATATAACTAGCTTAGAGAAGTTGTTAAACCGAGACCTAAGTAAATGGGGAGAATAGCAGTATGAAAATATTACTAACTGATATCTTTTTTAGAAAGTCTTTTGACGTCATAAATATCCTTAAGGCTCACTACCCTATTGGAGACTTTATATTTACAATTCCATCAGACTCTAGGTCTAATCGATTTAAGCTTAAACATTTTCATGAAACCCGTGATTTTGAAGTTTTAACGCATGAAAATTTTGACAAGGACTTATTAAATATCTCGAAAAAGTATAGCACAGAAGAAATAATATACCTTCCAATCGAAGAAAGTACTACGTTTAACTTCTTGAAATTCATTACAGACAACAAGGAGTTAAACTTTAAATACTTACTCCCTAGCCTTTCAAACTTCCAATTATCAAGACATAAGGAGCAGCTGAACTTATTCTGTGAAGAAAAAAGCATTTCTTGTCCCAAACATATTTCTGAATCGGTTTTAAAAAACAAGAACTTTAAGTTCCCAATTATAAAAAAACCGAGCCTTGGCTCAGGTGCAAAAGGAATTGTTTACCTTGAAAATGAGGAGCAACTGGATAATTGCACCATAGATTTCGAAACTGATTTTGTTCAAGAACGATTGCCAAATCCAAAAGATATTCAAGCCGGGTTTTATTTATGTCAACAGGGGGAGATTATATCTTTCTATAGCCATAAGCGTATAAGAACATATCCCGAAATTGGAGGCGTAACCGTGTATTCTAAATCCGAATGCAACCAAGAAATAAAAACCCTTGGAGCTCAAGTGGTAAAAGAATTGGATTGGTCAGGCTTCGTAATGATCGAGTTTCTCTTTGATGAACGAGATGGCCTTTACAAACTAATCGAGATCAATCCTAGGTTATGGGGGTCAATAATGCTTTCAGAATTTTGCAATGCAAACTTTTTAACCAGCTACGTAAACGGTTGTTTGAACAAGGCTGTTAAAGCGCAAAAGATAGATACAACCAGGTATATACGCTGGGTTTTTCCATATGATATAATCTACTGGATGAAGCATTACTCTAACCCCTTTAAGTTTTTTAAAATACAACCCAATACGTGTTATATTAATTTTTCATATAGTTCGCGTTGGAGGTCCTTAAAATTTATATTCTTTTCCTATTTTGATTTAAAGAAAATAAAGACAATATTTAAACGATGAATACCACTATAATTGTTTTTGACTTCGATAAAACCTTAAGTTACTCTGATACCTTATTCGGTTTTTTTTCTTCAGCTAGTAAGAAGAATATCACCTACCCATTTAAGGTTTTTATCTACGTCTTCACGATGGTATTGGCAAAATTCAAGGTCTTATCTAATACCGAATTAAAACGTGTTGGGATTGCACTTTTTTTAAAGGGAATGAGCCAGAGTCAACTGAAGGTAGAAGCTTTAAATTACTCAAAGAAAATTAAGCTTAACACCCTATACAAAGAATTTGACTTTCTATCAAAAGATACCATTTACATTGTAAGCGCGTCATTTATTGACTATTTAAGACCACTGTTTCCTAGTAACGTTAGGGTCTTAGGCTCTCAGCTCATGTTTCAAGAAGAAACTGTTGTTGGGTTAAAAGAAAATTGTTTTAAAGCAAAGAAAGTTGACGCTTTATCAAAGGAAGGTGTAGAGGTAATTGACGTAACATACACGGATAGCTACAGTGATGTTTCATTGGCAGCTATCTCTAAAAAAACAATAATAGTTAACGGGGACAAGATGCATGAATGTGAAAACACATCGGCTTTTAACGCTTACTTTAATAAAAAGCAGTAGATGAATATATTAACCTTTGATATTGAAGAGTGGTTTCACATTTTAGACAATGAGTCAACCAAAACAGAAAAAGACTGGGCCGCTTACGAACCTCGTATCCATCAAAATATGGACCGGATTTATGAAGTGTTGGAAAACGTTAATGCCAAGGCTTCTTTTTTTGTACTGGGGTGGATTGCTGAAAAGTATCCTGAATTAATTCGAGAAATTTGTAATAAAGGTCATGAAATCGGTAGCCATACAACATTGCATCAACTCGTTTACGAACAAGATCGAAATGGGTTTTACCAAGATGTAAATCGATCAATTAAGACACTAGAAGATATTTCCGGAAAAAAAGTAACAATGTTTCGAGCTCCTGGATTTTCTATTACTGAAGAAAACAAATGGGCCTTTGAAGTGTTGTATGAATTGGGAATTGAAATTGATTCGTCTGTGTTTCCTGCTGGAAGATCCCATGGAGGACTCCCATCTTACGGGGTTGCAGAACCATCTATTTTAAAATATAATGGTGTTCAATTAAAAGAGTTTCCAATAAACACATACAAGCTGTTAAATAAACCTGTTATATTTTCTGGAGGGGGCTATTTTAGACTGTTTCCGTATAAATCAATTAAACGATGGACAGAAAAATCAGATTATGTAATGTCATACCTACACCCTAGAGATTTAGACCCTGGCCAACCTATGATTGATGGGCTTTCTTTACCAAGGAAATTCAAATCCTATGTCGGGTTAAAAACAGCAAGTAAAAAACTAAATTCTTGGCTTTCAGATTTTGATTTTATTGACATTTCAACGGCAAACAATTTAATCGATTGGGAAAAAACCAAGGTCATTCAACTCTAGTCTATCTGGCTAAAGGCATGCTCATTGTTTGAGTGTATTTATACCAACTCTCACAATTTCATCTTAAATGTTAGATGAAACCCACCTTACTTTCATTCATACATGAATATTTGGCTATTTTTCGAGCAGCAAAAACAATTATAGATATCTTAGGATTTCATTTAATTACATTACGTTAAAAATGTTTACTGAAGAGATTTATATCTACGCATTAGGATCACTCCTTTGTTCTTTTTTAATCTCAGCCTATCTTGTACCAACGGTAAAAGATGTTGGGCATTCGAAACGTTTAATGGATACACCGAACAATAGAAGTTCTCACACAAAATCTACAGCTAGTTTAGGTGGGATTGCTTTCTTTATTACGTTTCTTTTTTCTTTTTGTATCACCGACCAATTTGACACCTCTAACATCTCAATCTCTATTTTACCTGGGGTTACTATTCTTTTCTTCATGGGGCTAAAAGACGACTTAGTTGGCTTGGGTTCAAAAATTAAATTTATAGGTCAAATTATAGCGTGTTTAATCCTATTAAATCACACCAGCTTTGAAATTCAAAATTTTCACGTTTTTTTTGGCGTATTTAACATGCCCGTCTGGGTTAACACACCACTGTCGCTATTAATTATGATTGCCATTATTAACGCCTATAACCTTATAGATGGAATTGACGGCCTTGCTGCCTCTATAAGCACACTAGGATTAACCTGTTTTGCAATTTGTTTTTTCTGGACAGGTGACTATTTATTAGCCCTAACTGCTGTTACAATGATTGGTGCATTATTGGGCTTTCTGCTTTTTAACCTATCTGAATCCAATAAAATATTTATGGGCGATACAGGGTCACTTGTCATTGGTTTTTTAATTGCCTTAATGAGTATTCGACTATTAGCATTCGACCATGAGTTGAATATGTTTCCTTTCCACCATAGATACATTCCTACTTTAATGGTTATCATTATACTTATTCCCATTTATGACGTTGTGCGGGTTTTCACCATAAGGATACTCCAAAAAAGAAACCCTTTTTCTGCTGATAGATTCCATGTTCATCACATTATGATTGATAAACTACAATGGTCTCACAGAAGAACAGCCTTTACGATTAGCTGTTTAAATTTTTTAATAATCACTTGTTCTTTCGTATTTATACTTGGAGATCTTGGACTTATTCCACTCCTTATTTTTTTATCTATAATCATCTTCTTCATAACATTGACACTGAACAAATGGAGCGCTGAAATTGAACTAAAAAAAGACGCTAAAACCTAAATCCCAGCTCTTTTTCATTCAAAAAAAAATTAATACGAAACCTTGATATACGCATATTAATGCTCTATATTTACATTTTAACGTAAACCTATATGCTTAAGTTATCATACTCCTTTTTGTTTTTTATTCTGTTTTTATTGGCATCGTGTCAAACACGTAAAAAACTCGTTTATTTCCAAAAAGAAATGATTGGGGAAGCTCAAACTAACTTCACTCCTACTCTTAAAACTGATGACTTCATTTCCATTATAGTTGCTGGAGATAATCCAGAGGTTGTTGCCGTATTTAACCTGCCTCCCATTCTTGGAAATGCAGGAAATGTAAATAACGGTTACGTACAAGGAAACAATGAGAAATCGGGGTATCTCATTGATGCAAACGGAAATATACAATTACCTATACTAGGAAGTATTGAAATTGCAGGACTTAATCGAATGGAAGCAACCGAAATGCTTAGAGAAAAACTTAAAGCATATGTAAACAATCCTGTGGTTAATATCCAAATTTTAAACTTCAAAGTAACTGTATTGGGAGAGGTTAAAAAACCAGGCAGTTTTAAAGTACCCAACGAACGCATTACAATTCTTGAAGCAATTGGTTTAGCTGGTGATTTAAAAATAACTGGAGTACGTAACAATGTATTAGTTATACGTGATAACAATGGAAAAAAACAAGAATTTCGTGTTAACTTAACAGAGAACACACTCTTTAACTCTCCAGTATATTATCTCCAGCAAAATGATGTCGTATATATTGAACCCAATGCAGCAGCTCGATCAAATTCTACAATATGGAAAACAACGGGCTCTGTATTCATTTCATTGACATCTTTGATTATTACAACTATTACTTTAATTTCCTCCAAATAAATGTCAAAACAGTACACTCCTCCATTATTTGAAAAACAAAACAACGAAGAAATCAACATTAAAGATTTGATTGCCCGCTATCTTCAAAACTGGCAGTGGATGGCGATGTCTGTATTTATTTGTCTCATTGTTGCATTTTGCTTCTTAAACTTTTCAACGCCACAATATAAATCGACAGCAAAAGTATTAATTAAGGAAGATAATAGCGGAGGGCTATCTTCAAACATGGAAATTTTTGAAGACCTCGGACTGTCTTCAGGAAGTGTAAATTTAGAAAATGAAATTGAGCTCTTTAAATCCTTAACCCTACTGAAGAAAGTTTCAGATAACTTAAACCTAAGTGTTAAGGTGAACATTAAAGATGAAATCTATCAAAGTACACAACAAATACCGATTGCATTTGGAAAAGAGCCGATATCGCTTAAAAGTTCAACGAATGACAGCTTACTACACCACAAGGAAGTTGACTGGAGCTTGACGATTGAAGAAGGGAACACCTTCCTATTAACGGATGAAGAAGATGATGTCGAGTTAGGGACATTTGTTTTTGGCACTCCATTCTCTTCCCCTATTGGTAGTGTAATACTCCACAAAACAAATACATACATACCTGAATACGAAGGGAGAACATTTTCGGTTCAATTAACATCTCTACAAAACCAGGCATTATTTCTTCAAGAAGAAATAACAATTAAAGCCGTTAACGACGATGCGTCAGTTTTAAAAATTTCACTACAAGGGCCAGATACAGATGAAAATAATGCCATTATTTCTACCCTGATTCACCTGCATGAACAAAATGTAGTTGACGACAAAAGAGAAATCACAAAAACAACGAGTGATTTTATTAATGACCGTATGAAAGTTATTAATGAAGAGCTTTCAATTGTAGAGGTAGAAGGGCAAAACTATAAGACTGCAAAAAACATAACAGACCTTAGATCCGATGCACAGTTATTTATTGAATTAAATAAAGAACTCGAAGGAGAAATTACACAGGTTTCGATTGAGTTAGAGCTTTCTGAATATATGACAGCATACTTAAAAGAGCAATCAGGGTATGAAGTTTTACTTCCAACAAACCTAGGGTTTAAAGACGCCTCTATCGCTTCAAACATTGCGCAATATAACACCAAGGTATTAGGACGTAACAGATTACTTGAGTTTTCCAACGAAAATAATCCGCTAGTAAGCGCATTAAAGGAAGAACTTGCTGGCATAAAAGTTAGTTTAAGCGCCAGTTTAAAGAACTTAAGCTCTACCCTAGAAATTAAGTTGACAAAACTCGAATTAGAAGCAAAACAAAATCAATCTAAAATTGCATCAATTCCTGAATACGAGCGTGAATACCGATCAATTGCACGACAGCAACAAATTAAAGAGAACTTATACCTATACCTTTTACAAAAGCGTGAAGAAAATGAAATTGCCATGGCTGCAACTCTTGGTAACACAATCATTATTGACGAACCATACTCGAGTGGGATTCCCGTTTCTCCAAATAAAAAAATAATTCTCCTAGGAGCGCTTTTACTTGGTCTATTGAAACCAATTAGTATCATTTACATCAAAGACTTGTTAGACAATAAAATTAGAACGATTAAAGATCTTGAGTCACTGAACCTACCATTTGCAGGAGATATTCCAGTAAACAAAACAAAAGAAGAACTCGTAGTGGACCCAGCTCAACGCTCTGCAATTTCAGAGGCATTTCGTATGTTACGTACCAACATCAATTTTTTGCTACATGAAGAATCTAAGGATGGTAGTGTTGTTGCGGTGACCTCTTCTGTTAAAGGAGAAGGAAAAACATTTATCACTTACAACCTAGCGGTCTCAATTGGCTTAACAAATAAAAAGGTTATCGTTGTTGGAATGGATTTACGCTCCCCAAAACTGACGAAGCTATTAAATGTTGATTCGTCAAAAGATGGAATAACAAACTACTTGATAAATCACCAAATGACCCATCAAGAAATTACCCATCAAAGTGAAGACCACAAAAACTTAAGCTATATTTTCTCAGGGCCTATACCTCCAAACCCAAGTGAGTTACTATACTCTACACGCTTAAAGCAACTTATTGATTCACTCCGTAAGGAATACGACTACATACTGATTGACACAGCGCCAATAGGAGTCGTTACTGACACACAACTAATTGTTCCTCATGTAGACCTGACGCTTTTTGTCACTCGTGCAAACTACGCAGATAAGCGTTTAATGGAAATACCAAAACAATTACATGAAAACTCTAAAGTCAGTAACATTGCGCTAATATTGAATGATGTAAAGGACCAAAACAAGCGCAACTATTATGGTTATGGTTATGGTTATGGTTATGGTTATGGTTATGGTTATGGTTACGGTTTTGAAGAGAGCAACAAGTCCTTTTTAAGTCGTTTTAGAAGAAAGAACTCCAATCAATAGAGTGTCTCTAAAACAACTTTCTTTTATTTATTACCTGAAACCTTAAGTCATGAAGCTATTATTTGCAACAGGGAATCTAAATAAGGCAGCTGAAATTCAATGTGTTCTTCCTAAAGAAATTGAAATCATTACACTAAAAGACATCGAACTAAAAGAAGATATTCCTGAAACTTCTGATACCATTCGAGGCAATGCGCTACAAAAAGTCAGTTATATTAAAGAGCATTTTAATATTGATTGTTTTGCAGATGATACAGGCTTAGAGGTGTTGTCATTGAATGGTGCGCCTGGTGTTTATTCGGCTCGCTATGCAGGTGAAAAACGAAATGATCAGGACAACATGGATCTTGTGTTAGAACAGTTAAAAACACATACTGACCGTTCTGCACGTTTTAAAACGGTTATCGCTTTGGAGTTAAATGGAGTCGTTTATGAATTTGAAGGGATTGTGAACGGAACAATTTTGAGCGAAAAACGCGGGGAAAATGGCTTTGGATATGACCCTATATTTGAACCTGAAAATTGTGGAAAATCGTTTGCAGAAATGAATATGGATGAAAAGAACCGATACAGCCATCGCGCACGAGCTACAGTCAAAATGATTGACTTCCTGATTAAACATACGCAATAGTTTACACCCTAGATTACACACGTTAATCGTTGGATTAAAGTGTTCATTCATCGAATGATAGATAAACTCAAGATTGAACTAAAATCCTCCTTCTTTCTTATTGACAATGTCTATGGCAAGCAGTACATTTGTATCTGAAAAATGTAAACCTCCAGAAATATCAATTTCAGGATTGAACAGACAATAATTAAATCATATGTCAAAAATAATTTACACTAAAACGGACGAGGCACCAGCCCTTGCCACACAGTCATTATTACCAATTATCAAAGCTTTCACAAAGACTTCAGGAATTGACATTGAGACTAAAGACATTTCTCTAGCTGGAAGAATTATTTCGAAATTCCCTGAGCACGTTGCTCCGAATCAACAAATAACAGATGCGCTAGCAGAATTGGGTGAGTTAGTAAAGCAACCAGACTCTAACATCATTAAGCTTCCAAATATTAGTGCTTCAATTCCACAATTGAAAGCCACAATAAAGGAGTTGCAAGAAGGTGGGGTTAATGTACCCAGTTACCCTGATGAACCATCGACAGATAAAGAGCAAGAAATTAAATCAATATACGACAAAATAAAAGGATCTGCTGTTAACCCAGTACTCCGTGAAGGGAATTCAGACCGAAGAGCTCCTAGAGCTGTAAAACAATATGCACGTAACAACCCACATTCTATGGGTGCATGGGCTACAGATTCTAAAACTCATGTAGCTACAATGGGTCATGGTGATTTTAAATCAAACGAAAAATCTGTTACAATTAAACAGGTAGGAGAGGTTAAAATTGTACATACCGATTCAAACGGAAATGTAACTGTACTAAAAGCGTCAACTCCCGTATTGAAAGATGAAATCATCGATGCTACATTCATGAGTAAAAAAGAGCTTGTTGAATTTTTAGGTACTCAAATTGAGGACGCAAAAAAAACAGGTGTCTTGTTCTCTCTACACATGAAGGCTACAATGATGAAGGTTTCTGACCCAATCATTTTTGGACATGCTGTACGTGTTTTCTTCAACGATTTATTCAGTAAACATGGTGCTACATTTGAGCGCATTGGTGTTGATGTAAACAATGGGTTCGGCAACTTAATAAGTAAGTTAAGTACGTTAGATGAAGCTGAACGATTAGCTATTCAATCAGATATTAATGCAGCATACGCAACAGGTCCTGCTTTAGCAATGGTAGATTCTGATAAAGGAATCACAAACTTACACGTTCCTAGTGATGTAATTATTGATGCCTCAATGCCAGCAATGATTCGTACATCGGGGCAAATGTGGAACGCTCAAGGTAAACAACAAGATACCAAAGCTGTTATCCCTGATAGTAGTTATGCTTCAGTATACCAAGCAACGATAGACTTCTGTAAAGAAAATGGTGCTTTTGACCCTACTACAATGGGAACTGTTCCTAATGTTGGATTAATGGCTCAAAAAGCAGAAGAATATGGCTCACATGACAAAACATTTGAAATGGTATCAGCGGGTAAAGTTGAAATCATTGATCAAAACGGAACAACTTTAATTTCTCACAATGTTGAAGAAGGCGACATTTGGAGAATGTGTCAAGTGAAAGATGCTCCGGTTCAAGACTGGATTAAACTAGCAGTAAATAGAGCTAAAGCAACACAATCACCAACTGTTTTTTGGTTAGACAATGAGCGTGCTCATGATGTTGAACTAATGAAAAAAGTTGAAGCTTACCTGCCAGACCACAATACAGATGGTCTAAACATTCAAATTCTTTCACCTACAAATGCGACACTGTATACCTTAGACCGTCTAAAAAAAGGACAAGAAACAATTTCAGTAACTGGAAATGTTCTAAGGGATTATCTAACCGATTTATTTCCAATTTTAGAATTAGGAACCTCTGCTAAAATGTTGTCCATTGTTCCCTTGATGAATGGAGGTGGTTTATTTGAAACAGGAGCAGGAGGGTCTGCACCAAAACATGTTCAACAATTCAATGAAGAAGGTCATTTAAGGTGGGATTCTTTAGGTGAATTTTTAGCATTAGCAGTCTCCTTAGAACACTTAGGAGCATCAACAAATAATGTTAAAGCATCCATTTTAGGAGAAACGCTTGATGAAGCAACTGTAACATTCTTATTGAATGATAAATCTCCATCTAGAAAAGTTGGTGAGTTAGATAACAGAGGTTCACACTACTACTTAGCGAAATATTGGGCTGAAGCACTAGCAAATCAATCTAAAGATGGAGACTTAAAAAATATATTTACACATGTTTCTTCAGAACTAAATGCTAAAGAAGACTCAATAGTTACTGAATTAAATAAGGCTCAAGGAAGTCCTATGAATCTTGATGGATACTACTTCCCTGTTGATCAAAAAGTAGCTGACGCAATGCGTCCAAGTAATACATTAAATGATATTCTTGCAAAAATGTAAGAGTACTTATTAACTTAAAACGGGGTGGGATTTAAATTTCACCCCGTTTTTATATTAAAGATTGTTATAAACTAGGTAAAGTTGCTTTTACCTAAGCTTACTTGTTAAAGCTCAATTCTATTTCATCTAGCGCAGATACACCAAAATGATTGTTCGACCAAATGCGTAATAGTTCACCTTCTTCAAGTAAAACAAATGTAGGAAACACTCCAGAAGCAAGGTTTGACATCGCCGGAATATTCTCCGCCAATTGAACATCAATGGCATTACCCGCCCCTTCTTTATACCACCGCATCGTTTCAGGATCTGAATGACAAATAATATATTCAACCTCAATGTTTGAAACGCGCTCTTTTAATTTCTTCATCTTATCAAGTGCATTAAAGCAATAAGGACACCCTGGAATAGCTAATACAATGAGTTTTTTTCCTTGTAGTTCTTTTTCAGCCTCACCTTTCAATACCGTTATTGAATTGTTTGAAAAATCACCTTGGTATATTGGGAAGCACATAAAATACGTAGCAAACGGAATAATGAACAACATCAATTTAATGATCACCTTACTCGGAAAGGTCTTTTTCACTATCCATTTTCTAGAAATAGAAACAAGTAAGGCACCAACAGCAACCATAACTAAATAAGGCACTGCCTTACTCATTGTCCATGACCATCCTAAATCAAGTAAAAATAACTCTAGTGTATTCATTCTTTTTGAATTTGTTCTAATTTACAAGAAAATAAATCAAAATAAGAGTCAAAAAAAATACCACTTCAAAAAGTGGTATTTTAATGCTATTAATCAAGTTCAACAATTAGATTGTCAATATTTCTTTTTCTTTCACAACAAGGACATCATCAATTCGAGATGAAAAGTTATTTGTAATCACTTGTATGTGATTCTCAGCGTCTTTTGTTAAGTCCTCTGACAATCCATCTGCCTTTAGTGATTTAATCATGTCTAAAGCATCCTTTCGATTGTTTCGAATTCCTACTTTAGCATTTTCACCTTCCGCTTTTGCTCGTTTAACCAGCTCTTTTCTTCGGTCCTCCGTTAATGGTGGAACTGAAATTAATACTGACTCACCATTACTTTGGGGTGCAAAACCTAAATTTGAATTAATAATTCCTTTCATGATAGGGTCGAGCATTGCTTTTTCCCAAGGTTGAACAGTAATTGTTCTCGCATCCATTGTATTTACATTTGCTACTTGCGCTAATGGAGTTGGTGAACCGTAATAATCAACCATTACAGTTTGGAGCATTGCAGGAGAGGCTTTACCTGCTCTAATTTTTGACAATTCAACTTCAAAATGACTTAGCGTTTTAGAGTTACCCTCTTTAAACTCGTCATAAATCATATTTAATTCTTCAGTCATCCTTTCTTAATTTAATTCTTAATTACGAACAATTGTACCCACCTGCTCTCCAGCTAAAACTTTGGTTAAATTTCCAGGAGTATCCATGTCAAAAACAACAATTGGTAAATCATTTTCTTTACACAAGGTGAATGCAGTCATATCCATCACTTGCAACCCTTTTCTATAAACATCGTCAAAACTAATAGCGTCGTACTTCGTTGCATTTGGATTTTTTTCAGGGTCCTCTGTATAGATTCCGTCAACACGTGTTCCTTTCAGAATCACATCTGCATTGATTTCTATAGCTCTTAAGGCAGCCGCTGAATCGGTTGTAAAATACGGATTACCTGTACCTGCCCCAAAAACAACAACACGTCCCTTTTCAAGATGACGCACTGCTTTTCTTCTCACAAAAGGCTCCGCTATTTCTTTCATTTCAATTGCTGATTGCAACCTCGACTGAACACCTTTTGATTCTAATGCAGCTTGTAATGCCATTGCATTGATCATTGTTGCTAGCATTCCCATATAATCACCATGTGTTCTATCCATTCCGCCTTCTTCAGCCTGAACACCTCTAAAAATATTTCCACCACCTATTACAATGGCGATTTCTACTCCTTGTTCATAAATCACTTTAATTTGATTGGCATATTCACTCAAACGATTATTATCAATTCCGAATGATTTATCGCCCATAAGTGACTCACCACTTAATTTTAGGAGTATTCTTTTATACTTCATTTTATTTTTTTGAGATTGCGTAAATATACTGATTCTAGACTGATTTTTAACCTTGATTTGAACTCAAAGCAAAATAAATAAATGCTTTTTAAAATAAAAAGCATTTATTTTTAATCAAAAAAAAAGCCGTTTATCATACTGATAAACGGCTTTTAAATTTTATTAAAAGAATTAACTCAATGAAAATCTTTTAAATTCTGTAGCTGTTAGTCCTGACTCTGTAGCGTTCAAGAACTGCTCAACAGTAACTTTATTGTCTTTAATAAATGCTTGAGACAATAGTGTATTTTCTTTAAAGAACTTACCTAAACGACCCTGTGCAATTTTCTCAGCCATTTCAGCAGGTTTCCCTTCTTGAATTGCTAAATCTTTACCTACTTCTAGCTCTCTTGCAATTGTATCAGCATCAATACCATCTTTGCTTAATGCCAATGGATTCATTGCCGCTACTTGCATCGCTACTTGCTTTCCTGCATCAGCAGCAACCTCAGAAGCATTGTTCAACGCAACTAATGTAGCCAATTGATTACCAGGATGGTTATAAGCAACAACTGTTGGAGCTTCAACCTTAGCAAACTTAGAAATCTCTAGTTTTTCACCAATAACACCAATTTGCTCAGTTAATTTCTCTGAAACAGTCAGTTTGTCGTTGTAAGAAACAGACATAAGCTCTTCAGAAGAAGCAACTCCTTTATCCATACCCACTTGCATAATCGACTTAATCATTGTCTGAAAATCTGAGTTTTTCGCAACAAAATCAGTTTCACAATTCAATTGAAGCATGTAACCCACACCTCCTTGAACCTCTGCAAAAATGACTCCCTCTTTGGCCTCATTGTCACCACGCTTAGCAGCAACTTTTTGACCTTTTTTACGAAGTGCATCTACTGCAGCTTCAAAGTCACCGTCAGTTTCAACAAGAGCCTTTTTGCAGTCCATCATGCCTGCTCCTGTATGTTTTCTTAATTTGTTTACATCTGCAGCTGTAATTGCCATGGATATAATTTTTATCTAATTAGTACTAAATTCTATCGTCCTACTTTTCAGGACTTACCAGATCTATAATCTGTTTACTTTTCTTCTTTTACTTCTTCAGTAGCTTCTGCCGCTGGCTTCTCCTCTTTAACTGGAGCTTCCTCTTTAGCTGGAGCTTCTTTAGCTTCTGCTTTCTTAGCTTCTGCTGCTGCTTTTTTATCAGCTATCGCTTTTGCATCAGCCTCTTTGCTACTTCTTCTTTCGTCTAAACCTGCTTTAATAGAACCACAAATCTCATCTAAGATAATAGAAATTGATTTTGAAGCATCGTCATTTGCTGGAATAGGAAAGTCAACTAAGCTAGGGTTAGAGTTTGTATCTACAATAGCAAATGTTGGGATATTTAACCTTTTTGCTTCCTTAAGAGCAATGTGCTCTTTAATGATATCAACAATAAAAATAGCTGCAGGTTGACGCGTCATATCTGCAATAGAACCAAAGTTCTTTTGTAGCTTTTCTCTTTGACGAGTCTTAAATAAACGCTCTCTTTTATTTAAAGTAGTCCACGTACCATCCGTTTGCATTTTGTCAATTGACGTCATTTTACGGATAGACTTACGTGTTGTTTGAAAGTTAGTCAACATTCCACCTGACCAACGTTCAGTTACGAAAGGCATGTTAATTTCAGTCACTTTCGTAGCGATAATATCTTTAGCTTGCTTCTTTGTTGCAACGAAAAGAATTTTTTTCCCAGACTTAGCAATTTGCTTTAGTGCCGCACTCGCAGAATCGATGTGTGCAATTGTCTTATTAAGGTCAATAATGTGGATACCTTTTTTCTCTTCAAAGATATACGGCGCCATTGCCGGGTTCCATTTTCTTTTCAAGTGTCCAAAGTGTGCACCTGCATTCAATAAGTCTTCAAACTTTATTTTTGACATTTTTTTTATTTTAATTGTTTACGTTCCTTTAGTAAGCAATTTATAAGGGGCTTTCGCAATACTTATAAACTTAGATACTAAACAACCGCCAAAATATTGTTTACTAATTCGATTAACGTTTCGAGAATTGGAATTTCTTACGTGCTTTCGGTTGACCTGGTTTCTTACGTTCAACCATTCTTGGATCACGTGTCATTAAACCTTCATCTTTCAATAATGGCTTATTTTCTTCGTCCAACTTAACCAATGCTCTTGATATTCCAAGACGGATAGCCTCAACTTGACCGTTGATTCCACCTCCAGCAACATTAACCTTAACATCATACTGATTAACAGTATCTGTTAATGTAAATGGCTGAACAATCTTAGATTGAAGAACAGCAACAGGGAAAAATTCCTTGTAGTCTCTATTATTAACTGTCACGTTACCTTTACCTTTTGAAAGGTAAACTCTAGCAACGGATGTTTTTCTTCTTCCTAGTGTGTTAATTACTTCCATGTTCATTATTTGAATGTATCTAAATTAAGTACGGTTGGCTTTTGAGCTTCTTGATTGTGCTCAGTACCTTTGTATACTTTTAGATTGGTAAATAATTGGCGTCCAAGCGTGTTTTTAGGCAACATACCTTTAACTGCTTTTTCAACCATTCTCTCTGGGTGTTTCGCTAACATCTCTCTAGCAGTAGTAAAACGCTGACCACCTGGGTATCCAGTGTATCTAACATACTCCTTGTCGACTAATTTAGCGCCTGAGAAAGACACTTTTTCTGCATTTACAACAATAACGTTGTCGCCGCAGTCAGCGTGAGGCGTGAAATTCGGTTTGTGTTTTCCACGGATGATTTTCGCCACCTTGCTCGCTAAACGACCTAATGTTTGGCCTTCAGCATCTACTACAAACCACTGCTTATCAGCAGTTTCCTTGTTTGCAGAGATTGTTTTGTAACTTAATGTATCCACAATAACTTAATTTATAAAATAAGACAATTCCCCTAAATCAGGGGTGCAAAGATATGATTTCTAGTCTTATTAACAAAGCTTTATTAAAAAATAATATCTCGCTTTATTTTTTTTCAATAGAGGTAAGCGCTCTAATAAAAACAAGAACAGTATTAAAGGTATAAAAACAGGTGTTTTACTTCTTTTTGAATGCATTGATCGCATTGACCGTAAAATCAGACAAGACCAATTCTCCACTCATTGCAGCACGCTCCTTCAATAAAGCGTCCCAATGTTCTGTGCCTTTCCAAAATGCAGTCTTCAACATACGCATTGCTTCTGGGTTCGATTTCGCTAACTTTTCGGCAAGGCTATTGATACACGCATCCATGTCTTCAGAGCTATCAAAAACCTCTGCGTACAGCCCCTGCTCTTTCGCCCAACGAGCAGGTTGCCATTCAGTGGCATTAATAGCCAATTGACTCATTGCTGACAATCCCATTTTACGTTCTACTGCTGGACCAACAACAAAAGGACCGATCCCCACAGCTAACTCAGACAGCTTTACATCTGCGTGTTTTGTAGCAAAACAGTAATCGACAGCTGAAGCGACTCCCACTCCACCACCTACAGCCTTACCTTGAACACGGCCAATGATAAACTTTGGACACTTACGACATGCATTAATAACGTTTGCAAACCCTGAAAAGAAAACCTTTCCAACTTCCAGGTCTTTTATGGAAATCAACTCATCGAAACTAGCTCCTGCACAAAAAGCACGATCGCCAGCTGACCGAAGAATAATAACCTTGACATCATTGTTTGATCCCAGTTCTGAAATAGCATCTGCTATTTTTTGTAAAATTTTCCCTGGCAAAGAATTACTCAATGGGTGTCCAAATTCTACGGTAGCTATTCCTGATGTTTCAATTGACACATCAACGTGCCCTTTATCAATTGCGTTTGACATATATAAATTCCTTTTTAATCTTTCTTTGGTCGATTATCCTTTGATGAAGCAACCTTAACATCAATTGCTCTACCATTCACTTCTATTCCATTAAGCGTGTTAATGGCATTAATAGCGTTATCAGCGTCCTCCATTTCAACATACCCAAAGCCCTTCGATCTTTTGGTCTCTTTTTCATACACAACATGAGCATACACAACAGTTCCAAAAGATGAAAATGTAGCCCTTAAGTCATCTGAAGTAATACTCCAATCTAAATTTGCAATAAAAAGATTTACCATACCTCGATCAAATTATTCCTCGGCACTACCTTAGTGTAAAACTATCTGTTCCTATCAATTGCCCTTGGCAGTATATGTTTACTTTATAATTTCCTTTTGACACTGTTTTACCATTGAGCTTGTAATAAATAGCCATGTCGATCATTTGATTCTGGTAATCAATCGTTTTCTTGTCTGAGTAAGCAACAGTAAAACCATCCGCTGAAGTCATATTACTTGTACTCGATTGCAATGTCTTACCCTCTGGCGTTATCACTTGAAGGTATACCGTCTTTTTTCCCGGTATTGTAATTGGATTTTTGGATAATGTAAAACTCGATTTAATCTGAACCGTATTCCTTGCTCGTGTCGTTTCTGTAGTTGTATTGTTTAGTCTCATCTTCAACCCTCCCGAATTAAAACTATACGCCTGCAACTTAGACCCTTTCTCTACTTTTGCAGCATTCAATTCAGCCGCCGTTTTGTATTGATTGCGCTCATTTCTTGTTTCGGAAAGTTGAGAATGTGTAACCTGTAAATCACTTGCAAGTTGTAAATTCAAGGTGTTTAAGGAGTCAATCTGAACGATATAGCCTTTCATTATCCCCTTCATGGTTTCGATCTCCTTCCGTGCAGAAAACAACTGTCGAGCACTCAGGTTTCCGCGCTCTACTTTTTCTAATAAATTTTGGATCTCAGCCTTCTGTTTATTGATTGAATCAGCTTTCGAAGCATCCTTTTCTAAAAGCGCATCGTATGTAAACAACATTTTTTTGAAATCTGTCTTAATGTCATTGGTCATCCCTCCAACATACCCTGACATCATTTCATTCATGCCTTTCATGTCTGTGCTCAATGATTTATTCTCATTTTTACACTGGTTTAGCTGACCATTTTTAGCTGACCATAAATAGGCCATTAATCCTAACATCAATAAAAGCACGATTATAACGAGCACATAGCCCCCGTTGCTTTTTTTTGGTACCTCATCAAATTCTGACATGTTGCTGAAATTAATTGAATTGATTTATGTTTTAACCTCGTAAACCTAGAAAAGGTACGATTAATAAAATACAAAAATTATTTTAGATCGCAAAAGATAACCCTAAGACAGCCTCACATTTTTGTGAACCATCATAAAAATACACCAAACAACTGTTCAAATTGAACAAGAAGCAATGGGTTATACTGCTTCGATTTGAAACGCGTACTTTTCCATAATTTGATTTGCGAGTAATTTCTTACACGCTTCTTCAACCTTCTGATTTGCATCCTCTAAGCTAGAAGCGTCTACGAACAAACGAACATGTCTTCCTATGCGAACACCATCAATTGACGCTAAGCCAATATTCTTCATACTACTTGTTACGGCTTTCCCTTGTGGGTCAAGTAATGCATCCAATGGCATTACATCGATTTCGGCTTTAAACTTCATTTTTATTCTTTTTAAAAATTGTATTTTCTATTATTGAAAAAACGAGATACAAAAATACGATTAATGCTATAGACCACACTTTGAAAACAAGAATAAATATCAAACTTATTAACAAAAAAGAAAATTTTATTTCATTCCCTTTAAACTTAAAACTCTTCACCTTTAATGAAAACAAAGGCAATTCAGAAACCATCAATAGCCCCATCACGAGCATTAAGCCAATCAAAAAATAAGGGTTAAACAGAATTGGGTACAACCCTTCCGTAAAACCAGACTCAACATTCATTGTCAAAACCAGCGGAAATGTCATGAAGAGCAGTGTATTTGTAGGCGTTGGAACACCAATGAAAGATTCAGATTGGCGTTCATCAATGTTAAATTTAGCCAATCTAAACAATGAAAAAAAAGGTATTATTAATCCAGCACAAGGAAGTAAATCAACGTCTCCCAAAAACAAGCCTTTAAACCATTCTTGCGTCTGAACACCAATGCCATCAATTAAATTCCCGCTATCAAGTTGTGCAGGGTCAACAATCAAGACAACCATCATAATAACCCCTGGAGCAACTCCGAACGTAACCATATCTGCCAATGAATCAAGTTGTTTCCCGAGTTCACTTGCGGAATTAAACATCCGCGCAACAAACCCATCAAGAAAATCAAACAATGCTCCAGCAAAAATTGCAAATGGCGCCAAGTCTAACCGTCCCATTAAAGCAAAAAGAATTGCAACAATTCCTGAAATTAAATTGGATGCGGTAAATAAATTAGCAAGTGTGAACATATTGAATCTAATTTCTACTTTTAATCACCTGTAGTCATATTATATCGTATTTTTACTTTTCCTCAACTACAGGACAATATAACGATCACTACAAAGAACACAATTTTTTATTGAAAAAGATGTTTAAGGATTATAAAATTCTATTTCTATGAAGACTTCTTGGCTTTTTTCGACCTTCATTCTAGCATTTACAGCTTTAAACTCACTTGCACAAGATGAAAGTTCAACAGAAACCATCACCCCAAAATATTCCAATGAATTTCTTTCAATTGGTGTTGGTGCAGATGCGCTAGGACAAGCAAATGCAGTGGTAGCTCAGTCGGGAAGTGCTAGCTCTGGGTATTGGAATCCAGCTGGACTAACAAAGGTCAATAAATGGCTTGAAGTTGACCTGATGCACTCTGAATATTTTGCAGGCATTGCCAAGTATGACTATTTAGGACTAGCCCATACCATTGATAGTAAAAGTGCAATTGGGTTCACAGCAATACGTTTTGCTGTTGACGACATTCCAAACACGACACAGTTAATCGACAACAATGGAAATATTGACTACGACAACATTTCAATGTTCACAGCTGCCGATTATGGATTTTTACTATCCTACGCTAGAAAGATGAAACCTGTTGGCCTTAGCCTTGGAGGAACATTTAAAGTCATACACCGAAAGGTTGGTGACTTTGCAAAATCATGGGGGTTTGGATTAGACTTTGGATTGCAATACGAAACAGCCAATCATTGGCAATTTGGACTAATGGCACGAGATGTATCCTCCACATTTAATGCATGGGTATTTACACTAGACAACGAAACACAAGATGTTTTCATTAATACAGGAAATGATATTCCTGAAAACGGAATAGAACTAACACTCCCTAGAATTATTTTAGCGGGATATAAAAAATTTGACATTGGTCAAAAAGGTTTCCATGCCTCTACGGAGTTAGACATTGACATCACAACCGATGGTAGAAGAAATTCAATTGTGCGCTCTGGAATTGTATCAATAGACCCACACTTAGGAGTTCAGATTGGATTTAAAGACTATGTCTCATTAAGAACAGGGGTTTCGAATATACAGTACATTAAAACTTTTGACAACACCGAAAAGCTAAACCTTCAGCCAAACATTGGCGTAGGCCTCCACTTTAAAAACTTTTATCTAGATTATGCCTTCACAGACATTGGGGACGCGTCCGTTGCGCTTTACTCCCACGTTGTTTCATTACGGATTAAACTAAACAATCCGAAAGGCGAGTAAATCCATCCCTATCAGAGTCGTAAACACTAAAGATTAAAAGAATCGACAGCTAAAAATGGCCGTGTCATCAACAAATGGTAAACCTTCTTTCCACGCATCCAACTTAGAAAAAATCAAGTTGTTCATGTCTTCCATTTTTAAGGGGTAATAGCTATGAACCAGCTTAATCAACCGATCCGTACCAAAGAATGCTTCCGCTTCATTTTCGAGCTCAACAACACCATCTGTATACAACACAATTGTTGTATTAGGCTCCAGCTCTTTTTCGCCAACATTAATAAACGGAAGCTCATCCAACATCCCTAAACCAATACACCCTTGATCTAAATTCGCCACCTCCTTTCCATTTGTTATGAATGGATGATTATGCCCTGCATTTACATATGCCAATTTACGCGATACAGTATTGTAATGCGCCAAGAAAAACGTGATAAACTTCTCTCCTTTTGCACTATTCATTACTTTTTTATTCAACTCAACAATCAACGCTTTAAGATCAAATTCCTGGTACTCGACCAGCGTTCTTAAAGTAGCTTGAAAATTAGCCATAAGCATGGCTGCAGAAATCCCTTTCCCTGAAACATCTGCAATACAAATGATATACTCATCTTCACCAACAGGGATAAAATCGTAATAATCACCCCCAACCTCATGCCGTGGCTTATACTTTGCAGAAATATCCATACACTTGTCTGACGGTAACTCTTCAGGAAAAAGAAGCTGTTGCATTGTTTTAGCAAGCTCCAATTCCTTTTTATAACGCTCCTGCTTTGCTTTTAACTTAACCATGCGCTTATTCTCAATAGCAACGACAATAATATTCGTTAGCGTTTGAATAAAACTCATGTAACTTAGCTCTGCATTCAAGTACTTTTCGTCAGAGCCACTCCCCTTCACCAATAAATAAGCTAAGGTTTGTCCTTTGTGGTCCACCGGAACAATTACATCAAAATCACTTAAAAATTTAGAATGCGACGATTGAATCGTTGTAATTTCTTCGAACCGTGAAAGTTCAAACGCTACATCAATATGATTTACCCGCCCTTTATAACCTACCTTGAGTAAACAGTTCCACTTTTTCTGTCGGTTAAACAAGATAAAACGATCATAACCTAGCTGTTCTCTTAGGATAAACGCGTAAAGGTCAATTATTTTATCTACATCCTCATTTGAATTAATCGCATTCGTTATCTCTAACAGCGAATTAAGCTTAAAATCTTTAAGTTTAATCTGACTTTCGAGGTTTTTTATCAGCGCTTTATTCATTATAGATTTTCAAGAATTTCAGGCAGTTTTCTAAGTGCTGCCATTTCTCTATACTTTGACTTTACTTCTGCACAGGGTGTTCCAAAATACGTCCGTCCTCCGGTTAAACTTTTTGTAACACCAGACTGACCCAGCACAACAGCCCCCTCACCAATGACAACATCACTGGCACAGCCTACCTGGCCCCAAAGTGTCACATGATCTTCAATGATTACACATCCGGCTAAACCAACACCTGCAGCCAACAAACAACTCTCTCCAATTATCGTGTCATGTCCCACATGAACCTGATTGTCAAGCTTGGACCCTTCTCCAACAACTGTTAAAGCCGAAACACCTGCGTCAATTGTACAAAGCGCGCCTAGCTCAACATTACTTTTTAAATGAACACCTCCACACGTATGCATGCGGTCGTATCCAGTAGCTTTTTTCTTATAATAGAACGCTGAATGCCCTATTACTGTGTTAGGACCCACAACTACATGGTCATCAATAATAGTATTATCTCCAATTGAGACACCTGCATAAATGATTGACCCTGCACCGATTTTTACATTACTCCCTATAAACACATTCGGGTAAATAATTGCTGACTCATGAATCTCTGCCTTTTCATTTACCGCAACTTTTTGAGGTGAAAAGGGTGAGAAATGTCGCGCTAATTTATTGTAGTCATCAAAAGGGGTTTCTGAAACTATTAAAGCTTTTCCTTTTGGGCAATCTACTTTCTGATCAATTAAAATGGTGTCTGCTGCGCTTTTTAATGCTTTTGCATAATACTTAGGGTGATCAACAAAAACTAAATCCCCCGACTCCACCTTGTGAATTTCATTAATCCCCGAAACAATATGACCTGGCGAACCGACGAAAGTGCACCCCAACAACTCGGCTATTTCTTTTACCGTACACGCGTTTTTTAACTTCATGAGATGGTTCTTTATCTTCAGTAAAGTTAAGTCAAAAGACTACGGTGCTTTAAGTACCGTGCAGATGTTATCCTCCTTGTGTTGTTAATAGCATAAGAGAAATATACTCAGGAATACTTTGAATCAAAATTCAAGTAATTAATAAGCCAACAAATCTTCAAGGGCAGACGCCACTTTTACTGCATTTGGCAACAAGGTTTTCTCTAAAATAGAGTTTAATGGAATTGCAGGAGTATCAACAGAACCAACAATTGAAACAGGGGCATCAAGTGATTTAAAGTTATCGCGCTGAATGCGACCAGCTAAACCTAAGGTAAATGATGCCTCAACAGACTCTTCCGTTACAAGCATTACCTTACCGTGTCTTTCTGAAACCTCATCCATTTTAGCATGATCTAAAGGGTTTAATGTTCTCAAATCAATAATCTCAACCCTTCCGTCAAACTCCTTCGCCGCTTCAATTGACCAATAGACACCCATACCATAAGTTATAATTACACACGATTCACCCTTGGATATTGCGTCTACATCCGCTTCTTGAACTACACGTGCTTTCCCGAAAGGAACCACATAATCTTCATCTGGCTCAATGGACATCGCCCCTTCTGTTCCTGGTATTTTTGACCAGTACAATCCTTTATGTTCTAATAACACAACAGGATTCGGGTCATAATAAGCAGCTTTAATAAGGCCTTTTAAATCTGCTCCCGTAGAAGGGTAAGCAATCTTAATTCCACGAATATTTGTTAAAACAGACTCGACACTCGAAGAATGGTAAGGTCCACCAGAACCATACGCGCCAATCGGCACTCGTAAGACACAGCTTACAGGCCATTTTCCATTCGATAAATAATAAGACCTACTTACCTCCGTAAACAATTGATTCAACCCAGGCCAAATATAATCGGCAAACTGAACCTCTACGAAAGGCTTAAGTCCAACTGCTGACATCCCAACAGTTGAACCAATAATATAGGCTTCTTGAATGGGTGTGTTAAAGACACGGTTATCTCCAAACTGTTGTGCTAACGTTGCCGCTTCGCGAAACACTCCTCCCAAACGACCTCCAACATCTTGCCCGTACAACAATGATTCGGGGTGCTTAGTCATTAATTCACGTACACCAAATAAGGCAGAATCTACCATTACTGTTTTCTTCTTTCCTTTTGGTTCGCGCTCCCCTTTTTCTTCTGTAATTGGGGTAGGTGCAAAAATATAATCTGTAATCGATTCTGGAGAAGGATCTTCTGCAGCTAATGCTTTTTCATAATCTAAATCAACTAGCTTTCTAACATCAGCCTCAATATTGATGATGTCAGCCTCATCGGCACCAACCTCTCTTAAGGCATTCTTTAATTTAGGGTAAGGGTCGCGTGTAGCAGCCTCCTCCAAATCATCTCGATACCATTCCATACGAACACCAGAAGTGTGGTGCCCTAACAATGGTACTTTTGCATGTACAATAAACGGTCTTCTTTCCTCACGGACAGTCTCAATAACCTCTTTCATCGTTTGAAACGATAAGTCGAAATCACTTCCATCTATAGTACGGACTTCAATGCCATTAAACCCTTCTGCATATTGCGTAATATCTTGAGCTCTCGTTTCTTCTGCATTTGCTGAAATATCCCACCCATTATCCTGCACAAGGTATATGATTGGATACTGTTTTAAAGCAGCCATCTGTAAAGCCTCAGAAACTTCTCCTTCTGTACAAGAAGCATCACCGAGTGAACAAACGACAACAGGGTTCTCACCCTTAAAATCTTCTGACAGTCCTTGTTTTTCTTTGTACTGAATCCCCATTGCTACACCTGTCGTTGGAATTGCTTGCATTCCAGTTGCAGATGACTGATGAGGAATTTTAGGCATGTCATCACGCTTCAATGAAGGGTGAGAGTAATAGGTTCTACCTCCTGAAAAAACATCTTCTTTTTTGGCAAAAACTTGCAACATCAACTCGTACGGAGTAATTCCAATCCCCAATAAAATTGAGTCATCTCTATAATAAGGTGATACCCAATCTTGAGGCTTCAGCTGCATTCCACAAGCCAACTGAATAGCTTCATGCCCTCTAGAAGTCGCATGAACATATTTTGCAGTCACTTCTTTATTCGCCTCATACTTTTCAGTTAAGGTTTTAGCTGTAGACATAAGTTTAAATGCTTCTAAAAGAGTTTCCTTAGATGTTTTAATGCTTGTTTTCTTCGATTTAGACGCTGTCGTTCCCATTCAATCCCGTTTTTTCAGTGGTCAAATATACAGAATTGTGATGAATTTCCTTTCATTTATAGTGGTTTCAAATACAAGTCTATACAGAATTCTGATTCCTTTATTACTGATTATTCTCAATGACGTATTCTAACACCTTTGTCATTAAATGAACACGGTCTTTACCACGCACGTTATGCTCATGCATTGGGTAAGGGAAAAAATCCATCTGAACTCCAAGTTCAACAAACCGCTGTACCAATGCAAGGTTGTGCTGCATAACAACAACATTGTCTATTGTTCCGTGAATCAATAATAAATCGCCTTCTAAATTTGCAGCATGTGTTAACAATGAGGCTTCTTCGTATCCCTCTAGGTTTTCTTCTGGCATATCCATATAGCGCTCTCCGTACATAGCTTCATAATACTTCCAATCTGTAACAGGTCCACCCGCAACAGCCACCTGAAAAACCCCAGGTTGTCTTAGCATTAACGATGTAGCCATGAATCCGCCAAACGACCACCCATGGACTGCTAAACGGTCTGCATCAACATAAGGCAACGATTTTAAGTATGCGACTCCTGAAAGTTGATCTTCCATTTCCACCTTTCCTAACTGCCTGTGGATTTGAGACTCAAAAGCAAAACCTCGCTCACCAGAACCTCTATTGTCAACAGTATACACTAAGTAACCCTGCTCTGCCATCCAATACATCCAAAGGCTCGCACCATCTAACCATGAATTTGTAATTAATTGTGCATGAGGACCTCCATAAACATAGACCAAAACTGGATATTTTTCACTCGGGTCAAAGTTGCTTGGCTTAATTAAACGGGTGTATAGTTTGGTGCCGTCATTTGCAGTAATGGAACCTACTTCAGCTCCACCTAGCTCTGTTTCAGAAAGCATATTCGGACTTTCCATTAAAGTTTTTAATGTCTTTCCACTACCTGTAAGAATTAAATCTTTACTCGGGACTTCATGGCTTGAGTAATGGTCATGGAAATATTTTCCGTTTGATGAAATAGACACCTTGTGCGTTCCTGCTAAACGTGTTATTTCTGATTGCCTTCCACTCAGTGTCACATTAAAAAACTTTGTATCCAAAGGACTTACTCCAGTTGCTGTAAAAAAGATTTTTCCATTTTTATAGTCAACGATATCCTTTAGCACAAATTCATTCGTTGTAAGCTGTTTGATTAGCTCCCCTTCAAAATTATAGTGGTACAAGTTATTATATCCATCACGCTCAGAAATCCAAATGAACTCATTTGATTTCCCATCCAAAAAATAAGCAGGATGTTCCGGCTCAATCCATTTATCATTTTTCTCTTCAAATAATGTCCGAATAAACATTCCATTTGAGGCATCGTACACATTTAACCACATGTGATTTTGACCACGATTGACCTCAGCAACAACAACATACCTATTGTCTTTTGTCCAAGACACATTTGTTAAGTAATTCTCAACTCCTTCTCTAGGCTGAATAAATGACGTTGACCTGCTCTTAATGTTATAAATTCCAACTGAAGGTTTTTCTGAGGGCTGCCCTGTCATTGGGTACTTGATCAACTCTAAAGCTCCTGGCGTAACACTATTATCTAACAGCGGATAATCGTGCACGTCGGTTTCGTCTTTTTGATAAAAAGCCAAAGACTCTCCGTCAGGTGACCAAAAAAGCCCTCCAGTAATCCCAAATTCAGAACGTGCAATTGCCTGACCCGACACAATGTTTTTATTCGTGTTATCAGTGACATTAATTGTTAAGCCAGCTCCCGTACTGATATGAATATTGTTTTCTTTTGTAAAAGCAACGTGCTCTGTTCCGTTATGAAAAGTTGTGTTTTCCACCCCTTCATCAAGCTTGTAAAGTAAGCGGCCTTCCTGCTCAACCACATTATAACTGAAAAAAGAAAAGCCATCGTTAACCCAAAATTCATTTTTATTTTTCCACTCAAACCCAGAAAACCAATACATTTTTGAATTCATTCGCTCATTAAACGTCTTAATATTTAGTAGCTCACTCGCTTTTGAGTTTCGAACAGAAGCTTTCATCAATGCTGTATAACCATCCAAATAAGTATAACTGTCTGTCATTGGAACCCAACTAAACATTGAAAGTGACTTTGGATAAAATGCTCTATATTGTTGTGTTACAGCATCGCTTAATGTTAATTCCTTTTGCTGACTAAACGTTGACGTTGTCATCAATACAAGTGTAACAAGTATTATTAATTGCTTCATTATTGTTTTATTTTCTAGATTTAAACACACCAATGTGCCGACCAAATATACACAATTGCCCGCATTCCAATACCTACGCAACAATAACACGGTACAATCAACTATTTTAGTAACTATACCTCTTGTTTTATTAGAAATAATCTATTTTTACACAAAAAAAGGCAATGAATCACGTTTCTATCAAAAGTATCGAAAAAGCAATCACTAAAGTGGACAATCTGGGAGAAGACGGATTGGAAAAATTAGCTGAGACGTACGCCCTTGCCCAGCAAGTGTTATTAGGCTATGTCATGTCAGCAGCTACTGAGTATAAAAACGAGCAGCTAGAGGGTCTTTTAATCTATTACTACTGCTTAATTTCTGAAGCATTTGCGCAAGAAGGCATCTTATTAGATCAAATAACAGAAGAACAAATTGACGCATTCGAAGAACCTTTTTTCGAAATGCTAGATCAATACTTTGATAAAGACGAAGAGGCAATCATAAATGACTTTGTTGATCAACCAGAGCTTACCCAGTTTATGATGATTGAAATCAGCACGGAAGATGAAGATGGTACGTCATTAGAAGATGAAACTGCAACGCAACTATTCATCGTAACAACAGCAATGGTTGCATTGATGAACCGTTCAGTAAAAGCGTGAAACAACCCGAAGAAATAATTCAATTAATGTTAGACCGCGATGCTTTTAGCGCATGGTTAAATCTTAATATAATTAAAATTGAAAAAGGGAACTGTACACTTTCGTGCACTGTAAATTCTCAAATGCTAAATGGATTTGACATTTTGCATGGAGGCATCACCTATTCACTCTCCGATTCTGCATTGGCTTTTGCCGCGAATGCCTATGGCTACAAATGTGTCAGTGTCGAAACTTCAATATCTCACCTGTACCCTGTCAAAAACAATCAAGCACTAACGATTACAGCAAATGAAATTCACAGAGGTAAAAGCATTGGGGTTTATCAAGTAGAGATTCTCAATGATGAAAATCAGCTTATTTCAAAATTTAAAGGAACAGTCCACATTTCCAAAGACGTTTGGTAACTCCTACCCGTATTGGCTTTAGATTAAAAAATAAAAGCGTAACTATTTCACATTTTTCTATGCTTGCATAGAACTTTTTAATATATTTACCGCTCTAAAGCAGGAAATCTTGATGTTTAAAACAAATACAAACGAATACTTAATGGATGCCACCATTCGTCATCTTTGGCATAAAATCTCAAGGATGTACAATCAAAAGGCAAATGAGTATGGCATTACGATCTCTATCGGGTTTATTCTATTAAACATTGATAAAGAAGGAACGCCAAGCACACAACTCGGTCCAAAAATGGGAATGGAACCAACATCGCTCTCCAGGACATTAAAAACCATGGAAGAGAAAGGGTTTATTGAGCGAAAACCAGACCTTCAAGACAAGCGAAAAGTTTTAATTTTCTTAACCCAAGAAGGTGTTGATAAACGAAACATCACCAAACATGTAGTTCTTGACTTTAACCAACGGCTGATCGCAAACATCCCAAAAGGCAAGTTAAAGACCTTTTTTGAAGTTGCAGAACAGCTTGACAGAACGATCGATAACGAATTTAAATAAGATTAATCAATCAAAATGAATAGACATATACGTAAAGTTGCAGTATTGGGGTCTGGAGTCATGGGCTCTAGAATCGCTTGTCATTTTGCAAACATTGGGTGTGAAGTTTTACTTCTAGACATTGTCCCTAATGAACTTAGTGAAATTGACCAGAAAAAAGGATTAACAAAGGAGTCTAAAGGATTCAGGAACAGGATTGTTAATGATGCACTTGCCGCTTCAATAAAATCAAATCCATCGCCTATCTATAGAAAGGCTTTTGCCTCTCGAATTGAAACAGGAAACTTTGATGATGACTTGTCAAAAATCAATACGTGTGATTGGATTATAGAGGTTGTTGTTGAACGACTTGACATTAAACAACAGGTGTTCACGAACATTGAGAAGCATCGAAAGCCAGGTACATTAATTACATCAAACACATCTGGTATTCCGATTAACATGATGCTCGACGGGAGAAGTGATGATTTCAAAAAACACTTTTGTGGGTCACACTTTTTTAATCCTCCAAGATATTTACAGTTATTAGAAATAATACCTACCCCATCAACAGACCCTGAAGTAGTGTCCTTCTTAATGGATTATGGCCAGCGTTTTCTCGGTAAGAAAACCGTTCTTTGTAAAGATACTCCAGCATTTATAGCAAATCGCGTCGGGGTTTATTCAATCATGTCTTTGTTTCATGTTGTTAGTGAAATGGGACTTACTGTTGAGGAGGTCGATAAGTTATCGGGTCCAATTATGGGAAGACCTAAATCTGCTACATTTAGAACATGTGATGTTGTTGGACTTGACACATTAGTGCACGTTGCAAATGGGTTAAAGGCAAACTGTCCAAAAGATGAAGAAAAAGATTTATTTGAGCTACCAGACTACATTTCTAAAATGATAGAGAACAACTGGCTTGGATCAAAATCTAAACAAGGGTTCTATAAAAAAGAAAAAGATGAAAATGGTAAACGTCAAATTTTAGCATTAGATTTAAATACATTAGAATATAAAAAAGCTGCTCGTGTAAAATTCCCTACACTTGAAATGGCTAAGCCAATTGAAGACCTTCACCAACGGACAAAAATGTTGTTGATGGGAATGGATAAAGCAGGCGAATTCTACAAGAAAATTTTTGGTGGATTATTCGCCTATGTTTCGAATAGAATTCCAGAAATAACAGATGATCTATTTAAAATTGACGACGCTTTAAAAGCTGGATTTGGATGGGAATTAGGCCCATTTGAAACTTGGGATATTTTAGGATTAGACCAAGGGATTAAGCTAGCAGAAAAAGAAAGTAAAACAATTGCTCCTTGGATTCAAGAAATGAAGGATGCTGGATTTAAGTCATTCTACAAAATGGAGAATGGCCAAAAATTCTACTACGACATCGCCTCAAAAACATACCTTGTAATTCCAGGAACTGAAGACTTAGTAATACTTGAGTCACTACGTACTGAAAAGAAAGTATGGGGCAATTCAGACACAACCATTGTTGACATGGGCGACGGAATTCTAAACTTAGAATTTCACACCAAAATGAACACAATTGGTGGTGGTGTTATTGAAGGAATAAATAAAGCCATTGATTTAGCAGAGCAAAACTACAAAGGTTTGGTCGTATCTAATACAGGTCAAAACTTTTCAGCTGGAGCAAATGTCGGAATGATTTTCATGATGGCCATTGAACAAGATTTTGACGAATTAAACTTCGCAGTGAAGGCGTTTCAAGATACGATGATGCGGGTTCGTTATTCCAACATTCCTGTTATTGTTGCACCCCATAACATGACCCTTGGGGGTGGATGTGAGCTATCTATGCATGCAGACAAAGTTGTAGCACACGCAGAACTCTACATGGGGCTTGTTGAATTTGGAGTTGGACTAATTCCTGGCGGAGGTGGTTCAAAGGAATTTGCAAAACGCCTTTCAGATGAATTAGCAGCTGGTGATATTAAAATCAACCGTATGCGCGATAAATTCTTAACAATTGGCCAAGCTAAAGTAGCTACATCAGCATATGAAGCCTTTGATCTGGGATACCTAAGAGAAGGGGTTGATGAAGTTGTTGTTAGTCGTCAACATCAATTAACTCGTGCAAAAGAAGCTTGCGAACTCATGGTTGCAGAAGGGTACATTGCCCCAAAACGTGGAAAAAACATTACGGTCTTAGGAAACGAAGGACTTGGAATTGTTTACGTTGGTGCAGACACAATGCTATCCGGAAACTACATGTCAGAGCATGACCGTGTCATCTCTGAAAAGTTAGGATTTGTTTTATGTGGCGGTGATTTATCCGAAAACAGTGTTGTTTCAGAACAGTATCTTTTAGATATGGAACGAAAAGCATTTTTGGAACTTTGTGCCGAAAGAAAAACATTAGAACGATTAGAAAGTATCGTTAAAAAAGGTAAAATATTAAGAAATTAATCATGGGAAGAGCTTATATAGTAAAGGGATACAGAACAGCTGTTGGTAAAGCAGGGAAGGGTGGATTTAGATTTTCACGCCCAGATGACCTGGCTGTTGATGTCATCAAACACATTATGACTGAGGTTCCTGAATTGGACAAGACCCGCATTGACGATGTAATTGTTGGAAACGCGACTCCAGAAGCAGAGCAAGGCCTAAACATTGGGCGTATGATTTCACTCATGGGATTAGACACAGACAAGGTTCCAGGTATGACTGTAAACAGGTACTGTTCTTCAGGGCTTGAAACAATTGCAATCGCCACAGCAAAAATTGAAAGTGGAATGGCTGAATGCATTATCGCAGGAGGTGTTGAGTCTATGTCTACCATGGCAATGGGAGGTTGGAGAATTGTTCCCAATCCTAAAGTTGGTAAAGAGAACCCGTCTTGGTATTGGGGAATGGGGCTAACCGCTGAAGCAGTTGCAAAACAATTTGGTGTTTCTCGTGAAGATCAAGACGCCTTTGCTCTACACTCTCATGAAAAAGCGATTGCAGCAATTAAAGCTGGAAGGTTTAAAGATGATATCGTTCCAGTAAACGTGCATCAAGTTTATCTGGATGAATATGAAAAAAGACAAGAACGTTCTTATACAATTGATACAGATGAAGGGCCAAGAGCAAGTACATTGGCAGGGCTAGGAAGACTAAGGCCTGTTTTTGCTCAAGACGGTACTGTTACAGCCGGAAATTCATCACAAACTTCTGATGGAGCTGCATTTTGTTTAGTGATGTCCGAAAAAATGGTAAAAGAATTAAACCTTGAACCAATTGCACGACTTGCTTCTTACAGTGTTGTAGGTCTTGAACCTCGAATTATGGGGGTAGGTCCAATTGATGCCATTCCAAAAGCAATAAAAGCAGCTGGATTATCACAAAATGATATCTCATTGTATGAATTAAATGAAGCGTTTGCTTCTCAGTCATTAGCCGTTCTCCGTGAAACTGGAATTAATCCAGATATCGTAAATGTGAATGGTGGAGCAATTGCACTTGGTCATCCACTGGGATGTACAGGAGGGAAACTAACCGTTCAACTAATGAATGAGTTAAAACGTCGTGACCAAAAGTACGGTGTTGTGACCATGTGTATAGGAAGTGGGCAAGGTGCTGCCGGTGTTATTGAGATGATGTAAGGAACTACTTATTTAACTACCTTTGTTGTGAAATAAAAATCTTTACTCACACAGAGGTAAACCTTACGAATACATGGCTTCATTTTCTCCAAAATCTTATGTTAAGAACGCAGGGTTTAAATCCTTGATGGATATTCAACATAAATCTATCGATGCGTTTCAAAAACACACTGACATTCAGCTTTTTTCAAAAACTGGATCAGGGAAAACACTTGCTTTTCTGCTCTCAATACTGAGCAAACTAGACGCAAACAAGAAAGAGGTTCAAGCAATTATTCTTGCGCCCTCTCGTGAACTTTGCATTCAAATAAACGATGTATTTAGGTCTTTAAAGCCTAATTACAAATCGACTGTTTGCTATGGTGGACATTCAATGCAAGAAGAAAAAAGTAGCTTGAGTGTTGCCCCAGCTGTTGTTATTGGAACTCCTGGGCGTTTAGCTGACCACATCGACAGAAACAACCTACACCTACAACATTGTAGCTTTTTAGTAATTGATGAATTTGACAAGTGCTTGGAGTTTGGCTTTAACGACGACATGAGCTATATCACACGACAGTTATTAGCCCTTGAATATAAAATGCTTGTTTCTGCAACTAAGATGGAAGCTATTCCAGATTATATTGAACTGAAAAATCCGTTCATCATTGACAACCTTAAGGAAGATGACGAAGTAGATATCCAGGAGCATCTCGTTAACTATCAAGGCAGTTTAATTGAAGGATTAGAAGATTTACTAAACTCGTTCAAACATGAACGCGCAATTGTATTCTGCAACTACCGTGAGGTAGCGCAAGATGTTTCTAGTCAACTAAAAGAAAAAGGGATTACAAGCGCATACTACCATGGAGGACTCGATCAGGATGAGCGGGAACGCGCATTGATTAAATTTAGACATGGAAGTGTTACACTACTAATTTGTACTGATCTAGGATCTAGAGGTCTAGATATTCCTGAAATTAACCATGTTATTCACTACCAATATCCAAACAGTGAAGAAGCTTTTATTCATCGAAAAGGGCGTACAGCACGAATGTCTACCTCTGGAAACTCTTATTTATTTGTTGGAGAAAAGACACAGCTACCCCTATATGTAAAACGACCAAGCTCTGAAATCAACATTATGCCTTCGGCAGATGGGGCTGTAAAACCAGAGTGGGAAACACTTTACTTGAGCGGAGGAAAGAAAGATAAAATCAACAAAATTGATGTTGTTGGTTTTCTATCTAAAAAAGGAAATCTTGGCCGTGGAGAACTTGGAGTGGTAACTGTACTTGACAGGACTTCTTACGCTGCTGTCAAAAGCACGAAAGTACAGCAGGTATTAAGTAAAATAAAAAACGAGAAGATTAAAGGTAAAAAATTGAAGATTGAGGTTGCCATGTAACCGTGAGGTTTTAGTGTTGATATTTACCCTAAAAAGAACTCACAATACAACACCCTGATTTATTTTCTACTCAAGAATAAGTTATACCACCCCCTATTCTGACAGAATTCATTAAAAAAATATAGTATGCATGCATAATATATTAATGATTTTCATTACTTTCGTTTCTACAGAAAAAAAACAACGAAAAAAATATGTCAGATAAATCAATCAAAGGCGGTGAGTTTCTAATTAAAGACACAGCGCACTCAGATATCTTCATCCCTGAAAACTGGACAGAAGAACAACGCATGATTGCACAAATGTGCGATGACTTTATAAGCACAGAGGTTCTTCCTAACATCGAAAAGATTGATGAAATGGAAGAAGGATTAATGCCTTCAATAATGGAAAAGGCAGGTGAATTAGGCCTGCTAGGAATGAGTGTTCCTGAAAACTTAGGAGGGTTAGGCGTTGATTTTAAAACGTCACTTTTAGCTACAGAACGTTTAGCAAATGGCTATTCTTTCTCAGTAGCCTATGGAGCACATACCGGCATTGGTACACTCCCATTGTTGTATTATGGAAATGAAGCACAAAAAGCAAAGTACATCCCTAAATTAGCATCTGGAGAATGGAAAGCTGCATATTGTTTAACAGAACCAAGCGCTGGATCTGATGCAAATTCAGGGAAAACAAAAGCACTATTAAATGATGCGGGAACACACTATGTAATTAATGGGCAAAAAATGTGGATTACAAACGCAGGATTTGCCAACTTTTTTACCGTATTCGCAAAAATTGATACGGATGATAAATTATCTGCATTTTTAGTTGAAGCAGATTCTGAAGGAATCACATTAAACCCTGAGGAAAAGAAAATGGGTATTAAAGGTTCTTCAACGCGTCAAGTATTCTTCAACAACGTGGAGGTTCCTGTCGAGAATTTACTATCTACACGCGAAAATGGATTCAAAATTGCACTAAACATCTTAAATATCGGTAGAATTAAACTTGCTGCAGGTGTTATGGGAGGATCTAAACAGGCCATTACTGACAGTGTTCGATATGCGACAGAACGTGAACAGTTTGGGCGTTCAATCTCAAAATATGGTGCCATACGTTATAAGTTAGCAGAGTCTGCAATTCAAACATTTGCAGTAGAATCTGCAACATACCGAGCAGGGCAAAATATTGACGATGCTATTGAGGGGCTTGTTGCCGAAGGAATGGATAAAGAGACTGCAACACTGAAAGGGATTGAATTATTTGCGCCAGAATGTGCCATACTAAAAGTAGCAGGTTCTGAAGCATTAGACTATGTAGTAGATGAAGCCGTTCAAGTATTTGGAGGTATGGGATATTCTGCAGAATCAACTGTAGAGCGTGCGTATCGTGATGCACGTATCAATAGAATTTTTGAGGGAACAAATGAAATTAATCGTTTACTAACGGTTGACATGGTACTTCGAAGAGCTATGAAAGGTGAGTTGGATTTAATGGGACCAGCGATGCAGGTTGCCAATGAATTAATGAGCATCCCTGATTTCGGGGATAAACCCGAAGGAATTCTTGCCAACGAAGTAGCTTACTTAACCGGCTTCAAAAAAACAATATTAATGGTAGCAGGTTCTGCTGTTCAAAAATTAATGCAATCGATTTCGAAAGAACAAGAAGTATTGATGAACATTGCCGACATGTCTATCTGGACCTATTTAGCTGAATCAACACTACTAAGAGTTCAGCAAATGATTGAGCTAAAAGGCGAAGAAAACTGTCAAGCTCAGATCGCCATTGTAAAGACTTATTTTTATGACATTGCTGATAAGATGAACAAAGCTGGTAAAGATGCCTTGAATTCATTTGCAGAGGGTGATGAATTAAAAATGATGCTTATGGGACTAAAACGTTTTACAAAAACAGAAGCCTTTAACCCGAAAGAAGCACGACAAAAAATAGCATTAGAAATTATTGAAGCAAATCAATACTGTTTCTAAAAAGCAAATCAATTACAAATAAAAAAGGCGGGATAAATCCCGCCTTTTTTATTCAATAGCCCATAGCTTTTTCACACTATAAATATGCCTGTGAAAATGCTCTTAATTCTATATCTTTTCCGTTTACACGAACATATTGTACCCCGCAAGAGATCATCATACGTGTCATAATTTTACGGTTCATAGGCGTGTTTTCAACCAGGCTCATCTTTACTTCATGCGTCGTTTCATTAAACTCAACTGAAAACATGTCCTTATAGTTTTTCGCATTTTTAATTACCATTTCTAGCGTTGTATTTTCAGGGAAAACAAATGAATATTCTCCTGTTTCTTTACTTAACATTAACGCTGACTCAGCAACAACTTGTGCCGTATTTGTTAATCCTTGAGCAAAACTCATCCCAGTAAATCCGATTACCGCCAATAATGTAAAACCTAATTTTCTCATCTTATTTTATCTTTTGTATCTGTATAGACGTAATTATTTACCCGAAAGTTGTGTCGACAATGAAGCTAAACTAATCTTTTTTCACCAAATTTACATCATGAGTGGACTTTTACCTTTCAAGAACAAATCAAAAATTGAAGCAGGGTGTGATGAAGCAGGGAGGGGCTGTTTAGCAGGGCCTGTTGTTGCCGCAGCCGTTATTCTCCCAAAACACTTCAAACATGAATTATTAAATGATTCTAAAAAATTATCTGAAGCAAAGCGAAAACTACTTAGGCCAATTATAGAAAAAGAAGCTATCGCATGGGGCGTGGCTTTTGTTGACGAAAAAGAAATTGATGAAATCAATATTCTAAACGCAAGTTTTGTGGCTATGCATCGTGCAATTGACCAACTAAAGACAAAGCCTGAAATGCTCCTTATTGACGGAAACAGATTTACCCCCTACCCTGACATTCCTGACGAATGTATTGTAAAAGGAGATGGTAAATACCTATCTATTGCAGCCGCATCCGTTTTAGCTAAAACATACCGCGATGATTTTATGGAGAAGATACATGAAGAGTTTCCAGTTTATGACTGGAATAAAAATAAAGGATACCCTACAAAGGCGCATAGAATCGGCATCTTAAATAATGGAGGGTGTAAATACCACCGAAAAACATTTACATGGCTTCCTGCTGATCAGCTGTCCCTATTTGATTAAACAAAGGGGTGTTCATTTCTAACTGAGCTCCAATGATATGCCGCACTGCTTTTTTCTACCTTTGAGTAATGGTAAAACGCATACTTCTTTTTCTAATCGTAGTTGCTAGCCTTGGCTGGCTAACTTTTGTAGTCTATGATATCTTAAGTGACAAAAGTAACTACGATGAAACTACACTATTTGGAACTGAAGACGGCACCCTGTTTATTGTAAATCGTGGTGACGAAGTTAAAAACTCAACAAATTTAGGGCTTCAAAATTCAGTCTTAAATCCCATTGTTGACCTTGTACTTAAGACAGACTTTAAAACCGCATATATCAGTGAAAAAAGAAATCACATACTGATTAAAAAGAAATCAAACTGGGACAAATCTGCCATAAAGAAATTACTAAACGGCTTAGGTGAAGCAATTACTTTTGAATCAAATCACTTCCACGGTGCCCTATTTTCTGGACGATTTTACAAAAAGAGCTTATACATCAACGACGGCAAACTATACACACAACTAGAAGTACCTGCATCTTTATTCGTTGATAAAAAAGCAAGCGCCTCCAAGGTTGAATTTAATCGAAACAACACCATCAAGGCCGTTACAGATCTTTACTTCTTGCCCGGAAATAAAACAAATTACATTACACACAACAAAGGTATTCGGCAAGGAAATCAAATTAAGGATCAGGAAATTTTTGCCCATGTTATTTCTAAAAAAATAAAAAACTACCATTTTATTGAGCGTGATTACTACGCATCTCAAGATTCCATTTTTTCAACGAGTCCTATGTTTAACTGGGTAGACAATGGTTTTTTAGAAGTCGTAGTTAATGGTAAGAAAGCACTCATTTCTGACTATATAGCTGGCCAAGATCCTGTTTTGATCTTGAATGATTTAAACCAAACACTGGACACCAATCAATTTAACAACCCCTTAACAGCCAACTTCCCAACAAAAGGAAATTCCTACTTTATAAAATACATTGATGACCTTGTTGTCATGTCTGAAGATGAAAACACGTGCAACACTTTAATCGCAGATTTTAAATTGGGGAATACGGCATCATTAAATACAAACTTTTCAAACCTGATATATGCCAACCTTCCAAAGGCTGTGTCAGAAAGGTATATCGGAGAAAACACACAATACTCTAAAACAGTATATCAGGGGAAAATTCTCGAAACACAGTTGGGTACAACACAGTTAATTGAGCGTACAATTGAGAAAGAGACAAAAACGTATAACTGTGAATTTGACATTCAAGATTTCGCTACGTTCCATGAATCAAAATCAGTTGTCGTACTTGGTAAAAACGGGGTGCTAAAATCATTCGAAAACGGTAAGGAAGTATGGCAAAAAGCACTTACTGACAACGTACTTGGTTCAATTCAAACAATAGACTTACACAATGACAACAACTACTACACACTCTTAAATACATCAACAAACATTTACCTCTGGGATGAATCTGGGGTCCCTGTTTCAGGATTCCCTATCGCTATTGATTCCGAATTGACAAATGAAGTTAAATTCTATCGTTGGAAAGGGAAGAGTTATTTTATCGCTGCGAATGCGGAGAAACAAATCATGCATTTTGACAGCAAAGGAAGGGAATTAAATATATTCTCAACAGACATTTTAGTCTCAAAAAAAATCGATGTATGGGTGAGTAATAGAATTCTATTCGCTGGTTTAGCAAACGAGAAACACTTTCGCATGGTTAACCTTGATAATTACAAAAAACACCGGAAGTTTGACCTGCCCAACAACACTATGTCAGCCAAAATACCCAATGAATTACTTCAATTTGGCTTTGATGGATCAACATTATTTAAAATAGACCAAAAAGGGACTCGTCACAACTTTATGAGATTCAATCGCGGAAAACTTAAGCGTATTATTGCAAACGACAAAAACCCAATACTCGTTGTACAAGATGGCAATGAAATCATACTACTAAATACCAAAGGGATTCCATTTGCATCGTTTAAAGTTCCATTCAATGAAATTGATCATATTTCTGTTTTTCAGACAGCCTCTAATAAGACACTTGTTGGAATAATAGATGGCCTAGAGAATAATGTTTATTTTTATACAACTGACGGGAATCGAATTACTCAGAAATCCATCGAAGGCCAAACGAAAGTAACCGTCTCCCCTATGAACAACGAAAACATAATTACTACGGTTATGGATCAATTCATCGTTCAGTATTTTTTAAACTAAAACAACTTCTATGACGGTGCAAAAAGGTTTAACTATTCTTGCCATTTTAACACTAAGCGTTACCGGTATGTCTCAAAATTATTTAGGCGTACACAGCAGTAATTATGCTGGGGTAATGGGGACTGATCTTAACCCTGCAAGTTTTGTAGATAGTAGATTTAAAGTTGACATTAACCTCGGAAGTTTTAATGTCAACGCCTATCAGAATGCCATGTCATTTAACACTGACGTATTAGGTAAGTGGTGGGTAAAATCGTTTAAGCCTGACGTAAATGGTGATGATAACCCACATAACAACTGGCAAAACTTACCCACAGAAAATTTTATTAATAGTAACTACTCTGAAACTACTGAAAAAACACTCGGTTTCTATAACAACATGCAGGTAGATGTTTTAAACTTCATGTTTCACGTCAATCCAAAAGTGGCTGTTGGTTTTACAGGGAAATTTAGAACAATTACAACAGTCGACAATGTCGATCCCAAGTTAGCTGTACTTGTTGAAAATGAACTTAACGCACCCTCACTTTGGGGCCAAACATTGAATGAGAAATTATTAAACATGAACCATATGTCGTGGATGGAATATGGAATAATTTATTCTCAAGTACTCAAAGATGATGGTGAACATTTCCTAAAAATGGGCGCGAAAGCAAAATGGTTGTCAGGATACAGCTCTGCATACATGAATACAACAAACTTCAGCTATAACTTACAAAACACGGACACCTCACTAAATTTATCGGGTGACTTTGACTACGGCTATTCAACAGGAGTGTTAAGCGAAGAGGATATTTCTCTAAACTCTGCTTCAAAATTTGGACTTGGTCTAGACCTTGGATTTGTTTACGAATGGAGGCCTAACTGGAAAGTGTACAAATATGACATGGATGGTGAAACAAATATCTGGCGAAAAGATCAAGAGAAATACAAAATTAGAGCAGGTGTTTCACTTCTAGATTTAGGAGGAATGAAGTTTGAAAAGGGTGAGTTCTCCAATAACCTTAGCATTAACTCTTCCAATGCTTTTGATTTAACTGTTTTTGAAGGGGCTGAAGGTCCAGAAGGGGCAAACGCCATCATTGATTCATTGGTTCTAAATGACCCTAACTGGTCACGCACAAACCAAGATGACACGTACTTTATGAACACGCCTACAGCATTAAGCCTACAGTTTGATTACCACATCTGGAAGTGGTTTTATGTAAATACAACAGGAATAATTAGCCTTCAGAATCGAAAAAATGTACACCGAGTTCGTGTTGCCAATCAAGTTTCTGTTACACCAAGCTTTGATTTTGCGTGGCTTGGGATAGGTGTTCCAATGTCATATAACAAATACTCAGGGTTTAAAGCGGGCTTAGGAACACGCTTGGGGCCTTTAACAATTGGTGTTACCGATTTCAATACTTTATTGGCTACAGGAGATGTAAATGGCGCTGAAGTTTACGCAGGGTTACGATTGCCTATTCTGTATAATCACCCTAGCGATATTGATGCTGATTTAGTATCGGATAAACTTGATGAGTGCTTAACTGTTCCTGGATTATGGAAGTTTAGAGGATGCCCTGACTCTGACAATGATGGAATTAAAGACACTGAAGATTTATGTCCAAATGATCCAGGGTTAGCATATTTCCAAGGATGCCCTGACTCAGACAATGACAGTATTCCTGACAAGGATGATGCTTGCCCTGAAGTTTTTGGTAAGCGTGCTTTTAATGGGTGTCCTGACAGAGACAATGACAGTGTCATTGACACTAAAGATGATTGCCCTGATATTGCAGGATTAAAGGAATTTAATGGATGCCCTGATACAGATGGTGATGGAATTAAAGATGAAGATGATGCTTGTCCTGAAGTTGCAGGCACACGCGCAAACAATGGCTGCCCTGATACAGATGGAGATGGCTTGTTTGACTTTATAGACAACTGTCCTACCCAATTTGGGCCGAAAGAAAATAATGGCTGTCCATGGCCAGATACTGATGGTGATGGCTTGTTAGATAAAGATGATAAATGCCCTTACTTAGCTGGACCAATACTCAACGAGGGCTGTCCTTACCAAGACACTGATGAAGATGGTGTTTTAGATAAAGATGACAAATGCCCAAGTGTTGTGGGCCCAATTGAAAATGATGGTTGTCCTATAATTGAAGAAGAAGTTCAAGAAATATTGAAAACAGCCTTTGAAAATTTAGAATTTGAAACAGGTAAGGATGTAATTACACAAGGGTCAATTCCTTCGTTGGCTGAACTTGCGCAAGTCCTTTTAAAGAAAACCGAATGGAAACTTCAAATTTCAGGACATACAGATAACATCGGTGGAGCACAAACAAACCTCATCTTATCTAAGAAGCGAGCAGAATCTGTAAAAGCATTCATGATTTCAAAAGCGATTGATGCAGATCGATTAATGGTTCTGTACTTTGGCGAAACTCAAGAAATTGCTGATAATGCAACAAGTGAAGGCCGTCAAAAAAATAGACGTGTTGAAATGACAATCATATTTGAATAAAACCACATCGAAAAAAGGGTTCATTGAATCCTTTTTTCTTAAAACCCTTTGCGTACAAAATAAATTATTAGGCTACTTTTACCCCGTGATAACACTAAAGAAAAAACACCGATATATACTTAGTATTCTTACAGGAATATTACTTTCCATTTCTTTCCCATTTACAGGAAGCCTAACCTTTGTTGGTTTTGTAGCTCTGGTCCCTTTACTTTTTCTTGAAAATTACATCTTAATCAAACGATTTAGATCTTTAAAAGTATTGACCCATGCTTATATCAGTTTTTTCACCTACAACGCCATCACAACATTTTGGGTTTGGAACGCCAGCCCTGGAGGTGCCATTCTTGCCATAGCACTTAACAGCTTATTTATGGCGGTCGTATTCTACTGCTTTCACTTAACAAAGAAGTACGTCGGTCATAAAGAAGGTTATATTTCACTGTTAATCTATTGGATTGGCTTCGAGTACTTGCATTATAACTGGGAAGCATCATGGACTTGGCTTACCCTTGGCAATACCTTTAGTGTTACGCCAGCTCTTGTTCAGTGGTACTCGTTTACAGGTGTTCTAGGAGGGTCACTTTGGATCCTTCTCGTGAATTTAATTGTGTACAGAATCTATCAAAACATCTATTTTAATCGTGAATCTTGGAAAATTCAAACGCCTATCTTTTACACCGTGCTGTTTGTTCTTCTTGTACCAATTGGAGTGTCCTTAACTTCATATTATACGTACATAGACAAAGGGAATTCCATTGAAGTAATCGCGGTTCAACCTAACATTGACCCATATAACGAAAAGTTTGAGCGAGGAATGTTAAACAAGCAGCTCAAAAAAATAACCCGCTTAGCCGCTCAAAAAATAACGGACGAAACGGCTTTAATTGTAGCGCCTGAAACTGCAATTAGTACCCCTTTCTTTGAACAAGACATTCAACGCTTATCATTCTTTCGTTATTTATCAACTCAAAAAAACAACTTAAACAACATTCCGTGGTATATCGGAGCCTCTACAATGGAGTTCTTTAGCGAAAAGAACTCCAGGGCTTCAATGAAACTACAAAGCGGACCTGGATATATTGAATACTATAATTCTTCGCTATTAATACGTCGAGACAATTCAACAGATTTTGCCCACAAATCAAAATTAGTACCAGGAGTTGAAGTCATACCCTTTTCGGAGTACCTTTCGTTTTTAGAGGACTTTTCTATCGAAAACGGTGGCACATCAGGAACATTAGGTATTGAAAAGAGCCCTCAGGTTTTTAAGACCGAAGACTTTACTTTTGCACCGGTTATCTGCTATGAATCAATTTATGGAGAATGGGTTGCCGAACAATGTAAAAAAGGGGCGCAATTAATCTGTATAGCAACCAATGATGGTTGGTGGAAAGACACACCAGGGTATAAACAACACAACAGTTTTGCCGTTCTTCGAGCAATAGAAAACAGAAGGGCTATTGTACGATCAGCAAATACAGGTACAAGCTGTTTTATCAATCAACGTGGAGATATTTCTCAAGCAACAAATTGGTGGGAAGCCGATGTGATTTCAGGAAAAGTACATTTGAATTCTGAACAAACATTCTATACAAAACATGGAAATGTACTGGGAAGGAGCTTTGCTTTTTTTGCTGTGCTTATTCTACTGTTTACCTTTGTTAAGCGATTTAAATCAAAGTATATCAAGTCGTAAAGCAGGCTGTATTTTAGAATTTCAATACCCCAATACGCTCATTCCTACCCCATATGGAATATAGAATCATTTCTTTTGTAAACGGGTTTACATTAAAGCGCTTAGGAACTGCAATTGCCTCTATTTGGTGACGATCAAAAAATGCTTTTCGTTCAATTTCGCCTGTCTTTAGGTCAATTCGAGTTAAAGCAACAACGTTTTTCTTACGTCCATAATTCGCCGTATATAATTTTAAATCAGACTTAAATGATCCATCGTCATTGTAATTCATTCGATTGTCATTGAAAATAAAGTTCAAGGTTGAGTCTGACGGGTAGCTCGCATAACTCGAATATGGCCCACCATCATTTACGGACACTTGATACTTTTGAATCTTTGTTATCCAATAAAACACTCCATCAGGTAAAATTTTAAACGCAATAATATCATTGAAATGATAATAACGTCTATCAGAAGACTGATTCATATTTGTACTGGTGTAAGACTGAACTTGCACATAATATTGTTCCATTGTACCAATAATACCCCCATCTTCTAACATTGTCACCTCCCTCATCTGATAATGCTGAAGTGCTGGGCCCTCTCCTTTCAATTTCTTTTTCTCTACACGCCTCAATGCCATTTTAGACCAGCCATCTGTTATAAATTCAGGAGCAAAGTCTTTATAACTCTCAACGATCAATTCACCATCAGACAGCCTTAGTTTTTTATGAAAAATTCCTGAAACTCCCAACACATTATCTAAACCATACACACCTGTAACAACAAACTCATCCTGAGTGGTTGTAGACATTGCCATCGCTTCTATTCGTCTTCCAGCAACATCGATGACTAAATCTCGCAAACCACTGGTATCAATATGATACACATGTAACTTCTTGAATACTGGCGTGTTCCTTAAAACGACTTTTTTAGACGCTTTAAGTTCTGAAAAAGCCATAAAATAGGCCCCTGAATTTGAAACATGATGCCTTAAAACACGGACATATTTCGGGTCATACGAAAGTGGGTACTCGCCGTCATTTATTTTTTTTAATTCATCGTTGTAAATCGTGAAGCCATACACCAACCTCCTGTCTTTCCTTCCAGGCAGTTCCCAAGTAACGCCAAAATAATTTCCGCGAGAAGAAAAAACAACATCAAATGAACCTTTTACCGCTGGTTTAAGGTCATAACTTGCTAATAAAATTGGCGTTCCTTTAGGCTGTAAATCAAGGTCGTATTTTTGCATAAACAGCTGATGTTGGCCAGCTTGCTTATCGGATAAGAAAACGACAAACTCGCCATGAACAATTCCCGCAGATTCAAAACTTGCAATACTTTTGTTTACAACAAGTCTTATGTTATTTCGTGCTATACGCTTAAGCCCAACATTACGTGTAACTTGATAACGACCACCGATCGTTCCTCCAAGCCATCGCAGTGTATAAAACTCTCCTTCCGTTTTAGATAGAATGGTAATGAGCCGCCCTTGTTTTTTTTGAACCTCACCCCACTTAATAGCAGATTCTTGCCCAAACAAAATTATTGAGCAAAACAAAAAACATAGAATGAAAAAAACCTTTTTCATACGTTCAATTTAACTAAAAACTGATTAAAAGTCAATATAGATCTTAGTTAACCAATTGTATTCCGGTGTAATTTTGAGGTGTAATTTTCTTTAACTCCTCTTTTAAATCATCCGAAATAGCTAATGTATCAACGAAATTATGAACCGTTAATTTTGTTACGGCCTCATTTTTACGTGTCAAGCCCTTCAACGCTTCGTATGGTTTTGGGTAACCTTCTCTACGCAAAATTGTCTGAATTGCTTCTGCAACTACAGCCCAATTGTTTTCAAGGTCTTTTTCAAATGCAGCTTTATTAATCAGCAATTTATCCAAGCCTTTTAATGTTGATTTAAACGCTATAAATGTATGAGCCAATGGCAGTCCAATTGTTCTTAACACTGTAGAATCCGTTAAATCACGCTGTAATCTTGAAACAGGTAATTTTAATGACAAGTGCTCAAAAAGTGCATTCGCAATTCCAATATTCCCTTCTGAGTTTTCAAAATCAATTGGATTTACTTTATGAGGCATTGCTGAAGAACCAACTTCACCTTCTTTCAGTTTTTGCTTAAAATATTCCATCGAAACGTATGTCCACATATCACGGTCTAAATCCATAACAATTGTATTAATACGCTTTAAGGTATCAAACATAGCTGCCATGTTATCGTAGTGTTCAATTTGTGTCGTTGTTTGACTTCGATCTAACCCCAGTATGTTGTTCACAAAATTATTGGCAAAGGCAACCCAATCAGAAGAAGAAAAGGCAACGTAATGTGCATTGAAGTTTCCTGTTGCTCCACCAAACTTAGCAGAGTAAGGAATTGCTAGCAATTGATTTCGTTGAATCGTTAAACGCTCCACAAAAACTTGAATTTCCTTACCTAAACGCGTTGGAGATGCTGGTTGACCATGCGTTCTAGCTAACATTGGTACATCTTTCCATGTTTTACTTAGATCCGTCAACGTTGATATGACCTGATCTACTAAAGGTAAATATTCTTTTTCTATTGCCTCCTTTAGTGAAAGTGGAATAGAAGTGTTATTGATATCTTGAGATGTTAATCCAAAATGAACGAACTCCAAATACTTTTCTAACCCTAAAGCAGTCATTCGATCCTTAACGAAATATTCAACAGCTTTAACATCATGGTTGGTTGTCTTTTCAATGTTTTTAATCCATAATGCATCTTCTTCAGAGAATTGTGTGCACAATAATCGTAAATCACTGTACTTCTCTTTCGGGAAATCTGCCAAGGCTTTAACCCCACTATCCACCATTGCAATAAAGTATTCTACTTCTACAATTACACGATACTTGATCAATCCAAACTCTGAAAAGTAAGGTTGTAATTCACTTGTTTTGCTTTGATACCTACCGTCTACTGGTGAAATTGCTGTTAAACTACTAAAATTCATATGTCCTCTTGATTTCAAGGGTTAAAAAATGGAAAGAGCAAAGATACAAAAGCCTTCTGAAATAACCGATTTGAATTTCCTTTCATTATTTTTGAGTATGCGATTTATATCGAATTTTATTTTTGGAATACGGGCCTACTTTAAAGCAGTAAGGTTTATCATTGAGCATAAGCTGTATTGGTTCCTAATTTTTCCAGCTGTTCTAATGTTGATAATCTATAAACTCGGTGCAATGGTAAAAAACCATCACTTGGAAGTAGATGCTGAAAACATGAATGAAATTGTTTGGTATTTGATGTACATCCTCCTTGAAATATCAATTGCAATGCTGTTGATGAAATTCGCAAAGTACCTCGTTGTCATCATCTTATCGCCTTTAATTTCTCACCTTAGTGTTAAAACGGAGCGAATTCTAACAGGCAACAAGTACCCGCTCAACATTCATCAATTAATACACGATATAAAACGAGCAATGCGTATTGTGATACGAAACTTTATGTGGGAATATTTTTTCTTTTTAATCATCTTTGTCGTCTCTATTTTAGGATGGGATGATCCAAAATCAGCTCCCATATTCTACCTCACATTTGTGATTGGATTCTTTTATTACGGATTTGCCTTTTTAGACTACATTAATGAAAGAAGAAGACTCAACATAGCACAGAGTATCATTTTTATACGTAAAAACAGAGGACTAGCCATTGCAATTGGGTCCGTTTACTCACTCTTAATCCTTGTCCCTGTAGATTTAGGAGCTTTGTTTGATTGGTCTCACTTCTATGAAACACCCTTTAAACTCATTTTACGATTTTTATTGCATTTATTCTTATGGCTCTGTGCTGCTGCGGCACCTATTCTTGCAATTACAGCAGCAACAATTGCAATGAATGATTTGGTAGACTTAAAATCAAATAAGCATTCGTCTAAATAAGACAGATAAACGAACTATTTTCTTTTTTTCTTAGAGAATTACATTCTTTTGTCTAACTTTTGCTCACTGAAGTCTAAAACTAAACTTTCGAACAATGACTAAACAACTACATTACTTTCTAGTTTTACTATCTTTTAATGTTGCATTTATAGGAAATTTATTCGCCTACTCCAATTCAACGATTCCACCCGATTCCACATCGAATATCATTGAAAAAACAGCTGCAGCGTACCTTATCGATGAAGGAAAATCAATGTATACTCTCGGAAAAATAAAGAATGCTTTAATTAAATTTAGGCAGGCTGAGGTCAAATACCCAAACAGCTGGAAAGCACTCTATTGGATTGGAAAGTGTCATTATAAATTAGACAATTTTGGTTATGCTTTAACCTATATAAACTCAGCAATGGATAATGGTGGAGATAAAGTAAATAACGACATTTACTTCTTGTTTGGAGCAATAAACCATCGCCTAGGAAAACTCGACATAGCCATTTCTAACTACCAAAAAGCAGCGGGTTTATTTTCAAAATCACAATCAAACTTACTGCGTGTACAGCATCATATTGATGAATGTAATTTTGCTAAATCTCAGGTTAAACAAGGAGAACAGTTTAAAAGAACGCGCATTAAAAATGAAATCAACTCTGGGTATGATGATTACGGAACCTTGTTGTCTGGCGACACTAAAACAATGTACTTTGTTTCAAGAAGAAGTAACACAACAGGAGGGAAAATGAACCCTGGTGATCAGCGTTATTTTGAAGATGTTTACAGTTCTGTTTATGATGAAGAACTAAAAGAATGGTCTACTGCTACGAATGAATTAGGTAAACTTAATTCGGATGGTTTTGATGCATTAAACTACATTTCTGCCGATGGATTGACCGCCTACCTTACAGTTAATACAACAGCAACAGATGCAAAAAAAACAACAAAGAGTTCAGACATTTGTAAAGCACGGTTAAACAATAAAGGAGTCTGGGGTGCCCCGAAACCTATCAAGGAAATTAACACCTCTTATTTTGAAGGTGCAGCAAGCTTAACCTCAGATGGCAATACCATGTACTTTGTCTCTGACCGAAAAGGAGCGTCAAGGTCTACCGATATTTATGTGTCTCACAAAGAAGGTGGGATTTGGGGAGATGCATTACCACTTTCGGACGCAATCAATACTGCCGGAAGGGAAACAACTCCCTTTATTTCTCCTGACGGATTGTTTTTGTTTTTCAGCTCTGACGGACATTTAGGCTTAGGAGGCTTGGATGTTTATGTTTCCGAAAAGCAAGGAGACACATGGAGCACTCCTGTTAATCTAGGTTATGGAATAAACTCGGTGAATAACGATACACATTTTTCATACAACGAAGCATTAAAAAAGGGCTTTGTTTCAAGCTTTGAAATTGTAGGAAAAAAAGCAAGTATTGATTGTTATGAAATTGACATGAGTAGCTTTAATTATTCTAAAATACACTAATCGACGGCAGAGAAGCACCTACTAAAGGGTGGTGTTTTTTTCTTTTTCACTAGACATTCTATTATCTTTGGACCATGCAACGGTATTTCATTGAACTCGCATATAACGGAGAAGATTATTACGGATGGCAACGTCAACCCAGGCAAATTTCTGTTCAGGAAGTTATTGAAGATTGCCTAACAAAACTGAACTCGAATACCGCGGTTAAAGTTCTAGGGTGTGGTAGAACAGACACAGGTGTGCACGCCCACCACTTTGTTTTACATACTGAGCTTCCTGTAATTGAAAATACAGCTCAATTTATTTTTAAGCTCAATCGCATGCTTCCAAAATCGGTTGTAATTCATAAGGTGTTTACAGTAAACGAAAATAGTCATGCCCGGTTTGATGCAAACTCTAGGACATACCGTTATTTCATTCATAAAAACAAAGATCCATTTAAGCAGGGACAAAGCTGGCTCGTTACAAATGATTTAGATTTTGAGAAGATGAATGAAGCTGCGCGTCACCTCATCGGAAAAAAAGACTTTACATCACTGTCCAAAATTCATACCGACGTAAAAACAAACATTTGCGATGTGAAAACAGCACACTGGGTTCAATTAGAAAATGGTGCCTGTTATTTTGAAATTACGGCCAATCGTTTTTTAAGAAACATGGTACGTGCAACAGTTGGTACACTTGTCGATGTAGGCCTAGGAAAAGCAAAGCCTGAAGATGTTAATACAATCTTAGACGCTATGGATCGTCAGGCTGCATCTACATCCGTACCAGCCCAAGGTCTTTTCTTATGGAAGGTTGAATACCCTAAAGGGGTTTAAATTCAGCTATTCTACAATCAATATATAGTTGTTCTTTTTTCCTTTCCCTAAAAGCACATACCTATCATTAATTAATGTGTCAGCAGTAACGCGGTATTGATCGTTTACTTTTTCTTTATTTACTGAAATTGAGTTTTCTTTCAATGCTCTTCTAGCCTCTCCGTTTGACCCTAAAAATCCTGTCTTTGCAGATAAGGCATCAATAATACCCATTCCACTCTCCACATCAGCACGCGAAACGGTTGCTTGAGGAACACCGTCAAATATTGCAAAGAAATCTTTCTCAGAAAGCGATTTTAAGTCGTCAGATGTTGATTTACCAAAAAGAATTTTAGTTGCTGCAATAGCCGTAGCTAAGGCTTCCTCTCCATGCGTCCTAATGGTTATGTCTTCAGCTAAAGCCTGTTGAAGAAGTCTTAAATGTGGCGCTGTTTCATGTTCTGCAATAATTGCTTCAATTTCCTCGCGCGATTTTAAGGTGAAAATTTTAATGAAGTTAGCTGCATCTTCGTCACTTGCATTCATCCAATATTGATAATACTGGTAAGGCGATGTTTTTTCTGCATCTAACCAAACGCTGCCTCCTGCCGTTTTTCCAAACTTAGTTCCATCGGCTTTTTTAATTAATGGTGTTGTTACCGCATACGCTTCCCCTCCACCTTTACGGCGAATAAGTTCGGTTCCAGTTACAATGTTTCCCCATTGGTCAGACCCCCCAAGTTGAAGAATACAGTCTTTATGCTTATTCAAGTAATAATAATCGTAGCCTTGTACCAATTGGTACGAAAATTCTGTAAATGACATTCCTGTTTCTAGACGAGACTTTACAGAATCTTTTGCCAACATATAGTTTACAGATAAGTGTTTTCCAACATCGCGAATAAAATCAAGAAAGCTAAATGACTTAAACCAATCGTAATTATTCACCATCTCTGCAGAGTTTTCTCCACAGTCAAAATCAAGAAAACGCTCCAATTGTTTTTTCACGCAGGCAACATTATGGTCCAATGTTTTAGAATCCAACAGATTTCGTTCTTGTGATTTTCCCGAAGGATCTCCAACCATACCCGTTGCTCCACCAACCAATGCAAATGGTTTATGCCCCGCACGTTGAAAATGGGTTAAGGTCATTATCTGAACCAAATTCCCAATATGCAGTGAATCTGCCGTTGGGTCAAACCCAATATAACCAGACGATACTTGCTTTAAAAGTGCTTCCTCTGTTCCAGGCATAATGTCATGTATCATCCCTCTCCACTGTAACTCTTCGATAAAATTATTCGGCATTATAATTGGTTTGTCAATGTTTTAAATACTTCTTCTAAGGTTTTCTCTTCCTTGCGAAGGGTTAATGTTAATACGTTATATTCTTGGGCAAATTGGGCGATTACTTTTCTTAAATCAATCGCATCTTTTGACTCTAATAGCCACCCTTCTCCTAAACTTTCTACTTTACTTACGCCCTTAATATTACTTAATTGATTTCTAGAAACACTTCCTTCAAACTCAACATAAACAGTCTGAACTTGTGCTTTCTGTTGTAAATCTACGGCTTTATCATCGGCAACTATCTCGCCTTTATTAACAATAACAACACGGTCGCAAATGGCCTCAACCTCTTGCATAATATGCGTTGAAAGCATCACTGTTTTTTCTTTACCAATCGACTTAATCAACTGACGAATCTCGACCAATTGATTTGGATCCAACCCAGATGTAGGTTCGTCTAAAATTAAGACCTTAGGGTCATGAATAATTGCTTGTGCCAATCCTACACGCTGGCGGTAACCTTTTGAAAGTGCGCCAATTTTTTTATTTTGCTCTTCCTCTAAACCCACTTTCTTAATCATGTCTGCAACACGATCGTCCACACGGTCTACTTTATAAATCTTTGCTACAAATCTCAAATACTCCTTTACATACATGTCCAAGTATAGCGGGTTGTGTTCAGGAAGATATCCAATAAGTTGTCTCGTTTCTAAGGAATCAACCGAAACGGGCATTCCACATACCTTAACTTCTCCAGCTGAGGCAGAAATGTAACCCGTAATCACTTTCATTGTCGTTGACTTTCCTGCACCATTTGGACCTAAAAAACCGACAATTTCTCCTTGCTTAACATTAAAGGAAATATCCTTCACAGCGGCTTGATCTCCGTAATATTTAACTAGATTTTTTACTTCAATTGACATGCGCTCAAGTTTGAACTAGCGAATTTAAGGAATATTGATAGAATATGATTGGAATAATCGCTCTATTGAGTGAAGCGCACCAATTAAAACATCTACAAATCAACCAATTTTACTTAAAAAGCGCTTTCAAGCTCATATTCAGTAGTTAGAGTTCAGAACAATACGTAACTTTGTGTTCAATGAGTGATACAGGAAAAGTATTGAAATCTACCGGTAAATGGTACAATGTAGAATTGAACGACGGGTCATTAGTGAAGTGTCGAATTCGAGGGAAAATGCGCTTACAGGGATTAAAGACAACAAACCCTATTTCCGTTGGCGATGTTGTAGTACTTTCTAAGGATGAAGACGATGAGGGAAATCGTGTCATTGAGTCCATTGAAACACGTACAAATTATATTGTTCGTAAATCGACAAACCTGAGTAAACAGTCACAAATTTTAGCCGCAAATATTGACCGTGCTTATTTATTGGTAACCATACACTCCCCTGTCACTCACTTAGCTTTTATTGATCGTTTTTTAGTTTCAGCAGAATCATTCCGAATTCCAACAACAATTCTTTTCAATAAAATTGACATGTATTCTGAAGATGATCTAGAATACATTGATGCATTGATGGATCTGTACGAACGCATTGGTTACCCGTGCCGTAAAGTATCCGCATTAGACCCTAAAAGTCTTGACTTTTTAAAGCAAGAAATTAACGGAAAACAAGTTATGATATCTGGACACAGTGGAGTTGGAAAAAGTACGCTCATTAATGCCATTGATGCCAACTTGAATATTGTTACAAACGAAATTTCAAACGCGCACCAACAAGGGCAACATACAACAACCTTTGCCGAGATGCACAAGCTACAAAGTGGAGGATACATTGTGGACACACCCGGTATTCGTGCTTTTGGAATTGTAGACCTCGACAAGGCTGTGATATCGCATTACTTTCCTGAAATGAGGGCGCTAATGAGTGATTGTAAGTTTAACAATTGCCAGCATTTAAACGAGCCTAAATGTGCTATTAAAGATGCTTTAGAATTTGATCGTATTGACGAAAGTAGGTATTCTACATATGTCCAATTAATGGAGGAGGATGAAAATGACATTCACCGTAAAAACATTTTTGGATGAGACTGTTAGTTCAACGTGTTAACGAAGCTTCAGTCAAAATTGACACTCAAATCAATGGTGAAATTAATCAAGGGCTTTTACTCTTTCTTGGAATTGGAGAAGATGATCATCAAGAAGATATTGATTGGTTGATTCAAAAAGTTGTTGGCCTCCGAATTTTTAGTGATGAACACGGAAAAATGAACTTGTCAAGTTCGGATGTAGACGCAGAGTTTCTTGTTATAAGCCAATTCACACTTCACGCATCTACAAAAAAAGGGAATAGACCTAGCTACATCAAAGCAGCAAAACCTGGGCAGGCAATCCCCTTATACGAATCATTTATTAAACAACTTAAATCTGCTCAAAACCAGAAAGTAGCTTCAGGAATTTTTGGTACAGACATGAAGGTTTCATTAATCAATGATGGGCCTGTCACTATTTGGATTGACTCAAAAAACAAACAGTAATGGAACTAAAAGCACTTCAAGAAAAAGTAGATCAATGGATTAAGCAATACGGCGTTCGCTATTTCGATGAAATGACCAATACGGCAATGTTGATGGAAGAAGTTGGGGAGGTTGCGCGCATTATGGCGCGTCGTTATGGCGAACAAAGCGAGAAAGAAAGCGATAAAAACAAAGACCTTGGCGAAGAACTTGCAGATGTATTGTTTGTATTGACCTGTCTCGCAAATCAAACTGGGGTTGACTTAGAAAAAGCCATTCAAAAAAACTTTGAAAAGAAAACAAACCGTGATGCTACACGGCACTTGGACAATGATAAATTGAAGTAATCAAAACACCGCGCTAGCGATATCTTTATTTATCAAGAATACTCTTAATATTTGGCTTAAAGTATAAATCAGATTTTAAAATCTTTCCATCTTCACGGTAAATTGCGTTTCCATCTTTATCTAGCTTAGACATGTTTGAACGTTGAATTTCTTCAAACACCTCTGCAATTTTATGCTGCATACCATGTTTCAGAATTGTACCGCAAAGAATGTACAATTGATCTCCTAAAGCGTCTGCAATTTCAACTAAATCACCCGCTTTAACAGCGTCTAAATATTCCTCATTTTCTTCGGCCATTAGTTTGTGGCGTAGCGTATAATCTGCTTCGCTAATTACAGCAGTTGGTTCATGATTATTTTCAATCCCAAATGCATCATGAAACTTTTCTACTGCACCAATTGTATCTTTTAATGTCATCCTTTTGTATTTGTAACAAAGATTGAAATTTGAAACTATATTCACAAGATAAAAGGACCCTAAAAAAGACCGGAAATTAAATAGATTCCCTACTTTTGAGTATGAAGATGAATCCTGGGCTCAAGCACATACTTAAAAAGTACCTCAAATACTATACAATCAAAAAACGGTTTAAACCTGAAGTGCGCGCAGAACAGGAAGAATTAATGGCATACTACCACTCGTGTATGTTGGAGGGTAAACTGCCCAACATTACGGAATCGGGCTTTAAATTATTTTCTCAATTTGAGGAAGATGGCTTGTTACTTTATGTCTTTTCAATTCTTGGAATGAAGCATAAAACATTCATTGAGTTTGGTGCCGATGATGGTATAAATAGCAATTCTGCAAACCTCTATTACAACCATGATTTTACAGGCTTGTATTTAGATGGAAATGAAAAAGCGCTAGCCCGTGGACGCTTTTTTTATAAAAAGCATGGAAATTCGAAGGTACAATCTCCTGTTTTTAAACAAGCTTTTATTACTGCAGAAAACATCAACCAACTCATAGAAGAAGGCGGAATGCAAGGTGAAGTTGGTTTGCTTTCAATTGACATTGACGGGAATGATTATTGGGTATGGAAAGCCATTGATTGTGTTTCTGCTCAGGTAGTAATTATTGAAACACACAATGAATTTGGAATGAATGATATTATTGTTCCTTACGACCCAGAATACTTCTACCCTGGAAAACACCCAACCTATCATGGCGCATCGCCAGTTGCAATGACTAAACTTGCGAAAAAGAAAGGATACAGACTGGTTGGAGCAAACGAATTGGGCTTTAATTTTATTTATGTACGTGAAGATTTAGCCAATGATTTTTTACCGGAAGTTTCTGTAGAATCATTGTTACAACACCCTTCTAACACTGAAGCAAGAGAACGCTTTGAAGCGGTAAAGGATTGGGAGTTTGTTAGGGAGGGGTAAGGGTAACGGCTGGCTATAATTTCGAGCCGCTAGCACAAGATAAGAGTTAAAAGGTGTGAAGTATAGGTGCTGTTATGTGCATCAAAAAAGCCCCTCATTACTAGAAACGCTATCTGATTTTTTATTCTTCTAATTTCATTACTCTTTCTCTGGTTCCATCAGAGTAAACAAAAATTAGCGGTGTGTTGGGTTTAAATTCTGTATCACGACCCATAAGGTCTACGATCCTTGTAAGTTTCTTTTCTGTTTGTGTTATTTCTTCAAGCCCAGTGTAAGCTACCAAGAAACAAGCTGAAGTATCAATACATCCATTTAAAGTTACCTCTACAGCATAATTACCCGTACTTGTTGGAGTATATGATTGATTCGTTTCCCCATTAATAATGGTGTTACCATTATCACAGTTAAGCCACTGGTATGTCGCTTCCAATTGGCTAGCAATCAGTAGGTTTACTGACTGGACAACTCCAACATCAATACTATTGACTAATATGCTGTCCGAGCAGACCACATTAGTTGAAGTGATAGTCCAACCATCTATAATAAGCGTGTGTAACGTCAGCCAAAGGTGAACTACTTAGGTCTTAAGTTTAAGATAGAGGTTTAATATTTATATTAACCTTTAAATAATACCAGTAATGACAAAAAAGAAAAGTGCTAGTGCGTTAATCAGTGACTTGAAACGTAAAA
>JAQWFQ010000001.1 GCA_029238665.1 Crocinitomicaceae bacterium | reverse complement strand
TACTTTCCGATACAAAACTTGCTGAAAATATTACCCAATAAGTCGTCCGTTGAAATGTCTCCCGTTATGCTTCCTAAATGAAACATCGCTTGGCGAATATCCATTGCAACAAAATCGGCTGTAACTTCAGTGGCTAACCCTTCCTCTGCTTTCTGAAGTGATTCAGCCGTCTGTACCAATGCTTCATAATGCCTCGCATTAGAAACAATTGTTTCATTTCCAAGGTTAAAATCGCCCTGTACTTCTGAAACTAACCGGTCCTTTAATTGCTCAATGTTAGACCCTTGTTTCGCACTTATATGGATTGCCTCTTCAACTTGAGAGGGCACAACATCTGTCTTGTTTAGCACCATGACAATTTTTTTGTCTGGATGCGATACTTCAAGTTCTTGCGTCCAACTTGAAACCTCCTTAATGTTATCCGGCTTTGTAGCGTCTGCTATACACAAAACAATTGTGGCTTGTTTTATTTTTTCTAGCGATCGTTCGATCCCCATTGCCTCTACCTCTTCTGCACCCTCACGAATTCCGGCTGTATCTATTAGCCTAAAAAGAATCCCTTCTATGTTCAGCGTTTCTTCTATGACATCTCTGGTTGTTCCTTCTATGTTACTTACAATTGCTCTATCATCGCCTAACAGTTGATTTAACAACGTACTTTTTCCGGTGTTTGGTGCGCCAACAATTGCTACCGGAACGCCATTTTTAATTGCATTTCCGAGTTCAAATGATTTAGCCAGCCTTTTGATATAGATCAAAACATTACTTACTAAACTTTTTAACTCTGTACGGTCTGCAAACTCCACATCTTCTTCTGCAAAATCTAATTCCAACTCTACCAACGAAGCAAAGTTGATTAATTTTTCACGCAGCTCCTTTAACTCGCTAGAAAACTTACCGCGAAGTTGTTTTAACGCAATGTCGTGTGCACTTTTTGATTCTGATGCAATTAAGTCTGCAACAGCCTCGGCTTGAGAAAGGTCCATTTTCCCGTTCAAGAAAGCACGTTGTGTAAACTCTCCAGGGTTGGCCATTCTACAACCATTCTCAATTAATATGGCCAGTATTTTTTGTTGAATATAAACCGATCCATGGCATGATATTTCAACGCTTTCTTCTCCTGTAAAACTCTTTCCATTTTCAAAAATAGCAACCAACACTTCATCAATCAAGATACCTTCTTTCGATGAAATGGTTCCAAAGTGTGTTGTGTGTGAGCTTAGCCCAACCAAATTCTTTGAAAAAGATTTTGAAACAACTTCGTACGATTTACTTCCTGATAGTCTGATTACACCTATAGCACCTACACCGTTTGCTGTAGCTAGTGCACAAATTGTATTTTGATTTTGAAACATGGTGTAAAAGTACTGCTTATTTTCGCTTAGATTGAAAAAAGGACCTCATCAATTCGGCGCATTCATTTTCTAATATTCCAGAAACAAGCGTTGTTTTTGGGTGGTATATTCCTTTGTGTTTTCCTGCGCCTCGTTTTTCATCTGAAGCACCGTAAACAACCTTGTCGATTTGTGACCAATAAAGTGCGCCACCACACATTACACAGGGTTCAAGTGTTACATAAAGCGTACAGCCCTTAAGGTATTTACCACCCAAGTAATTTGCCGCTGCTGTAATTGCTTGTACTTCAGCGTGCGCTGTTACATCGGTTAGCCGTTCTGTTAGGTTGTGTGAACGGGCTATTATTTGGTTTTTAGAAACAACCACTGCTCCAACTGGTATTTCTCCTGTCTCCAATGCTTTTTCCGCCTCCAGAAAAGCTTGCTTCATAAAATAATCGTCGGTATACGGGGTAATCATTTCAATTGGTTTTTTCGATTCAAAATTAACCAAATTCCCTACATTTACATCATGAATCTTTCCATCGAAAAATTGAAGGCAGGAGATCTTGTTGAAATCTTAGCTCCTGCTAAATCCATCGAAAAGATACACGTTGAAACGGCCGTTAAAACATTAGAAAAAATGGGGCTCAACGTGCGTGTCTCTAAACACTGCTTAGGACAGTTTAATTATTTTTCTGGAACTATTTCAGAACGGCTATCCGATTTTCAGAACGCAATTAACGATGATGAGGTAAAGGCAATTTTTTGTGCTAGAGGCGGCTACGGGTGTATTCAACTTGTTGATAAACTTCAATGGGCAAACATGCTACGACACCCTAAATGGATTGTTGGCTTTAGTGATGTGACTGTGTTTCATCAAAAACTAGGGTCAATGGGTTTAAAAAGCATCCATGGAACAATGCCTTTAAATTTTGCCCTAAACTCTAGCCAGTCCCTGTCTACACTAAACGATGCCCTAACTGGGAAAACTTACAGCATTAAAGCAGAGCCCTCTAAATACAATACATTTGGATCTGCAAGTGCTACTCTACATGGAGGCAACTTGTCAATCTTGTATAGCTTGCTTGGCACGGATGATTGCGTCGATTATACAGATTCCATCTTATTTATTGAAGACCTTTCTGAACAAATTTACCACCTAGACCGTATGTTCTACGCCCTTGCCAAAGCAGGTGTTTTAAATCGCATAAAAGGGCTCATTGTTGGTGGAATGACCGACATGAAAGACACTGCTATTCCATTCGGAATGAGCTATGAATCGGTAATTTTATCGCACTTTGAGTATCGAAAGATTCCTATTTGCTTCAACTTTCCAGCAGGCCATATTAACGACAATCGAGCACTTATTTTAGGTGCGAACGTTGAATTTAACGTAAACACAACCGGGTCAGAACTTTTGTTTTTGTAACGCTAGCCCAAACAAAACGGACAAATTTACCCAAGTACATTTCATTCTAAAACACGCCTTATTTAAAACTGTTCTAAATAACCGGCTTCCCTTACAAGTGTGCGCAGTAACCATTATGTTTGCAATGATATTTTATCTTCAATATTATAAAAAATAAACATGAGTAAGTCTACGATATTATCGTCATCAATAGGTAGAAAGTTTGCTATGGCTTTGTCGGCACTTTTTCTTATGATTTTTCTTTTACAACACTTTTTAATTAACCTGCTATCTGTCTTTAGCACTGATAGTTTTAATGAAGTTTCTCACTTTATGGGAACGTTCTGGGTCATTCAATATGTTATGCAACCCGTGTTAATTTTTGGTGTGATTTTTCACTTTGTAATGGGTTTTGTTTTAGAGATAAAAAACAACAGAGCACGCGAAGTGAAGTATGCAAAAAACAAAGGAGCAGCCAACTCTTCTTGGATGAGTCGCAATATGATTTGGAGTGGACTAGCTATACTGTCTTTCATGGCGCTGCATTTTATTGATTTTTGGATTCCAGAAATTAACATAAAATACATTCAAGGAGACATGTCAGGTCTTTTAGATCCAACCCTACCTGAGAGCGGGTTTAGATACTTTGAAGAATTGGTGCATAAATTTGAAAATCCTATTCGTGTAGGTGCATACTGCTTGGCATTTGTCTTTTTAGCGCTGCATTTATTGCACGGTTTTAGCTCTGCATTTCAATCAGCAGGAGCAAACAACAAATACACAAAAGGAATGGAGCGATTTAGTAAAATTTATTCTGTGGGTGTTCCCTTGGGATTTGTGTTTATTGCATTATTTCACCATTTCAATCATTAAAATAAAGAGCTATGGAAAGTTCAAAAACGGAAAACTTAGATAAAGAAGGTGTAACAATGAAACATACTTTTTCCAGTACCTTAGATTCAAAGGAACCTAAGGGTCCAATAGCTGAAAGGTGGACAAAATATAAAAATGAAATTAACCTGGTTAACCCTGCAAACAAGCGTTTGATTGACGTTATTGTTGTTGGGACAGGATTGGCTGGAGGTTCTGCTGCCGCTACGCTAGCAGAGCTTGGTTATAACGTGAAAGCATTTTGTTTTCAAGATTCACCAAGGCGAGCTCACTCGATTGCAGCACAGGGGGGGATTAATGCCGCAAAGAATTACCAAGGAGATGGAGATTCTACATACCGTTTGTTTTACGACACGGTTAAGGGTGGCGATTACCGCTCGCGAGAATCTAATGTATATCGACTGGCTGAAGTTTCAGCAAATATAATTGATCAATGTGTTGCTCAAGGTGTTCCTTTTGCACGTGATTATGGCGGATTACTAGACAACCGTTCTTTTGGAGGAGTGCTCGTGTCAAGAACGTTTTACGCAAAAGGGCAAACAGGACAACAGTTGTTGCTTGGAGCTTATTCTGCAATGAACCGTCAGATTGGTCGTGGAAAAATCAAAGTATACAACAGGCACGAAATGTTAGATGTTGTAATTGTTGACGGAAAAGCAAGAGGTATTATAGCTCGAAACTTGGTAACAGGAGAAATTGAAAGGCATTCTGCACACGCTGTTGTTTTAGGAACAGGAGGATATGGTAACGTATTCTTTTTGTCCACGAACGCAATGGGAAGTAATGTAACTGCCGCATGGAAAGCACATAAAAAAGGGGCGTACTTTGCAAACCCGTGTTATACTCAAATCCATCCTACTTGTATCCCTGTTTCTGGAGATCACCAGTCAAAGTTAACGTTGATGTCAGAGTCGTTGCGTAATGATGGACGTATCTGGGTGCCAAAACACATGAAAGACGCCATCGCGATTAGAGAAGGTAAATTAAAGCCAACTCAGCTTACAGAAGACGATAGAGATTATTACTTAGAAAGAAGATATCCTGCTTTTGGAAATTTAGTTCCAAGAGATGTTGCATCAAGAGCAGCTAAGGAGCGTTGTGATGCTGGCTTTGGTGTCAACGCCACTGGAGAAGCTGTTTATTTGGATTTTGCCGCTGCTATTATGCGCTATGGTAAAGAGCAAGCCTTCATAAAAGGGCTTGATGAAATGAATGAGACCATCGTAAGGGAGCTTGGAAAAGAGATTGTAAAAGCAAAATACGGGAACCTCTTCCAAATGTATGAGAAAATCGTAGATGAGAACCCATACGAAACACCCATGATGATTTACCCTGCCGTTCATTACACAATGGGAGGGGTTTGGGTTGATTACAATTTACAAACAACTGTTCCTGGCTTATATGCCATTGGAGAAGCAAACTTTTCTGACCATGGAGCAAACAGGCTGGGTGCTTCTGCTTTAATGCAGGGGTTAGCAGATGGTTACTTTGTGTTGCCTTACACTATTGGTGATTACTTATCAAATGACATTCGAACAGGAACAATTCCTACAGACACAAAAGAGTTTGACGAGGCTGAGAAAAGTGTTCAAGAAAACATCAATCACTTCATAAACAACAAAGGGTCTAAATCTGTTGACTATTTCCATAAAAAATTGGGGAAAGTGATGTGGGAGAAATGTGGAATGTCTCGAAATGAAAAAGACTTAAAAGAGGCCATTGAAGAAATTTCTTTAATCCGAAAAGAGTTTTACAAAGAGGTAATGGTTCCAGGTACTGCAAATGAATTTAACGAAGAGTTAGCAAAAGCAGGACGTGTAGCAGATTTCTTAGAATTAGGAGAACTGTTTGCAAAGGACGCCTTACTAAGAGAAGAGTCTGCAGGAGGGCACTTTAGAGATGAGCACCAAACCTCAGAAGGAGAGGCAATGAGACGCAAAGAGTTTCAATTTGTTTCTGCCTGGGAGTATAAAGGAGAGCCTAAAGATGCAGTACTGCATAAAGAAGAGTTGGTTTACGAAAATATTGAAGTCAAAGAACGATCATACAAATAAGTAGGAATGATGAATTTAACCTTAAAAATTTGGCGTCAGAAAAACGCAAGCGATAAAGGAAGCATTGTAGACTATCAAGTCTCCGATATCTCACCAGATATGTCTTTCCTTGAAATGTTAGATATACTAAACAATCAATTAATAGAGAAAGGAGATTCTCCTGTCGCTTTTGATCACGATTGTAGAGAAGGAATTTGCGGAATGTGTTCTCTATACATTAACGGAGAAGCGCATGGGCCTGACAGAAAAGTTACAACATGTCAATTACATATGCGTAAGTTTAAAGACGGAGACACAATCTATATAGAACCGTTTAGGGCAAAAGGATTTCCTGTAATTAAAGATTTAGTTGTTGACCGTGGAGCATTTGACCGTATTCAACATGCAGGTGGATTTATCTCTGTGAACACTTCTGGAAACACACAGGATGCAAACGCTATTCCAATTTCTAAACACGATGCAGATAAAGCGATGGATGCAGCAACATGCATTGGATGTGGGGCTTGTGTTGCTTCTTGTAAAAATTCAAGCGCTATGCTCTTTGTTTCTGCAAAGGTTTCTCAGTACGCCTTGCTCCCTCAAGGGCAAATTGAAGCAACAGACCGTGTACTAAATATGGTGCAACAGATGGATGAAGAAGGATTTGGAAACTGTACCAACACGGGTGCTTGTGAAGTTGAATGTCCTAAAGGAATTTCTTTAGAAAACATTGCTCGAATGAATCGCGAGTTTATGAAGGCATCTATAAAGTCTTAAATAAGACTCTCAAAAACATACCTAGAGGGGTTGAATTTATTTTCAATCCTTTTTTTGTGCCTTTAATTTTAGTGCGTACTTCTGAAAAAATTGTACTTTAGCCTGAACTCTAAACACTATTACATGAAAAAAATTATACTATGTGTCGCCGTAATTACAGCTAGTTTTATAGCCCACACCCAAGTTGTTTGTGCGGGCGTTTCTCCAGCATCAATTATCGGAAACTATGCCTTTGAATGGGCAGACCCAGGAGGAAATGACTGGGCAACACCAGACTTTTTAGTTCCAGGGGTCTTTGTTCAAGATACATTAATGATGATTGACGACGGTTCGCCAGGACTTAACCTACAAGGTAATCCTATTTCTGCAGAAGGATGTGCAGGATCTGGAGCTGTTGGAGCTCCTCCAGCGGGAACTTTAAATGATTTGACTGGTAAAATTGCTGTTATCTATAGAAATACTTGTGAGTTCGGTTATAAGGCTCTTCAAGCTCAAAATGCAGGTGCAGTTGGTGTTATTATTATCAACAGAGACCCTGAAGCTGTAGGAATGGCGGGAGGCACGGAAGGTTTAAATGTTACTATTCCTGTTGTAATGGTGTCTAGTCTAGATGGGCTAATCCTTACAAATGAAATGACAAATGGTCCTGTAGTTATGTTTATAGGAAACAAGGTTGGCGCATATAGCAATGACGTAGGAACTTCTGCTGCTGACTTAATGGTTTCTCCTTATGGAGCATCAAATACATTTTTTGACAATGGGTTCGATTTAGCTATTCAAATCTATAACTTCGGCTCCAACGAGCAGTCAAATGTAACCGTTAGAGCGAAAATAGATGGGCCTTCCGGTAATGTATATGATGATACAGTATCCGCTCCATTAATGGCAAGCGGTGATTCACTTTATATTGCATCTGGAAACCCGGTGGCATTCGCTCCTTTCGATTTAGGGGGGGTAGGAATGTACCCTGTTGGCGAGTATACATTAACATATACATTAAGTATGGGTGACACCGTTATCGATGATTCAGATTTTGATAATATTTTTGAATCAAAATTTTCGGTTAATGACGAAATGATTTCTTTAGCTAACCTTGATTCAACAGGAATGCCTGTAAGCTCTACTTACCCTAGCAACTCAACAATAGAGTACCAGTCTTGCATGTTTTTCGAGGATCCTAACGCTAGTGCTGTAGGTATTCTTGGCGCATACTTTACCCCTTACGCAGATACTGCTGTGGACAATTTAGAAGGCGCTGAAATCTTTATCAATGTTTACGAATGGTTGGACCCTTGGACTGACTTAACAGACCCCAACTATACAACGAACAACGCTTGGTTTAGCGCGTTAAATCAAATCGCTTATTCAACGTACTACCCTATGTCTAACGATGAAACAGGAGACCCGGTATATGTTGCCTTTGACGATCCTATTGAAGTTCAAGACAGTCAAAGATACCTGTTCTGTTTACAATCTTTTGACCCTGCTATTGCTTTCGGTTATGATGGAAACCTAGACTATGATGGGAATCAAGCAATAACAGCAATGCCTATTTCTCCTGTTTATGTTGACGACACATGGTATACTGGCGGTTGGTCAGGATCTTCTACGCCTTCTATTGGTTTGAAGGTAATTGATGGCGCGCTACTTGGTTTAGACGATCATACTACGGTTAATGGAATGGCATACCCAAATCCAGCAGTAGATGTAGTAACAATTTCTATTGAATCAAATGGAGCTGCAAACATCACCGCAACAGATGTTACAGGAAAACTTTGTTTGGCTAAGGCAGTTACACTAGTAAATGGTAAAGCTGAAATAAACACTTCGTTTTTAGACGCGGGTGTTTACGTGTTCAATGTTGAATTAGAAAACGGTGAAACTTCTCAGTTTAATGTAATTAAGCGTTAAGTTTCTTATTATACATACTAAAATGGCGCACTAGTTAGTGCGCCATTTTTTATGCCCTTAAATTCGTTTTTCTCTATTCCCAGTTCTCTATAAAATCGTCAAGATCTCTTCTGTCTTTTTTGGTTGGTTTCCCTGTTCCATTATGACGGTAATTACTCTGAGCAGCTTGATACATTTTCAATTTCTCCAACTCTTCTACCGGGGTAACGTCTAAAATAAAATCAGCGACAAGCTTTGCCCCTATACGTTTATTTAATAGCTGAATTACTCGAAATGAAAAAACCGCTGTGTGTCGAATAATTTGTATTTCATCTCCAAGTTTGACTTCTTTTGCTGGTTTTACAATTGTATGGTTCAGTTTAACCTTCCCCTTGTTTATTGCCTCTGTAGACTGCGACCTGGTTTTAGCAAGGCGCACACACCAAACGTATTTATCAAGCCTACAAGCCATTTTTTACACGCTTTGTTAATGAATCAAACACCAAACAGTATGAATGGTCAATCAACTCCTCTATAAGCTTGTCAGAAAGATCAGCATCTACACGCACCGTGTTCCAGTGTTTTTTATTCATGTGAAACCCAGACTTAACCCCTTGAAATGTTTCACGAAGCTCTATAGCGCGCTCTGGGTCACACTTCAAGTTAATTGCTGTGAAATTATCAATATCCGTAAGTGCAAAAATTTTACCGCCAACTTTTAAGGCAAGGGTTTTTTCATCAAAAGGAAATGAATCTGTCGCTCCCTTTTTTGACAAACAAAAATCAAGAAAATGAACGGCATTCACGCCTTAATGAATTGCAGGCGCATCCACTTCTGTACCTAGTTTTCGTAGCATTTTAGCATGCCCTGAAAGCGCATCGTAAAATGTTTTATAAGAGTAGTATGGTAAATCATACTCAAATGCCGTATTTCTTACAATGTTCGAAATTTTACGGTAATGAACATGACAAATATTCGGGAATAAGTGATGTTCTATTTGGTAATTCAAACCACCAACGTACCATGAAAAAAGTCGCGCTTTAGGAGCAAAATTTGCCGTGTTCATCAGCTGGTTTGCCGCCCAATCCAATTCAATTTCTCCATTTGAGTTTGCTGCCTCAAATGTTGAGTTTGGAGTAACATGCGCAGGTTGAAAAATCCCCGCCAACGTTAAGCCTGCAATAAAATGCATCATTAAAAAACATAAAACTGTACCCCACCACGGCATAGCGCCAATAATCAAAGGTAAAACAAGCGTAAAGCCTAAGTACATTGTCTTAGTAATTAGTAATGTTGTTAAAAATTGAGCCCCTGTAATTCCTTGCGTTTTTAATAGGTCTTTCTTCTTGTAGCGTAAAAACTGGACATAGTCTTTTGATGTAGCCCACATAATTGTCATCATTCCGTAAAGAAACCAAGCATAAACGTGTTGAAACTTATGGCCTTTTTTTAGCGCTTGATTTGGCGAAAAACGCATCAGTACTCCAGTATCAATATCTTCATCCATTTCATCTACGTTTGTAAATGTATGGTGTAGTACATTGTGTTGAATTCTCCAGTTTACATCACTACCACCAACAAGCCAAATCATTTTACCCATGATTTTATTTACATACTTGTTTTTAGAGTAGGCGCTGTGGTTTGCATCGTGCATAATAGACAGCCCGATCCCAGACATACCAAACCCCATTAGAGCCCACATAAGGACAATAAGCCAACTAGACTCTAAAACCGTTAGGATTAGAATAAAAGGCACAAGATATAGGGAAATCATAAAGATGCTTTTTAGCACCATATTAACATTTGCATATCGAGAGATTTCGTTCTCTTTAAAATAAGCATTAACTCGTTTACGAAGCTCTTTATAAAACGCTTCTTTGTTCGGGTTGGTGAACTTAACTTTATTTAAAATCATACTATTAAATTATAGTTTTCAGATGACAAAAGTAAGGTTAAAATAATTGGGGATAACTAATCTAAATCATAATTTATGATAAATAAGCCCGCACAAGCTTCCAAATAAAAATAAACATCCCGGTTATAACGCTCCTTTTTGTTTCAAAAAAAGTACTTTTACTTTCAATGCAGAAAACGACCACAGAAAACTATTGCAACGACCCGTTTAACCGTTCAAGAAATGTTACCAACGAGATTCAAGTTGGCAACATTTCAATTGGAGGGCAATCTCCTATTCGTATTCAATCAATGACCACGGCAGATACTATGGATACGCAAATGTCCGTTGACGAATCAATCAGAATGATTCAGGAGGGGTGTGAATTAGTACGGTTAACAGCACCAAGCAAGAAAGAAGCTGAAAACTTAGCAGAAATAAAAAAGAGGCTCCTTAAAGAAGGGTACAATACACCACTTGTTGCCGACATACATTTTACGCCAAACGCAGCAGAAATTGCCGCGAAACATGTTGAAAAAGTTCGTGTAAACCCAGGAAACTACGCTGACAAAAAAAAATTTGAAACAATAGAATATACCGATGAATCTTACTCCGAAGCACTAAACCGCATCGAAGAAAAATTTACACCCCTAGTTCTTTTATGTAAAGAGCTTGGAACAGCAATGCGCATAGGAACAAACCATGGATCACTTTCGGACCGAATACTAAGTAGGTATGGAGACACACCCAACGGAATGGTTGAATCTGCCATGGAGTTTTTGCGGATTTGCTTTAAAAATGACTTTCACAATGTTGTGATTTCGATGAAGGCTAGCAATACCTTGGTTATGGTGCAAGCTTATCGCATGCTTGTTTCGATAATGAAAGAGCAGGGAATGTCATATCCTTTACACCTTGGGGTAACAGAGGCTGGTGATGGTGAAGATGGGCGTATTAAATCTGCTGTGGGTATAGGGGCGTTGTTAGAAGATGGGGTAGGAGATACCATTCGTGTTTCGCTTACGGAAAAACCAGAGGCAGAAATGCCTGTGGCGAGAAAACTATTAGAAAAATTTAACCCTGAAGTATACACCCCTTTTTCTATTAACGTAAATTCGAACAAGCTTCCATACAACCCTTTCTACTATAAAAAACGAGAAAGCAATTCCGTTGATAATATTGGAGGACAAAATGTTCCTGTTGTTTTTGCAGACTTAAGTAAGGTAAAAACAATTAAACCATCCCATTTTTTTGGTTTTGGTCTTAATTACTCTGTTCCACTAGACAAATGGAATTTAACAGATTTGGCTGCAGACATTGTTTACATTGGGGAACAACAGCTCAACGTTAAACTTCCTGGGACATTAAAAGTTCTATGTAGCTACTCGAATTGGAAAAAAAACTTCGTTAAAAGACCCGGATTTTACCCCTTGGTTAAAAAATCTGAAGCCAGCTTGATAAAGCAAAATTCTGTGTTTTTTATAAAACACAACGCGGAAGATTCAGACACAAGTTATTTAACAAAATTTCCAAACGCTATTGTTGTTCTCGACACACAACATTCAAACAAAACACAATTATACCGACACATACACTTAAGCCTGGCCAAAAACAAACTAAAAAACCCTGTAATAATCTGCTCTCAACCTGCCGTTGAAGACCCAGAAACATTTCAATTATGGGCCGCTTCAGATTTGGGGTCACTACTCATCGATGGATTTGGTGACGGAGTTTGGCTTAGGGGCAACCAGACTACTCAACAAATAAACAACACCGCCTTTGGTGTGCTTCAGGCTACCAGAACCCGAATATCTAAAACAGAATACATTAGTTGCCCCTCTTGTGGAAGAACACTGTTTGACCTTCAAGAAACAACCTCAAAAATCAGATCAAAAACCGCACATCTTAAAGGTTTAAAAATAGGAATTATGGGGTGCATTGTAAATGGCCCTGGAGAAATGGCTGATGCTGATTATGGATATGTTGGAACGGGCCCTGGAAAAATTCACCTCTACAAAGAACAAATTGTTGTTCGCAAAAATATCCCCGAAGAGAATGCCGTTGATGAATTAATCGCTCTAATTAAAGAAAATGGAGACTGGACAGAGCCAAAAACAAGCTAAACAACTATAAAGCAGCTAGTTACAAAACAAATAAGTGCGTGTTGCTAGGCGGCACATCTCACCAGCGGCGAGACAACAACACCTAAAACACCTGAACGGGGCTTAAAACGGCTTAATTGCGCCTATAAAGTGGAAATTGCGTGGTTTTTAGGGATTACCGTCCTAGATAAACCAAAAGAACAGAAATGTCACTTGGAGAAACTCCACTAACCCGTGAAGCTTGACCTATAGTTACCGGTTTTAATTTTGCAAGTTTTTCCTTCGACTCACTGCTTAAACTTTTCAGTTTTGAATAATCCAATTCAGCCGGTATTTTAACTTCATCTAAACGATTCATTTTTTTAGCCACATCTTCTTCTCGGTTAATATAGCCCTCATATTTTAATTGTATCTCGGCTTGAGAAACAATGTCTGGATGAATTTGAGTCAATTCTTCAGCGAGTTTTTTTGAATCAATACTCATTCCAAGTACATCTTCCATTGTAATGTTTGGCCTTGTAATCAAAGAATTTAATCGCACCTGTTGCTTTATAGGAGAACTGTTTTTTTCTTTCAAAACAACATTTGCTTTTTCGACAGTAACACCTTCTTTTTGAAGTGCTTTTTTTAAATCTTGTGTTCCTTTAATTTTTGCTTCAACACGACTCAACGCCAAATCATCAGCCAAACCAATAGCGTGGCCAATTTGAGTTAATCGAATATCTGCATTATCTTGACGTAACAAAATTCTGTACTCTGCACGACTTGTAAACATTCGGTAAGGCTCATCAGTACCCTTTGTAATAAGATCATCAATCAACACACCTATATAAGCTTCGCTTCTTGAAAGAATAAAAGGCTCTTGTTGTTTTATTTTACGGTGTGCATTTATTCCTGCCATTAAGCCTTGGCAAGCCGCCTCTTCGTACCCTGTAGTTCCATTTATTTGGCCTGCAAAATACAAGCCACTAAGTGCTTTTGTTTCAAGTGTATGTTTTAATTGTGTTGGGGGAAAATAATCGTATTCAATCGCATATCCAGGGCGAAACATTTTTGCTTTTTCAAACCCAGGAATCAACTGCATCGCTTTTACCTGAACATCTTCTGGCAACGAAGTACTAAACCCATTTACATATATTTCAACAGTACTCCAGCCTTCTGGCTCAACAAATATTTGATGTCTATCACGGTCCGAAAAGCGGTTTATTTTATCTTCTATACTTGGACAATACCTAGGACCAGCACTTTTAATTGCGCCATTAAACATTGGAGAGCGATCAAACCCTTCCTTTAACATTTCGTGTGTGTCCGGGTTTGTATATGTAATATAACAAGACCTCTGTTTTGACAGCGGTTTAGTGTCAGAATAACTAAACTTTGAAGGCGACTCGTCTCCAAACTGCTCTTCCATTTTTGAGTAATCCAATGAGCGTCCATCAACCCGTGGGGGTGTTCCTGTTTTCATCCGACCCGTTTCAAACCCTAAGCTAGAAAGCTCTTCGGTAATCCCTGTTGCCTCTCTCTCACCTGCACGGCCACCTCCAAACTGCTTTTCACCCAAATGAATTAAACCATTCAAAAAAGTACCGTTTGTCAATACAACCGACTTTGATTTTATCTCAATTCCTATCGCGGTTTTTATTCCCACTACAGATTCCCCTTCGGTAATCAGTCCCGTACACATGTCTTGCCAAAAATCCACATTGGGGTTCCGTTCCAGCATTAGCCGCCACTCTTCAGCAAACAGCATTCGGTCGTTTTGTGTTCTCGGAGACCACATAGCAGGGCCCTTAGACCTATTTAACATTCGAAACTGTATAGCACTCAAGTCGCTCACAATCCCGGACCCACCGCCAAGCGCATCAATCTCCCGAACAACCTGCCCTTTTGCCACACCTCCCATTGCTGGGTTACAGCTCATCTGGGCAATTGTATTCATGTTCATAGTAACGAGTAAAACGGAGCTACCCAACTTTCCCGCAGCGTTTGCAGCCTCACAACCAGCGTGACCACCACCAACTACTATTACATCATATTGTTTTAACATAAATTATTGTTTCACGTGGAACAAAACCACAAACCCACTATAAATAAGACCTTATTAAAACCAAGGCCTCATTCTCCTTTTGGGTCATTAAAATCTTTTCGTCCGGCGTCTTGTCACCATAACCACAAACATGCAGCACTCCGTGAGCAACAACTCGGTACAACTCGTTTAAAAACACCAAAGACAACTTGTCAGCATTATACCGAACCATGTCAATAGAAATAAATAAATCTGCAGAAACAACAACTCCCGAACGATAGTCAAAGGTAATAATATCCGTATAAAAATCATGGTTTAAATGCTCTTGATTTACAGACAAAAGGTATTCATCGCTTGTAAAAATCAAACTCACCTCCCCCAACTCCAATGTTTCACGTGAAACTAAATCAGACAACCAGGAAACAAAAAGCTTTGGACTTAAATCCAAAGCATCAGTGTCCTCAAAAAAAATATTAACCACTATTTCTTACTAAAATATATACTAACACTTCGTCCTCCGTTCCCAAACTCAACGCCCTCAGCAAGCGATCTCATTAAATAAATTCCGCGTCCATTTTCTTGTTCTATATTTTCTGGAGCTGTTGGGTCTGGAAGTTTTTTATAGTCAAACCCATCACCATAGTCTTTGACTTGAAAACAAAAATCTGTTTCTTTATCGGAAACAAATAAATCAACCGACAAGTCTGCCGAGCCTTTGTTTCCGTGCTGAATAGCATTATTAACAGCCTCAGTAACCGCAATCAAAACGTTTCCATAATAGTCTTCGTTTACAGAAAGCCTACTGCAAACGGCATCTATCAACACCTCAACCTTATTTATAGATTCAAAGCTAGAAGGAACCTTTAAGCTTTCAATTTCAACGTAACCATCTTTCATCTTCACAACAACAAATTACAAAGCACGTAAGAAATATTGAGTCGCTTTATCTTTGTAATACTTTTGATAAGCAGGGTCAACAGACCTCAACAATTCAACTTGCTTCAACTTTTGTTTATTATACTGCTCAAACTTAATTTGGTTACCATTATTTTCAGAAAAACCTGCTTTTGACTCGCGTTTCTCATCTAACCCCCTCTCCATCAAGGCTTTTTCACTCTCTAAAAGTCGAGTTAAAATTCGTTGTTGGCGCTCAACCAAACCATCACCAAGCCTTTTGTTAATAAGGCTTTTCTGTTGTTGCTCTAATTCTTTTATAAGTGGATTAAGCGCGTTGCCTAGGCCTTTTCCGTCTTTATTCATTTCATTTCGTATCTTCTCAAGCGCCCGCCTCATTTCTCCCTGTTGAGCCGCCATTTTTGCAATTTGTTTGCTATCAGTACCCATTAAGCCCTGACCTTTTTGTCCACCTTTTCCTTCCCCGGGAGAATCTCCTGGTTTTTTGCCGCCCGGCTTATTGCCTTTTTTCATCTGCTCTAGCTGATCTTTCAACATTTGTTTCATGTCGCTAGGGCTTCCAGACCCCGGCTTCGCCTTTCCGCTACCCCCTGGTTTATTGCAACTTCCAGACCCTGGAACCTTATTAGCCATTTGGTTTTGCATCTCTGCCAAGCTTTCATTTAACAGCAGCGCTAAGTTATTGTAAGAAGTCATAACATAGTGTTGATGATTAGACAGCTCCTTGCTTCTGCGTTCATCAATATCCTCAAGAATTAACTCTTGGTTAGAATTAATTTGGGTCAGCTCTTTGTCTATAAACCTCGCGATCTTTGGTTGTCGTTTCGCCAAAGCAAACAAACTATCCCGAATCATATATGAATCGTCGATTGACCTACGTTGTTGCTTGCTGTAATTGTGGAATGCCGGATCGTCGTCTTTAACACGCTTAAACGCAGCCAAAACACCCTCCTGGTCTAAACTCAACGAAATTAAACTCTCAAGAATGTCTCGCAGCATTTCCAAATCCTCTTCGTCTTGCTTTTGGTTGCTTTGGGACTGCATATCCCCCAAAGATTCGGCCATCTCCTGCATTTTCTCCGCGGCTCCCTTTTGGCTTTCCCCGGCCTTTCCTCCTTTATTTTTGTCTAACTGTTCTTTAGACTCTTTTAAATCTTCTGTAACCTCGTCTTTCTTTTCCTCTTGAGGGTCCAAATTCATTGGGCGATCTAATTCATTGTTTAGGCTGTCTAGCTCATTCAGGTCTTCTTTCAATTTGTCAAACGCCTTATTAATATCTTCTTGTTTAGCCTTACTTTCCTCAGAAACGTCTTTTTTATCTTTTGTTTGGGCCCTTAGCGCTTCTTGTTTTTCTGCAAGCGCATTTAAAACCTCCTCTATATCATCTATCTTCTCGTTAACCTGAAGCTTTTTCAACATTTCCAAGCTACGGTCTAGTTGTTTTTTTAAGTCTTCTGAGCCCGTTTCTAACTCCTCTATTTTTTCGTCAATTTCATCCTTGTCTTCCGCCTTCATTAAGTCCTCAAGCTCCTTTAAAAGATCCATTAACTCATCGTCCATTAGGTCATCTAAAAGGTCATTTATTAGCTCTTGTTGTTCCAAAAGCTTCTTATCCATCTCAGATAACTGGGTTTTTTCCTCAATACTCGTGTTCATCTCCTCTTTAAGCGTTTTCAGGTCCTCTATCAGACTCTTCTGTTGCTCTTGAAGCTCATTAACCTCACTCTGGCTGTTCCAGTTGTTCTTTTTATTATTTAACGTCTCTTTCCGTAGTTTTTCGATGTTCTTATTAAACTCCGCGGCACGGTCTAACACCTCCTTTAATTCTTTTTTTGTTTTTTCTTGTTGCTCTACACGAGACTCGTTTAACTCCTCTAAACTCGGCAAGGCATAGTTAAAACTCCTACTGTTTGTGAACTTAGATCCGTTTACACCATCATTATCTCCAACAGAAAAATAATACTCAAGCTCATCTTCAAGGGAGAGATCTTCTCTCCTAAAGTCTACCGCAAAATTAAAAAGACGCTCTGTGCCTTCCATTTTTCCAACATCAAGCTTAACAATACGGTTGTTTTTTTTCTTTCCTTTCACAGTATAAACAAACGTTAAAGAACGGAGGCCATAATCATCCGAAACAGACCCTGAAAAATAACGAATCCCATCTTTTAACGAGTCTTTAACCTCAACAACCTGAATTGCGGGGTGCTCATCTTTTATAACGTCTACAACAAACGATGTTGTGTCAATAAGCTTACTTTCACTGTTCTCTAAAAACAATTTGCAGGACGCTGCATTAAAAAAGGCTTTGGTTAAAGAAAATTCTGAACTGCTAAATTTTTTCAAATCTTCTCCAACAGCAAACCCAACAGTTTTTGTGTTTTTTGTTAAAACACTCCAGGTTATTGTGGTTCCCTCTTCTACCGAAAGGTCTTTTGCATTTTTAATTATAACAGGTGATTTTTCAAGGTAGTCAGGGTAACTCAAACGGGCCTCAAACTTACCAAAAGCAGTTTTTGGCAAAACCTGAACAAAATACATCTCACTTTTAAAGTCATTCGCTTCAAAGGAAAAATTAAAATCACTCCTAAGCTGTTTTACCGATCCTTCAAATTTGTTTTTAGCCGTCTTTGATAAGACAAATCTACCTGCTTTAGAAACAATGTAAACCTTTGACGGCAACACCGACCCCTCCAGTCCCAACTCAAAATTAAAGTCTGCCCCCTCTTCTACAACCAGATTGCTCGTTAACAATTTAAAAGTGAAAGGTGCCGGCTCAACAAACTCTTGAGAAAAATGAACAACACGCTCTGTTCCACTACGAATAAATGACGGGCTCACAACTCCAAGAACAAGTAACAATAGAGCCAATGGAAGAACCCACTTTAAATGTTTCTTGTTTTCTGTGATATCAACCGCATCAGAAAATGATAACGCACTTAAAGACGAGCTTCGTTGCTGAACGCTTGCGATAAGAAGCTCATAATCAGCAGAATTTGGGCTTATCTGGTCGTTTAGTTGTAGGGTGTTTAAAAGGCGGTCTGAAACGCTTGGGAAAAACCGTCCAATAATCTGTGAGGCTTGCTTTCTGTTGATTCGCTGTCCATAAGATTTTAGTCGTAAAACAGGTACAATCAAGTACTTATAAACAATAAAGCCATTAACAATCAAGAAGCTCAACAAAAGAGCACCACGAATTACAGAGTTAAACCTACCAAAGTACTCTACGGTAATAACAAAAAGGTAAGACGTAATAAGAACCCCAGTAAAAAGAAACAGTCCCTTCACTATTTGATTCTTATAAAACTTACGGATAAACCCGTCTATTTGACTCAATAAACGATCAAATGCACTCATAAAACGCCAATATAACCCCCTAAGATATAACTTTCAACCAAAGACCCAACAACATACTAGCCATAAAAATAGAGGCCTTAAAAAACGAATCATTCAATTTATGACCTTACACCTAAGAAGTTTCTTTCGAATCCCTATCTTTGCCGCTTAACATTAACAGACTTATTATGTCTTCAAGACCTGTACGCGTAAGATTCGCACCATCACCTACCGGACCCCTTCACATGGGGGGAGTTAGGACAGCATTATACAACTACTTGTTTGCAAAAAAAAACAAGGGAACATTTGTTATTCGAGTTGAAGACACCGACCAAACACGATTTGTTCCAGGTGCTCAAGACTACATCATGGACTCGTTAAAATGGTGTGGAATAATGCCAACAGAGGGGCCAGGTTTAGGTGGAGACTTTGGGCCTTACGTTCAATCTGAACGCCGAGCAATATACCGACCATATGCTGAAGAGTTAGTTAAAAACGATAAGGCGTATTACGCTTTTGATACCTCTGAAGAGCTTACACAAATGAGAGCGCAAGCGAAAGAAATGGGAATGCCTAATTGGCAATACAACTGCGTAACGCGTGGGTCAATGCAAAACTCTACAACACTTTCGTCTGACGAGGTGGATAAACGAATAAGCGCAGGAGATCCTTATGTAATTCGTATGAAAATGCCTCGAAATGAAGACATTCGTTTTCACGATGAAATTAGAGGTTGGGTTGTTGTGAATACAAACAATATCGACGACAAGGTTTTATTTAAGTCTGATGGGATGCCAACCTACCACCTGGCAAACATTGTCGACGATCACACAATGGAAATTAGTCATGTTATTCGCGGGGAGGAGTGGCTACCGTCTGCACCCCTACACGTTATGTTATATGGTGCCTTTGGGTGGGAAGCTCCAAAATTTGCGCACCTTCCGTTATTGTTAAAGCCTGATGGAAACGGAAAGCTTTCTAAACGCGATGGGGATCGGTTAGGGTTTCCTGTGTTTCCAACAAACTGGACAACAGCTGAGGGAGATGTTTTTTCTGGATATCGAGAAAATGGTTATTTTCCTGAAGCCTTTGTTAACATGTTGGCGTTTTTGGGGTGGAATCCAGGAACAACAGAAGAATTATTTTCACTAGAAAAACTGAGCGAAACATTTTCATTGGAACGTGTTTCAAAAGCGGGGGCAAAGTTTGACCCAGACAAAACAAAGTGGTTTCAACAACAATATTTAAGAAACACCGACGATGCTGTTTTAGCGGAAGAATTAGCGGTCTTTTTAGAAAATAAATACCCTGTTAATAAACTAACAACGGTGTGTAAACTTATGAAAGAGCGCGCAACATTTATTAAAGACATTTGGACAGAAGGCTCTTTTTTACTTGAACAACCAACTATTTTTGACGAAAAAACAACCCGAAAAAAGTGGAAAGGAAATGCTGTAGAGCTAATGACAGACTGGTCTAAAGATGTTTTAAACATAGAGACTTTTAACGCTGATGCCGTTGAAAAGCAATTTAAAGCTTTTCTTGCAGAAAGAGAGCTGGGTGTGGGTGCTGTTTTACCATTATTTCGCCTATTAGTAACAGGCAAAGGTATGGGGCCAAGTATGTTTGATATTTCTGAATTTCTTGGAAAAGAAGAGTGTGCTGAGCGCCTAACTATTGGTTTAGAGAAAATGGCAAAGCTGAAACCGGAGATATGACCCACACAATAGAGATTAACGGAATAAAGCTATACGCTTATCATGGTTGTTTACCTGAAGAAGGTAAGGTTGGTGGACATTACACTGTTGACGTTTCACTAAAAACCAATTTTGGTTCAGCTGCCGTTTCAGACCAGCTAAATGAAACCATCGACTATGTTGATGTCAATCTAATTGTTAAAGAAGAAATGGCTATTCGTTCTAAGTTAATTGAACATGTTGGCCAACGAATCGTAAATCGAATAAAAGAAACCTTTAAAAATGTTATTTCAATGCGGGTTAAGGTGACAAAAATCTGCCCTCCGATCAATGGGGATGTAGATAATGTTGCTATTATTCTCGAAGGCTAGATAATAAATCATTTTTTTATTACATTTGCCCTGATTTAACGGTCCTGTGGCCGAGTGGCTAGGCAGTGGTCTGCAAAACCATCTACAGCGGTTCGAATCCGCTCGGGACCTCACAAAAAGCCCCCTTACAAAATTTGTAAGGGGGCTTTGTTTTTTTAACGTCTTGATTCTGTGTCTTCTAATAAAAAAACACAGCTAATTAACCACCAATTTTCTTTGAATCGACTGGTTGTTATTAGTCACCCGTACCAGATAAACACCCGCTAAACTATTAAAACGAATCATTTGTTCTAGTGATTGGTTTATTGCTGTCACCTCCTTGTTAAAAACAATTCTTCCTGATAAATCTAATACTTGAATCGTTAATGGATCACTACCAACCCCATTTAGCTTTAAGGTGAACGCGCCCTTTGTTGGGTTTGGATAAATTACAAATGATGCTTTTGATAACGCGCCTTCGTCTATTGAAGAAAAGTCAACCGTAATAGTGTCAGAAACATACACACAACCATCGGTAGAGCTTAGCTCAACAAAAAATTCACCCTCACTAATATTTAGTAGTGTTTCGTTTGTTTCTCCTGTAATTGGTTGTCCGTCTTGATACCACTGTATATCGAAACTACTCGCACTTGTGTAGAGCATATTTCCATTTTGAGTAATCGACGGAACAAACGCAGTGTCACAAACAACAACAAAAACTGTGTCAGAACTCGAAAAACAACCCTCTAGACTAGAAGAAAGAACAAAATAATCTCCAGACACTGTTGCCAACAAAGAATCACTTGTTGCTCCGGTAATTGGCGCTCCGTCTTGGTACCACTGTAACAAAAAACCTAGAGAGTCCGTCCAAAGTTCTGAACCTAAAAAGTCAATGTTTGGTGTGTTTGGTGTGTCAAACACGTGAATAGTGTCGCTAGACGTAATTAAACCCGCGTTCACAACAGACGTTGTGTAATTTACCGTTTCTCCACCACCTGTTAATGTGCCCGATGTAGAAAACCCCTGAAAACTAAGGCTTCCGCAAAAATCATCGTTGGTCCAAAAACCATCTTCCTCCCACACTTCGATTGTATAGCTTTGATCTTGCAAGAGAATGTTGCTAATTGGCCATGAAACAGGGAAGTCTTGGTCAATATACACCGGAGAAGTGTAGATGACGCTTCCCGATTGATCTAAAAGCTTAATGTATGGGTCTGGGCTTAAAGAACCAAAACCATCATCAAGATCACCACTCCAACCATCAGCATCAACAACCTCAATGTTTGTTAAAAAATAAGATGATGATCCTGCAGGGTACGCCTCATAGTTAACAACATAGTCACCTGGGGATGTGTAGGTTTGTGGGGCCGGATTTTCTTGGGTGCTTGTTGTTCCATTTCCAAAACCCCAATTATAGGCCGCCATTCCTGGGTTATTGTTTGTAAAAGACACAGTCATTGGTGAACAGCCATAGGTCCCCGAAGCAATAAACCCCATATTAGACGAAGAATCCGGTTGAATTACCACTTGAGTATAAAAGTTTGCAGGGATATCCCCTATAACATTAAGTGTTGCAACGATAGAAACATCTATCGGATATGTTCCAGCCTGGAGAGGTGTTCCGAAAATCTCAATACAACCATGCTGATTTGTTTGCGGGTTGTAATTACAATTTGTTCCCGGTGAGTTACACTGCCAGCTTAAACCAAAAGGAAGCCCTGACACCGTTTGTATATAAAAGTTTGTGAAATCAAACCCAGACGTGTCTAGAGGCATAACAAAGGTCATTCCTTCCATAAACCCCACACCAACCATACCATCAGGTAATGTGTCTGGGTATATTCCCGGCTGTGTTTGTGTGTAATCAATAGTACACTGTGCCTTAAGGTTAATTCCCTTTGTTAAAAAAATGCTTAACAGCATGATTAATAGTGGTTTCATATCGTTGATTGTTAATTAAAAACAAGGTGTGAAGACAACAAAATACACATTTAAATTGACGTGTATATAACCCTCTCTTTTATCGGCCAACCCGAATAAGCTTGTGTTTTTCTTTTGTTGTCTTGTTTATCAGTGTTAGGCTGTCTGGGTGTTTTAAAACAATCCTAAACCCCAACTGCCCTACAGAGGCCCTGTTGTCACAAAAAGAAACAGGATGAGAAAAGCCTTTCCATTTTAATCTGTCTTTTTGAAAAACCCACTTAGCGCTGTCTTTTTCGGGCTCCACCCAACCCCCAACAACAGTAGCTTTTAAACTATTTTGTTTTTTTTCAGACCTCTTTTTTAAAACCTCATTATCCTGAGTTTCACAGGAAAAAAAACACACAACAACAAAAAACAAAACAATAGCTCTCAACACCTTTTTATTTCGAAGGTACAATTAATCATATTCATAAATAATAACACTATCTTCACATACTTAGAGAATAAAAATTAAACAATAAAATGAGAGTTCTAGTAACCGGTTCAGACGGGGTTCTTGGAAGTAACCTTGTGAGGGAGTTAATTTCGCGTAATTATGACGTAAATGTTCTGTTGGAACAGGGAAAAAAATCACCCACTTTAGAGGGGTTGAATATAACTCGTTTTCACGGAACAATTCTCGACGACAACGACTTAAACAACGCTTTTAAAGGCTGTGATGCTGTTGTTCATGGCGCCGCTTCTACCTCTGTTTTTCCAGCAAGAAACCCGCAAGTAAACAGGGTAAATATTGATGGTACCCAAAAAATGATAGACGCTGCGTTAAGGCATAAGGTAAAGCGCTTTATTTTTGTTGGAACCGCAAACTCGTTTGGCTATGGAGATGAAGAAAAACCTGGAAAAGAAGGTGATCCTTATCAGTCTTTTAAGTATGGCCTTGACTACATGGATTCTAAGTATTACGCTCAAGAAAAAATAGTTAGTGCTGTAAAGAGCCTTGGTCTACCCGCTATTGTTGTTAACCCAACATTTATGATTGGCCCCTACGACTCTAGACCTAGCTCTGGTGCAATGATTTTAGCGGTTCACAAAGGCAAAATACCCGGGTATACGTTGGGAGGAAAAAACTATGTTGCTGTAAAAGACGCGGCAACAGCAATTGCCAACGCAATAACAATGGGTAGAATTGGAGAGGCCTATATTTTAGGCAACGTTAATTTAACCTATAAAAAAGCCTTTGAAACGATCGCTTCGGTAATTAATACAAAACCACCTAAAAATGGAATAAACCCCACAATTGCAAAGGCTTACGGCTCGTTAAACTCATTTTTTGCGCGGTTTTTTAACTACTACCCAGGGATAACCAAAGAGCTCGCTCTTATTTCTTGTGAAAAACACTACTACTCTCCAGAAAAAGCAAGAAAAGAGCTTAAACTCCCCCAAACACCTATAGAAGTTGCTATAAAGGAGTGTTATGATTGGTTTGAAGAAAATAATTATTTAGAAAAATAATATTGTTATGGTTGATTTTTTTAGCGTTGACACCAGCTGGGAGACGGTTGATACCCGTGTGGTTGTTCCTGTTTTTGTCACTTTAGTTTTTTTTATTCTGTACTGGTTTACAGCCCAATCTAAAAAAATAAAAACAGCTTTTTTTAAACAAAACACCGCCGATCAAGGGTCTATAAAACACATCTTTTTTACTAAGGTTTTTGGCTTTATAAGCATGGGGGTTGTTCCCGTTTCGCTGTGCTTGTTTTTTATCCCCGAGGTGTCTTTGGCTCAATACGGGCTTACTTTTATTCCCGAGACAGCGCTTTTTACTTTTATTTGGACCGTTGGCCTTTCAATTCTAGTTATTCCCCTCGCTTATTTTTCTGCTAAAAAACCGAAAAACCTCCAAAATTACCCTCAAATTAGAGCGAAGCTTTGGACAAGGAAAACCCTTTTTATAAACCTGTTGGGTTGGGCCCTATATCTGTTTGGCTATGAGTTTTTGTTTCGAGGAGTGTTATTTATCCCGCTAGTAGAACCTTTAGGGGCTTGGCCCGCAATCGTTATAAATATAGCCTTATACTCTGCCACACACATACCGAAAGGTTTAGATGAAACGCTAGGTGCAATACCATTAGGGTTGGTGCTTTGTCTGTTAACACTTGCTTCAGGTACTATTTGGATTGCTTTTTTTGTTCACTTAGCAATGGCTTGGACAAATAGTTTAACAGCCCTAAAGTATAACACAGAAACACACTTAAAAATAAGATAATGGCCGACTTAAGAGGAAAGGTTGCTATAGTTACAGGGTCTAGCAGGGGAATAGGAAAAGCTATTGCTCTTGACCTAGCCAACCAGGGGGCTTATATTGTTTTAAACGGAAGAAACGAAACCCGTTTAGCCGAAGCAAAAAAAGCCGTGTTAGCCATTCATAAAAATGTGGTTGTTTGTTGTTGTGATGTTTCTAAAAAAGAAGGTGGGGAGCTTTTAATTAAGGCCGCAATTAAGGCTTTTAATCGACTTGACATCCTTGTTAATAACGTTGGTGTTTCAAGTAGAGGTGGGGTAGCCGACCTAAAGCCAGAAGTTTTTGAATCTGTTTTTTCAAGCAATCTTATGGGAAGTATTAACCCTACTATTCCGGCCATTCCAGAACTAAGGAAAACACAAGGAAGCCTTGTTTTTATTTCAAGTCTTGCTGGTATACGTGGGTTGCCCGGCCTGTCTGCATACTGCTCATCTAAAATGGCACTGAGAGCCATTGCAGAATCTATACGTATTGAAGAAAAAAAAAACAACATCCATGTTGGTCTTATTTATGTTGGCATAACACAAATTGAACACAATAAAGAGGCTATTTCAGCAGACGGATCAATGGTGGTATTAAATAATAGAGAAAATAAAAAGGTACAATCGACAAGCTATGTTGCAAAGCGTGTTTCTCAAAACATAAACAAGCGAAAATTTACAACAACCTTAACCAGAATAGGCCGTTTAAACGCTTTTATGGCTCCAAGATTTCCGCTGTTGGTTGAGCGATTGATTTTAAAAAACCTACATAAGTTTGAAGAAAAAAGTAAATAACCATGTTGATTGGATCTGATTACCCAAAAATTGACTTTTCGTGCTTTGGTCTCGAATTATTAGAGCCTAACGCAATGTTAGGAGACCTTGTTATCTGCATTGTTTCTCTATTTTTTGCTTTTAAAGTTGGAAAAATGCCCCTTCAAAACACTTTTTTTGTTGCTTGGAGGTGGTTTTTTATTCTTTTTGCTATTGGCTTTTTATTAGGGGGGCTTGGTCATTTAATGTATAACTACTGGGAGGTGTCAGGAAAGTACGCTTCTTGGTATTTGGGTATTATTTCTGTTTTTTTTATTGAACGGGCGATGATTTCGATACACCCTAACAAAACGTTTGTTCGGGTGTTTAATTTCGTTGTTTTTGGTAAATTAATTGCTGCAGTAAGTGTCGCGTCAGCGGTCTTTGTTCTGTTTGACTTAAAAGAAAATCCTTCCTTAGGGCTTCGTGTACCTTCTTTTAATTCAACCGTTGGATTGTTGTTTTCTCTTGGGTTTTTAGGTTTCTTTTATTATAAAAAGTTATCCTCCGTTTTTAAGCCTTTTTGGATTAGTGTTCTTGTTTTGTTTCCTGCCGTTTTTTTTCAATCACTAAAAATAAACCTACACCAATGGTTTGACAAAAATGATGCAAGCCACTTTTTATTAGCAATAAGCCTAACGCTTTATTTTTATGGTGTAAGCGCCTATCAAAAACACCTATCTTCTGATTATTAGCGGGCTATATTTACTTATTCTATTTCCTTTTCTGTCTATAGCTGTAATTATATAAATATACTTTCCGGGTTTTGATTCGTTTTGATAAAGGTCAAGTCCGTTCCAAGAAAAATTTACATCTTTTGATTGATAAACAACGTTATTTTTATCATCAATTACTGTTATATTAAAATCATATAAACCGGTTGTTTTTACCATAAAAAGATCGTTTTTACCGTCGTTGTTTGGAGTAAAAATGTTTGGCAGCGCTTCTATCGTGTAGTCTTTTTTGATTTCTTTTTGTGGTTCAATTGGTAGTTTTTGTGGTTCAACTGGTGGCACAACCTCTTCAACAAATTCTTTAACAACCCGAAGGGGTTCTTTTGTGCTTATTGTATCAACGAAAATTACTGCTTCTTTTTTTATTATTTCTTCTTGTTCTTTTGGTTTTTCTATGCTAGTTATACTAGTTGGCAGAGGGGTTTTTAGGGGTTTTATTTCTTCTTTTAAAACCACCTTATTCATTTTTTTGTTTTGTTGATTGTTTTCTTTTGGGTTTATCTTTTTAATCTGTTTTGTTTCTTTAACCCCCGTATCTGTTGATTGTTTTTTGAATGGGTACTTTACCGCTAAAAAAACAAAACAAGCGGTACCAATAAACAATATTGTCTTTGTTAAAGCAGTAAACCCTTTTGTAGATAGCGCTGTTGGTTTAGAAGCAAGCTCTGAAGAAACATTAGACCATAACAACGGGTCTACTTTTACTTCAAAACTTCCTAGTTTATCATAAAAAAGTTGCTCTATTTTATCTTTATCTTTCAATTTTTTTAGCTTCTAGTTTATTTTTTAAAAACATTCTTGCTCGAGAATATTGAGATTTTGATGTGTTTTCAGAAACATTTAATTCTTTACCTATTTCTTTGTGTGAATATCCTTCAATAGCGAACATATTAAAAACGGTTCTATAACCAACAGGCATTGTGTTTATTATCATTAATAAGTCTGCTGCTGCTAACCCTTCTATTATAGTGTTGTTTTCTATACATTTATAATCAACCTCATCTATATTTACATTGTTTTTAAACTTGTGTGTTTTTCTAATGTTATCCAAAGAGGTGTTAATCATAATTTTTCTAATCCACCCTTCTAAAGAGCCTCCTTTATATTTTTTTATTTTAGTAAAAACTTTAATGAAACCTTCTTGTAAAGAATCTTCTGCTTGGTTTTTTTCTTTTGCATAGCGCAAACAGACACCCAACATTTTTGGTGCAAACTTTTCAAACAACGCTCGTTGTGCTCGTTGATCGCCATTAACACACTTCTTTACTAGGATGGAATCATTCACTATTTATATAGACTTCTTTTTCAGAAAAAAGGTTGCTTCACCTTATAATATTGTAATAAAGACTTTTATCAACCCTTTAACAGGATATTTTATTTACTCTTTTTTGATGTCTTCCTCCTTCAAACTGTACAGAAAAAAACACCTCTACCATTTCTATAGCTTCTTTTTCTGTTATAAAACGAGCTGGTAAAGCCAAAATATTTGCATTATTATGTTCTCTTGCTAATTGTACTATTTCAGTATTCCAACACAATGCACTTCTTACTTTTTGATGTTTATTTGCCGTCATATTAATACCATTACCTGAACCGCAAATAATTATTCCTAACATTTCTTCGTTTTCTTCTACCAAAGAAGCAACTGGATGACCAAAGTCGGGGTAATCAATACTCTCTTCAGAATAACAACCAAAATCCTTTAATTCATACCCTTTTTTCTCTAGGTGTTTTATAATTTTATTTTTGAGTTCAAAACCGGCATGATCAGATCCAATTGGTATTATATTTTTCATAATTTTCGCTTTTTTTACAAATTTATATGATATTAACAATTACTCCTACTTTTAAACATTTAAAAAAATGTAAACCTTTAAACACCTTATTTTAAACCCTTTTTGCTTTTTTTTATTAACTATAAATCTTTTTTTTATGTTAATACGTATTAATAACTATTAATTACTTTTATTAGGAAATATAGTTTTTTATTCGAATACTATTATTTATTTATATAAACCTAGTATAGTTTTAATTATTTATGAGTTTTTTATAACAGAATAAACTTAAGTAATTAACCATATGTTTTTATTTAAAATATATAACATAAAACACTATTAATATGATTGTTATACAACATAGTATTTACTTTTTTTTATACTTATAAACATATTAACATTCTTAATAAATATAATAGTTTCTCTTTTTAATTAAAAAGTTATTTAATTACTCTATTAAGTAGTTAAAAATACCTCTATTTGGTTTTTTATAAAAAATACCCTATCTTCTATTTATAATTGGTTTGTTTCATATTAACTAGTTGATTTACATTACTTTAAGTGTTTAGATTAAATCTAATATTTAAAAGGTAAACTGTAATTAATTTAGAAATAGAGTTACCTATTTTATTCTTGAAAAACAGAATAAAATATATGATTAAATTTGAAGTTTATTAAACGAATTTAAAATGGCTGCAATAAGTGTACTTGTGGTAGAGAACCAACCAATTACTTCTAGTAATTTATTTAATAGTCTTACAAAACTAGGTTATAATGTTATAGGAACTTGTAATACAGGTGAGGTAGCTATTGAAAAAGTGAGTTTAGATATTCCTGATATTGTTTTAATGGATGTAAAATTAAAAGGGAGTATGGACGGGATAAAAACAGCTGATTTTATTCGGTTAAACTATTCTATACCGGTTATTTTTTATACATCATACACAAATGAAGTTACTTTATCTAAAGCTAAAAAAACAAAACCTTATGGATATCTATTAAAACCAGTTAAAGATATTGATTTATATTCAACGATAGAGTTAGCTATTTATAAACACAGTAAAGAAAAAGAGGAGATAAATAATATATTAGTATCAGTAGTGAATAGTAAAAAAAGTGTAAATGAATTTATTTTTATAAAACATAACAGTAAGCTTGTTAAGTTGTATATAGATGAAATAGTATATATAGAAGCATTAAAAGATTATGTTGTTATTTACACTTCTGGCATTAAATATACTGTTCATTCTACAATGAAAAACATTGAATTTAAAATAGGTAGTAGTAAACTATTAAGAGTTCATAGGTCTTATATTATTAATTTAAATAAGATAAAAACAATAGAATATCCATTTTTAATGTTGGAAAAAGTTGATAAAAATATTCCTATAGGAGGTTCTTATAAAAATGACTTAAATAGGCAGATTAAAATTATTTAATCATTTCTAGATCTATTTGACGTTTTGATGTTGAAACATTTTGTATACGTACTTTAACACGATCTCCAAAATTATATTCTTTACCAGTTCTTGAACCAATAACTGTAAATTGTTCAGAATCAAAACTATAATAATCTCCTGGAATTTCTTTCATTGGAACTAATCCTTCACAAAGGTTATTGTCCATTTTTACAAAAACACCAAATTCAGCTATTCCAGAAACAGTTCCTTCAAATTCATCACCAACTTTATTAGCTACAAATAATGTTTGAAAATATTTAATACTTTCTCGTTCAGCACTTACAGCTTTTCTTTCCATTCTAGAAATTCGTTTACAAATATCATCTAAACTATTACCGTTAACCTGTTTAGTTTGAATTAATTCCTCTTGAAGAATACGATGTACCATTAGATCGGCATATCTACGGATAGGAGAGGTGAAATGGGTATAGTTGTTAAAAGCTAAACCATAATGACCAATATTTAATGTTTCATAAGTTGCTTTAGACATTGATCGAATTGCCATTGTTTGAATTAATTCAAATTCATTTTTATACTTAACATCGTTCAGTAATGAATTGATATTTTTTGATATATGATTTGTATTGTCAATGTTTATATCGTAACCAAACTTTTTTACAAAAAGCTTAAATAATTCAACTTTAGCTATATCAGGTTTATCATGACAGCGGTAAATAAAAGGTATTTTGTCTTTTTTCTTATTATAAATAAAGGAAGCCACTTTTTTATTAGCTAAAAGCATAAACTCTTCAACTAGTTTATTAGCATCTTTAGATGTTTTTAAAAGTGCTTGAATGGGGTGTCCTTTTTCATTTAATTGGAAGCGCATTTCAGAACTTTCAATATTCATAGCACCATTATTCAATCTATTTTTACGTAAAGTTTTAGCTATTTTATCTAAAAATAAAATTTCTGTTTTGTAGTCACCATCAGTACCCTCAATAATTTCTTGAGCTTCTTCATAAGTAAACCTTCGGTCAGAAAAAATGACTGTTTTACCAAACCATTCATTGTAAACGGTTCCGTTTTCATCCATTTCAAAAACAGCAGAAAAGGTTAGTTTTTCTTCTTTTGGTCGCAATGAACAAATTAAATTAGAAAGTTGTTCAGGTAACATAGGAATAACACGATCAACTAAATAAACAGAGTTGGATCGCTTTAAAGCTTCTTTATCCATTACTGTTCCAGGTCTTACATAATGACTTACATCTGCTATATGAACACCAATTTCAATATTTCCGTTTTCTAATGTTTTAAAAGAAAGGGCGTCATCAAAATCTTTAGCATCATGCGGGTCAATTGTAAAAGTGGTAATGTTTCTAAAGTCGCGTCGTTTTTTTAATTCTTTTTTATCTAAATTAAGAGATAACGATTCAGCTTCTTGTAATAAATCATTGTTAAATTTATAATCTAACCCTTGATTAACAAGAATACTTACCATTTCAGTATCATTACCACCAGAGTTACCTAAAACCTCTATTATTTCACCGTAAGGATTATCAGCAGATTTTGGCCAAACAGTAATTTTAGCTAAAGCTTTGTCTCCATTTTTTGCACCTTTTAGTTTTTCTTTTCTAATATATAAATGTGTACCGATACGACTATTATCAGGAATTAAAAAAGCAAAATTAGCATGCATTTGAATTGTTCCAACAAATTGAGTTCGCTCACGCTCAATAACGTTTATAATAAACCCTTCATTACGAGATTTTCTAGTGTTTAATAATTGAATTTTTACCCGATCTCCACCAAGGCTTTGGTGGAGATTAGCTTTATCAATAAAAACATCATCCATTTTAGTATCGTCTAAAACAACAAAACCAGATCCACGCTGTGTTATTTGTAAAACACCCTCGTAAAAAGTGTTTGTGTTTTTTAAAACATAAACACTGTGGCCATTTTTTTTAAGAAAACCTTCTTCAGTTAGACGTTCTAAAATATTAAACACTAACTTACGAATGGCAGATTCACGAACATCAATTAACGCACAAACTTGTTTATGGTTAAGAGTGGACTCGGGGTTTTCCGAAAAGACCTTTCGGATAATGTGTGATAAGTTTAATTTAAGCTTATTCTTAGGTTTCTTTTTTCTTGTCATTAAAGCGTAAGATACGCTTCTTTTTTATAAAAAAAGAAAGAGTTGTATTGATAATTATAACTTTGTAAAAAACAGTAAAATGAATAAAAGAGTAGAAAAAGTATTGAACGACCAAGTCGAAAAAGAAGCACTGTCTTCACAGTTTTATTTAGCAATGGCTTCTTGGGCTGAAAATAAAGGATTAAACGGAACGGCAAAATTTTTATATACACACTCTGATGAAGAACGCCTTCATATGTTAAAACTAATGAAGTTTGTAAACGAAAGGGGAGGGTCAGCTGCTGTTCCTGGGTTAAAAAAACCACAAGAAGAGTTTGATTCATTGGAGAATGTTTTTCAATTATTATTGGAACACGAACTGTTGGTAACTGAAAGTATTAACGCTATTGTAGATGTATGTCTTCAAGAAAAAGATTATACAACACATAATTTTATTCAGTGGTATGTGTCAGAACAACTAGAAGAGGAAGCTTTAGCGCGTACAATTTTAGATAAAATAAAATTAATAGGAGGAGACAAGGCTGGCCTTTATATGTTTGATAGAGATCTTGAAAACTCTACCATTCAAACTCCACCATCAAGCGGAAACGCGCCTGGTATTTAAAATAAAAAAGGTGTTTAAAAGAATTATTTATATAACATTTTTTCTTTTAGGTATAAGTGGTTATGCACAAAACGACTACAGGTTTCGAAACTATACCATTAATAATGGCCTTTCTCAAAGTTCAGCAACAACAATCGTTCAAGACGACCTAAACACACTTTGGGTTGGAACTCAAGATGGATTAAACCGTTATGACGGAAAGTCTTTTGAAACATTCACATCTGATAAAATAGACGGACTAGAGAGTGATTATATCGTTTGTTCTCACAAAGATTATCAAGGAAACTTGTGGTTTGGAACAAGTAAAGGCTTAACAAAGTATAATATTTTTACAGAACAGTTTAAAACATATGCAACCACAAACAACGAGGTTATATATGTAGAGGACATTACGGAAGATGAAGACGGGAATATTTGGATCGCTACAGCAGAATCAGGTGTTTTTAAATACAATTCAAAAACCAACAGCCTACATTTTTTTTCATCGTTCACTCCTTCAAAAAAAACAACAAACATTGAGTTTACGAGCAACACAAGCTTTGTTGTTTCAACGGCAGATAGAGGTGTTTATGTATATGACTTGATTGAAAAAAAGAGCTACATCACCCATGTAGAAAGAACAACAATAGTAAATAAAATAAAGAAAAAGGGTGCAAACAACGTGCTATTAGCAACAAACCAGGGGTTTTTTGAATTAAATAGCGACACAAAAAAAACAAACCTGTTTTTTGAAAAACATAAAAAAAGCTTTAAAAATGTTTCTGACGTTTATTTTGAAGAAGAAGTAGGCTGGCTAGTTTGTACCAAAAACAAAGGTCTTTTTGTTATTAAAGAGAACGGGGAGATTTTTCAAAACACCGAAGACATTTTTCAAAAAACAGCGCTTCTTTTTAATGAAACAAACTGTATATACAAAGACGTACAAGGAACCTTTTGGATTGGCTCACAGCGAGGCTTGTCAAGCTTCAACCCGCTTTCAAAAGGAATAAGAGGAATTGGCCCGAGTGGAGATATTTCAAAAGGAATACCAACAGCAAGCGTTTGGAGCTTTGAAGAAACAAAGGACGCGGTGTTTATAGGTACAGACAATGCAATTTCTCGTTTAGATAAACAAAACAAAAGGTTTACCCAGTACAAGAGGGAAGATGAGCAGCCCCTTGGTCTTTCGGGTGAAAAAACAGTGTTATCAATAAAGGCAATTACAAACAACCACCTACTTGTAGGTTGTGCGGACGGCCTTTTTGACTTAAAAATACACGGCAACACACATACGTTTAAAAAAATAAAAACCAACGGATTTAATAGGACGTATGCAATTGTTCATTGGAAAAAAAACATGTATTGGGTTGCGTCAAAAAAGGGAGCACTACTGTATGATATAAAAACAAAAAAAATAACATCGTTTATCCACGACCCAAAAATGCCAAAAACAACAATGTCTAAAGGTATTTGCAGGCTTGTGTATAAAGATAAAAACAACCATGTTTGGTTTGCAACAAGCACCGGTGGAGTAAACAAGCTGCATGAAAATCAAAACGGGGTGTATATTGCTCCTTATCAAGAAAACAAACAGATAAAAGAATTTTCCACAGAACAAATAACTTCAATAAACAACACTAACCCCAATATTTATTGGTTAGGAACATTTGGGTCGGGGTTGTTGCGATGGGATGCTAAACAAAAAAAAGGCACACTTTTTAACAAGTCTAACGGCCTACCAAATGATGTTATTTATGGGGTAATTTTAGGGGAAGACAAAAACCTTTGGTTAAGTACAAACAAAGGGGTTTGTTGTTTTAACCCGGAAACAAAAGCCACCAAAAACTATACGGAGTCAGACGGGTTAATGAGTAACGAGTTTAACCTTGGGGCACACTTTAAAACAAACGAAGACGTTGTTTATTTTGGAGGGATATATGGTTATAACTATTTTAAAACCGAAGACTTAACCCCAAGAAAAACAGAAACGAAGGTTGTTTTTTATAAGTTAAAGCTTGACGGAGGTTGGTTAAAACCCAACAAAAAAGGGTCGCCGTTAGTAAAACCAATGCATTTAACGAGAGAGCTTAATTTACCATACGAACAACGAAGCTTTACCGTCTCTTTTCTTTCATCAGACCTCAGCAACCCAACAAAAACAAGATATAAGTATATGTTAGAGGGTTCTAGTGAGGAAGAAATAGAATTAGGAACATCGAATGAAATACACTTTAACGCACTAGCACACGGTTCGTATATACTTAAAGTGTACGCAAAATCTGCCGACGGAACGTGGGGGGTTAATCCGGGAGTGTTAAAAATAACAATTGAGGCTCCGTTGTGGAGAAGGGGGTGGTTTTTGGTTTTATGTATTGCTTTTTTTTCGCTGTTAGTTCGAGTGTTTATAAGGAAAAGAATTGATTTATCACGAAGAGAGCAGGTTCGTCTGGAAATGAAAATTAGAGATAGAACAAAAGAAATTAAAGCCCAAACAAAAAGAATTGAACGTCAAAAAGAAAAAATTGAAGAGGAGCGAAACAACGTGATTCTTCAGCAGGAGCTACTTCAAAAAGAGAAAGATAAAACAGAGCGCCTATTAAAAAACGTGCTCCCTACATCTACAGCAGAAGAGTTAAAAAAACGAGGCAAAGCAAGGGCGCGTGCCTACAAAACGGTTTCGGTACTTTTTACCGACTTTGTAGGGTTTACAAAAATTTCTGACCGCACACCCGCCACTGAACTGGTTAAAAAACTGGATGTTTATTTTTCAAAATTTGATGAAATAATCATAAAGAACAACTTAGAAAAAATAAAAACAATAGGAGACGCATATATGTGTGCGGGTGGAGTGCCAGTAAGAAATAAAACAAACCCGATTGATGCTTGTTTAGCCGCAATCCAAATCCAGGCATACATGCTTAAGCGGAAGAATGACGCAATAGCCAACGAAAGGGAATATTGGGGGTTGCGCTTAGGGATAAACACAGGTGATGTTATTGCTGGGGTTATAGGCTCTGAACGGCTTGCTTTTGATGTTTGGGGGGCAACAGTAAACCATGCTCAAAGAATGGAGATGTTAGGTGAGGCTGAAAAGGTAACAATAACCGGGTCTACCTTTATGCTTATTGAGCCTTATTTTGAGTGCACGTTTAAAGGAAGGGCTCAAACAAAGAGCCGTGGGTTTATTGACATGTATGTTGTTGATCGGATAAAAAAAGAGCTTTCAGTGAAAGGAGAGGGTGTTTTTCCGAATGAAAAATTTAAAGAGATAGTAAACCTTCATTTATATAGCCCTATTAACTACTATAAGGCAGAGAGACACATAATGAAAGTGCTAGAAAAGGGCTTGTCAAAGACACTATATTATCACAGTGTTGCACACACTAAAGATGTGGTTTCGGCTGTAGAGCACCTTGCGTTAGCAGAAAACGTAACAGACGAAGGGCTGTTTTTGTTAAAGTCTGCAGCAACATATCACGACGCAGGGTTTGTAGAAAAGTATGTTGATAATGAAGACGTTGGCGCACGATTGGCAGATGAGATTTTGCCAAAATACGGCTACACAACAAAACACATTGAAAAAATAAAAATGTTGATTTTTGCGACTAAAATCCCACACAGCCCTAAAGATAAGTTGGAGGAAATTATATGTGATGCGGACCTTGATTATTTGGGAAGAAAGGACTTTCATCAGATTTCAAACAAGCTTAGAGATGAGCTTATTGAGCACGGAAAGGTTGAAACACACAAACAGTGGGACGAGATACAAGTGAGTTTTTTAAAGAAGCACAAATATTTTACAAAAACAGCAAAGAAAATAAGGAATAAAATAAAAGCACAAAATCTTCAAGAGGTGTTAAATAGGCTTCAAAACAACGACTATAAACAAGAGGCTAACCATTAAAATCTACCGATAGGGTGTTGATACCCTCGATAGGGTTTACAATAAGCGTGGGAATTTGAGCGTCATTGGTTATAATATACTCTTCATGTGTGGCTGTTAGCACACCCAAAAAGTTGTTCTTGTTTAAGTTCATAATAGCAATTAAATCTGCGTCTACACTCACGGCGTGTTTAACAACCTCTTTATCAAAACCAGGGCTTGGAAGAACGGTTGTTGTTACATGAACCCCTCTTTCAATAAAGTATTTTTGAGCAAAAACAATATTTCCTTTTACTTTTTGTTTTAAATACTCATCAGACTCTTCAGGAGTAATGACATGCACCTTAGACTTAAAATACTGAGCTATATTTGCTACGACAGCAAGTTTTTGTTTTGTTTCTTTGTTTAGGTCTAGCGGTACAACAATGTCGTTGTACCCCGTTTCTTTTGGTGTTTTTTCTTGAACAATAACAAAAGGAACAACCGACCGAGTTATTACTTTTAAAGCATTCATCCCTGTGAGGTGTTGCCACCCATGAGCGCCATGTGTTCCCATGAAAATGAGCGCCGCATGATGCTCTGCGGCAAAATCACCAATATCCTCAAAAATATTTCCTACACGGACAACGGGGGTTACTTTTACAAGTGTTTCAAGCTGTGAAACAATACTTCTCAGCTTTTCCTCCGCGCTATTAATGTCTTTTTTTTTACTTACTACATGAAGTAAAAAAACTTCAGCGTTTAATGGCTTAGCGGTAGCAACAGCGTGTTCTAGAGCAATGTTAGAAACGGTAGTGAAGTCGTGAGGGACAATAAAAGGTTTTACTTTCATGGCAAGGTTTTAGACTAGAACACAAATATAACAATAAAGAAAAGGGCACTTTACAAGCGTGCAAACAAAATAAAGATTTAATGTGGGACTCTAACATTGGTCAACTTTAACTAAAAAAATGACTCATTGAAGTGGCTCTACATCTTAACCATTGCTGTTATCTGTTTACCCGTGTTTTTCTATCTTTGTAGAAATTAATTCTTTCAACATGAAGTACTTTCTCTCCTACTTTTCATTTCTCATCGTCTTCCACAGTCATTCACAGAACCCTAATCCAAGTACTATTTTAGATGAATACATTCAAAGCGAAATGGAAGAATCGCACTTCCCCGGAACCACAACTGTTATTGTAAAAGATGGAGAGATTGTTTGGATTCAATCCTACGGATTTGCAGATATTGAAAATAATATTCCTGTCTCTGACAGTACTCAGTTCTTGTTGGCATCCATGTCGAAACTATTCACTGGAACCGCTACAATGCAGATCAAAGAAAGCGGCATGTTGGATCTCGATGATGACATTAACGAACATCTCCCTTGGTCCTTACAGCACCCTGTTCAAAGCACGACACCGATGACCATTCAACAGCTGATGACACATACATCCTCAATAAAAGATAACTGGGGCGCCATGGGTAATTACTATGGGTATCCAGACCCGACGATGAGTCTAGAGGATTGCATGCAAGACTACTTTACGCTAACAGGAGGAAACTACGACGCCAACGAAAATTTTATTAGTGCTACTCCAGGAACAGCATACAGCTATTCAAATATGGCCACAGCGCTGAATGGTTACATTACAAAAATTGTAAGCGAGACACCTTTTGATGACTTCTGTGATGCGCATATTTTCGAACCCCTTTGCATGGAAAATACGGCATGGCATATGGCGGATCTTGATTCCAATGAAGTGGCACGACCCTATTCTTATTCCAATGGTAATTTTGTTGCCAATCCACATTATGGATTTGCGGATTACCCAGACGGACAATTGAGAAGCTCCGCGTTGGACTTGGCAAATTTCATGATTGCTTTTTTAAATGGAGGAACACTAGGAGACAATACCATCTTGAATCCTTCATCTGTGAATGAAATGTGGACCGAACAAGTTCCATTAATCCAGAACTCACAGGGTTTAAATTGGTATAAGGAGCTATTGTATTATAGCGGAGGAGAAGCTTACCTATGGGGACACAATGGCGGTGAGATGGGCGTTTCAACCGACATGTATGTAGATCCAGTATCAAAAATTGGAGTATGCGTACTTTCCAACGGGAGCGGTACGAATTTATATATCTGCGATGCCCTTTATGATTACGCACTATCTCTAAATGCTAACAACGGCATTGTTCCAGCATGTTCATCTGCAGGATTGACCAACCTGAATCATTCACAAAAAAATCCTATACGAATTCTAGATGTACTGGGCAGAGAAACCACTTTTAAACCCAATACACCACTTATCTATATCTATGATGATGGAAGTATAGAGAAGGTGTTTAGCGTGGAATATTAGTCCGTTTTTCTATACTTATGCGTATTTCAGTAGTTCATCTATTATTTGTTTTTAATATCGTTTTCTCATAATCTAATACTCTACACCGCTGCGATATTTTTTAGTCTCGGTATATCTACCGTCATAACTCCAATATTTGTAAGAACCCTCTTTCTTGCCGTTTATATAACTAGTTTGAATATGTAATTTTCCATTATCGTGCCACTCTTTATAGGAACCCTCTAGTATTCCATTTATATAATTAAACTCCTTGCTATGAAGTCCATTGCTATACCATTCTTTGTATGTGCTGTCTAGGTTATGACTTATATAACTGTTTTTATCCATTGATTCAATTATTTTGAATTGTTTGTAGAGTATACCATTCTCGTGATATTCCTTATGCCAACCTTTTCTATCGTGATAATGCGTATATATATTATAAATATCTTTGTCGATATCAGAGGAATACTTTCCAGAATATGTACTGTAACTTCCTGTAACCTTAATTTCAGAATCGTAACGTAGTTTTCCATTCTCATGATAAACTTTAAATTCTCTTTTTGCATAATCAGCTAATTCTGCCAAAGTCCCATTTGCGAAATACCATTTCTGTAGAATTATAGTTCCATTTAAAAAATTAAACTCAAGTTTTAACTTACCATTATCATATAATTCTTTAATTCTTCCAGAAAAAGTAATTGATTTAAAATCTTTATAATAATATATATCACTCCTTTCTATTAAGTCCGAGAAATTGACACTTGAAGGAATATTCAATTTGTTTAATAACTTTTGATTTAGATCATCTTTGAGAATTGGTATCTCCTCCCCGTTTTCATACTTTTTAAGGTCCATAATGCCCTTTGCGTCCCATTCAATACAAAAGCTATCTTTTAAATTGTTCTTAAAGTTGCCTTCAAACTTTTGCTTTCCGTTTGAATACCATTTCTTACAAAACCCCTCTTTTTTATTCTCTTTATAATTAAACTCTGACTCTAATTTCCCATTTGAATAATATTCTTGGTATATCCCAGAAAACAAAATCGATGTATTTCTGTAAAGCACCTCCCCATTGTTACTATTCCTAGTGTGTCCTTGTGTAATCTTGTTAGGAAGTAGATCTCTTATTTCTTGACTCAGATCTTCTTTCTTAAGGTAGGCCTCTCTGTCAGCATCATAATTCTTGATGGAAGTCCAATCGCCATTTTCGTTCCAATATATATGTAACCCCTCTTTTTTCTCATTTTTATATGTACCATCAAACTTTTGCTCTCCATTTGAATACCATT
>JAQWFQ010000029.1 GCA_029238665.1 Crocinitomicaceae bacterium | reverse complement strand
TTCTGAAGGCTCTGAAGTGTTTGCTGTGGAGCTTGAATCGCTGTATTCTGTCCTTGAGCCGCAGAGAAAACCTCTAACGTCATTTGAATCTTCGTAAAGATATCTCCGACTACATCTGCAGTATCCACAACAGAGAATCTTGTTTTGATTGTATTCAAACGACTCGTTGCTTGCGGATTCGATGCAGTAACACCGCTCATGAGAGCCGTTGCTTGAGAAGAATACTGTTGAAGTGCCGCACGTGTTGCTTCTGGGTTACCTCTTTCTCTCAATCCAATCACTTCTTTGATCATCTTAGGATCTTTCGATAAAGAGAATAGATTCAGTAGATCCATGAAATAAACCTGATCCGTTGTACCAGCATACATCAAAATTTGATCTTCCGTAAACTTAATTGGAAGAGATTCTGAATCGTACGCTTTCATCTTCATCTGATCAGTATACCAATCCGTCTGCATTAATGAAAGGTTACAAACACGAACATCAGTTCTGTACCCTTCAACCTCTTGCATGTACCACAATGGGAAGGTGTCATTATCTCCATTTGTGAAGAGAATACCATTATCACCGCATGATTTCAAGTAGTTCATCGCAAGATCTCTCGCCGATGTTTTCAAACTACGATCATGATCATCCCATCCTTGGAAACCCAGAATTAATGGTACCGAAGCTGCGATCGCTAAGGACGCTACTGCACCTTGACTATCTTTCTTCAATACTTTTCGAAGTAACATCATGATCCCGACAAACGCTGCCGCAATACCAGCCACGATTATCCATGACATTGCACCAGCCATACCATTATCCGTTGGCGCATCAAGAATCATAAACAATACGATTCCAGCTCCGGCAACAAGGCCCATTCGAATGAGCTCTTTCTTACCAAAGGATCTAAACGCTTCGTATAGTGCATAAGCACCAATACCTATCCACATAGCAAAGAAGTAGAAGGAGCCTGCATATGCATAATCTCTTTCTCTAGGCTCAAATGTCTTTTGATTAAGGTAAACAACAATCGCAAGACCTGTAAACAAGAAGCCTAAGAACACAACGAAAGCATCTTTAGGTGAGCGATAGAAGTGGAAAACCAAACCAATTAACCCGAGAATAATTGGAAGGAAGTAGAACATATTGTTAGAAGGATTCTCCTTCGTATAATATGGGGCATATTCTTGAGACCCAAGTCTTGCCTCATCCACTGCCGCTATACCAGACAACCAGTTACCGCGCATTGCGTTACCGTGTCCTTGAATATCATTTTGTCGACCCGCGAAGTTCCACATAAAGTATCTCCAATACATCCAGTCAACCTGGTAATTGTAGAAGTAAGTCAAGTTCTCTCCCATCGTAGGAAGTCGTTGTTTATCCGCACCGAGCTCTGTTCCTTTGTCTTCAGAAGCATCATATCCAGACCAACGTTTGTAACCAGCTACCTTATGGGCATCCTGACTCCAATACATTCGAGGGAATACTGTCGTTTGCTCGTAAGTCCTTACCGCACTTTTACGGATAGATTCATTAGAGACATAGTACTTATCTACTACAACCGCTCCTCCGAGTTTGGACGCGTATTCGTTCGCACGTTTCTCGTCTTTAAATGCTTTTACATCCTTATCCCCTCTCGTCACAACAAAACGACGTAAGTGAACTGGTGATAAATCATCAAAATCAGCTGGATCCGTATTTGGCTTCGAGTTCCAATATTGACCTGAACCAATTGGGGCAGATCCATACTGCTCACGTTGTAAGTATGAGTGAAGTGTTACAAGGTTCTCAGGATCATTTTCATCAAGTGGTGTATTTGCATTCGATCGAATAACGATTACCGCAAATGAGCCATAACCAATTAGGATCAGCGCTAAACCAACGATAGATGTATAAAGAATTCGTTTACCTTTCTTACGTGCATAACGCATTCCAAGAACTAATGAAATAATCATTAGCGCAAAGAAGAATATCGTTCCGCTGAAGAATGGCATTCCCAAGGTGTTCACAAAACCAACCTCAAAAACTGAAGCCGTTGCTACAGAACCAGGAATTACCGAATTCTGAATAAATGCAAGAACGTGTACAGACATTAAACCAACGAGCACGAATTCAACCCATTTGTGTTTCTTCGCCATGATGAAGATTCCATAAAGAATACCTCCTGCAATAACGAACAAAGCCATTGTCTTTAAGAATGGAGCATTCCCAGATTGGATCCCTGACAATAGGTTAATCAATGTCATAAGCCCCCACATTCCAAGGTAAATATGGAAGAAGTTTTTACTCACTTTCCCGTATCTGAAGTAGATTACATACCCAATTGCTGGTACCATCAAGATACCAAGAAGGTGAACTCCGACTGCTAATCCTAATAAGAACATGATGAGCAAAATCCAACGGTCTGGTGAATAACCTTTCACGCGAAGCTGTCCGTATTTGATCATTGCCATCTCTTCATCCCAACGCATGATCGCCCAGAATATGAGCGCGGTAAACAACGAAGCCATTGCATAAACCTCTCCCTCTACAGCAGAGAACCAAAATGACTCAGTGAATGCATACGAAAGTGAACCTATGAAAGCAGAACCAAAAATGGCGATCTTATCCCCTGCACTTAGAACCTGGCGCGTTTTCAAGATCATTTTCTTGATCAGTATCGTTAACGACCAGAACATGAATAGAATCGTCAATGAACTAGAAAGCGCTGATAACCTGTTGATGGCGACTGCGACATTCTCAGGATCAGAGAAGAAAGACATCATCCGTCCAAGAACCATAAACAATGGCGCTCCCGGTGGGTGACCAACTTCAAGCTTGTAGGCAGCAGTGATATACTCTCCACAATCCCATAGACTCACCGTATCTTCGATGGTCATGAAATAAACAATGGTAGCGACTAAAAATGCTAACCAACCTATGTAAACATTGAGTTTTCTGTAATTCATATGTAGTTGTTCTAATAAGGCCTGGCCGGTAGTTAAGCTGAATCGGCGAAAAAGGCTTTTGCGAATTTAAAAATATATCCTGACCCCTAATAATCAAAGGCGTGAAAAAATGCCAATTTTTAAGAACATTGAAGAATAAAATATTCTTGTATTTTTTTAATCTTGGTTTTGTGAAATTGAATTTTGTTGCTACATTTGTGGCCGCATAACGCACCATTTAGATTTAGAACGTTGTGAAACTGTCCCATGGTGTAATTGGCAACACGTCTGTTTTTGGTACAGAAGAGTCCAGGTTCGAGCCCTGGTGGGACAACACCATAAGGAGTTACGTAAGTAGCTCCTTTTTTTGTGCTTAAGATTTTACCTCACAATCTTTAACAGGTCTCGAACGAGCCTACCTCAGACTTAACCGTCTTCCCGACGGAGTCTTCGTCTTCAGAAACTTCCGTTTCTTCTGGTGGGACAACAACATAAGGAGTTACGAAAGTAGCTCCTTTTTTTGTGCCTAAAATTTAACACGCAATTTTTAACAGGGCTCGAACGAGCCTACCGCAGACTTAACCGTCTTCCCGACGGAGTCTTTGTCTTCAGGAACTGTCGTTCCCTCTGGTGGGACAACACTTAAAGCTTCATCGAAAGATGGAGCTTTTTTTATGCAATTAAGTTTTTAAGTCAGAATGGCCTCGAACGAGCCTACCGGCTCTTCTGCTTGTCTTCAGAAGTGATACTTCTTCTCCTCATGTCTTACGACCTTCCGATCGGACAATCGTCTTTACTATCCTCAGATTAATTCAAGATTTGTTTATTTGTCAAACCATTTATAGTAACGACATAACTATATGATGGAATCATTATTTCACCCCCCCCTACTACATTACCTTGTCTACCGAGAAGTGTATCACATGGCTCGTAAATTGAAATGTTGCCATGTATAACGATCCATCACTAGTGTTAATCCCCCATGCAGACAAAACCTCCTTTCCGTCTAGTAGCTGATTAAATGTACATTCCATGCTAGCGGAACATTCCTCATCCAAGACCACCGTTGACTCGTCAAAGTCTGGCGTGTTCGCATCCTTTCCAAACTCTTCTAAGAAGTCAATCATCTCATTTATCACTAATACAATTTGATCGTGTTCTAGCACACCTGTTTTAGTACCGTTACACTCTAGGACATATCCCGTTGGTGTTTTTGACTTTACCCCACTCAATGAACTGTTGTCATCCTTTGCAGATGCGGTGTATTCTGACATGAACTCAAATCGTTCGCTGTCTTTCATTGTTGTAAATTGTGCGTTTACCATCCCTGTGGTAACCATTGCTAATACTACTGCTAAATTTCTCATAAGCTAATTTTCAAAGGGTTCTATTCTTAGAATTCACCTACATCAAAAAGTAACAAAAGAAGATTTGAATCGTAATAATTGTTTATATCACCAATCAGAATTACAGGCTTTAGTGAATTAAAACAGCGTTCTCAACGCTATTTTTCTTTTTTGGATTCTTTCCATTTTTTGTGTAACACTAGTTCAAAACGAGACAAAAAAAGAAAGCGACCCGTAAAGGCCGCTTTTAATGTTTTCACAGCGGAATAATCCTTATTGTGAATACCTCCTGTATCATATTGCGAATTATCTTAAAGATACATTTTTGTAAGCTATTCACAACAACAATAATAAGTCTCATCTTTCGATGAAACTTATTATTGTTGTTGCCCCCTCCGTTACTTTTAACCTTTCATGAATTACAGGTTTATAACTCTTTAAATCTTACACCATGAAAAATCTACTTTTATTAATTGCTATTAGCTTATTCAGTTTTTCGACATTCTCACAAGTAAGCGCAAGAATTCGGGGCCGTATAACAGACACCGTAAAAATTGACAGGTACAAACCGCTTGACAATGGTTTTCAAACACAGAAACTATACATGTCTCCAGGTAGTTGGCGCATCAAGAATGAAGCAGCAGCTGAGTTACTAAAAAATCAAACAATAGTGGCTGTTGATCTTGTTTATTCAGACTACCCAAAAGGCGAAAATTTCACAGAATTAAACAGGCGCAGACTAATTGAGCTCTTTGGCGCATTGCCTTCAGCATTTAACCGTCAAGTAATATCATGGCGAATAATAAAACAAACGGGCGTTGGAAAAACTGGAGGTATCAACAATTACTTTCACGGCTTTGTAATCTACTACAGACCCATGCCAAGTAACCCTACAGAAAATGGACTTATTGAAGATATTGTTTCAGGCAATACGACTTCCAAAGACTCTACACTATTAAACGTTTTCAAGAGAAATAAAGAGTGGAAAGACATGTTAGTGGTGTGTGATGTTACAGGTAGTATGTCTCCATATACTGCTCAGCTCCTACTTTGGATTAAGGAAAATCAAAAACTTCGTTCTATGAAACACATTGTGTTTTTTAATGACGATGACGATAAGAGTACTTCACAGCAAAAAATTAAAGATACAACAGGCATGTGGGGTGTAAGTTCAGGCGACTACAAAAAGGTAATGGAGGTTGCTCTTGAAGCTATGAAAAAAGGCCAGCATTATGAAAATAACTTAGAGGCTGTCTGTAAAGCAATTGATGATTTTCCAGAACACAAAGGCAAAGTACTTATGATTGCCGACAACTGGGAAGACCCTTGTGACATGTACTTATTGAAGTATCTACAGAAAAAAAAGATTCCTGTTCGAATTATCATTTGTGGTGTAGGTACCAGAATTAATCTAAAATACCTCGAAATTGCACGAGCTACCGGCGGCACAATACACACCATGGAAGATGACATCACAAACCTTGCTACGATGAGGGATCAAACCAAATTTACAATTGGTGGCATACAGATATTACTCTCAAAAGAGCGATTTTATCAAAGATGATGAAGCAACTGAACAATAAATCGCTTATCTTTGCGTTTATAAATTATCATCAAGAGTTTCCTTCGGGAATGCCAACCGACCCAACGTAGGGCGCGGTGGAACTAAGATGAGAGGTTCGCACCTAAAATAATATGCGTATCACTTACTTTTTCTCGATGATGTATTGTTTAATTTTTTAAAAAATACATTATGCAAAATTTAATGAACCCGTTAGCTATGACAGCAACGGACACTGAAAAAATCAAATTGATTTTACACATCCCGCATTCGTCTGACAAAGTGCCAGATCGAAAAGCTTATGTGATTAACAAGAAACGTTTAGACAACGAAATATTAAAGCTGACCGATTGGTACACAGACGATCTTTTCTCCTTTGAAAACGGTATTCCTATTAGGGCTGATTTTTCAAGAGTTTTTTGTGATGTTGAACGATTTTCTGACGACGCGCAAGAGCCTATGTCGAAATTTGGTATGGGAGTACTCTATGAAAAAATGGACGATGGTTCAGCCTTAAGGGTTGTGCCTAAAACACTACGAGAAAACATACTTAATCATTTTTACTGGCCACATCATGAAAAGTTGAATCAAGCAGTTGAAAAGCAATTAAAATTACACGGAAAGGCAATAATTATTGACTGTCATTCTTTTCCAAGTAAACCTCTTAATTGTAGTCTTGATCCTAAAAGTGACAGGCCAGATTTCAATATCGGGACGGATTCATACCATACCCCAGACTACTTGATTCAATTATCAAAAACCTTCTTTCAAAAGAAGGGATACTCCCTTGGGGTCGATTGGCCATACAACGGATCTTTGGTTCCTCTAAGTCATTACAAAAAGACCAAAAATGTTGAGTCCATCATGCTTGAGGTAAACAGAGATCTTTACCTCAATGAACCTGGAAACAGTTTGTCAGCTAATTATTCGACCATTAAAAAAGTAATATCGGAATACTTAGCGCTCATTAAAATGGAACATGAAAAAAGTATAAATCCTGTTACTTTTTGAGTGTTATTCATTACTTATTTGTAAACCTTTAAATATTACATCATGAAAAATTTAATATTAGTATTAGCGATGATTACCGCAGGGTCGGTAAGCGCTCAGTTTAAAACCTTGAAAGATTATACCGCTTTTGTAGATTGGGATATGAACCCTATTAACGGCGTTAAATCAAAAACACCAACCGGCTATATTCTTCAATACAGCTCTGCAAAAGGCTGGAATTTAGATCAGCTAAAAGAAGTTTCAGGAGAGTGTCGTACGTTTTTAGAAAAAAATGGACTTAGCCTGTCAAACCCAACATTTTTAAATGGTGGTTTATTCCTATATAACTGTGGCTTAACATCATTTTTAATAGGTGAATGTGAAGAAGTAACACTTACCGATGGAGAAAGTCTATCCATGGGATGGTTTATTGATGGAGAGAGTTTAACATGGTCCTTTGCTAGATTAAAAATATCAGAACATACAATAACCTTCTCTGTAAAAAAGCACGAAGATGATGAGGAGGAGGAGCAGACAGAAGTATTCAGCAACATGGAAGACCACGAACGCCTTAGCTATATGGCAGATTACAGAGCTTATACAGATAGCGATTGGGGCGCAGAAACTGGAGTTAAAACAAAAACACCAACGGGATATGTTTTTCAATACTATTCCTCCGAAAGTTATAACCCGGCTCAGGTAAAAGAGGTTTCAAGGGAATGCCGTAAATTTTTAGAAAAACATGGACTTAGCCTGTCAAACCCAACATCCATAGAAAGCGATATCTACCCATATGGTTGTGAACTACTATCCATTTTAATGGGTGAATGTGAAGGCCTAACATTTGACTGTGACGAAGATTTACGAATGGCATGGAGTATAAAGGAAAATGGTAACACGAAGTACTTTGTAACATTTCAGCTGTCTGATGGAGCCGTTGCTTTTTCAGTAGACAAAACTTCTAAATAAAATCGAAAACAATGATAGTAAGCGGTGAGTATATCATGAAAATAAACTTTGACGGAGTAATTGTACCTGCAGGAGAATATAGCGGTCATCTTATTGATCATATCTGTTTTGAGCAGGTATATGCTTTGTCGAAACTAAAAAACACAGAAATCCCTGAGAAACGACGAAATTTTAGAGTAGAAATAATACAGCGTAAAATAGGTCCGGTGGATGTAACAAAAGAAAATCAGCCCTGGACAACGTACTGGGTGAATAATTTTAAGAACGACCCACAACATGGACAGAAATGGTTTAAAAGACTAAAAACTGGCTATTCAGATTTCAATATTGACAAGTCATTAATTGACATTGTTGAACTTGAGGAGTTTATTAAAATCGAGGATCAAAGAATTCCTATTTTCGTAGGTACTCAATTTGGGATTTACCCGCGTATAGATCAGGTTCCTCATTTTTTTAATGGTGAAAAATTATTAGCAATCCTAGGTAAGTCAATATTGTCAGGCTGTGTTTCTGGGTTGTCTCTATATCAAATCAATAGGAATGACTCGAAATTTACATACAATAAAATTCAGACATTTAGGAATACAAAATAGCCTTCTATAAAAGAACAACTAATGAAACACTTTAAAACACAACCCAAATATTCACTTAAAATCAATACCATGAAAAAGAAAAAAATTATACTTGCTACATGCATTGCAACAATGACGCTGGCCTCTTGTGGAGGTGCTGAAGAAAAAAAGACACCGATCGAAGGGTTAACGGACCTGATTGAGATGAGTCAACAATATCAAAAAGAAGAAATTGAGGAACCAAAAGAAGAAGCTGCAGAAGAAGGGGTAGAAGTTTCGGAAGAATCTACCATTTCTACGGATGAGTGGAATGAGTTTTTAGCTAGTTATGAGCGTTATGTAGACAGCTACGTAGCAATCATAAAAAAACAAAAAGCAGACCCTTCAGACATGTCTATTATGACTGAATATCAAGCAATGATACAAGAAGGGACTAAATGGTCAACTAAAATGACTGAAATTTCTCCAAATCTTGAGTTTTCTCAATTAATGTAAATGCAAAAAATTCAAATGAAGATTGCAATGGCTGCATTGTAACACCTGATATTAAACCAAAAAAGAGGGGCTTTGTGTCCCTCTTTTTTGGTTCTAGCTACGAATCAGCATTCAGTCTAAGTAGCTTATGTTTCACAAAATCATTTTGATAAACAATCATTCTTATATTTAACGAGATTAAAAACTTGTTAACTATGATTCACGGTACACATAATTCAGAAGTTGATGTTCGAAATGAGCAGATCAAGATTTTTGTTAATGGCGAACTATTTGCACGCGATAAGGCTAAAATATCTGTCTTTGATAGCGGATATCTTGTAGGCGATGGTGTTTGGGAAGGGATGCGACTACACGAAGGTGTTATTGTTTTTTTAGACCTTCACCTAAACAGACTATGGCACTCTGCTAAGGCAATTGGAATGGAATTAAAATTCACAAAAACGGAACTCATCGGAAAAATTTGGCAGACATTAAATGCAAATCAAATGCACAATGATGTTCACTTACGTGTAATGGTAACTAGAGGCATTAAAAAGACACCTACACAAGATCCGAGATTCACGATATCTGGACCAAACTTGGTCATTATCGCTGAACATAAAAAAGCATCTAAAGAGAGCAAAGAGCAGGGTGTAACCTTATTTACAAGCACCATAAGAAGGGGCTCTCCAGATGCGCTTGACCCCCGATTAAACTGCCACAGTAAATTACACGAAGTTCAAGCACTGATGCAGGCAATTGAAGCTGGTGCAGATGAAGCACTAATGCTCGATGTAAATGGATTTGTTGCAACATGCAATGCCACCAATTTTTTCATCGTTAAAGATGGAGAAGTATGGACCTCTACCGGACAGTATTGTATGAACGGAATAACCCGAGGCAATGTAATTCGAGTTTGTAAAGAGAATGAAATCGTATGCGAACAAAAGAACTTTTCGCTATTTGATGTGTACGGCGCAGATGAAGCATTTGTTACCGGAACTTTTGGCGGAATTACCCCCGTAACAACGATTGACGGTAAACAAATTGGCAATGGTAAATTTGGTGAAATATCTAGAAAAGTAAGTGGTTTATACGAACAATTAATCTTCAATCAAATCAATTAATATGAGTTCTACTAAACGAATTTGTTTGTGGTCTGGGCCGAGAAATATATCTACGGCTTTAATGTATTCTTTTGCTCAACGAACTGACACCACTGTTTTTGATGAGCCACTCTACGCACATTACCTGAGTTCTTCTAACGCTAATGAATACCACCCAGGGGCAGAAGATATTCTAAAAGACCAAGAAAATAATGGGGGAAAAGTACTTGAAATGATGATGGGTAAACACGAATCACCTGTAGTGTTTTTCAAAAATATGACCCATCACCTACTCAATTTGGACAGAACCTTTATGAAAGATGCCATCAATGTTATTCTCACAAGAGACCCCGTTGAAATGCTACCCTCTTTTGATAAGGTTATTGAAAACCCATCCATGGATGATGTTGGTTATTCCTTGCATATTGATTTAGTATCGTATTTCAAGGAAAATGGAATTACCCCTATTGTACTGGATGCTAAACAAGTGTTACTAAACCCTGAAATGGCGTTGAAAAAGTTATGCGTTCAAGCAGACATTCCCTTTCAAGAGTCAATGTTGTCTTGGAGCCCTGGGGCACGAAAAGAAGATGGAATATGGGCAGAATATTGGTATGACAGTGTTCACAAATCAAAAGGGTTTATGGAGTACAGACCCAAAACAAATACATTTCCGGAGCACCTAAAACCATTACTTGAAGATTGTAAAATCTGTTACCAACAACTCATTGCATTAAGCCAGTAACTCTGGATGCTTATCTACAAAGTCTTCCATAACTTTAAAGAAATTCAAAATGTCTTCTGGAGAATTATTGGCGTTAATTGTAACAAAACGAACAAATTCATCGTCTCCAAAAGCTCCAAATCCAACAACAGTTACTTGCTCTTCATAAAGTGCAGTACATAGCTTATTGGCATCGATTCCTTTATAGTTAAAGCAAACTGAAATCGAATCATCAAAACTATACAATTTATAATCTGAATTGTTTCTAATGTACGCTCTAGCTACATCTGCTAAGTCAAATTGATGATCAACAATATTCTTCAACCCTGTTGAACCAACTGCTTTCCATAAGGTCCAGAATTTTAAAGCATCATTCCTTCTACCACATTGGAACGAAGTTTTCCCAAGGTTAAAGTCATCTCCATCTGTCTGATACAAATACTCTGCATCGTTACTGAATGAATTACTCAAATCTGTTTTGTCCTTAACAAGGATAATTGAACACGTTAGTGGTGTACCTAACATTTTGTGCGCATTGAAACTAAACGAATTTGATCGTTCCATGCCTTTTAGGAGGTGACGATTTTTTTCACTAAAAATAACTGCCCCACAGTATGCTCCATCAACATGAAGCCAAAGCTTGTACTTTTCACAAATATCAGCAAGGTCCTCAATCGGATCAAAAGCACCCAAAACAGTAGTTCCAGCAGTTGAGTTGACATAAATTGGTGTACAACCATCTGCAATATCTGTTTTTATTTGAGCTTCTAATTTTGAAGGAATCATACGACCATAATGATCTGAGTCAATGTATCGTACATTCGCCCTCCCTATTCCTGAAAAACTAGCATTTTTAGCATTTGAATAATGCGACTCTTTAGACGTATAAACCGTTAAACGTTTCATAACCCCATTCGTACGAATAGATAAATCGTATTTGTCACGAGCCATCATCAATGCCATGTAGTTACTCATAGAACCACCTGTTGGAAACGTACCATTACTTCCCGCTCCATAACCAACTAAATCACACGATTTTCGGATAATCTCTTGCTCAATACCAACTTGAGGGCCAGCAACTTTATAGGTGTACATACTATTATTAAGTAGCACGGCAAGTAGATCTCCCAATATTGCCTTACCTTGTCTTCCACCAAATAATTGGTTGAAAAATAAGTTTGTAGCCGTTTTTGGAGTAGCAATCAATACGTCTCTAAGCACCTCTTTATACGCTTGGTCAAGCATAGGAGACTCATTAAGAGATAAGTCAAGCGTGTTATATAATTCCTCAGCCTTTATTCTCTCCGCTACTGGTTTAGTAGCTTCTTCATTTAGTAAAACTTCAACCAATTGGTTAAACAATTCTAAATCGGCCTTTAATGTTGATGTCATATTCTTAAGTTAGTTCAATGTGTGTGTCGTAATTCATTTCAACCAATTCAAATTTTTCCGAATCTTGATTGAAAACATTACACGATTTAATAGGTTTTGCGTAGAGATGAATTGAAAACCCGCGTTGATCTCCAATATTCTGTAAGCTATGAACTCCCATAAAATCAGTCATGTAGGTTACAGATCCGGGCAAAATTGCTAACCTTCTTTTCTCTTTTAATGCTAAAGCATCTTTTTTATAGACGATTTCTTCAAATTTACTATTGACAAAATAAACCCAACACTCCTCTCCACCATGATCGTGAATAGGTGTTTTCTGTCCTGGTTCCCAACACAATAAAATCAGTTCAAACCGATCATTTATTTCAAGACAATTTCGTGTGTACTTTTTAGTTGACCAAGTTGCATAATCAGAAACATCTGATACAGCTAAACGTACCTTTTTTGAAATTGAGACAAATTCGTTAGTGGGGGACCCTTTTAATTCCTCAACTAATTGTGAAATACTGGTCAGGGGTTCGTCACTTTGTGTTGACAGTGGGCTTTCTTGGGGCTTAGAATTCAAAATAATTCTTCTTTTATATATTTACATTTAAGGTAATTACCTAAACTGCGCGTTAAAGAACTTTTCAAAGCCCTAAGAGGGGTTAAATTAGTGTTAATTAATGGTTTTTTCAAAAAAAACACTCAAAATAAAGCAGTATGAAACTACCATCAAACGAAAGAACTTGCCTATTACTTAGCCTAATATCTAATCGAACTATACACAGTTCATGAAATTTGAGTTAACTTTGCACAAAATTTTAGAGCATGAGCGATCAAAGAACGGAATTAGAGAAACTGGGAGAATTTGGTTTAATTGAGCATTTAACAAAAGACTTTGTGAATCAAAATCCTAGCACAAGTTGTGGTATTGGTGATGATGCTGCAGTAATTTCTATTTCTGATGAAGACGCAAAATTGATTTCTACAGATATGCTTATTGAAGGTGTACACTTCAATTTAATGTACATGCCCTTAAAACACCTTGGATACAAGGCGGTAGCCGTTAATGTTTCTGATATCTGCGCCATGAATGGAACAGCTGAACAAATTACGGTTTCTATTGCTGTTTCAAATCGTTTTCCGGTAGAAGCATTAGAAGAACTCTATGATGGGATTCGTACAGCTTGCTCTATTTATAATGTAGATTTAATTGGTGGAGACACAACATCTTCTCTGTCTGGTTTATCTATCAGCATCACTGTTATTGGCTCTGCTAAAAAGAAAGACATCGCTTACCGTTCTGGAGCTAAAGAAAATGATTTACTTGTTGCAACTGGCGATTTAGGTGCAGCGTATATGGGGCTTCAAATCTTGGAGCGGGAAAAAGTGGTTTACAATGCCAATCCTGAAATTCAACCTGATTTGGATGGGCATGATTATATCATTGAACGCCAATTGAAACCAGAAGCAAGACATGATATTATTCTGTTTTTAAAAGAACTTGGTATTAAGCCAACCTCAATGATTGATATTTCAGATGGGTTAGCTTCTGAAATAATGCATATCTGTAAATCCAGTAAAGTTGGATGTCATGTGTACGATGAGAAAATTCCAATTGATGCAAAAACATCAATGACTGCTATTGAGTTTAATTTAGACCCAAGTACATGTGCATTAAATGGGGGTGAAGACTATGAATTACTATTTACAGTACCACAGTCTGACTTCGAAAAAGTAAAAGGGAATCCACACATGTCAATTATTGGCCACATGACCAATGAAGCCGATGGAATCTATTTTATAGACAAGTCTGGTTCTTCTCTTGAGCTTCAAGCACAAGGATGGAGTCATCTCAACGACTAATAAATGACGCAATTAACGCTGTTGTTTTAACAGGAAGTTCTATGTGAGTCATGTGTCCCGTGTTTTTCAAAACAACATAGTTAGGTGTCAATCCCCTCAGTTTTTTATCCATCTCATTTTTTGGTACAGCCAAGTCTTCTGCACCTTGAATAATGAGTATTTTCTCTAAATGATCGGCTACAAATTGCTGGTTATCGTCCCGTTTACTCATTGCTATAGAAACACGACTAATATTCTCCGATTTCATTTTTTTTGACGCGTCAATTAACCCTTTAACTTCGACGTCAAAGTTGTCCGGGTTCAGAAATAAATTAGGGATGGTTTCGTACAGAAAATAGGACTTATTCGTTCGTACAACATTAGCTACACGTTTTCGATTTTCAACTTTATCCGGTGAATCCTTCCAGAAATTAGAATTCAATAAAACAAGCTTTGCGCACCCCTCATCGAGTTTCATCAGTTCTAACCCAACGTAACCTCCCATAGAATGTCCAACAATGGTATATTCAGTAACCTCAATGTTTTTCAATAGCTCAAGAACGAGTTTCGCCATACTTTTCATGGTAGACTCTTCTGTTGCATCTACGCTGGCTCCATGACCAGGTAAATCAATTACAATTTTCTGAATTGACTCTGGTAAATCTAAGAAGTCCCACATTGTGGATGATTCTAAAAAACCATGTAAAAAAACAACAGGGTGACCAGTTCCGGACACCCTGTGAAATAATATATCTTGATTTTTACTATTCATTCATCAAGGTCTCAATTTCATCTGCTTCAATGGGAATAGACCCCATTAAATTCAATGGGCCGCCCGTTTTTTGAACAATCAAATCATCCTCTAAACGAATACCAAGACTCTCTTCTGGAATGTAAATTCCTGGTTCGCATGTAAAAGCCATTCCAGCTTCTATAGGTTCATTCCACAACCCAACATCATGGGTGTCTAAACCTATAAAATGAGACGTTCCATGCATAAAGTACTTCTTATAGGCAGGCCAATCTGCACGTTGATTTTTAATGTCTGTTTTATCAATCAATTTTAACTTCAACAATTCAGACTCCATTAACTTTCCTACCTCCTTGTGATAATCATCCATCACTGTACCTGGAACAAGTAATTTTTCTGCCTCCGTTTTCACATGTAAAACAGCATCATATACCGCCCTTTGTCTGTCTGTAAAACGACCACTTACAGGAATTGACCGTGTTAAATCAGATGCGTAATTAGCATACTCCGCTCCAACATCTAACAGAATAACTTCTCCTGCCTTACAACGTGCATTGTTTTCAATGTAGTGTAAAACACATGCATTTGCTCCAGAGGCAATAATTGGTGTATATGCAAACCCGCGAGATCTATTACGGATAAACTCATGAATCAATTCTGCTTCAATTTCATATTCCCAAACCCCTGGCTTCACAAAACCAAGAATACGCTCAATGCCCGATTTTGTAATATTACATGCATTCTGCATCAAGTCAATTTCAATGCGGTGCTTACGCGACCTAGTTCGATGCATAATTGGAGCACTTCGTTTTACCGTATGTGCTGGATATTCAGAGCGGACACGATTTATAAACCGGTCTTCGCGTGTTTGGACAGTTGTATCTGCTCGTAAATGCTCATTCGTATTTAAATATACATGTTCAACTTCGTACATCATTTGCTTAAGAATTCGATCAAATTGGTCGAGCCAATAAACCGTTTTAATTCCTGATGTTTCAAACGCTTGTTCTTTATTCAATTTTGCACCTTCCCAAACTGCAATATGCTCATTGGTTTCTTTCAAAAAAAGAACTTCTCGATGTGCTTTATTTTTTGAGTTTGGAGAAAGTACCAGAATGCTCTCTTCTTGATCGACCCCAGAAAGGAAAAGGATGTCTCTATGTTGTTGAAAAGGCATTGTACTATCTGCACTTATTGGAAAGATATCATTCGAATTGAAAACAGCCAGTGATGACTCATCCATTTGTTCAACAAAATTCTTCCTGTTCAAAACGAACAATTCTTTATCTATCCTATCGTATTTCATAGTATTCTAATTTATGACTATGAAAGTACATTTTTTACACCAAAACAAGCACGTTTCACATCTATTTTTACGATTGAAAAAACAACATCGTAAATAGTTTACGTTCACGCACTCCAAATTTGTAGTATAAATAATAAGAGCTATGAGTACAGAAGGTAAAACATTTGAAATTTCGACTATTTTATTCGAATCGAACGACACATCAGTATTAGTTAAAGGAACAATAAATCAAGGTCACTTGAATTATTTAAGCGACATCACTGTTTCTATGTCTCAACTAAACCAACTATTAAACCAGTTAAAACGCCAAAATGAGCGATTTGAATTAGAAGATATAATGACTTCTGAACCTATGTATAATGACGAAACATTATTTACAATCAACATGAGTCAATCCCATAACAGCTCTGTAAACTTGAACGAGTTAACAAACCAAGATGCTATTAGACAACTAAGGGCTTAAACAAAGCATTAGCCCTTAACGCAACCTTTTTAATCTTTTTTACGTAATTTAGTTGAAGTGATTAATTTCACTCTTAAATTTCTAACAAAAGAGATTGACAGTTTTAAACTACTTAAAATGATTAAAAAAAGCGCAGTTTTAATACTACTGATAGGAAGCACATTAACTTCATGCATCGAACATGAAATTATACCTGCTCCAGAACCAACAGTTACCCTTAAAAGTGGTTTTCAAGGAATTATAGGAGGTGCTTACATTCAATTAACAGAGAATGTAAATGGTTACTATAGCGCTCCAAGTATTGCCAAACAAACATCAGTAGGAGTTACAGATGCACAGTATTTATCTACAATGATTTCCCAAAGCGAATCTTCTTATATGCAGGTTGGTATAGGAAGTCTATCTTGGAGTGATCCAACAGGTACAAGTATTCCTGCATTAACTTCATTCAATCAGTTTTTTCATCAAGATGCCCCAGCAACAAGCGCTCCAAGTTATTCAAACAATGCACTTGCAGGTTTTCAAGTAGTTTATCGTGATGATTATGGTGACGAATGGAAGTCAGACGAAGTTAATTCTAGCGTACAAGATGTTGATTTTGTTTATGAGAGTATCTCGCAAGAATCTGATGACTCTGGTGACTATTCTACATTTACATGTAATTTTTCAACGGAAGTATTTCACACCTATTCTGTTGTTGATATTACGGTGTCACCTCAAACAACTCCGCCAACAATGACGGATTCAACCGCATCTCTATTTATTACAGATGCTCAATACAAAGGTTATTTTAAACGATAGGCGACTTAAAAACGAAATTAACCCCCAATGAGTCACAGCTTAAAAATAGCGATTATAGGGGATTATAACTTCACCTATAACTCTCATCATGCTACAAACATGGCCATTGATCACTCGGCCCATTTTTTAGATATTGATGTTAATTATTATTGGATAAAACCCAAAGAAGCAATAAAGTTTAAACCGCAACAATTTCATCAATACGATGGTATTTGGATAGCCCCAGGACCAATCAAGAGTTCCTTTTTTCTTCATGGTATCATCAAAGAAATTGTCGGGAAGCAAATCCCCGTATTAGTTACTGGAGATGGCTACAAGACCTTGATTGAAGTTCTTATTACCTCGTACCAATTAAACCATAAGAATGAAAAATTAATCTCCGACAACCTGGTTGAAGGCCAGCAGTTTGAAAAGATGTTCATTTCTCCAAACTCAAAAGAGTTTCGTCAATTATATGAGAACTACTCCAATGTTGAATTGACAAGTAGCAGATATAGCCTATACCCTCTACTAATCCAATACTTAAGCAATGACATTGCTGACATTGAAGCATACAATCAATTTGAAGAACCTGAAATAGTTAGCTTAAAAAACAACGATTTCTTTTTAGCCTGTGGCTTTTGCCCTCAAATCTCTTCTACACGAGAAAGGCCACACCCTATCATTTATACCTTTATAAAGGCCTGTCAAATTTCAGATGACAAAACCCGTAGTTAATACCATTTTTCACCGGGTTACTTTGTAGCCTCAAAAACAGCATCAATTAAATGATCGTTTCCATCTGCTGCCGCCACGGCAAGTGCATCGCAGCGCTCATTTTCTAAATGTCCAGCATGCCCCTTTACCCAATAAAAATGTAAATCAAATTTTGGATGTAATGTGAGGTATCTTTTCCATAAGTCACTATTCTTTTTCCCTTTAAAGTTCTTTTTCTCCCAGCCAAACACCCACTCCTTAGTAATCGAATCGATGACATACTTTGAGTCGGAGTAAATATGAATTGGATACTGTGTGGTTTTCATTTTTTCTAACGCAACAATAATGGCTAGTAACTCCATTCTATTGTTTGTTGTCATTCTATATCCTTGCGAAAATTCTTTGACCAATCCATTAAAGCGCATAACGATTCCGTATCCTCCGTTACCAGGATTACCTTTAGCTGAACCATCTGTATAAATCTGAACCATAAAAGCACTTTTTACGAAGATAGGATTTTAACCACAGCTAAAAAAGATACTTTGGAAACATTTTTAATGTTTTTTGTTTCTATTGTGTTATATTTGTCGTTATGAATGAGAAAAAAATAGAAATTCTCGAGCGTGCTTCTGCAGTATATATGAAGTTTGGCATCAAAAGTGTCACAATGGACGACCTAGCCAGAGAGCTCTCTATTTCTAAAAAAACAATCTATAAATACTTTAACGATAAGGATGACCTGGTCACATCCATTATTGAAATGAAAGTTCAGATGGATTCTGCTATATGTGGAAACAGCGCTATACAGGCTGATAATGCAATTGATGAATTGATTCAAATAAGCGAAATCGTTACGCAACAATTCAACAACTTTAACCCAATTGTATTTTTAGACTTAAAAAAATTTCACCAAAACGCTTGGCAAATTCTTGAAAATCATAAGAATACTTTTGTATTGCAAATGATTACTCAAAACATTGAGCGTGGAGTTCGTGAAAAAGTATATCGCAATAACTTAAACATTCCCATCACAGCCAAATTATATTTAGCTTCAAAAGAAGCTGTTATGGACCTTGAAATATTTGCATGGCCTGAATTTAAATTTCACGATGTTTTTCTTGAAATGATGTGTTTACAACTAAACGGCATGGCCAACGACAAAGGACGACTTTACCTAAAAACTAAATTTAAATAACGATGCATAGATTTATATTAATAATAGCCACGCTGCTCCTTGCAGAAATGTCAATTGCACAAGAAGCTCCAAGTTTCACAATCGAAGAAGCTAAAGCATATGCTTTAGAAAACCACCTCACCGTAAAAAATGCGAGCAATGACATTGATATTGCGCGAGAAAAATTTATTGAAACACGCGGAATGGGGCTTCCTCAAGTTTCTGTAAACGGAAGTTTTAATCACTTTATAAACTTACCTATCACCGTCTTAGACGCTAAGTTTTTAAACCCAATGGCAGCAGATGGAGAAACCGTTTCATTTGAAGCTGGAACAAAATACAATTCAACTGGAGCCTTAGAGGTTGAACAACTCTTATTTAATGGATCTTATATTGTAGGGTTACAAGCAGCATCATTCTTCGCAAAATTTCAAGAAATGGTTTCTAAGCAATCTAAAGAAGATGTTGTTTTTAATGTAATTCAAACCTATGAGTTAGCAGCTATAGCTAAAGAAAATAAAGTGTTCATGGATTCATTGGTTGAGTCCACAGCTGAACTTATTAAAAAGCAACAACACTTTCTTGAATTAGGTTTAATACTACAAGAAGACATGGATCAATTATCCTACTCCCTTCTTGTTGCTAAAAACGCACAATTAAGTGCCAATCTACATTCTGAAAATGCCTTAAACATGCTAAAGCTTGCAATGGGGTACCCTATTCAAAAACAGGTAAAAATAACAAACACTACAACTGATTTGATGTCAAAAGATGCCTTAAAAACAGGTGATTTAAAAAACAACATTACCTATATGGTTCTTGAACGTAAAGTTCAATTATCCGTGTTGAATGTGAAAAACAATCAGCTCATGAACGCACCTTCATTGAATACGTTTTTCTCTCAAAGTTACAACGCATACCGAAACGAATTCAACTTTTTCGAGAATGATAAGTGGTACCCTCAAACAGTTTGGGGGCTAAGGATTAACATACCTGTTTTTTCTGGTTTATCTAGACACGCAAGAACATCTCAATCAAAAATCAAGTTATTAAACGATCAAAACAATTTGGACTTAATGGCACAAAACCTACAGTTTCAAGAAATCCAATCTCAAAACAACTACAAGGTCGCTCTAAGTAAAACGGCATTACAAAAACAAAACATAGACCTTGCTAAATCCATTTACAACAAAGAGCTTCTTCGCCAAAACATTGGTAAAGGAAACAGTATCAATGTAAGCCAAAAGCACACACAATACATGACAGCACAAGCTCAATACATTGGGTCACTTGTGGAAGTTTTTCAAGCGAAACTGGCATTAGACAAACTATACAACAACATATTACCGAATCAATAATTAAGTTAAAAGAACCCTATAATACACGATAAAATGAAACGTAAATTAATTGGATTACTACCACTTACATTAGGCTTAATAACACTTAACGCTTGCTCTAACACCAAAGAGGAGGTGCTGGAAATAGTAGAAACAACCTTAAGCCCCCTTGTAAAACTAGAAAAAGCTGAATTAACAACCTTTACACACGAAATTCGAGTGCAAGGAAATGTTGAAACAGATAAAGACATTCTTATTCATGCTGAGATGGGCGGGTTAATTACAGCTATAAAAGTGAAAGAAGGGCAGGTCGTAAGAGCAGGCCAAACCATCGCTACAATTGATGCTTCCATTCTTAACTCAAACGCTGAAGAATTAAAGACACAGCTAGAATACGCCGAATATATATTGAGTAAGCAAGAAGAACTTCAGACCCGTGGTGTAGGATCTGAGTTCGATTACGAGACAGCTAAAAATCAGGTTAACGCTTTGAAAACACGCATAAGCTCATTGGCTATTCAGCAAGAAAAAGCCATTATAAAAGCGCCGTTTACAGGCGTTATTGACAACGTGTTTGCACGAACCGGACAAATGGCAGGACCTAGTTCTCCAGTTGTTCGTTTAGTAAACAATAAACAAGTTGACATTGTTGCTACAATATCAGAAAAACACATTCCAAATGTTAAAGTTGGAACCCCTATTCGAGTTTCTTTCCCAAACTACAGTGACACTTCACTTCAGTTAACTATTACAAACGTAGGCAACTATATCGAACCGACTAACAGAACGTTTAGAATCATGGCTTCCATAAATAACAATAGCCTTTTATTGCCAAATATGTTAGCTGAAGTAGCAATTACAGATTTGAATGTAAAAGAAGGGTTGGTTGTTTCAAGTAAAAGCCTTCTAAAGAATCAAAACAACATTAACTTTATTTACACTGCAATAAAGAAAGGGGATGGATTTACAGTTTCACCGGTTAACGTAGAGGTGATTGAAAAGTTTAACGGAAAAGCATTGCTTAAACCCGGCAGTATTAAACCTGGAGTCATGGTCGTTACAGAAGGTGCTAAAGGAATTGCTGAAGGAGATATTGTAAGAATAAACTAGATCAAATACCAACAAAATGAAAAAAGAAACAAAAGGATTTGGTCTTTCGACACTCGCAGTAAACAACAGAAAAACTGTTTTTCTCATTGCTGTAATCATCTTATTTGGTGGTTTTATGTCGTACCAATCAATGCCAAAAGAAAACTTCCCCGAATTACAGATACCTGAAATTTACATTGGTATTGCTAAACCAGGATCCTCGCCAAAATATATGGCAGAAAAAATAGCAAAAAACATTGAAAAAGAACTCGGAGGCATTAATCTGGTAGATGAAATTAACACAAATGCCATTAATGGATATGTAACAATTAGAGTAAAGTTTGACTTTAAAATGAATGTCGATAAAGGCCTTCAAAAAGTAAAAGATGCTGTAGATAATGCACGGACTAAATCTGACTTCCCTACTCTCCCTGTTGAGCCCAACATCTTTGAGCTAGACCCCTCCTCCATGCCAATTATGAATATAAACTTACGTGGAAATAACCCTAGTTTATTAAAAGAAATTGCAGAAGAATTAGAAGAGGTAATAGAAGACTTAACAGAGATTAGTGAGGTTGATATACGCGGTATTCAAAAGCAACAAATGAGCATTGATGTTGATCCAATTAAAGCTCAAGCCGTTAACGTAACCATTGACGACATCCAAAACGCTGTTCATTCAGAACACCAAACAATTCCAGGTGGAGAAATACTAACTGATGGAATTAGAAAAACCATCCGAATCGAAGGAGAATTTCAATCTGCTGAAGAATTAGGGCAACTCATTGTTAAGCAAGATGAGTTTTTACCCGTACACCTAGATGATATCGCCAAAGTCTATTTTGGCAATGGAGACACAACTTCTTATGCCAGAGAATTTGGCGATCCAGTAGTTATGTTAGACGTTAAAAAACAGGGAGGTAAAAACCTGTTAGATGCATCAGATAAAATTGAATCTATTCTGAAAAATGCCAAAACCGATGGAACAATTCCTAGAAATGTAAGCGTCTCAATTACAAATGATCAATCAAACAATACGCGAGACATGGTTTCCAACCTTGAAAACTCAATTATTCTTGGTATTATCCTGGTTGTCCTTGTACTCTTGTTCTTTTTAGGGCTTCGAAATGCATTATTTGTTGGTATAGCCATTCCATTATCAATGCTCATGTCATTTCTTATTCTTGAAGCAATGGGCGTAACACTTAATGTAATGGTGCTCTTTTCTCTTGTACTTGCATTGGGTATGTTAGTAGACAATGGTATTGTTATTGTTGAAAATATCTATCGCCATATGGATGAAGGTTTATCTTCAACAAAAGCTGTTATTACAGGGGTTGGAGAGGTAGCAATGCCAATTATTGCGTCTACCGCTACCACACTGGCAGCATTTTTACCCTTAGCGCTCTGGCCTGGTATGATGGGAGAATTCATGAAATACCTTCCAATCACATTAATGATTGTATTAGGGTCCTCGTTGTTTGTCGCCCTCGTAATCAACCCTGTTCTTGCAGTCGTATACATGAAAGTAACCGAGGATAAACCGAATAGAAAAAGAATATTGCGAAACGCTTTAATATTATTCGTGATAGGGTTCCTAATCATTTTCTTTGGCGGACTTGGCCTTGGAAACTTACTCGTCTTCTTTGCGTTCATGATCTTGATCAATTTTTACATTTTTCTACCGGGAACTAAGCGCTTTCAAACACGTTTCTTACCTAAACTAGAATCCATTTATGAACGATTCTTAAACTTTGCATTGTCCGGTAAACGTCCAGGAAAATTTCTTTTAGGAACTTTCGGATTATTGATATTATCATTTGTACTAATGGCTACATTTCCACCAAAAGTGGATTTTTTCCCCGTAAACCAGCCTAATTATGCAAATGTTTTTATTGCCCATCCTATTGGCACTGATATTTCAGCTACCAATGAAACAACATTAAATGTTGAAGGGAAATTAAACACCATTTTAGCGAAATACTTAGAAGATACTGTTGGCATTCCAAAAGATGAGCAATTAATTCAATCCATTATCGCTCAAGTAGGTGAAGGTACAAGCGACCCTAGTCAAGGAATCTCTATGGGTAACACCCCTCACAAAGGGCGAATTACAGTCAATTTTGTAGAGTCTCAATACCGTAGAGACTACAAAACAAGTGAAATCTTGAAAGAAATTCAATCGGGATTACAAGGTTCATTCACAGCAGACATCGAAATAACAACCGCAAAAGATGAGCAAGGCCCACCACAAGGAGCCCCAATTAACATCGACTTAACAGGGCGTGGTGAATACACAACCTTAATTGAGGAGGCGAATAAGGTTAAAACATTCTTAACACGACAAAAAGTTGAGGGGGTTGAAGGGTTCAAATTGAATGTAGAGTTAAATAGACCTGAAATTCCAATTCGCGTAGACCGAGATCAAATAAGGAAGTTAAATGCGTCTACAGGGCAAGTTGGCTCAGCCATCCGGAAAGCCTTATTAGGAGAGAGTATCTCAACATATATTCAGGGTGATGAACCTTATGATATTGTCGTAAAGTTCAACAAAGAAAATCGTGACGACTTTAATTCATTGTTAGACCAGCGTTTGATTTTCAGAAACAACAAAGGGCAATTAATGAATATTCCTATTCGTTCTATAATTGAAAAACCAGCTGAAACAAGTTCTTATACAGCTGTCATTCGTAAAGATCAGGTTCCCTTGGTTTCTATACTTTCAAATGTAAATGAAGGATTCAATCCAACGGAGGTTGTTGATCAACTTAAAGTAAAAATGGCCGAATATGTAGCCGAAGGAAAACTAAAAGAAGGGCTTGACTTTAAATTTACAGGCCAGCAAGAAGAACAAGAAAAAGAGATGGCATTCTTAAGTGGAGCCTTATTAATTGCAGTGTTTTTGATTTTACTAATCATTGTTGCTCAATTTAACTCCTATTCAATGCCGACCGTAATTATGTTAACAGTTGTGCTTTCTTTAATTGGTGTATTATTAGGTCTCCTAATATCTAGGCAAAACTTCGTTATTATGATGACAATGATTGGAATTATATCGTTAGCCGGTGTAGTTGTAAATAACGCAATTGTATTAATTGACTATATCAATAAATTACGCCTCGAAAAACGCGAGTCATTAAATCTAGGGGAGTATGATTTATTACCCTATGACGACATTCTAAACGCTGCGATTCATGGAGGAAGAACAAGGCTTCGCCCTGTACTGCTTACTGCAATCACAACAATTTTAGGACTCGTACCCTTAGCTGTTGGCTTTAATATTGATTTCTTTAGCTTGTTTACAACCTATGATCCTAAAATTTATATTGGTGGAGATAATAATGTTTTCTTTGCACCAATGTCATGGGCAATTATTTATGGATTAACCTTTGCCACATTTTTAACACTGGTTATTATCCCTGCTCTCTACTTATTAATGTATCGTTTTAAGTTATGGATCTACACCATTTTCAAATGGAAAATGCGCAGTAATTTGTAATCAACAACGAACAAAAAAGATGGGTTTAATTGCCCGTCTTTTTTTTTGTGAAAAACAGGTCGAAAATGACTCGTGAAAGTCGAAAACACCCCCCTGTGTGAAGGGGGATTTTACATTAACAAAAATGTTTCTCATCGAATAAAACCCAATTTACAGCGAACATATGTTAAAAGTTGCAACGGTAGGAATTCAATACTTAAAATCGATTAATAAGACAAAAAAACCTACAAACATTGAAAATCAATAGATAAACTACCATTTTAAGGTTTACTATGCTAGCACAACACTTCACAATTCACACAATCAGTGTTTTTTAAATTTTTAGGTCATTCCCTTCTGCTTTATCTTTACACCATAAAAGGTTTAAAATTGACTTCGGTCAATAAATCTTTTTCAGTGAATAGTGGTTAGGTTAGGTATGATAAAGCAACTCAAGAGAGTTGCTTTATCTTTTTTACACCATTCCTAATCTTAAAAAAGAATACAATCCACAAACGGTAAGACATAAAAAAAAGCCCCCAATTTCTTGAGAGCTTTTAAATACCTGTGGTGATACTCGGGTTCGAACCAAGGACACATGGATTTTCAGTCCATTGCTCTACCAACTGAGCTATATCACCAACCTAATTTGGTGGCGCAAATCTATCAACTTTTTTCCAAACTGAAACAAAAATTTCAATTTTTTTTCACTTATATTATCTTTGTACTAATGAAAGTAGATAATAAGGTCCTTGTAATAGATGCCGGAAACACCTCAATTAAAGTAGGTTCGTTCATAAATGGGCACTTGAAAACGGTTGAAATTTTCAATCTAAAAAATTTAGATTTATTTGAAAAATGGCTTTGTACTCATGCGAAATACAACGCAATTGTCTCTTCTGTGTTGTCAAATGAAGACACAAAACGATTAACCTGTTTACTTGAAAGCTACACGCTAGTAACTGCTGAAACAAAGTTACCCATTAAACTCGACTACAAAACCAAGCACACCTTAGGTGTTGACCGAATTTGTAATGCTGTTTATTCAGGCACCTATTCTAAAACAGACTACTGTGTAACCATCGACATTGGCACTTGTGTGAAGTTTGATTTGACAGGACCAAATCAACACTACATTGGTGGGTCAATTTCTCCTGGAATTCAATTGAGGTATAAATCCCTTAACGATTACACAGGAAAGCTCCCTCTAATAACAACGAAAGCAAAAACAAAACTCGTTGGTAATGACACAAACTCTTGTATTCACTCAGGTGTAATGAATGGTTTAAAAGCTGAAATAACAATGATGATGGCAGAATATCGAGTTCAATTCCCAAGCTTAACTTTTTTTATGACAGGAGGGGATGCTTCTCACTTTGATTTAGTCTCAAAAAATGACATCTTTGCAGACGAAAATCTGACATTAAAAGGGCTATATGAAATATACAAACACAATGCGTAATCTAGCTGTATCATTTTTAGTCCTACTCTGTGGGAATTTCACCATGGCTCAAAGCAACATTAACAGCCCGTACAGCTCATTTGGCTTAGGTGAAATTAGCGGGTTAAATCATGCGTTATTCTCAGCACTGGGAAACACAACAATAACCATTCAAGATTCTACTGCGCTAAACTTCTACAACCCTGCGAGCTACAGTGCTCTTGGTAAAGGTCAGCCTTTATTTTCTTTAGGGGTTTCTTCTACACTTTCAAACTTTACAGAAGGAGGCAATTCAAACTTTGCAAGCATAACAGGCATTCAAAACTTTGCACTAGGTCTGTCTTTTAGTAATTATTTTGGGTTAGCTTTTGGTTTAAAACCCTACGCACGAAGAGGCTATGAATTTAGCTCTCGAATTTTAGTTGAACAAGACTCTTTGATCTACACGTATTCTGGAGAAGGAGGGATTAACGAAGTCTTTTTAGGACTTTCCTCTAACCTCATAAAATACAAAGGGACTACTCTTTCGGTTGGGGCAAATTTTGGTTACCTGTTTGGAAACACATCAAATACACGTAAAAGTGGTTTAATTCAATCTGGTATCGATACTTATGCTGGTGGCATCAGTATTAAATCAATGCAAATCCGTGCCTTTCATTATGATCTTGGGCTGAGCTATGTTCAAAAAATAAATGACCGACATACCTTTAGCCTTTTTAGCGTAATTGAGCCCTTTCAAAAAATAAACGGAACCTATGAAGAAGGGATCTACTACGGTGGTAATGTAGATAATCCTAACGACTTCGACACAACCTCTTTCTCGCAAACAACAGATGGAAATGTTAGCAACATCCCTGCTTACACTGTTGGTTTAAACTACACATTAAGGACCATTAGCAGAAAAGAAACAACCAACGAACTTAATTCAGCAATTTCTTTTCATGCTTCATACAGACAGTCAGACTGGAGCCAATACGAAAACACATTTGACAATACATTTACCAACTCATTTAAGAACACATCGAAAATGACCTTTGGTATTGAATACATTCCTGAAACAGATTTCATCACCAACAAAGTAACAACAAAGCTTTATCACAGAATAAAATATCGTGCTGGTATTTACCAACTTACACTTCCATACCAAACAAATGGTCAACAAGTTTCAGACTTTGGCACAACATTTGGATTTGGTATTCCGGTTGTCGTTCAAAACTCGCTTTCTTCGATAAACTTAGGTTTCACAATTGGACAAAGAGGTATTGCAGATAGTCATGCATTTAAGGAACAATACTACGGAATCAATATCGGGGTATCCATTGCTCCAGGTGCGGACAAGTGGTTTGTTAAACGTAAATTGAATTAATAAAATATAAAAATGAAATTGGGAAGATTATTATTACTAGGCGCTTTAATTGCAGTAGGATTTAACTCATACGCTCAAGATGAGGATAAAGCTAGAGAATGCAAACGTATGCGTTTTTTGGCTGGAGAGGAGCTTAAAATTAAAAACTATCCTGGTGCAGCAACATACTACCTAAAAGGAGAAGAAATTTGTGGTGGATACGATGCTCCAAACTATGCACGTATGATTGGGACGTTGAGAAATGCCGTAAATACAGCAAAAGACAAAGCCGATAAAGCAGCATACAACGACACCTTAATTGCCGCTTGGGACAGGGTTGAAACTGCAGGATTTTACAACATAAAAGATGACTTTTCGAGAGCTTCTGCAATTCTACAAACAACAAAACCTAACCGTAAAAAAGCAGACAGCTTATTTAGAAGAGGGATTGATACAAAGGGAATTGCAACAAATGAAGCCTACGTGTCTTACTTTTACTACAACACATATGCGATGTTCTCTGAGGCATCTGATTCAGATAAGTTAGTATTAAAACAGCGTATGATTTCAGAGTACTTTGAATTGTCTACACTTATTAGTCAAGCTGGAATGTCCGTTAAAACACAAGAGACAATAACGAGTTACTTTAACTACGTTGTGAGAAGCTGTGATGACATACTTCCAGATTTGAAAGGGTATATGGAAAACTTACCTGTAGATCCTGAAGTAAAAAAAGCATCTGTACTCAACTTCATCACATTGTTAGAGAAAAAAGAATGCACTGAAAGTAGCGAGTATTTTGAATTAATTGACATCTATGTTGCAATTGACCCAACATCTTTTGATGCGCAAATGATCAAGGCGAAAGCCCTGTTAGCTCAAAAGAAATTCTCTTCAGCCATTTCAGTTTTAAGTACAGCTAAGACACTTGCTCCAAATGAAGAGAAGTCAGAAGAGATTACGTATGAAATTGCACGGGCAAAGTACCAATCGGGTTCTTATACGGCTGCTTATAACACAGCAATGTCTGTAAAAGGTCAACTAAGAGGTAAAGCATTAACCATTGCAGGTTCTTCGGTAGGGAAAAATGCAAACAATTGTGGTTCTTCAACATTCGAAAGACAGTGTAATTATATCTATGCGGTTCAATTATTAGAGCAAGCAAGATCGTTAGGTGAATCTACAGGAGGAACAATAGCAAGCTTTAGAAAAAAATACCCAACTGACGGTATGGTTTTCGAAAATGGCTCTCCAGATTCTGTTAACCTTTCTTGCTACGGAATTTCTGTTAATCCAAAACAATAGTATGAGCAGTCGTTCATCAATTAGCTTATTAACCAAGATACCTGTCATAATTTTTATGACAGGTTTTCTTTTTTCATGTGTTAATGATTTGAACACCATTCAAAAAGTAACCTTCAATGAAGATGCTCCCAATGATGTCATGAGTGAGTTCAACATGTTCTATAATGACTCTGGCTATGCACGTGTAGAAATCTATGCTACACTTGCAGAAACATATTTAGTCCCAACCCACATAACCAAACTAAAAGATGGTGTAAAGGTTGATTTTTATTCTGAAGATGGTAAAGTCATATCAAAACTAACCGCACTTTACGGTGAAATAAACTACGAAACAGGAGAGGTTGTTGTTCGTGACTCTGTTGGTTTATTGAATCTAGAAAAAGAACAACGTTTAGAAACCGAAGAGCTATTTTGGAATCAAAATGACAGCACAATATATACGAACAAAAATGTAATTGTTAAATCACCGGACAATTCCGTTCAAGGATGGGGCCGTGGACTTCAGACAACGCAAGAGTTTGTTCATTACAAAATATTAGAGCCTTACGGGAAATTTAATCTATCCAAATAATTACTATTTTAACTATTTAAGCCTATGAAAACTTACAACAAATTAATGCTTTACTTCTGGTTATTAATGGCTGTTTTTGTACTTGTCGTTGTAACTTATATGGGACTTGTTGAAGGTTTTCGTAAGTGGAGTTTTTACTATGTATTTGCAGGAATTGCACTGTTTATGTTTGTTGTTAAACGGTGGATGATTAAACGCATGGAAAAGCACGTAAAGTTTCTCGAAGAACAAGAAGCGTTAAAAAAGTAATTACCACTCATCCTAAATATTGTTAACATTAAGCTGGTTTATTGCTCGTCAATCCGGTTTGTTAGGTGTTCCACAAGGTATTTTCTTACTTTTAGTTATATAACTTAAATCAAGAGTCAACATACTTTTGAGTGTTGACTGCTCATTTTATCCGTTAATTGGAATGAAATCTTTATTGCTTTTAATCTTTATAACTGTCAGTTTTGTGTCGAATTTATCGTTTGCACAACAATTGCTTACAGGTATAATTTCAGATGAAAATGACATTCCAATTCCGTATGCAAAAATCTATGTAAAGAATGCGGTTGAGTTGAGAACCATGGCCGACCTACATGGGCATTATGAAATGCGTATCAATCAAGGAGAATATTTCTTAGTTATAACATCAATGGGGTATGACAACACTGAAGCCTATGTAACAATTGGAGAGCATACCGTAACAAAAAACCATAAGCTCTACCCTACCAACATTCAAGAAATTGAACATGTTGATGTCTCTGTTAAAAAAACGAATCCAGGCAGAGATATCATGCTTGAGGTGATTAAGAGACGAGACCAAACAAATCCTTGGAATTACCCACACACCGTAACAGGGTATATTAAAGCCTCTGAAAAAATTAATCGAAAAGAGAAAAAAAAGAAAAAAAACCGTCAAGAAGAGGGTGAAAACCTGGACCCCAATGGTATTGTTGACCCTTTCGCTGAAAAACGAAAAGAAGACGAAGCCTTGGCAAATAATATGAACCTGATTGAAGTTGATTTTACACGTCACTATGGCGGAAAGAATCAAGTGAAAGAAATCAGAAATGCCTATGATGCTCGTGGAGCTAAACACAACAACCTTTACTATACAACTACAATTAAATCAAACTTTAATTTCTTTCAAAACTTATTACACCTCAACGACCTACATCAAACTCCCGTAAGCTCACCTATTTCTGGGCCGGGAATCCTATCTTACAAATACCGCCTTGTTGAACAATATGAAGAGGATGGAAAACAAATAAGCAAGGTTAAAATTATCCCTAGAAATAGTGCGACAACAACATTAAAAGGATACATCTACGTAATAGACACACTATGGCTCGTTCAGAAGCTTGAACTTACCATGGAAAAAGGAAATCTGTTAATCTATGATTACTTCTCAATTGATCAAGAGTTTGACCATTTTGGGGACACCTTATGTGTACTAAGAAGCCAAACCCTTGACTACGGAGTGAAATATAAAGACCAAACATCAACGTGTACGACTTTCGCTGAGTACACCAAGTATAATTTTAATCCTAATTTTCCCCATCGATATTTTAACAATGAACTTTCAATTACAGAAAAAGAAGCCTACGAAAAAGATTCCGTTTTTTGGAAAGACAAACGTGTCGGAAGCCTAACACCTGAAGAACGTGAATACATCGCAGTCAACGACAGTATTAAAGATTACCGAAATAGAAAAGAATACCTTGACTCTATTGATGCTGTGTTTAACAAAGTAACAGCATTAAAAATACTTTGGTGGGGGTTCGATCATAGAAATCGCGCAAAAAAAACACAGTGGACAATCAATTCCCTTGCGGCCTTTATTCGTCCTATTATGATTGCAGGACCGAGGATTGCGCCAGGATTTTCTTATTTTAAAAAATGGAAAGATGAGCGATTCATCGATTCTTATTCGGAGTTTTCAGTTGGGCTATTAAATGGTGATTTAAAAGGATCAACCAACTGGAGTTACCGATATGACCCGTTTCATTTTGGAACATTGCGTACCAATTTTTCACACAGTTTCGATGTCATTCGTGGCTATGATGCTATTACACAAATTTACAGGAGAGATAACTTCATCGAAACGACAGACCTTACCATAGGGAACAGCTATGAACTTCTAAATGGTTTATATTTAGACACTGACGCAAGTATGAGCGAACGAAGGAGTTTAGAAGGGTACAAATTCCTTGACCTTGATGATGCCTTCCCAAACAACGACCCAACTAGCTTTGATACATACCAAGCTTTTATCGTTAACGTGACATTGCGGTTTACTCCCAACCAAAAGTACATGAAGGAGCCTAACAGAAAGGTGTTATTGGGTTCTCGATGGCCAACATTCTACCTCTATTATGAAAAAGGAATTCCAAACCTATTCGGAAGTGATGTAAACCACGACTACATTCTGGGGGGAGTTATGCAAACCTTTAAAATTGGAACATTAGGCACGTCTAGCTATCATATTAAATCGGGACAATTTTTAAATACAACCTCACTCAAAGATGCAGATCAAAAATTTCATAGAAGGAGTGATCCTATTTGGTTTTCTAACCCCCTGCATTCATTTCAAGGGCTTGACTCAACACTGCCAAGTGAAAAAATTTATTTAGAAGCACATTTTGTACACCACGATAACGGAGCAATTCTAAATAAAATTCCGTGGATGAAAAAAACACGTATTGGTTTAGTTTTAGGTGCAGGTGCCTTGTACGTTCCTGAATTTAACTGGGAGCACTACGAAGTGCTCGCTGGCCTGGAACGAAATTTTAAGTTTTCAAAAAGACGTCTAAGGGTTGGTGTCTACGGTGTCTTATCTGACGGAAATCAGATAGCCCCCACCCCAAGTTGGAAAGTATCCTTCGCAATTCTTGATAATCGGAGCTTAAAATGGAATTTTTAATCCATTTACCTACTCAATAATTCCTTTCCTACTTCTAAAAATCAGCTTTTCTCATTACATTTGTAATACAAATATATTGGCATATGTACGGAAAAATCAAAGATCATCTTCAATCAGAATTAAAGGCCATTGATGAGGCGGGAATATATAAAAGAGAACGTGTTATCACAACGCCTCAAGGAGCAAGTGTCAGTGTAAATACTGGAGAAGATGTCGTGATTATGTGCGCAAACAACTACCTGGGACTATCTTCTAATGAAGACGTTATTCAAGCCGCTAAGGACACCTTAGATTCGCACGGTTTCGGAATGTCATCTGTTCGGTTTATTTGTGGAACTCAAGACATTCACAAAGAATTAGAGGCTAAAATTGCTAAATTCTACGGTACAGAAGATACTATTTTATACGCTGCAGCTTTTGATGCAAACGGTGGTGTTTTCGAACCTCTTTTCGGGGCTGAAGATGCAATTATTTCAGATGAATTAAACCACGCATCAATTATTGATGGTGTCCGTCTTTGTAAAGCTCAACGGTACAGGTACAAGCATTCTGACATGAGTGATTTGGAGGAACAATTAAAAAAAGCACAAGACCAACGCTTTAGAATTATCGTTACAGATGGTGTTTTCTCTATGGATGGAGATATCGCTAAGATGGATGAAATTTGTGCTTTAGCAGATAAATATGATGCGCTGGTAATGAGTGATGAGTGTCACTCTGCAGGATTTATTGGGAAAACAGGACGCGGTGTCCCTGAACACTGTGGTGTAAATGGAAAGGTTGATATCATTACAGGAACGCTTGGCAAAGCCTTGGGTGGAGCTATGGGTGGATACACAACGGGGAAAAAAGAAATTATTGACATGTTACGTCAAAAATCTCGACCATATTTATTTTCCAATTCTTTAGCACCTTCTATTGTTGGTGCTTCGAACAAGGTGTTTGATATCCTTAGCTCAACAACAGAATTAAGAGATACCTTAGAAGAAAACACGACATATTTTAAAGATCAAATTGTTGCTGCCGGATTTGATATCAAGCCTGGTAATTCACCAATTGTACCCATTATGCTTTATGACGCAGCACTTTCTCAGAAATTTGCTGATATGTTACTGCAAGAGGGGGTCTATGCCATTGGGTTCTTTTATCCAGTTGTTGCTAAAGGTCAAGCACGAATTAGAACTCAAATTTCTGCTGCGCACTCTAAAGCTGATTTAGACAAGGCGGCAGCGGCATTTATTAAAGTGGGGAAAGCCTTAAGTGTGATTGACTAAAAAATGATTGGGAAAGGAACGTATTCCGAAATAAATTCAATCATTAGTCTAATTAAAGCGTGTGGCAAAAACTTACGCGACAATGGCATTGACCAATGGGACGAGAGCTATCCAAGCATCGAAAACATTACCAATGACATTCAAACAGAAACGCTCTTCACTTACAAAATAGAATCCGAAATTGTTGGAGTCGTTGTCCTGAATGAAATGCAAGACGAGGAGTACGCTGAAATTAATTGGCTTACTCCTTTTGATTCAAAAAACATTGTTATCCATAGATTAGCCGTTTCCCCTCCTTATCAAGGGAGAGGTATTGCAAGAAAAATAATGGAGTTTGCAGAAGAGTTTGCCCTGAATAATAATTACTGTTCAATCCGACTAGATACATTTAGTCAAAACCTACGAAATCAAAAATTTTACGCGAATCGCGGTTATGTAGAATTAGGATCCGTTCACCTAAAATATAAAAAAGATCATCCCTATATTTGTTATGAAATGTTAACTGAAAATATAAAGAAAACATAGAACTAGCACATAAAATTATTGCTATCTTTACACGTATGAAATTTTTAATCTCACTCTTTTTAGCGCTCTTTGTTAGCCAAATGGTTGTTAGTAACATACAGATTTTGAATTCTAATTCAGATGAAAAGATAGTAAGTGAAATTCATGAAGGAGAAGAAGATGACTCTGAAAAAGAATCAAAAAATGAAGACACCGAAAAGGATAAAGACTATAAATACATCAATTTTGCACTAATCCCCAAAGTTGACAATCAAAGTAAACTACTCGAATCTCATTTTAAACAACCAGCTTTCGCTAGTGTTTACCTCAACACCCCCTACCCTCCACCAGATATAAATTGCTAATTGAAAGAACAATCAATCGCATACATTTATATCAAAAAAAACATGAAAAAACACATTAAGCACTTAGGTGCAGATTTACCGGCTAGTTTAGTCGTATTTTTAGTTGCGCTACCCCTTTGTTTAGGCATTGGGTTTGCATCAACAAACGTTGAAGGAATAGGCAGCACACCAAATATTTTTGCAGGGCTTATCGCCGGCATTGTAGGTGGTATTATTGTTGGGGTCTTAAGTGGCAGTCGAATTGGCGTTTCAGGTCCAGCCGCAGGGCTCATCACTATTATTACCGCAGCAATTGCTACACTGGGAAGCTTTGATGCTTTTTTGGTAGCTGTAGTTCTATCTGGAGTAATTCAAATTATTGCAGGATACGCAAGACTTGGCATACTTGGTAATTATTTTCCATCATCGGTTATTAAAGGAATGCTTGCTGCAATTGGAATCACCTTAATTTTAAAAGAAATCCCCCATGCATTTGGCTATGACACAGACTTTTTTGGAGATGAATCTTTTTTGCAAACAGATGGTCATAACACCTTCTCTGAATTACTCTACGCATTCAACGCACTAGAGCCAGGAGCCATAATCATTAGCTTGCTTTCAATCCTAGTTTTAATTTTATTTAATCAGGAACGGTTCAAAAAAATAGCATTATTCAAACTAATTCCAGGAGCCTTAATCGTAGTATTGTTGGGAATTGGCTTAAACCTCTTATTTCAAGCTTATTTTCCAGAATTGGCACTGAGTAAAAAACACTTAGTTGGACTCCCTGTAGCCACATCATTAAGTGAGTTTACAACGTTTTTTCAATTTCCAAATTTTAGCTACTTAAGTAATCCTAATGTTTATATTATTGCTGCAACAATAGCATTGGTGGGAAGTTTAGAAACCCTGTTAAGCGTTGAAGCTACAGACAATCTAGATCCAAACAAACACCACACCCCTACAAACAGAGAGCTTAAAGCTCAAGGTGTAGGAAATATTGTTTCAGGATTAATTGGAGGGCTACCCGTGACACAAGTTATTGTTCGAAGTTCGGCTAATGTAAGCGCTGGAGGAAAATCAAAACTTGCAACAATTATTCACGGCTTACTCTTGTTACTCTCTGTTTTCTTTATCCCTACATTAATCAACCTAATTCCTTTAGCGTCATTGGCTGCTATTTTAATCATGGTTGGGTACAAACTTGCACAAGTACAGCTATTCAAATACATGTTTAGATCTGGATACGAACAGTTTGTTCCTTTTGTAGCAACAATTGTTGGTGTACTTTTAACCGATTTACTGAAAGGTATTTTTATTGGTATCGGCGTTGCCGTTTTCTACATATTACGCAGAAACTTTCGCCACAGCTACACCATAACAGATACAGACAAAGGAGAAATTAACCTCGAGTTAGCTGAAGATGTAACGTTTTTAAACAAGGCAAGTATTGTTCAATACTTCTACGATGCCCCAGAGGGAGTTACTATGACTATAGATGGAAGTAAATGTAAGTCTATTAATCACGATGTTTTAGAATCAATTGCAGAATTTAAAAAATTTGGAGCTCCAGAAAAAAAGATTAAACTTTCAGTAATCAATATTCCTGATTGCGAAATAAGTTAAACCTCATAACACTTAAATTAAGATGAATACAACTCAAATTATTGAACGTCTAAAGCATGGAAATTCAAACTTTGTTGCAGATAAACTAGACGGAAAACTACAAGACAGTCAACGTAAAAATGAACTAGTAGGAGGGCAAGAACCTCATACAATCATACTGAGCTGTGCTGACAGCCGCGTAGTCCCAGAATTTACATTTGACGCAGGATTAGGTGAATTGTTTGTTGTTCGTGTTGCAGGTAATGTTGCAAACACCTCTTCAATTGCAAGCATCGAATATGCTGTTGCTCACTTGGGCTCAAAAGTAATTATCGTTCTTGGCCATCAAAGCTGTGGTGCTGTTACAGCAGCAGTTAACGGAGGTGATAATGGGTCTAATCTAAACCACCTACTGGCCCACATTGAACCCGCAATTTCTGCTTCAGAAAAAGGAATGCCTGTAAATGACATTGTAAAAACGAATGCAAAATTAAATGGGAAAGCCTTAGTTGATCAATCCCCAATCATTAAAAACGCTGTAGAAACAGGCGGTTTGAAAATTGTTGCAGCGTATTACAATTTAGAATCAGGAAAAGTTGATTTCTTAGACTAAGAAATCAATCTACAACATCTATCTTTAAGGTGTACTTCAACTTGAAGTACACCTTTTTTTGTTAAAACTTATTTATTTTATCATCATGGCATTAATTAAAGAATGTAGAGGCAACACACCTATTATACCCGACTCTTGTTGGTTAGCAGAAAACGCAACAATTGTTGGAAATGTTGAAATGGGTAATAACTGTTCCGTATGGTTCAATGCTGTTGTCCGGGGCGATGTCAACTCCATTAAAATGGGAGATAACGTAAACATTCAAGATGGAGCAGTCTTGCATTGCACCTATGAAAAAACAAAAGTCAATCTTGGAAACAACGTTTCAGTAGGACACAATGCATGTGTACATGGTTGCACAACAGGCGACAATGTATTGATTGGTATGAATGCCACTGTAATGGACAATTGCATTATTGAGAGTAACTGTATTATTGCCGCAGGAGCCGTATTACTAGAGGGTACTCATGTTAAGCGTGGAAGTGTTTATGCTGGAGTTCCAGCAAAAAAAGTAAAAGACTTAAGCCCTGAGTTATTTGAAGGCGAAGTGCAGCGAATTGCGACCAATTACCGCATGTATGCCAGTTGGTTTGAGAAATAACTCTTCTTACATTCCCAAGCAAAACGAATAGAGTTAAGAAACTACTGTTCAAAACATTACATCTTCCCTCCTATTTAAGCCTCTAAAACACGTACTTTTAGACTGAAATGACGTATCTTTAGGATAAGATGCTGAAATTTCAGCATAACTAACGATACACAAAAGAGTTTCCTAACGGATCTCTATTAGCTATATTTTATGAAAAATTTATTACTCTCTTTACTCGTTTTAAACACGCTGTTTACGTTTTCACAATGTGTAGACCCAAATGTACCAGTAATAACAACTTCATCTTCAGTAATATGCCCGGGGTCTAATTCAACCTTAACATGGACAGGTAATTTAAACGATGCAACAGCATGGCACATCTATACCACTTCATGTGCAGGGACTCAACTTGCAACAACATCATCAAACACTTTGGTCGTTTCTCCAGGAGTTACAACAACATATTATATTAGGGGTGAAGACGGCGCAGGGTGTGTAGATGAAACCTCAGGTCTTTGTGGAGCAATCTCAATTACCGTTGATGATATCGCTCCTCCAACAGCTGTTTGCCAAGACATCGATGTTTATTTATCAGGGACCGGAGATGTAACACTTGCTGCTACAGACATCGACAATGGATCGTTTGATAACTGTGGAAACGTTACCCTCTCTATCCCCCCTACAACATTTACTTGTACAAATCTAGGACAAAACAACGTTACACTTACTGTAGCTGATGAAAATGGTAATTCAACAGACTGTACTGCTACAGTAACTGTACTCGATACTATTTCACCTACCGTAAGTTGCCCTGTTAATGTTGTTGTAAACAATGACCCTGGAGTCTGTTCAGCAGCAAGTGTGGCTTTAGGAAATGTAACAACCGGCGATAACTGCTCTCCGTTAACGGTTATGAATACCAGTATGATTAACTACCCGTCAGGGGTCACAAATGTGATTTGGACCGTCACAGATATTGGCGGAAACAGTAGTCAATGCGTACAGACAGTTACGGTTATCGATACTGAGGCACCTGTTCCAGACTTAGCTACACTAGCCGATGTCACTGCTGAGTGTGAGGTAACTGCATTGACTGACCCTACGGCTACAGACTTATGTGGGGCAGTTATTACAACACATGATGCTATCCTACCAATAACAAGCTTGGGGACAACAGTTGTAACCTGGACTTATACAGATGAAAGTGGAAACGCTTCAACACAAACGCAAAATATTGTTATTACAGACATTACTGCTCCAGTTGCAGACATAGCAACACTGGCTGATGTAACTGCTGAATGTGAGGCGACTGCGTTAATTGCCCCTACCGCTACAGACAACTGTGGAGGAATTGTTACGGTAAGTAACGATGTAACTCTTCCTATTTCAACACAAGGAACAACTATTGTAACTTGGACTTATACAGATGCAAGTGGAAACGCTTCAACACAAACGCAAAACATTGTTATTGATGATGTAACTGCTCCGGTTGCAGACATAGCAACACTGGCTGATGTAACTGCTGAATGTGAGGTGACTGCATTAACCGACCCTACTGCTACAGACAACTGTGGTGGAATTGTTGCAGTAAGTAGCGATGCTACCCTTCCTATTTCAATACAAGGAACAACAATTCTAACTTGGACTTACGATGATGGAAATGGAAATACATCAACACAGACTCAAAATGTAATCATTGATGACATTACTGCTCCAGTTGCAGATATAGCAACACTGGCTGATGTAACTGCTGAATGTGAGGTGACTGCGTTAACCGACCCTACTGCTACTGATAACTGTAACGGAGTAGTTGCTGTTACAAACGATGCTACCCTTCCTATTTCAATACAAGGAACAACAATTGTAACTTGGACTTACGATGATGGAAATGGAAATACATCAACACAAACGCAAAACATTGTTATTGATGATGTAACTGCTCCGGTTGCAGACATAGCAACACTGGTCGATGTAACTGCTGAATGTGAGGTGACTGCATTAACCGACCCTACTGCTACAGACAACTGTGGCGGAATTGTTACAGTAAGTAACGATGTAACTCTTCCTTTTTCAACACAAGGAACAACAGTTGTAACTTGGACTTATACAGATGAAAACGGGAATGCTTCAACACAAACGCAAAATATTGTTATTGATGATGTAACTGCTCCGGTTGCAGACATAGCAACACTCGCGGATATAACTACTGAGTGTGAGATAACTGCATTAATTGCCCCTACTGCTACAGACAACTGTGGTGGAATTGTTACAGTAACCAACGATGCAACTCTCCCTATTTCAATACAAGGAACAACAATTGTAACTTGGACTTACGATGATGGAAATGGAAATACATCAACACAAACGCAAAATGTTGTTATTACAGATATTACTGCTCCGGTTGCTCTCTGTCAAAACATTAATGCCTATTTAAACGGTGTAGGAACCGTTTCCATTACGGGAATCGATTTAAATAATGGATCAACGGATAACTGTGGGACAGTTAATTTCTCTGCTTCAACGACAGATTTCACATGTGCTGATATTGGTACAAATAACATTACGCTTACTGTAGATGATTTGAATGGGAATTCAGCAACTTGTATTGCTACAGTGACTGTAATCGATACAGTAGCGCCTATTATTACTTGCCCTATCGATGTTCTTGTTAGCAATGACCCAGGGCTATGTTCAGCTTCAGGTGTAGTTTTAGGCGCGCCGGTAACTGGAGACAATTGCACTGTTTACTCCATAACAAACAATAGTTTAACAACATATCCTGTAGGGGTAACAATCGTAACGTGGACTGTAACAGACATTAATGGAAATGTTAGTTTGTGTACACAAACAGTGACCGTAGATGACATGACTCCACCTGTTCTTCCAATCATTAATGATATTACGGTTGAATGTGGTATTACTGTGCCTGTACCAGTAGCAATGGACAACTGTACTGGGCTTGCTATAGGAATAACAACAGATCCATTAACATATACAAGCCAAGGAGCCTTTGTAATTAACTGGGCATTTGATGATGGAAATGGAAATGTAGCCACACATGCTCAAAATGTAATTATTGATGATGTTACTGCTCCGATTGCAAACACCACAACGCTAAATGATGTAAGCTCAGCGTGTGAAGTAACAGCTATTACTGTTCCAAATGCAACAGACAACTGTATAGGTCTTGTCTTGGGAACAACGACAACCACGTTTCCAATTACAACACAAGGAACAACAATTGTAACTTGGACATATGATGATGGAAATGGAAATACAAGTACCCAAACTCAAAATGTTATTATTACAGATGTTACTGCTCCCGTGGCAGATATTTCAACCTTGAGTGATATAACATCCACTTGTCAGGTAGTCTCTCTAAGTCCGCCTTCAGCATCAGATAATTGTAATGGAACAATTTTAGGAACAACAACAGCTACCTTACCAATTACTGCACAAGGGACAACAACTATTACTTGGACATATGATGATGGGAATGGTAACACAAGTACACAAACACAAAACATCATTATTGATGATCCTATTACACCAGTAGTTGACCTTATTGACTTGCCTGACATTACTGCTGAATGTTCAGTAACATCATTGACTGCACCAACAGCAACAGATAACTGCGCAGGATCAATAACAGGTTTTCACGATGCTATTTTACCTATTTCATTTCAAGGAACAACAGTTGTTACTTGGACATATGATGATGGTAATGGAAATCTAGAAACACAGGTACAAGAAGTCATCATCAACGACATAAGTGCTCCTGTTCCTGATGACATAGTCTTGACTGATATCGTAGCAGAATGTTCATTAAATACACTAACAGAGCCAACAGCTACAGACAATTGTGGAGGAGCTGTTACCGTAACAAATGATGCCAACCTACCTTTTACAACGATTGGTACTCACGTTGTAACATGGGTTTATACAGACGGTGTTGGAAATAGTTCAGCACAGCTACAAAATGTAATCATTCAAGATGTTACTGCTCCGGTTGTCGATTTATCAACAGTTGCACCAATCGTAGTTGACTGTGAGCTTTTAAACTTGACCACACCAACAGCAACAGACAACTGTGGAGGTGATGTAACAATAACAAGTGATGCACAACTCCCGATGATTATTCCGGGATCTTACACCATAACCTGGACATTTACAGACGATCAGGGAAATACAACGACAGAAACACAGGGTGTAACCATTAACCTTATTGAAGCTTGTTTAGGGCTTGTAACAGTTAACGATGTAATTACTCCCAACGGTGATGACGTCAATGACTATTGGGTGCTAGAAAACCTGAGCTATACTGAAGGTTGTAATGTTAAAATTTTTAACCGATGGGGAGCTCAAATATTTGAAACAGAAAATTATGACAATACATGGAATGGAACATCTATAAGCGGTGAATTACTGCCAGAAGGTGTTTATTATTATATCATTCAATGTTATGATAACGTTAGTTTTAAGGGGTACATAACAATAATAAGATAGAATTAGTTTAAAGCAAAAATCATGAAAAATAATATACTTCTAATTTTAGGTGCTGTACTAATTTCAAATTGGGGAGCTACGCAACAACTTGCGGAAACTAATCTTTATGAATTCAATAAATTTAAGATAAACCCAGCGTACGCTGGAGAAAGTGGCTGTGCTAAAATCAATATTGGCCACTTAGGACAGTGGTCTGGCTATCATGGTGCACCTCAAGTTAGCTATGTGAACGGCAGCATGGAGATTGGTAAAAACATGTCTCTTGGAGGAAAGGTTATGCTTGACAGGTTAGGAACTTTAACACAGGTAAATGCACAAGGTATCTACGCATACAAATTGAACTTTGGAAACGCACACAATTTAAGACTGGGTATTGGGGCTGGAATTAATCAACATGCCTTTGACTTATCTGGATCAACAATTCAAGTTGAGGTAGATCCTTCACTGAATACTGAACGAATTAAAGGCGTCTCCTTCTATTCTGAATTTGGTTTTGTATACACACTTAAAAACTTCCAGCTTAGCTTCTCTATACCAAACATCATGGAAACAAGCTCAAGCTTATCCCCTACCACTTCAGGAGGGTTAACAAACAGAAGGCATATGATTGGTTATATGGGTTATCGTTTTGGTAAGCTAAATAAGGTTTCAATAACACCATCTGTTCTCTATAAAAATGGTAGTGCTGGACAACATCAGTTTGAAGGAAATTTATTATTGAATGTTAAAAATAGGTTGCAACTAGGTGTTGGGTATCGTCATGAAGCAGGAATTTTAGGCCGGTTTGGATTTAATGTTAACGATCAAATTCAAGTGGCATATGCATACGAATTTGCAATGACAGATTTAGCAAAAGTATCTTCAGGATCTCATGAAATTCTTATTGCATTACGCATGTGTAATAAAGTACCGAAGACACCTATCGATATTGTCCCAACTATAGATACTGTGTATGTGAATGCAGAGCCTGTTATTGAAACTTTAACTGACACCTTAGTCATTGAAAAGCTGGTCAAAGAAGAAATGGTAGAACTGGAACATACGATTTACTATGCCCAATCTCAAAGTTCATTTGATGAAAAGAAGGAAAAGGAAGCCTTGTCTAAGGTTGTTGATTATTTAAAAGAAAACCCTACCAAATCAATCTATATTAAAGGATACGCCTCTGAAGAAGGATCTGATTACTTAAACTTTAAACTCTCAGGAAATAGAGCTAAAAATGTCTATAGATACCTCCTTTCACAAGGTGTAAGCCGATCCCAAATGATTTCGATTGTTCAAGGTGAAGTCTCAGAGCACCATGGGAGTGATGTAAAAAACAACGACAGTGAAAACAGAAGGGTCACAATTATTTTAAAGGCAGGAGAAATTGAAGAGCAAACAGAACAAACACAGACCTCTAACGATGCACTTCCCTTTCATGCCATTGCAGGCTCATTTTTAGCTGAAAAAAATGCGAATACTTTTGCGAATAAGTTAAAAGCCAAAGGGCATACCATTACGTATATTCGAGTAAAAAATCGAATACTTGTAAGCCTAATGTCTTTTTCAACAAGAGCTGAAGCACAAGCTGAATTAAAAAACTTAAAACAAGTGGCACCTGATATTTGGGTATACGAACAAAAATAAATTAAACATCTAATCATGGGTAAAAGTCAAGACGCAAAGAAAAACGTAAAAAAAGAAGCTACTAAAACGGCTAAAGAAAAAAGAGCTGAAAAAAAACTAAAAAAGGCCAATAAAGCCAACAATATTTAGTTTAAAACAGGCTTTTGAAGACTGAACGGAGTAATGACGATAGCTATACGCAATGGAGCAAACACCTGAAGAGCGAAAACACTTTCTTGCGGAGTTAAATACAATAGCCCTTTATACAGGAACTATTCTACACGGGGAAGAGCTCACTAAGGTGCGTATTCGGCAGCTAAAAAAATACTTCAATAAGACATTTAACTTACTCAATCGCTTAGCTGTAATTAAAGGTGATATTGTAAATAACTCTTTTAAATATTGCTACGGAGGCAAATTACTTGGAAGAAAGGTTTTGATTGATTTAGAAATCGTTAAACGCATTAAAACGACAGATAAAAAGGCCCGTTACAAGCTGCTTATTCATCCTAGTGACATTAATTTAGAACTCGTGTCACGCATAATTGTTGAAGTCTACTTAATTCGAAATGATGTAGATCCGTTGTAGGTTTATTTAGAATAAAACAGCCCTCCCTTCAGGTTAATTAACTGGTTTTTAAATCCCGACGCTTTTAAAAACTGTATTGCTTGAGCACTTCTAACCCCTGCTTTACAATACACTACTATGGGTTCATCGGATAAGACTTCATGACTTCGAGACGCCAGTTCATGCAATGGGATATGCATGCCACCGATATGCTCTGATTCGCGTTCTAAGTCGGTTCGAACATCCAGTAAGTGATAGTTAGACCCTGATGCTTTTAGTGCTGTTAATGTTATTTCGGTTAATTGTGGAACTCCACAGAAACGCTCATAACTATCTTCAAGTCTCTCAATTTTCATGTCCTTATTTTTTGTAAATCTTAACACCGATTGATTTAATGATAAAGCATCAAAAATCAAAAGCTTCCCAGAAAGAACCTCACCTATTCCACAAATAATTTTAATTACTTCATTTGCTTGAAGGGAACCTATAATTCCAGGTAAAACACCAAGCACTCCTATTTCAGAACAATTAGGCGCTTCATGTTCACTGGGAGGACTTGGATATAAGCACCGATAGCTTGGACCGCCTTTGTAATTAAACACAGAAACTTGTCCTTCAAACTTAAATACGGAGCCAAATACAACTGGCTTACCTATCAAAATAGCAGCGTCATTTACTAAATAACGCGTAGGAAAATTATCGCTTCCATCTACAACAATGTCGTACTTTGAAAAAATACTAACCGCATTTAAGCAGGTTAATTTTTCATTGTATACTTCAAATTTCACAAACGGATTTAATCTCGAAAGTTTTTTCTTTGCTGCTTCGACCTTTGGTGTGCTAATATCTGACTGGGCATACAAGACTTGTCGCTGTAAATTAGACTGGTCAACAGCATCATGATCAACTATACCTATTCTTCCAACACCAGCAGCACTTAAGTAGCTTAAGATTGGACAACCTAGCCCCCCCGCACCAATCACTAAAACACTTGCCGTTTTTAATTTTTCTTGTCCTGAAAGACCAACCTCATCTAAAATAAGGTGGCGATTGTACTGTTCTTGTTCTTCGGCTGATAATGCCACGAATTAGAGTTTAACAAATTTTTTCTGCTCTACTTTTCCGTCGCGTATTAATCGTAAGAAATACACACCCGGCTCAATTGAAGTAATATCCATAGAACTGTTAATAAACTCAATGGATATAGCCTTTCCTTGAAGGTCAATAATCATTGGTTTCACATTGGTGTTTTTTAACCCTGAAATTGATAGCGTTTCGTTTGCAGGATTAGGGTAAACATTCCAGGTAACCTCTTGCGGCAATTCAGAAATTCCAACTGTATTTAGTGCTAATTTAACTGCTGCATAAGCGTTAACCTTACCCCAACCCCAAGATGATGATCCAAAGCTAGGAATTACACCTGTATTATCGTCTTTACGTGCGGTGAGTATTAGTATTTGTTTCACTTGTTCAGCGGATAAGTAAGGATTTGCCTGTAGAATTAACGTTATAACACCCGCAGTTGCTGGTGACGACATCGAAGTTCCGCTCATTGAAGCAAAAGGGTATGTTCTCCCATTAAAATCAACCGTTGTAACAGCCGTATATGCATGGTCTGTATACGAAGAAATTGAAGATCGTACACTAACACCTGGCGCTGCAATATCGGGCTTTAGTGAGTCTGTCATTAGCGGACCAACACTTGAAAAATAGGCCAATTGACCTCCCACTTCAAAACCTGTCATCGTATAATATTCTGCTGAATATGCCGCAACAGTAATTGCTGAATGTGTACAAGCTGGTGTTCCAATTCCATTATCAGTGTCTCCAGATGTATACCCTGATCCTAGCGAAGAAAAAGGCATTCCCCAATTACCAACATCGCTCGTTAATTCTGTAACATTCCAATAATGAACCGTTCCTGTTGGCGCTGTAGAAAGCAACACAACTTTGTATCCAGAAGGTGGAGACTTTACCCTTAAGCGCATTTGCGGACGATTGTTTGTTGGATACAACTCATCGGCAGAAAGGTTAAGCCAAATTGTATCGGTTGTTGTTGGTGCTACAATAAATGAATCGACATAACTCGTTGTGGTTGTGGTATTGTACCACGGTGATTCTGCAACCACTTGATTTGACATGTTTAAAATTTGAATCGCACTTGAAATTTCATTTCCAACATCGCCCCACATATGAATACTCTGCCCCCATACCGTCGCTAAATTTGGATTAAAATAGAAATTAATATTGGTTTTCATAAGGTCACCAGTGTATGCTTTCTTAATGTGAAAAGGTGAATCCCCATTGTTCCCTCCAGAAGTAACAAAAACAACGTTTTGAGCTGAATATGCATCAAGCGCTTGACTAATCACAGAGCTTCCATCTATGGCATCCATGTGGTACAGCCCCCAACTCATATTAATCACTAAACGCTTTCCTTCTACAATTGCCTTGTCATTCATCCATTGCCAAGCATCTAATACAGCACCTTCATCTACCAAAAATGTTGTAAACAAATAATTTGCTTCGAAACCTATTCCTCGATACGGTGTTCCTGCACCAGAGCCACCAGCAATTCCTGCCACGTGCGAACCATGTGTTGCATATGAATAAATATTGATTGTGTCTGTTCCTGCAGCAATCAAGTCTGCTGGATTATCGTATTCTGTTCCATAGCTATAGCCCGTTGGAGCAGGACCTGCATTTTTAAATTGGTCCCATGCAGCTAAAATTCGTGTTTCTTGAAGTAGCGTGTCATAAAACATTGGGTGAGAATAGTCAAACCCCCAATCTGTAATTCCAATAATTACATCTTTTCCAGTATAGCCCTGTGGTAAATCGAATCCCATCCAAACACTATCTGCACGTGTAGCAGTAGGAACTTTATTTAACAATGATTTAATTTTCCCTGCAATTTTCACATAAGAAAACTGGTTGTGGTTTAAAATATTTTCAATTTGTGATAGCGGCCATTTAACACTTAAAATTGTATTAATTTTTGACCCGACCAATACATTTTGACTCTCTAAAACAGCTTTATTATAATTGCCATTTACTTTAGCCAGTACGGAAACATAATACATTCCATTCATCTTATAAACAGGATAACGCTCTAAGAGTTCATGCTCTGCATCTGATGTATTTTCCTTAGATAATTTAATTATATCAATTACATCTGCTTCAGTGTTTGCAGAAAATTGGACTTGGCTCATTCCTAAAAAGGAAATAACGATAAAAAGTAGTGTTAGTTTCATTGCTTTTATTTGTGTTTTAAAATTACAATAAATAATATGTAATTGAGAATGGTTCTATCCAAGTTTTATGTGCTTTGATGCAATTTGTTCCCCTATGTAATAGCTCGCATTTGTATCAAACTCTTCTGTATTTTCTGTAGTTAGATAGGTAGAACTTGCATTCTTAGTGCACTTTGCTGCAATTTCTGGGTGTCTATTCAGGTAATCGCGTAAACTTTCAGCAACGATACTGCCTTGAGAAACAATGTTAATATGCGCAGGAACAATAGACTGAATATAATTTTTAACGATCGGGTAATGCGTACATCCCAAAACAATAACATCCATAACAGGGTCTTGCTTTAAAAGGGTTTCAACATCCTCTCGAATAAACGCTCTCCCAGCAGCAGAATTGTGTTTGTTACTCTCTATTAATGGAACCCACATTGGGCAAGCTTGCTGGTGAATTTTTGTTTGTGGTGAATACTTGTTTACTTCTAGAACATACGAATTAGAACTCACTGTTCCTTCAGTAGCGAGAATTCCAACGCTATTACTTTTAGTCAATTCACCAATCCTTTCAGTACTCGGACGAATAACCCCAAGCACACGTTTATTGGATCCTATTTTTTCTAAATCATTTTGTTGAATGGATCGAAGCGCTTTAGCAGAGGATGTATTGCACGCTAGAATAACCAACTCGCAACCTCGGTTAAACAGCTCCGTTACAGCCTCTAATGTAAACTCATAGACCAGATCAAACGATCGTGTTCCATATGGTGCGCGTGCATTGTCACCCAAGTATAAAAAATCATACGCTGGTAACTGTTTCTTAATGTCTTGAAGTATTGTTAATCCTCCATAACCAGAATCGAAAACACCAATTGGTCCCATAAAATCAAAGCTAATAAAAAAACCACTGTATCAACAACAAAAAAGGCTGCCTAAATAGGCAGCCTTTTTATTAAAATTAGTTCAGACTATTGCTTATCCATTTTAAGCAATTCTGTAATAACTTGGTTTGTAATATCTGTACCTCCTGCAAAATATAATGTCACAGATTCATCAATTACATAATTAATTTTTAAACGCTCAGAAACAACTTTAACAGCCTTTTGAACCATTCCTAAAATAGGTGTGTTTAATTCTTGAGAATATGCTTGCATTTCAGAATTAAGAGACTGCTCTCTTTCTTGCAACGCTTGTTGTTTTTTCATTAACTTCTCCTCTTCAATCTTAACAAGTATAGGAGACATATCAGCAGCACCTGCTTGATACTTAGCAACTGCAGCATTAAAGTCAGCTTCCATTTCTTGTAACTCTTTAACACCATTTGATTCAAACTCTTGAAGTTTAACGATTGCTAATTTACGTGATGGTAATGTGTCTAACAATGTTTGTGAGTTTACATGAGCCACTTTTGTTTGCGCCATTACTGACCCTGTTCCTACAATTACAAATACAATTGCTACTAAAAAATTCTTCATCTTTTTTTCTAATTATTAATTTACTTTACAGAAAATCCCATTTTTTTAAGGACATTATTACTTATGTCGTATTTACTGTCAGCATAGACCAAATTACTTTGGTTTGCTTTGTCAAATACAAAGACATAATTTCTTTTTGAGGCTACCTCTTGCATCGCATCGTACACTTCATCTTGAATTGGTTTAATCAATTCTTGGCGTTTTTGAAAGTAATCGCCGTTGACTCCGAAACGAACCTTTTGCATTTGCATAGCTTCCAATTCCAATGTTTCAATTTCTTCTTTACGTTTTTTCTTTTCCTCTTTTGGAAGGAGAACCTCCTCTCTTGCGAAGTTTTCTTTCTTCATTGACAAAACATCATAACGCTTTTCAATTTCTTTTGTCCAACGATCAGCAAGTTTATCCAACTTTGTCTTTGCGTCTGTATATGCGGGTACATTTGCTAAAATATAGTCCGAATCAATATAAGCGTACTTCTGACTATTGGCAAATGATGTGCCAAAAACCAAAATTAGTGCTAAAACAAATACTTTCATAATTATCAACTTTGCTTACGAAACGCCAAAAATAATATTTTTATTGTGATTCGAATAATTTAAAGTTCTCCCAGATTCATCCCTATTGTGAAATTCAATTTTGGGTGAAATCCGTTTGCGTTAACATTCGTATCTGAAATTCCTCCAAATCCAGAAGACCACGGGTCTAACTTGTCAAATCCAAATCCATAATCCAGCCCAAGCATACCAAACATCGGTAAGAATACACGTATTCCTATTCCAGCAGATCGCTTCACATTAAACGGGTTAAATTTCTCAAACGATGGGTATGAATTTCCGGCTTCTGCAAACCCAAGCACATAAAATGTGGCAGATGGGTTTAGGGAAATTGGGTAGCGTAACTCTAAGGTGTACTTAGCAACTAAGGCATCCCCTTCATTCGCACTTAAAGCTCCATCTTCATAACCGCGAAGCGCAATTATTTCTTTACCTCCAATTTGATTTGTTCCTGTAAGACCCGACCCACCAACAGAGAAGCGTTCAAATGGCGTTAACCCTTTCGATTGATTGTAGGCTCCTAAAAAACCAAAGCCAATGCGCGGCATTAATATTAATTTTTTGTCTGCCGTTAAAGGGAAGAACCATTCACCTGTGAATTTAAGCTTATAATATTCTAAGTACTTATAACGCTCTTGATTTGAAAAACCATCGTAATTATCAACCCCATCAAAGTAAGAATATGGCAGCGTTGACTTTCCTGTAAACTTAATGTTAGATCCATTTTGCGGATAAATTGGTGCACTTACAGAACTCCGCTGTAACACATACTTCAAAGCAATGTCATTGGCATAGCCGTTTGTAAAAACCCCAAATCGGGTATCATCCGTTACATCATAATACTGGTAACTCAACTCATAGTATGCTTGAAACCAATCATCTGGCCATTTTTTTCTTCTACCTAAGCCTATTCCTGCTCCTGTAATGGAAAGACCTGCATATTCATCCTTGGTTCTAATATACCCATTACCCAGTGCAGTATGATTCATCCAAACAGATAGTGAGTTTGGTTTCTTTCCTCCAAGCCAAGGTTCAGAAAATGAAAAATTGTAGCTTTGGTAATACCTCCCACTTGTTTGGGCTCTAATTGACAATTTTTGACCATCTCCGCCTGGTAATGGTGACCAAGCGCCTTTCTTAAAAATATTTTTCATGGAGAAATTATTAAAGGTTAACCCTAAGGTTCCTATAATACTCCCCCTTCCATCAACACCTGTCCCTCCATAACCTCCAGAAAGCTCAATCTGATCTGACGATTTTTCAACAACAACATACTCAATATCTACGGTTCCATCTTGTGGATTTGGTATTGGGTTAATTTGAAACCCTTGCTCATCAAAATAGCCTAATTGCGCAAGTTCACGCTGTGTTCTAATAATATCATTTCGGTTAAATAAATCTCCTGGTTTTGTTCGGATTTCTCGACGAATAACATGGTCATTTGTTTTCGTATTTCCTTTAATCACAATTCGTTTAATTCGGGCTTCTTTACCTTCAATAATTCTCATCTGGTAATTGATGTGATTATCTTCAATACTTGTTTCGACAGGAATAACTTGGAAAAATAAATACCCTCTATCCATGTACATTGAAGAAATATCACGCCCATCTTGACTCATATTAAGGCGGGTGTCCAACAGCTCTTGATTATACAAATCGTCTCGCTTAAGGCCAAGAACGGTGTCTAAGAACGATGAACGAAACTTTGAATTCCCTATCCATTCAATATCTCCAAAATAATATTTGTCACCTTCATCAATATTGATGTTGATGTGTAGGTTCTTTCTATCTGCTAAATAAACGGTATCGTAAGATATTTCTGCATCACGTAGTCCTTTTGACCCAAATTTTTGAAGCATCGCAAGCTTATCTCTTTTATAGGCAGTTTCTGAAAACTTCGATCGTTTAAAAAACCTCCAAAACGCTTTTTGCTTTGTGTCTTTCATTGCCATTCGAAGTCTCCACGTTTTAACAGATTCATTTCCTGAAAATGTTAATTGACCAATTTTAACTTTTGGATTTTTCGTAACCTCAATCACAAAAATTTCAGAGTTATTCATCAGGTGATCAACTTCACGTTTAATAGCAACCTGAACCGAATAATGCCCTTTTTCTCTAAAATAACCTTTGATTTGACTTTCTGTAGCAAACACAAGGTTCTCTGTTATTGTCTTTCCTGAAAACAATGAAATTTCTTCTCTAAGCTTATCCGCTTCGCGTCTATTTATTCCTGTAAATCTAAATCGGGAAAGCTTTGGTCTTGGTGCAACCTTAATGACAAGGTAAATAACACCGGCTATTTCTTTGTCAGCGAGAATTTCAACGTTTGAAAAAATACCTTCATCCCACAGGTTTTTTATTGCCGTTGAGACTTTTTCTCCTGGAACAACAATGGACTGTCCTTGACGTAAACCTGCCAACAATTTAATCGCATTGTGATCGTAGTTGTCAGCTCCTTCTACACGTATTGGACCAATTTCATACGTTTTAGGGCTTTTATAATCGATGTCTAACCCTCCAATTGTTGTTGGACCTTGCCCAAAAGCAAATCCTCCAATTAAAAGTGAGAATGCGAGTAGTACCTGCAGTTGAATTCTCATGAATTTTTATCTATTTGTTCTGAAACCATTCCAAACCTTCTCTCTCGAGATTGATAATCTAAAATTGCTTCGTATAAGTCGTTTGCTTTAAAATCTGGCCAAAGTACATCTGTAAAATGAAATTCAGAATATGCGATTTGCCAAAGTAAAAAATTGCTTACGCGGTATTCTCCACTTGTTCGAATTAATAGCTCTGGATCAGGAATATTTGATGTGTTTAACTCACTAATAATTGACGTCTCATCGATGTTAGATACCTTAATGTCACCCGACTCAACTTTTAACGCTAAGTTTTTTGCAGCGTTCGTAAGCTCCCACCTCGAGCTGTAGTTTAGGGCTAAAACTAAATTAACCCCCGTGTTATTTTTGGTTTTTTCGTAAGCCTCACTTAACTCTTTTCCGCAAGAGTCAGGTAATCCTTCAATATCACCAATGGTACTGATTTTGACATTGCTTTTATGCAACTCTGCAACCTCATTTCCGATAGTGCGAACCAATAAATCCATTAGTCCATCAACTTCTTCTTTAGGTCTGTTCCAGTTTTCAGTTGAAAAGGCATACAACGTCAAATACTTAACGTTGGTTTTTTGAGCTGCTTGAAGTACTTCACGAACAGATTCAACACCAAAATTATGACCAAACAATCTGTTATGACCCTGCTTTTTTGCCCACCGGCCATTCCCATCCATTATGATGGCAATATGGCTAGGTGTGTTATCAATATCTATTTCATCTAGAATACTCATTCGCTTATTCAATAAAGAACGAAAATAACGAAACTATCGCATTTGCCCCTATATATTACTCATTGACTTAACGTACTTTAACAAAAAAAGAGGGAAATGGTAGCCCACCTCCCTCTTTCAGAATCTTCTATTACTGATTGTTACTCAGCAAGAACAATGACTTTGTTATTTAACATCTCCATAACTCCTCCTTTAATATCGATACGAATAACTTTATTGTCAGATTTGTCAAGCTGGATTAACTCACTAGCTCCATCAGTCCCCTCAAAAGCCTTTGTTAAGTTAACCTTAACCTCCCCTTTAGAAAGTGCTGAAATAATTGCAGAGTGATTTGTTAAAACCTGAAAACTACCATCTAATCCTGGAAACTGAACTGCTTCAGCTTCTCCAGAAAACACGTTCATTTCAGGTGTTATTATTTCTAATTGCATAACGATGCCTTTTCTTTTATTCTAATTAAGCGTTCTCCGCTAACATTTTCTCTCCAGCCTCAATCACTTCTTCGATTCCACCTTTCAAGTTAAATGCAGCCTCTGGGTATTGGTCATATTTACCATCAAGAATTTCATCAAATGCCTTGATTGTATCTTGGATATCAACCAACACTCCTTTCAATCCTGTAAATTGCTCTGCAACATGGAATGGTTGAGAAAGGAAACGTTGAACACGACGTGCTCTGTGTACAATCAATTTATCTTCTTCAGATAATTCATCCATACCAAGAATCGCAATAATATCTTGAAGCTCTTTGTATCGTTGCAATGTAACTTTTACACGCTCAGCACAGTTGTAATGCTCATCACCAACAATTTCAGCAGTAAGAATTCTAGACGTAGAATCCAATGGATCCACGGCAGGGTAAATTCCTAGCTCAGCAATCTTACGAGACAATACCGTTGTAGCATCTAAGTGAGCAAATGTATTTGCTGGTGCTGGATCGGTAAGGTCATCTGCAGGTACGTAAACCGCTTGTACAGATGTAATAGAACCATTTTTAGTTGAAGTAATACGCTCTTGCATTTGCCCCATTTCTGTTGCTAGTGTTGGTTGGTAACCTACCGCAGAAGGCATACGACCTAGAAGTGCAGATACCTCTGAACCTGCTTGTGTAAAACGGAAGATGTTATCAACGAAGAAAAGGATGTCTTTTCCTTGACCTTCTCCTTCACCATCACGGTAATATTCAGCTAAAGTTAATCCAGATAATGCAACACGTGCACGTGCTCCTGGAGGCTCATTCATTTGACCGAAAACAAATGTTGCTTTCGATTCTTTCATTTCATTTAAATCTATCTTAGAAAGATCCCATCCACCTTCTTCCATCGAGTGCATGAATTCTTCACCATATTTAATAATCCCTGATTCAAGCATCTCACGAAGAAGGTCATTCCCTTCACGTGTACGCTCACCAACACCAGCAAATACAGACAAACCACCGTGTCCTTTTGCGATATTGTTAATCAACTCTTGAATCAATACAGTTTTACCAACTCCGGCTCCACCAAACAATCCAATTTTACCTCCTTTTGCATAAGGCTCAATCAAATCAATTACTTTAATTCCTGTGAAAAGAACCTCAGTTGCTGTAGAAAGATCTTCGAATTTTGGTGCTTCACGGTGAATTGGCATTCCACCTTCGTTACTCACCTCGTTGATACCATCAATAGCTTCTCCAACTACGTTGAACAAACGTCCTTTGATTTCATCTCCAATTGGCATTTTGATTGCAGAACCCGTAGAAAAAACTTCCATCCCTCTTGTGAATCCATCTGTAGAATCCATAGAAATAGCTCTAACTGAACTTTCACCTACGTGAGCTTGTACCTCAAGAACAACGCGCGTTCCGTTTTCCTTCATTACATACAATGCATCGAAAATATTAGGAAGTTCAACCCCTTTCTCGAAACTTACATCACAAACAGGTCCAATTACCTGCGATACTTTACCTTTGATATTCGACATCTTCAGCGTCTTTTTTAGAAATTAACTTGTCAATTTTGAGCGCAAATATACAGCTTTTACCTCAATTATTAACAAGAAAAATTAAAAATTAAATTGAATTCATTTTTTTCAGGAACAACAACCCATACAGCGCTTAATTAAGCGTTGATATTTTTGTGAATCAAGTATTTGACAGGGATAAATGAGAAGAGTATACTTAAGATAGAAACCAGGGATAAAATAATGGCACCATCCAACACCGAAACATTCATCGGGAAAGCTTCACCACCAGAGTTTGGCATTGTTACCACATTAAAGTACATCTGAATAAAACAGATTGCATACCCAACAAAAGCACCTATAAAAATCCCCTTTCCTGAAATCAGCATTCCTTCGTAAAAGAAGATCCTAAAAATAAGTGATCGGCTTGCTCCATAGCTAAGCATTGTTTTAACATTTGCCAACTTCTCAACAAATAACATTGTAAGTGAGGCAACAAGATTAAAAGCCGCAAGGATAAAAATAAAGAGCAGTATAATTAGTACAATGATCTTTTCCGATTTACTGGTCTTATAAATGAGTTCGTTTTTTTCGTAGTTCGTCTTTACAACAAAACCCTCACCTATCACGTCTATTAAACGTTGTTTAACAAACTCACTGTTAACACCTTCAGAACAATTGATGTACAACGCAGAAATTTGGTTATTTGTGCACCCCATCATTTCTCGTGCTAAGCCTAAGGACACAACAAACGACTGCGCATTAACCTCTCGGTTAAAATTACACCGTCCAGCTATTTTGATTACTTCTGTTTTAAAAGGGTTTTTACCCAGTCTAATTTTCACATTTCGTTTTGGAACATAGCACACCAAGGCTTCATGGCCACTGTTTTCAGGAATATACCCATTCAACTTGTCCAATAAGGTAGCACCTATAATACCATAATGGTTCGCATCTGCGTATAGGTAGGCAGCACCATCAATCATGTGGCTTGACATTTCTGACATTTTCAGAAAAGTAGTGTCCACACCTATCAGGTTTGCATTGGACCATTTCTGCTCATGCTTTAAGATGACAACTTCCTCCAGTGCTCTTGAAATCTGTGCCGCTCCTTCGACCTGTCCTACTGCAGTTAAATCTAACCTGTTTTCATTAAATGTTTTTCCTACCTCGGCACGAATTGTAATGTCAGAATCATATTCTGAATACAATTTCTCAATCATTACTTCTATGCCGTTAAATGCAGAAAGTAAAATGATCAGCGCCGCTGTAATTGCAGCAATTCCAATTACAGAAATTCGTGTAATTAGGTTGATAACATTTTTCTTCCGCTTTGCAGAAAGGTATCGACGCGCTATAAAGAATGAAACATTAATGGCTATCCTTTTTTAAGTAGATCATTAATCTTTGTCGCATAATCTAATGAGTCATCGATGTAAAAAGATAATGAAGGAATATGCTTCATGTTTTTTAACCTTCGACCAACATCTCCGCGAATTCGAGCAGCATTCAGCTCAACATTTTTTAGCACGTCCTCTTTTGGAGGCCCTGCAAAAATACTTAAGTAACACTTTGCGCTTGAGAGGTCGGGAGAAACACGTACAATGGTAACAGTAACCATTGCCCCTAAACATAAATCACGTGCATTACGTTGGAAAAGCATGGATAACTCTTCCTGAATAACCCCTTCTATTTTACTCTGTCTTATTGTACTCATAAGTACAAAAGTAAGAATTGTTATCGCCGTTTTCATACACCTACTAAAACAAAACTTATCTTTGTACCTCAAATGAAAGGAATTCTAGAAATATATCGGTATACTTTTAAGTACAAAGGCATTGCCTTTTTAGTTATACTATGCAACCTATTATATGTCATTTTCAACCTAGTATCATTGGCATTATTTGTTCCTTTTTTACAAATAATATTTACTGAGCCAGATAAAGTTGTACCCAAGCCAATTCAACAAGAAGGGTTTATCAACTTTTTTAAATATCAGGGAGAGGCATTTGATTACCACATGCACACCTTAACTCAAGCAGACCCTAAAGGAGCTTTGTTTTTCGCATGCCTATCCATTGGAATTGCCTTTTTCGGCAAAACAGCTTTTCGCTATTTTGCCATTTGGTTTCAATCCCAGCTAAGGATGTCCGTTGTGCGCGATGTTCGAAACACTGTTTTCGAAAAAGCAATGCGCCTTCCAATTTCATATTACACCGATGAACGAAAAGGAGATTTAATTGCACGTATGCAAAGTGATGTTGGTGAGATAGAGATTGCAGTAGTTTCAATGCTCGAATTATTTTTCAGAGAACCAATTGCCATTGCCATCAATCTTGCTGTATTGATTTACTGGAGTCCAAGCTTAACGATGTTTTCGCTTGCGCTACTCCCCTTTGTTGCTTTGATTATTGTAATCATTGGAAAAAGCTTAAAGCGGACAGCGAAACAAGGACAAGAGCAAATGGGAACGCTGTATTCAGCAATGGACGAGGGTTTAAATGGAATTCGAATTATCAAGGCCTTCAACGCGGCCCCCTCAATCATTAAATCCTTTCGCCATGAAAACTTAAAACATCAAAAGTTAATTACAAAAGCATTTAGAAAAAGAGACCTTTCTTCACCTTTAAACGAATTAATCGTGACACTCGTTATGCTCGTGATTGTCTGGTATGGGGGGATTCTTGTCTTAGACACTTCAGCAGAAAGCAGCCTGACTGGACCTCAGTTTTTAGGTTTTATTTTAATTTTCTCTCAACTAACCAGACCCATTTCAAATATAGCAAAATCAATTGCTAACATGAATAAGTCTAGCGCTTCACAAGATCGAATTAATGAGGTTGTTAATGCTGACGAGAAAATTTATGAAGCGGAAAATCCAGTAAAACTTTCAGGGTTAACAGAATCAATCAACTACCAAAATATTAATTTTTCTTATGGTGATGAGCCTGTATTAAAAGATATATCTTTTAAAGTTCCAGCAGGAAAAACAATTGCCCTAGTAGGCGAATCAGGTAGTGGAAAGTCGACCCTCGCAGATCTATTGCCTCGATTTTACGACCTACAAGAAGGTGAAATAACCTACGACGGAATCAACATTAAAGAGGCTTCAATTACAGACTTAAGAACCCACATCGGAATCGTTTCTCAAGAGTCCATTCTCTTCAATACCTCAATAAAAGAGAATATTGCTTTTGGAATGCCGAACGCAACAGATCAAGAGATTGAAAGTGCCGCGAAAATTGCCAATGCACACAACTTTATTTTAGAGCTCGAAAACGGATACAACTCAAACATTGGTGAGCGAGGAAACAAACTATCGGGCGGGCAAAAACAACGCATAAGCATTGCAAGAGCAATTCTAAAAAACCCTACAATACTCATCTTAGATGAAGCCACATCGGCATTGGATACTGAATCTGAAAAACTCGTTCAAGAGGCATTAGAAAACCTAATGAAAAATAGAACCAGTCTAGTCATTGCTCATCGCTTAAGCACCATAAAGAAAGCCGATAACATTATTGTTCTTTCAAAAGGAGAAATTAAAGAGCAAGGAACACACAACGAATTAATGGCACTCAAAGGAATGTACTATAAACTGTCTTCTTTGCAGGGAATCAATGCTTAAAAGACATGTATTCTTTTGGATTTACAGCCTTTTGATCGTGCCATAATTCAAAATGAAGATGAGGGCCATCAGAATTTTCTCCTGTGTTACCTACAATAGAAATTGGATCCCCTAGCTGTAGTTTTGCTCCAACTTTTTTCAACACACGTTTGTTGTGTTTATATATAGATATGTATCCATCTTGGTGCTCAACGATAACAACATTCCCATCTTTTCGAGTAAACCCAACGTAAACAACCGTTCCAGCTAAACACGATTTCACAATCTGTTCTTTTTTTGTGATAATATCTATACCAGGGTGGCTTTCTGCATTAAACTCCTGACTAACAACCCCCGTTACTGGCTCCCCAAAGTAAATGATTGACTTTTGTTTTGAAAGCCCCGTAGACATGTCATCTTTAATTTTTTGTGATAAGTTTTTTTCGGCATCTGTCTGTTTCGAATCCATTCCTGAAACATCAACTGCTATTAAATCGGGCATCAAGGTATCCGAAGTCAATGTTTGTTGAATCTCAGCATTCAATATACTTTTGATGTTGTTAATGTAATTTTCTTGAGCTTCAATTTTAGAATACAATGTTTCAATTTTTGTACTTTGTTCCTCCAGGTCACCTCGCTGAACAAGTGCCTGCTCATTATTAAAAAGTGAATCAAAACCACCCACCAAGAATATAGAAAATAGCGCTGTACCCAATAGTAAAATTAAGGTCAAACTAAAAACACGAACCCAATTACTATTAAAGCTCAACACTTCTTTAAATGTTTCGGGGTTTGTGATCGAAAATTTCAGGTTTTTACTTAACCTAGAAAGAACTGATTTTAGCTTTTGCATACACTACAAATCTCAAGAATTTATCCTGCATGTCCAAAATATCTGTTCGCTTTCTTCGTTGAACAAGCGTTTATTCTTCAAAATTGGCCCAAAAATTGTTCTTTTAGAGCAAACGTTTTAATTACTTTTACGTCTAACACTTACAAGTGAAGCATTTACAACTCATATTATTTATTCTATTAGCCCCAATAACTACAATTGGTCAGTTGGTTACGAATACCACTATGAGTCCAGACTTATTGGTTCAAAATGTTCTAAACGGCACAGGAGTTACAATTTCAAACGTTACTTATTCTGGTTCAGCGCAAGCTATCGGTAGTTTTACTGCAAACGGAACAAACCTTGGCATAACGAGTGGAATAGTCATGACAACGGGTACTGTTCTAGATACACCTGATGGGCCACATGGACCAAACAACCTCCCTGGGGCAGGTATAGACAATGGAACAGGTGGGAGCGCGCAACTATCTGCGTTGGTTGGCGCTACAACATTTAACGCCGCTGTTTTAGAATTTGATTTTGAAACCTGCTCAGACACGGTGCAATTTAACTACGTTTTTGCATCAGAAGAATACCCTGAATACGTAAATGAAAACGTAAATGATGTTTTTGCTTTCTTTATTTCAGGGCCCGGAATACCTGGAGGAACTCAAAATATTGCCGCACTACCAAACGGTGGTGGAATTGTTGCCATTGACAACATTCACCCAGCTGGGACTAACGTTTCTGGAGTTAGTTATCCTCCGGTTAATCCTCAATACTACGTAGACAATATAAACGGACCTACAATTCAATACGATGGGTTTACAAAGAAACTAACTGCCTTTGCCGTTGTTGAGTGCAATACCGTATATCATTTAAAATTGGCAATTGCAGATGTTGGAGACGGTGTATGGGATTCGGGGATTTTTTTAGAAGCAAATAGTTTTGTTGGGTCTTCTCCTGTTGAGGTAGGCCATACATTGTCAAACAATGTATTTAATAACCCTGATATCATTGCAGAAGGATGTGTCTCCACAACATTGACACTTGAGCGAACAAGCTGCAACTTGGCTAACACCATGGTTGTTCCTATAACGGTGTCTGGAAGTGCTACAGAGGGTGTTGATTATGCCAATATTCCTGCTTCCATAACATTCAACTCAGGCTCTCCAACGGCTCAATTTTCATTTGATGCCTTTCAAGATGGTGTTCCTGAAGGGCAGGAATCACTCAATCTAGATTTTTTATTTACAGACAATTGCGGAAATGTAACCACACATACACTGAACTTATTTATTCAAGATATTGACCCTGTAGAAGTAGTAGTTGCTGGCCCTGAGGTAACTTGCCCAGGGGAAGAAATTGAAATAACAGCAACTGTTATTGGAGGAGTTGCACCTTACTCTTACCTATGGAATACAGGCGAAACAACGCAAAGTATTTTTGTAGCACCTGTCGGGTCAACCCCATACACCGTAAGTATTACTGATGACTGCTTATCTCAACCCATATCTACGACCTATCTTGTAGATGTTCCTGTAATTTTACCCTTAACAATAAATGAAACGGCTGATGTAACTGATATTTGTCCTTACGTTCCCGTTTTACTTGAATCAAATGTAAGCGGAGGAACGCCACCCTACACATACAACTGGTCTTCTAACGTTGAGGCAAATATTGGCACAAGCGAAACATACAATGCCATACCATCAACAACAACGACCTACACCATCGAGGTAACTGACTACTGCGGAAGCACCACAAGTGCGAGTATTCTATATACCGTATTAAGCCCACCTCTTGTCTTGACATTAAGTCCGCCTGCTGAAATTTGCCCAGGAGATTCAATTGAACTATCAGTGTCAGCCACGGGTGGCTATGGCCAGTATTTTTACAATTGGATTCACAGTGGAGAAACAACGCCTTCTGTTTGGGTTAACCCCTTTAAAACCACAACATACACCGTTAGTGTTTCAGACGAGTGTCAAACATTTACTGTAGAAGGAAGTACTCAGGTTCTCGTTGTAAAACCTACGGCCGATTTTGAATCAACAAGCAACGTTTTCTTTCATGATCTGCCAATAACATTCCAAAACAATTCCCTGAATGCATCAACGTACGAATGGACTTTTGGTGATGGAAACAACTCAACACTTGTTCATCCAAGCAACACCTATAACAAGCCAGGAATGTACCACATTACACTCATAGCCACCGACACAAAAGGGTGTATTGACACCATAGTAAAACCTATTAATATTGAAGAAGCGTGGTACCTCTACATCCCCAACACGTTTACTCCAGATGGGAATCAATTCAACAATGATTTTAGGATCTCTACTGTCGGGATTAAGGCAATTCAAATTCAACTCTACAACCGCTGGGGAGAACTTATTTTTGAAGCCTTTGATCCTAAATTTATTTGGGACGGAACATACAATGGCCGTATTGTCAACAATGGAACATACACCTACAAAATCAACTTTACAACAAACTCTGGAAGAGAGCAAAGACGTTTAGGCCATATTAATGTTCTAAAATAGAACCTTAAATAAAAAAGCATTCACAGGTACGCCTGCAAATGCTTTTGAAGTATTTTGTTTTGTGAGAAAAGAGTAGTCTACAATGACTTCGTTCTACCTCCGTCCACAGGAATGTTAATTCCATTAATATAAGACGCTCTTGGTGAAGCTAAAAATGCAATGGCCTCTGCAACTTCAGAAGGCTCTGCAATTCGCTGCATTGGTGACTGTTTTGCCATTTCTGCAAATATTGTATCTACTTCTTTGTTCAATTTTTGAGATTTAGCATTGGCAATGTCGTTTAAACGACTTGTGTTTGTTGCCCCAGGCAAAACATTGTTTACCGTAATATTTAAATGCCCCAACTCGTTTGCCAACGTCTTACTCCAATTTGCAACAGCACCTCGAATGGTATTCGAAACCCCAAGTCCATTCAATGGTTGTTTTACACTTGTTGAAATAATGTTAATTATTCTACCATAATTTTGAGCAGCCATGTTTTTATACACCGCTTGAACAAGGATGTGATTACAAATCAAATGTTGGTCAAATGTATTTGTAAACTCAGAAATATCAGCATCAATAATTGGGCCTCCCTTTGGCCCCCCAGTATTATTAACTAAAATATGAGGTTGGTTCCCTGACTCTACATACGTTGAGATTACCATCTTTAATAATTCTGGCTTAGAAAAATCTGCAACAAGATAGTCATGTTCAACTCCATTGTGTTTCTCAAGGCCTAAAAGTGCCTTTTGTAACTTTGTTTCATTTCTTGCTACGAGCGTTATTTTTGCGCCACGTTCAGCCATTAACTTAGCTGTTTCAAAACCTATTCCTTGAGTACTTCCACATACAAGTGCATGTTTTCCTAATAATTCCATATTGAATTTGTGTGTTTTCAACGATTAAAGTTCAAAAATAACGAATATTCTATAAAAAGTGCATTCTAACTGAAGAGTAGCCATAAATATTCATTTAACTTAACCAATCATATTTATCACGAAGTATAATTTTTTTACTACTTCAATAATTTGTACTTTCGTTTTCACATTTTTAACAAAAAAAATTAAACTTTTTACTATGAAACAAATGTACGTTTATATGTTTGTGATGATTAGCATCTTGCTAACCACTCCCGAACACGCTTATTCTCAGGTATGTACATCAGTAGGTCCTACAAGTCTTATTGATTCAAATGTTGAAAGTGTTAATCTCTCAGGTGATGGAGGCTCTGCTATTAACTACATTGGATGTCCTGCCCAAGCTGGTTTAGAAGACCTAACAGCAACTCAAACCGTTGCTGTAACTGCTGGTAATCCATATAGTGCATCTATACAATTTGGTGATTGTGATGCAGGGTTTTACTACGCAGGAGTAGGAGAAGCTTGGATTGATTGGAATCAAAATGATGTATTTGACCCTTCAGAATCTATCGGAACTTGGTCAGGGCTTCCTCCTGTTGCAGCTTCTTCTTTTGGGTTTACTGTTCCTCTTACTGCAGTTGCAGGTATAACTAGGATGAGAGTTATGCAATGGGAGGGTGGAACTTTACCTCTTAACCCATGTGGATCATTCAACTGGGGCTCTGTTGTCGACTTTCAAGTTATAGTAGCTCAAGGAACCCCTATCACCTGCCCTTTCCCAACTGCATTAAATGTAACTGCACTTACTTCAAGTTCTGCAAATTTAGGCTGGACAGATAACTCAGGTAGTGGTTTGGCAAATATCGAATATGGTCCTGCTGGATTCGTAGTAGGTACAGGAACTCAAATTAACGGAACAACAAATAATCCAGAATCTCTTACTGGTTTAACATCGGCTACTGCATATCAATTTTATGTACAATCTGATTGTGGTGGTGGAGATGAGAGTTATTGGATTGGACCTTTTTCTTTTACAACTGCCCTACAAGCTCCAAATGGAGTAAGCTGTGGTACAGGAGCTTCAACTTTTGTGTTTTCGGACGATATGGAATCTAATACAGGATGGACTGGAAACATTGGAGCTGCAGCTGGAACTTGGGATTTCCCAACGGCTGACCCAGGCGGAAATTCAATTGGAACAGGGCCTGCCGGACCTGCCTCAGGGGTTACATACGCTGAGTTTGAAGCTTCAGGATCTGGGTCTGCAATTGCATCAATGGTAACACCAATGATTGATTTATCTTCGGGTTCTTCTGAAGCTGAATTGTCCTTTTTTATGCATGCATTTGGACCTGAAATTGGAACATTAAATGTTGGTGTGGGTAACACATCAACTGGGCCATTCACAACTGAGTTTACTTGGAGTGGACAATATCAAACAAGTGCTGCTCAAGCGTGGGAAGCTGTTGGTGTTGATTTATCGGCATACCTAGGACAACAGATATACATTGAATTCAGCTATGGTGGAACAGGTGCTGACTTCACTGCTGATATGGCAATTGACTTAGTTCAAGTTGAAACGTGTGTTTCATGTCCTGCCCCTACTAACTTTACAATGTTAAGTGCTGACTTCACTTCTGGTGATTTTGATTGGACTGAAAATGGTCCTGCATTAGAATGGGAGTTAGAATATGGAACTCCTGGGTTTTCTGTAGGCCTTGGAACAGATGTTCCTTCAATTGCAACACCTCAAAACGTTAATGGCTTAACACCAGACTCATTCTATGAAATCTATGTGAGGTCTGTTTGTGGTGTGGCTGACACATCTGCCTATACCGGCCCAATATTGTTTAATACATATGGGCAAGGAATATATATGGACTACTCTTCTGATTGTCCTTCACCAGGGTTTATTGATATTTCAACAACAGGAATGAACTTAATGTTAGCCGATGATGGTGTTGCTGCTGTTGATCCACTGCCTTTCCCAATCCTATTTCAAGGAGTATTGTTCAACAACATGACTGTTGGTAACAATGGTGGACTACAGTTGGGTTCTACAACAGCTAACATTGGCTATGGTGGTTTGTTTGGGTCTTTAACT
>JAQWFQ010000018.1 GCA_029238665.1 Crocinitomicaceae bacterium | reverse complement strand
GATAGGATACATATAACACTACCTATACTCCATTGCTTAAGTCTCGCTTCGAATGATAAATCATTCTAACTCGCACGTTATTTTCTTCGAAAATTAAATTAACTTTAAAAAACGCAACGGCGCATAGCCTTAACGTTAGCACCAATTAGAAGAAAAATGAGACTTAACCTATTATTAATGTTACTTCTGTTTTCAAACGCTGGAAAAAGCCAATCAAGCTATTCTGGTTATTTAGGGAAATTTCCAATTACATTGGTGATGTCCCATTATAGTGACGGAGTTTCTTTAGCTTATTATGCTTACAATAATTATGATAGCCCAATAACAATAAATGGGAGTCTTAAAAAAGGAACATTAGAGCTTTTCGAAAAAAATAAGGATGGAAACAATTCAGCAATATTAATTTTTGAAGGGTTTGAAGAAGGTAATCAAGAAATTAAAGGAAAATGGCTCAACTCTGATAGCTCAAAAACTTATCAGATTAAATTGAAAAAAGATTTTGACATTGGTTATGGAGACAATTTAGAATGGGCAAATAAAGAATTGCTTCAATCAAAATCAACTAAAGAACATTATTTTAAAACCATAATAACTAAAGAGAAAGGCGATTTTTCTGCTAGAATATCAGGAGTAAAAATATTTCAAAAACAAACTGATAAGTTAATTCAGACTATTGAATTAGACTGTCAATTATTTGGAGTAGATAACGTGAGTGTTGGAGATTATAACTTTGATGGCATACAGGATTTTTCTGTCTTTGAAGTTAGTTATGCAGGTCCAAATACTTCAAGTATTTACATTTTGAGAAACCCAAATTCGGATCAACATACAAAAAGTGATTTTAGTGGAACTTCTTTAGAGTTTGATTATGACTCAAAACTGATTTATGAGCATAATCAATGTTGTGCCGGAAGAGGTCATATGAATGCTACATACGAAGTAGTCAATAGTAAAATGGTTCTGATTGAAAAAAAATGTTCGGAATATGATGACGAAACAGAAGACTTTATTGAAACCGAATGTGAATAAAAAGGTGCTAACATTGTATAACAAATCATAGCCGCCTATCGGCAGGCTAAGCTTGTTATAATAAACGTTATGGGCAAGTTTAATAGAGAAAAATTAAAGGTATAGCTAAGAATTAAAAGAAAGAGTATGAAATATTTGACAATCATTTATTTAATGACATTAACCCTTCATTGTGCCGCACAGGTTGTAAAAACAAAGGACGGTGTTTCATTAGGAAAAAAGAGCGAAGTTATATCCTCTTGCACAAAGGGTGCTGACAAAAAGCTAATGAGCATTAATGGAATGGAAATTGAAACTTATAAATACTGTGCATGTGTATGCGACAATTTAATTCCGACTATTAATAGTTGGGAAATAGAAAAAGCAGTGAAAGAAAATAAAATAACCGATTTATTTCTCAAGGACAAAAATTTGGAAATACTCATGCAATGCCTTGAAGGAAATTTTAAAATAAATGAAGATTATAAATTTGAATACTCAAATAGTACTGAGTTTAATCCTGAACTTCAAAACAAAGTTGCAGTTAAAAATTGCGTAAAAGAAATAATGAGTGACCCGGAATATAAAGATATATGGATAAACGAATTAGCTGAAGAATATTGCGACTGTGCAATAAATAGATTATTTTCTACCGGCTATACATATAAAGACATTCTGCAAATAGAGGATGAAAATAGTGAGTCTTTCAATGAAATTGTTATGCCTTGTGTTGCTGAAGCCCTAAAAGACAAAACCGAATTCAAATCCTCAAATACTTACAATATTGATGATATAAAAGGAGGAGGATACCGTAGTCTTATTCCATTGATTGACTATCTTGGACAAGGATACAAAATTAAAATAACAATATCGGGTGTAACTAAATACTACCTATTTGATACTGGCGCAAGTGATTTAATAATTGATAGAGATACAGAGAGAGAACTACTACTAAATGGGGTTTTGAAAAGAGAAAACTATTTAGGCAAAACAGAATATACCTTAGCCAACAACCAAACGATACAAGCTCAAAAGGTTAAGGTTAACAATATTATCATTGGTGACTATACATTAAATAATGTTGTGATAGCTATAATTGATGAGGGTTCTTTGCTTTGTGGTAAAAGTTTTCTTGATAAATTCAAAAAATGGGAAATAGATATACAAAATAATTTTCTGATCTTATATAAATAATAGATGATGAAAACCAGCCCATAACAATGTATATAAAAAATTGCCGAAATAGTAGTAAAAATAAGCATTGTGGTCTAACTGAACATTGTAGTAGATTGGAAAAGATGTACTTCGAAATCGGCAACTTTTCATATAATAAACGTTGTGCTTAATGCAAAAAATAACTAAATAGTGAAATTACAAGATAAGAAACCTGCTCTAATATTAGTCGATGTACAAAAAGCATTTTTAGATGAAGAATATTGGGGAGGAAATAGAAACAATAAAGATGCTGAGCTTGTTTGTGGTAAAATATTGAAAAAATGGAGAGAATTAAATTTACCTATATTTCATATAAGACATAGTTCAACAAACCTAAATTCTAAATTGAATCAATCCAATAAAGGATTTGAATTCAATGAAAACGTAATGCCTTTAGAGAAAGAACCGATAATAACAAAAGAGGTTAATAGTGCATTTATTGGAACAAACCTAAAAGAACAATTGGACAAATTAAATATTCACACTTTAGTTATTGTGGGAATAACAACAAACCATTGTGTATCGACAACAACACGAATGGCTGGTAATTTTGGATATGAAACTTATCTAATTTCCGATGCAACTGCAACATTTGACAGAATTGGTATTAACGGAGAAAAGTATGACTCTGAAACCATTCATTTAACAACTCTAGCTAATTTGAATGATGAATTTGCAACTGTTTGGAACTTTAAGAAATTAATTTCTGAACTATAGAAAACACTAAGCACAACACGGTGTATAAAACATAGCTAATAAAAGCTTAACCAAAAGGTGTGTATATTTAGAAAGTCCGCCAAGTTTTTAATTTGGCTTTTAAAGAGAAAATTAAAAACAAAATATAAAACTCGGCTCTGTGTTTAACCAAAATTTAGTGTCTTTTTGCACGCTAGGTTTCATACACAAGTCCGTTATGGGCCACTAAAAACAGGAATGAAAATGAAGTTATTTTACATTATTGTCTTATTGCTATCCATTAATTATGAAGCAAAATCACAATTAGATTCAACCCATATATCTCAAAACATATTATACATTGAAGCTGGAGGCATTGGAGGATATGGATCTCTCAACTACGAAAGAATAATACCTGTAAAAAAAATATTGAAGATTGGGGTGAGAATTGGGTTAAGCACTTATAATTTAACAGACTACACAACTAAATTTAATCCTGACATTATCATTCCAATAGCCATAACTGGGCTATATGGAAATAACCATAAAATAGTATTTGGATTTGGCCAGACAATATCAAATATTGTAAAAGCCAATCATTCAAATTGGAAAATCGAAAGAAAATCGAATATTCATTCGAATTTCACAATTGGATATAGGTATCAGAAAGAAAGAGGAGGGATTATGGTTAGCTGCAACTATACACCAATAATCGAATTTTATAAATCGTATAGACACTGGGCGGGAATTTCAATTGGATACGCTTTTTAAATCGGAAAAATGAAAAATAGAATAACATTATTTTTTTTACTATTTATTGCATCCTCTTGTCAAAAAGAGGAATTTGATATTTTAAACTTAAATAATAATCAAATATCAGCTTTAGGTCATGGAGGTATGGGTATAGGATACACTTATCCCATGAATAGTTTTGAATCAATATTAAATTGTTTAAACCTTGGAGCAGACGGTACAGAGATAGATGTTCAAATGACAAAGGATAGTGTTTTAGTAGCTTTCCATGACGAATACCTTGAAAATTCTACAAATTTTTCAGGACAAATTTTCAATAAAAAATGGAACGAAATTAGTGGAGCAGTATACACAGATCAACCATATACAAACTATGGGTTAATCACTTTAGATGAGATTTTTTCAAATATTTCAAACCTAACTGAATACACTTTCTTTTTGGACTGTAAAAATTTCAACCCTGACACATCATCAGCATACCTAAACACATTTAACAATGCACTTATTAAAATCATAGATAAATATAATTTAGAAAACAACACGTACATTGAATTTAAAAGAACAGACTTAATTAGGTCATTAAAAATCATAAGACCTGATTTGAAAATATTTGTATATAAAACTTTTGATTTAGCATTAGAATTAGTTAATGAATTTCAACTACAAGGAATAACAATCTCTGTTGACAAGATATCAAAAGATGAGGTAATGAAAGCGCATAACAATGGAACTATGGTTGCTGTTTTTAATACACATTCAAAAAATAGAAATATTGAAGCAATCGAAAAAAATGTGGATTTTATTCAGTCAGATAAAGTGAAACATTTAATTAAAACATTGAAGTAACGCCCCATAACAATGTATAAAAATAATAGTCGAGATAGCAGTGATTTCAAGGGGTGTAGCCCGCTTCAACTCTTGTGTGACTTGACAGTAAAGTGCCACGCAATCGGCTACTATTCTTATACTAACCGTTATAGGTAATGACCAACCGTTGGAACTTAATCATCGTTATACCTAAAATTGAACTAATGAAAAATCTTCTGTTTTGTTTTTTTCTTCTTCCTACGTTTTTAGAGGCGCAGGCATATGTTCCTTTCATATCAACAACAGATTCCTCTGATACTTGGATGGATGTAAACAGCTGTCAAGATTTTAGTTGTTTCTACAGCTACACCAATCGTTATACTATAGACGGTGACACCACTATTGGAGGTTTTCAATATTCCAAAGTTTACATTAAATATAAATATGAAGAAGGCACCGTTGCGGGTCAATGGTGTAATGAATCGGTGAGTTACAATGAGAATTACTATGGCGCTTTGAGAGAAAGTGGAAAACAAGTTTTTCTTATTCCATACTATTCCATAGACTCTATTGAGTATATAGCTTATGACTTCAATTTATCCGTGGGCGATACGGTTCACTCGCCGGTTGGGAATATTTCTGCTAATCCGGTTGGAAGGATTATCGACTCAATCGACTCTGTATTAGTCTTTGGAAATTATAGAAAAAGGTATGTGATAAACAACTACAAATACTTAATTGAGGGAATAGGAGCGTCGACAGGCCTTTTTAATCCTCTAGTCTACTTTCCCAGTGAGTGTGGTATGAGCATGCTGTGCTACGCAGAATATGAAACTCCAGACCATTTTCTTCAGGACTGTAATATGAATCTCAATGTTGACACAATAGAAGGGGAAAATGAATTTCCAGTTTTGGTTAGAATAGTTGATTATATGGGACGGGAAACCCACGCTATACCAAACACACCTTTGATTTACATTTACAGCAATGGAACGACAAAAAAGGTATTCAATTTTGAATAAAAAAACACCTATAACATCGTCTACACTTCATGCCGAAAGTGTTATATTCGAGAGATCGGCACGAAAGTATAGCCTAACCGTTGTGTTTCATACCTAAAAACCATAGAAATAAGTAAAATACTATGAGTGATATAAAGAAAATAACCGATAAGTTAATTGAATTCAGAAATGAACGCGATTGGGAACAGTTCCACAATCCAAAAGACTTGGCTTTAGCAATAAATATCGAATCAAGTGAATTACTTGAAGAATACTTATGGAAAAAACCCGAAGAAGCCAATAAAGAATCTGTTAAAGAGGAATTGGCTGATGTTTTTGCTTATGCCTTTTTACTTGCAGATAAATATAACTTTGATGTAAAACAAATTGTTTTAGATAAAATAGAAAGTAATGGAAAAAAATATCCTATTGATAAATCAAAAGGTTCTGCTAAAAAGTATAATAAACTATGATTTCAAACTTTGAACTATCTGTAGAAGTTTCTGAACGTTATGACTTTAACAAAAACTCTCTAAAGGAAATCAATCAAAATATATGGGTAAAAAATCAGTGGCCTTTGGTCTATTTTATTCAAAATGAAGCAAAAAAAGTTGCTTATGTTGGTGAATCAACTAACTTTTCAAACAGGATAAAAAATCATTTAGCAAATTCTAAAAAAGCAAATGCTTTCAATCAAATATCAATAATTGGTTCTGATAAATTTAATAAATCTGCAACACTTGATATCGAATCAAAATTAATTCAATACATATCTTCAGAAGGAACTTATGAATTACAAAATGGAAATCACGGATTAATCAATCATAATTATTACCAACAAGACCTCTATAAAAACCTATTTAAAGATATTTGGGGCAAACTAATAGAGAATAAAATTGTCAGCAAATCTTTAGAAGAAATTGAAAACACAGAGCTGTTTAAATATTCTCCATACAAATCACTTAACGAAGACCAATATAATTCTGTATTAGAAATTATTGAAGCTTTAACAAAGAAAAAATCTAGTAAAATTTTTATTAAAGGAAGTGCAGGTACTGGAAAAACAATTCTCGCTACCTATTTAATAAAACTGCTAGGTTCTGATGTTGCTGACGCTAGTATGGATGATTTTAGTGATAATGAAATTCAAGAAATCAATCTAATACGAGCATATAAAATTAAATATCCAAAAGCAGAAATTGGATTTGTTGTAGCAATGAGTTCTTTAAGAAAGACTTTGCAAAATGTATTTAGAAAAATACCAGAATTAAAATCATCAATGATAATTAGTCCTTCAGATACTTTCAAGAAAAAGTACGATTTACTAATTATTGATGAAGCTCATCGTTTAAGACAATATAAAAATATTGGATGGATGGGAGTTTTCAAGAAAAATAATCAAAAACTAGGCTTAGATAATACTGGGACTGAATTAGATTGGATAATTGCAAATAGTACAAATCAAATATTCTTTTACGATCAAGCACAATCAGTTAAACCATCAGACATTCCTTCATCTCATTTTGACAAATTATTAAATGAACCTAACACCATTGAAATAGAGCTTAAATCTCAAATGCGCTCTAATGGTGGAAATGATTACATCACATTTGTAGACGATTTACTAAATATTAAACGAGAGAACAAAAGCTTTTATAATCCTGAAAAATATGATATAGTGGTTTTTGATTCTATGAAAGATATGTATGAGCAATTATCTATCAAAGAAGAGAAATATGGCTTAAGTAGATTAGTTGCTGGTTACTCTTGGCCTTGGGCTTCTCAAAAAGATAAAAATGCAATTGACAATGAAATTGATGGTGTTGAATTGCAATGGAACAAAACAGATAAAGATTGGATAAACTCAGAAGATTCTTTCAGACAAGTTGGTTGTATACATACAACACAAGGATATGATTTAAATTATACTGGAGTCATTTTCGGAGAAGAAATTTCATTCAACAAAGCCACCAAAGAAATTGAAATTGATAAATCAAAGTACTTTGATAAAAACGGAAAAAGAGGATTAGATAATATTGAAGAACTTAAAACTTATATTATCAATATTTACAAGACGATAATGTTTAGAGGTATTAAAGGTGTCTATATCTATGCGTGTGACAAGAATTTACGAGAATATTTTAAAGAACATATTTCACCCTATAAACCTGAAAGTAAATTAAGAATTTTACCTTTTAAAGATGTAAAACCTTATGTAAATGCAGTTCCGATATTTGACATCTATGCTGCTGCTGGCGGTTTTAGTGATTTACAAATTCATACTGAATATGAGGATTATGAATGGATAGAATTACCCATAAACATATCTGTAAGAAAAGACTATTTTGTTTGCCAAGTCATTGGTGAATCAATGAATAAGAAAATTAAAAATGGTGCTTGGTGCTTATTCAGAAAAGACCCTGGAGGTAGTAGAGAAGGGAAAATTGTATTAGTTGAGCATTACAACATTCAAGACTCAAACTTTGGTTCTGGATTGACAATTAAGTCATATCACAGTGAAAAAAATATTACAGGAGAAAGTTGGTCTCATAAATCAATTATATTAAAACCTCTTTCTTTTGAGCCTCAATTTGAGAATATAATATTAGATGAAAATGAAATAAATGAACTAAAAGTTATTGGTGAATTTATTACAGTATTAGATATTTAATAAAGTACGAAAACACAACAACGTATATAAAAATAGCGGTTTTAGTGGTTAAACGAAAGATAAATAATAAAATAAAGGTCGGTTATTAACCGAAAAGTTAGTGCTTAAAACCCCGCTACTTTTCATATACAAGACCGTTATATGCAATATCTTGCCCACCTATGCAAAAAAATATAACCTTAAGAAGTATTTAATTTCAACTTTTGCGGTGTTAGACTTGTCCTTTTACGGAAAGTGTCTCCGTTTCAGAAGACATTGACCATCAGAAAGAAATGGTTTGAAGCCAAGTAAAAACATTAGTAAGACTGAGAAGTCCCGATGGTGGACACCGAGGGGATCACTCGGCCGCACTTTTGTTTTGCGCAGGAAAAAATCAATTGTTTATGCGGGTCTTGAGTTTTTGGTTCGTTTTGCGTCAAGGCAAAATGAACGAATATTAAGAGACATAGCAATGATAGAACAACGGAAATATAAACAATACCGTTTACGAATTAATATAATTTTGTTTATATTAAGTTGCTCTTGTGTTTTATAATAAAAAAAAACAACCCTAATGGACTACTTGTAGACACAGATAAAAACATGAGGCACCTTAAAATCAAAAAAGTAGAAGGGCTTTATGAAAAGATTAATTCCTGAAGAGTAAAAGCAAGAGTGGAATAAAAAGCCTGTAGACAACAAAGTCTATACCCTTTAAAAACAAAACTGCATGAAAAAAGATAGACGTCAATTTCTAAAAAACACTTCCTTAACAGCATTGGCTGCTGTAACTTTGCCGAGTCTACTAAGGGCTGAATCAAATTTAGGAAGTGCTAGCCAACCGCCAGTAAATTGTAATCCAACAACCCAAGATTATTATGGACAAGGGCCTTTTTATTCGGCCAACGCACCTTCAATTGTAAACAATCAACTTGCTTTAGGAACGGAACCTGGAACTAGGCTTATCATAAGTGGGCGGGTGCATAACCTTGATTGTACAGAATATATTGCAGGAGCTATTATTGACATTTGGCATGCAGATGATGCTGGTACATACGATAATACAGGATTCAATCTCAGGGGTAAGACTACCAGTAACAGTCAAGGGTTTTATTTGTTTGAGTCAATCTATCCTGGAAAATACTTAAACGGAAGTACGTACCGACCAGCTCATATTCATTTTAAAATTACCCCTCCGGGCTACCCTCTTCTAACTACACAGCTTTATTTTCAAGGTGATTCAGACACCCCAGCTGATGCCGCAGCGTCTATCTCAACTGGCATCTATGATGCAACTCATCGAATTGTACCTGTAACAACCAATAGTCTGGGGCAAAAAGAAGCGACCTGGGACATTGTTATAGATGGTACTGGTAATCCTGTTGGAATTGAAGAAATTCGGTCAACTATGGGTATGATTTACAAAGTATCTCCAAGCCCATTTTCAGATTTCATTCAAATAAATTATGGCATTTTTCAGAGAGCCAAGGTTAGCCTTCAAGTATTTGACATTCAAGGCAACTTAGTTGCAGATTTACAAGAGTTAAACCTTGAACCGGAAAAATATACGGCTGAATGGAGGCCTGACTCCACTGTTCCTTCCGGACATTACTTTGTAGCACTAAAAATAAATGATATCCAAGTTCACTATTTGAAAGTGATAAAAGAAATGTAACCTGATCAACTAAGTAGGTTGTACTATTCGTAGATTTCATTTCCCTGTATCAAGTTCCATTAATTATAATGCTAGCCGAATTTTTTGTTCTGATGTATCAAGCCATTGGCGCCGAGCAACCTCCATTTGTTTACAGTTTTAAGGAATTAAGATTTTACTTTTGTAATTTTATCACGGGCATAGAAAACAATTTAAAAGAGTTTTGACATAGGACTACAGCACTATAAAACCTTACATACATTTATGAAAAAGAACACATACTTATTGCTTTTTAGTATTTGCTTATTAGTATCCAAAAATGGATACACCCAAATCAATGAAAATCAAATTGGTGCATGGTATATGTACTTTTTCAATACAACATTTAAAGAAAGCCCTTGGGGTATTCAAGGAGATGTTCAACTCCGTAACTGGAATGTTGCTGGAGACCTTGAACAACTATTATTGCGTGGGGGAATATCGTATAAGCCTAAAAAAGCCAATGTTAAGCTAACTCTAGGTTATGGGAATATTACTACAGGAGACTATGGGGCTGATAAATCAACTAAAATGGAAAACAGAATTTATCAAGAAGCTTTGTTTCCGGTCAAATTTGGCAATCGCTTGTACACTAACCACCGATTTCGATATGAGCAAAGACTTGTAGAAGGTCAAAATTTAAGAACCCGGTACCGCTATAATCTATTTCTAAATATAGCCTTGAACAAAGCGAAAATGGATAAAAAAACATTCTATCTATCACTCTACAATGAACTGTTTATCAATGGTCAACGAAACATAGGCAATGGAAACACTGTTGAGGTTTTTGATCGAAATCGATTCTATGCAGCCTTAGGGTATGTGATACAAAAAGGAATGAAAATTCAACTTGGAATTATGAATCAAACAACAGATCATTGGAGTAAAAATCAGTTGCAATTAAGTTTTCATCAAACATTTTAGCATTACATCGATATAGTCAACCAGAAAAGCAACGCTGATTAAAAAAGATAAAACAAAATATAAAAATTGATGCTGTTTGACGAGTTTACGAGGAGTTTTTCAATTTTAAGTCGTGTGTCTATTAAGGGTAAGGTTATTATGCAGCGCTAAGGGCTCTTTTTGCTTACTTTTTTAGACCCTAAAAAAAGTGAGAAGAGTCAATTTCACGTGATACTTAATGAAAAACACTCTCTGACTTTAGATGTATCTTACTAGGGCAACGCCCTTAAGTTAATAATCACTCAAAAATCAAGCTTCAACTGAGCAGAAATACTTTTTGAGTCTGCCTCATTGTTTAGCTTCGTCAAGGTAATGCCGAGTAGTCGAACGCTGTCTTTTGGTTTCTCTTGGTAAATCAGATCTTTAACAATAGGAAAGAAGTCCCGTTTCAAGTGAATAAATTCAGCAATTGTTTTGCTTCGTGTTTGCGTAGTAAAGTCTGAATACTTTAATTTAACTGTAATGGTTTTACCCTTCACATTACTCTTGATTAAGCGTTTTTCAAGCTCATCTCCAATCTTATCTAACTGTTCAAGCATAAAATCTTCCGTGCTCAAGTCTTTCAAAAACGTACGCTCTGCCGCAATCGATTTTCGAATACGATCGGGTTGTACTTCGCTGTTTTGAATTCCACGAACAATGTTGTAAAAATGCTGCCCTGACTTTCCGAAATATCTTGTCAAATATCCCATTGTTTGTTCTTTTAGCTGTTTTCCTGTAAAAATCCCATGCAAATGCATTTTTGAAGCCGTAACCTTCCCCACTCCAAAGAACTTATTAATCGGAAGATTTTCGAGAAACTTAAGTACCTCGTCTGGACCTATGGTTTTTTGACCGTTGGGTTTATTGATGTCTGAGGCCACCTTTGCCGTAAATTTATTAATGGAAATTCCAGCAGATGCATTTAAACCGACCTCATCTTTGATGCGTATTCGAATCTCCTCCGCAATCAAACTTGCCGATGGGTTATTGACTTTGTTGTTCGTTACATCTAAAAACGCTTCATCCAACGACAGTGGCTCTACCAAGTCTGTATAATCAAAGAAAATGCTGCGTATTTGATTGCTGATTTCTTTATACCGTTCAAAACGTGGTTTCACAAAAATTAAATGAGGACACCGCCTAGCAGCAATAACACTCGCCATAGCAGATTTAACCCCAAACTTTCTTGCCTCATAACTTGCTGCAGCAACTACTCCGCGTTCTTTTGAACCACCAACAGCAATCGGTTTCCCCCTCAACTCAGGATTATCCATCTGTTCAACAGAGGCGTAAAACGCATCCATATCGATATGAATTATCTTTCGTTGAGAAGTCAATATTTTAATTTGTTATGCAGATTGATCGCGTTTTTTTACCATTGTCAAAATGGTAGCCAATGCAACTGTTTCTCCAGTTTCATCAAACATATCAACCAAGAATTTTACAATTCCTTTTGCAATATCGTCCGCATCTTTTTTCTCTTGATCTATCTTCTCTTTTACCGTAAAACGAACCCCAACAGTTGCTCCAGGGTAAACGGGTTTTGTAAATCGTGCTTCTTCAACACCATAATTCAATAACACAGGCCCTTTTTTAGGGTCAACGAACAATCCTGCTGCTTTAGAAAGTAAGAAATAACCATGGGCTACACGTTGTTCGAAAATTGTTCCTTCCAACGAAGTTTCATCCATGTGCGCATAGAAATTGTCGCCTGAAACATTGGCAAAGTTGGTGATATCCGTAACGGTAACCGTGTGCTTATGTGTAAATACCGTGTCGCCAATAGTTAGGTCCTCAAAATGTTGTCTAAACACGTGTGGATTTGCCTCTGGCATTTCAGCGCCAACCTGGAACTGCTCAGTAATTTTCGTAATTGTTGTTGGATGTCCTTGAATTGCTGTACGTTGCATATAGTGCATTACACCTCTTTTTCCTCCCATTTCTTCACCTCCACCAGCACGACCAGGTCCACCATGGGTTAACAAAGGCATTGGAGAACCATGACCTGTACTTTCCTTGGCACAGTCCTTATTTAAAACTAAAATACGTCCGTGCATACTTGCAGCACCAATAACAAATTCCTTTCCTTCATCATCATTTGGTGTCACAATAGACGAAACTAACGAACCTTTCCCCATACGAGAAAGTTCAACAGCATCATCTATATTTTTATAAGGCATAATTGTCGAAACAGGTCCAAATGCCTCAATGCTATGAACATCCGTGTTTGTATATGGATCATCATTTCTAAATAAAATTGGAGAGAAAAATGCGCCTTTATCTTTATCTGCTCCCTTCACCTCAAAACGATCTAAATCACCAAAAACGATGTCCTGAGATTTAGCTAATAGTTCAACATTTTCACGAACGCGGTCTACTTGAGTTCGTGTTGCCAAGGCTCCCATACGAACGCCTTCTTCACTTGGGTTACCTATAACAGTTGAAGCCAAGCGTGCTGCAATTCCTTTTTGAACCTCTTCAATGAAATCTTCAGGAACTAAAATTCTTCGTACTGCAGTACACTTTTGCCCTGCTTTTATCGTAATCTCTTTAACCGTTTCTTTGATAAACAAATCAAACTCAGCTGTGCCTGGAGTTGCATGTTTACCTAAAACTGTGGCGTTTAATGAATCTGCTTCTAAATTAAACGGAATACTTTCTGCTAAAATACGGAGCGATCCTTTTAAAATTTTACCTGTATGTGCTGACCCCGTAAATGTTACCACATCTTCCGAAGTTGCATGGTCAATAATACCGCGCCCTAATCCACAAATTAATTGAAGAGATCCTTCAGGTAAAATTTTAGAGTCAATGATGTCTCGAACCATAACCTCTGTTAAGAAGCATGTGTATTCTGAAGGTTTAACTACGGCTGGAACACCCGCCATAAAATTAACCGCTATTTTTTCTAACATTCCCCAAATTGGGAAGTTAAATGCATTAATATGAATTGCAACACCACGCTTAGGTACCTGAATGTGATGGCCTATAAACGAACCTTCTTTTGAAAGAGGGGCAGCTACACCATCTACGTTATACGGTAAATCTGGAAATTGTCGTCTTAACGATGCATTTGCAAATAAGTTCCCTATTCCTCCTTCGATATCAATCCAAGAATCAATTTTAGTTGCTCCCGTTAAGGCACTTACTTCATAATACTTACGTTTTTTTTCTAACAAATGGAACGCTAACGCCTTAAGCATTCGACCCCTTTCTTGGAAGGTCATTTTACGTAACTTTTCACCACCTGTCTTTCGACCGTATGTAAGAATAGCATCATAATCAAGACCTGCACTAGACGCCTCTCCTATTTTGTCTCCTGTAATAGCATTGTATAGATTTGTCTCAACCCCGTCTCCGTCAATCCATTGACCTTGGGCATAATTTTGATATCGTTGCATTTTTATCGTTTTTTTACACCGCTAAGATAACCAATTATTAAATGGTTCTGAATAAAGATGGTACGAACATTTTTAATGCTCCAGGGCTACTTAACGAAAAATAATTTGTCTGCATTTTCACGAATCCACATTAATGTTTCGCGAATTTCGTTCAGGTTAAAAGAAGTTACCAATTTCATACGGTGCTCTTTAAAATGAGAGATGCCTTTAAAGTAGTTTGTATAATGCCGTTTCATTTCAGCTATCCCAAGAACTTCTCCTTTCCACTTAACACTCATTTCTAAATGCTGAATACAGGCATCTACCCGGTTTTGAACCGTTGGTTTCGCTAAATGTTCTCCTGTTTTTGCAAAGTGCTTAATTTCATTAAAAATCCACGGATAACCAATGCTGGCCCGTCCAATCATAATCCCATCGACGTTATAACGGTTTTTATATTCTACGGCTTTCTCTGGAGTGGTAATGTCTCCATTTCCAAAAACAGGTATGTTGATACGGGAATTGTTTTTTACATCTGCAATTAGGCTCCAGTCAGCCTCGCCTTTATACATTTGTTTTCGTGTTCGACCATGGATAGATATAGCTTCAATTCCAACGTCTTGTAGCCGTTCGGCAACCTCCACAATGTGCTTCGAATGCTCATCCCAACCCAAACGGGTTTTAACGGTCACCGGAAGTTTTGTTGACTTTACAATTTCGCGCGTCATTTCTACCATTTTAGGAATGTCTTGAAGGATTCCGGCACCGGCACCTTTACAAGCAACTTTCTTAACAGGGCAACCATAGTTGATATCAATAATATCAGGGTTTGTTTTTTCTGTAATTTCGGTTGCCATCTTCATGCTCTCGATGTCGTAGCCAAAAATTTGAATTCCTATTGGGCGTTCATATTCAAAAATATCTAGCTTCTGAACACTCTTTACTGCATCGCGAATTAAACCTTCCGAAGAAATAAATTCGGTATACATTAAGTCTGCACCATGTTCTTTGCACAATGCGCGAAAAGGAGGGTCACTCACATCCTCCATGGGAGCAAGTAAAAGTGGAAATTCACCCAAGTCTATATCACGAATTTTTGCCATAACGAGCGTAAAGATAAGTTGAATAGTTAAAGAAAACAGTAAATAATGCTGCTTATTCTACATAATTCAATAATTGTATTTGTTTTTTTTCACTGCTCTTAATTGTTAAAAACACACTTAAATCATCAAAAAACAAACAGGTTTAAATAATCGTAAACGGCTACTACAACAGGGTTAAATTGATGACTACTCAAAAAAACATCCGCCTGCAAACTATTGTCTTAAACAGACTTAAATCAAATGAATTCTTCAATAAGAATGTCAATTAATTATGAAATGTCATTTCCCGAACTTATCTTTGTCCCAATTATATATTAATAAATTATTATCATGAGTAAAGGAACAGTAAAATTCTTCAACGAAGAAAAAGGATTTGGATTCATCACTGAAGAAGGTTCAAGCAACGATCATTTCGTACACGTTTCAGGTTTAATCGACGAGATTCGCGAAGGTGATGAGGTTGAATTCGAACTTCAAGAAGGTAGAAAAGGAATGAATGCAGTAGACGTAAAAGTAGTACAATAGTATTTATATTTTATTTTTTATTGGAAGAGCTTATCACATGTGATAAGCTCTTTTTTTGTGCCCACTAAAAAGAAATGACAGGCTAGTACAAATTAGGTGAGTGCAATCAAGCTAGTCGCCAATCACAAACTCTTCTTTTTTCTCCTCTTCCAACTGCTTCTTCCACTTACTCAATGCCCTAGAAATTTTTGTGCTTTTTTTCGGTTTCTTCACCACTACTATCGAGTCTATTTTGTTTACAGGGTCAAATTGAATAATCAATTCTTCTTTTGGAAGGTCGGGTTTTATATAGCCTTTGACTGTCGTGTCGTTCTGATACAACCCAAATTCTGCTTTTAACATTGATTTAACGGTCTCTTTTTCTGCAGCACGATTTTCTTTTGACATTGCTTTGCGCGATTGCTTATCCCACTCCACAATTGGATCGTCCAGATTCCCATGCATACGCATAAACACATGAATTCCTGAACCATCATCAACAACATCACCAAACTCACTGTCCTTTTTTTGCTTCAAGTCACGCAACCTAAATCCAAATCGATAGTCAATTTCATGATTCGAGGTGTGCCTGCCTGAAACATTCATTTCTAACGCAGAGGAAACAATTGACATGGACGGGATTGTGAGCGCTCCATCTTGGATTATCAATGTGTTTTTTAATTGACTGAATGTTAAATCTTGTAGTTTTTTAGAAAACTGTAAAATATTCTCCTTGCCTAAAAAGGCTTTAAGTCCATTACTCGAATTTACACTTTGAATAATCTCATCAAACGTTTTGACATTTTTCAAACGACCTTGATCTACTTGAACATCAGCTTGTGCTCTAATCGCCTTTGAGATTATACCTGAACGTAAATCAAACGGAGCATTAAATTTAAGTTTGACTTGCGCTAACCCTTCAATATTATTGCTCTTTATTACATCTTGCTGAAAATTATTCCACTCCTTAAACAAACATTTGAAATTGATGTTTTTTGATATCAACTGACTGGATATCGTCATAATTTCAGGGGCCCGCTCTTCAATTGTTAATGAACCCAATACATCTGCACCTCCATTTCTAACTGAAGCTTGAGGGAAATAAATTCTTCGCCCAGAGATCGTCATGTTTCCTTTCAGCCGATCAAATTTATGCCCTTGGTAACTCAGAGAACCAACATCTAAAAATACGGTTCCTTTAATATTATTGGGCAACACAAATTGGCGTTCACGTACGAATACTTCCTCCTGTTCATCTGTACCAAGGTCTTCTATCTTAATCTGTTTTCCGACAAGCTCAATGTTGGCCGCCAAATCTCCTGCCCCACTAAAATAGTCTACCACATTTTTAAATACACCATTCACTAAAAAGTCCGACTGGCCAATATTTAACGACACATTTTCTAACCCAGCTTCATTGTTTCTAAGGTAAACCAACCCATTAATTGACTCAAACAAACGCTTATCATCTATTACCGAACAATTAACGTTTTCCATTTTTAAGTCTCCCTCACACTTTTTAATGTGATATTCCATTGTTCCTGATTCAGCAGGCCTGCCTTGAACAATAAAACGCGTATGCACATTTACCGCTCCTGTTAACACATCAACACTTGGCACCCTAAATAATGCATGCAATACCGATAAGTCAATAAACCCATTTGTATTTCCACTAAACAAAGGTTTTTCAAATTGTGTTATTCTTAAGTTCCCTTTAAACGACCCACCCTTGGTTTGAAATGATATGTTTTTTAAATCTAAATGCTCTTTGCTTGCCCCCCCTCTATTGGAATAATTTCCTTCCAGCTTCAGCTTTTTAAGCGCTACTCCACCTGTAGAATTATTTAACATGCCGTCTGCCACACTAAAGTCACAAGTGACATTAATTGGTTGATTTGGATTATCATCTCCCGAAAGGTGTAAGTCAAACAACAAGAGTCCTTGCCCCGAGAAGTCTTTCACATCTGCTGTTTGCTCCACCGCAAGGCTATTTGCGACATCTTGAATGCTAATGTTTTTTCCACGAAGGTTAAATGTAAATCCTGAATCCCCAATGTTTCCTTCAAAGTCAAACGGTAAATTTGCAATTGAAATCGTTGATCGAGGAATTGAAATTGTACTTGAATCTTGGTTAACATTGACTACAATATTCAACTTGGCAGGTTGGTTTTTTACCAGTGTAACGTTTCCTGAACGCGCTGCAATAATGTGTAAATCACTAACTGCTGATGTAGCAAATACAGAGGTGCTAAACGCACCCTTTAAAGACAGAGAATGAGCTTTAGTGCGGTATTCTTGATTCGTAACAGCATTGGTATAATTAAATCTAAAATCAGCAAACTCAACCCGATCTAAATTCAATTCAATATCACTTTGGCCTGTTTCCAAAGTGTCTTCTTTTAAGACATCGTAATTATTTATCCCATCTTGATTAACCCGTAACTGAAGTGTTCCTGAAGAAACTTCAATGGATTTAACCGTGTAATTTTCACGCCAAATGTCTAATGGATTTAATTTTAGCCGAATTCTATCTGAATAAAGCAAGGTGTCTAATTCCGTAGAGCCCTCATATGAATCTTGAATAAACACCTCATCAAAATCAACAGACAGGCTTGGAAAAGAACCCCAAAAAGCAAGGTTCACATCTGCTACAGAAACTTTAGCCTTAAGCTTTTTGTTTACCTGTTCAATAACCACATTACAGATGTCGTCCTTAAAAAGATAAAGACCTCCTGTAATTAGCAGTAACAATCCAATAAGAATTCCACTGAACCAAATGGCTATTCTGAATACGCGCTTTTTCGGCATGAAACAAAAATATCAGTTAAAAGGGTTGGATATTCAACCCTTTAGCTTTACTTATTAACGTAAATGTGTTTGGATTTGTTACTTTTCAGCTACAACTTTAACATACATTGGGTTTATTCTCAAAAATCATAAAACAACCTTCTGCCTTTGCTTTAAATCAAAACGCTAGGATTTGCTATCTATTTGGATAGTACTATCTTTGTTTTTAGACAAAAACGATAATAAATAATGAGTTTACTTACAGTAGGTTCCGTTGCATTTGATGCAATTGAGACACCTTTCGGAAAAACAGATAAAATAATTGGTGGCGCAGGAACATATATTGCGTTAGCTTCATCATTTTATGATAACGAACAAAACATTGTTTCAGTAGTTGGAGAAGACTTTCCAGAAGACATGTTGAATCAATTAAAGATTCGAAATGTGAACCTTGATGGTTTGCAAATCAAACAAGGAGAGAAAACATTTTTCTGGTCAGGTAAATATCACAACGATATGAACTCTAGAGACACACTAATTACGGAACTTAATGTGTTAGAAAACTTTGACCCTATTATTCCCGAAAACTACCAGGGTGTAGACTACCTCATGCTAGGTAATTTAAGCCCTCAAGTTCAACGTCAAGTAATTGAACGACTTGATGTTCGTCCAAAGTTAGTTGCTATGGATACGATGAATTTTTGGATGGACATTGCATTGGATGACTTGAAGAAAACCATTTCAATGGTTGATTTATTAATTATTAACGATGAAGAAGCGAGGCAACTTTCTGGAGAATATTCATTGGTAAAAGCTTCAAAAGTAATTCGCGCAATGGGGCCAAAATATTTAATCATTAAGAAAGGAGAACACGGAGCGTTGTTGTTTAATAACGACAGTGTTTTTAATGCTCCAGCACTTCCATTAGAAGAAGTATTTGACCCAACGGGAGCTGGCGACACGTTTGCAGGTGGGTTTATGGGCTACATTGCAAGCACAGGCGACATTTCGTTTGAAAATATGAAGCGTGCTATTATCAATGGTTCAGCACTAGCCTCTTTTTGTGTTGAAAAATTTGGCACAGAGCGCTTAACAACAATTACAAAAGATGACCTAAACGACCGAATCCAACAATTTGTTACCTTGACAAATTTTAACATGGACTACAAGATCGCATAACCCTACTATCAGAATTATACCCATTATGGAAACAATAAACTTTTTAGAGAAAATAAACGAACTTACAGCTTCAGAAAACCTATTGGCTGTTGGTAGAGATGTCAATGAACTTCGCACGAAATTTGAAGATTATCTACTCGAAACTGAGCGTCAAATTCAAGTGGCTCAGTTAGAAACTCAAGACAACCCTGAAGCCCACGACTTAACTGTACTGAAAGCACGTTTAGATGAACTGGCAATGCTAAAGGATAATTTTTATTCCATTTATGGGGCTTTCAAAGAGAAAAGAAAAAGCATAATTGAAGAACGAAACGCTGTTGAATCAAAAAACTTAAGTGAGAAGAGGGCGTTAATTGCTCGATTAAAAGAGACAATCACAACAGAAGAGAATATCGGTGCGGCATTTGGTGCTTTAAAAGACATTCAAAATAAATGGAAGGCTGTTGGAGATATTCCACGCGACAATAGAAATGACATTCAATCTGAATACTCCCGTTTATTAGAAGACTTCTTTTATAACATAAAGATATATGCCGACCTTAAAGATTACGACTTTCAGAGAAACTTCCAACTAAAGAAAGAGCTAATCAATGAGTTAAAGCAATTAAACACTGTAGACACGATACGAGAGGTTGAGTCGTCACTTAAGAAGCTTCAAAATGATTGGAATGATATTGGGCCAGTACCAAATGAAGAATGGGATTCTTTAAAAGAGTCCTACTGGACAGAAGTTAGGTCTATCTATGATAAAATAAATCGTTTTTATGATGACCGACGCGCCATACTTCAGGCAAACATAGAGCAAAAACAAGCATTGCTTGAAGCCACACGCCTTATCGTTGAAAACAAAGACAAAAACGACTCGGCTAATTCATGGGAAAACATGACCAAAGAGATTCTTTCCTGTCAAGCAAACTGGAAAAAAATTGGGTTCGGTCCTAAAAAAGAAAACGAAGAAGTTTGGAAAGAGTTTCGTGCGGTTTGTGATGAGTTTTTTGATGCAAAAAAAGCATTTTTTGCTGAAATACACGGGAAACTTGCGGTTTTAGCCGACAAGAAAAAAGCGCTAATTGCCAAGGCGAATGAATTAAAAGATTCTACAGATTGGAAAGAGACGGCCAACAAATTGAAACAATTGCAACAACAATGGAAAATGATTGGCCATTCTGGAGCAAAAACTGAGCAAAAACTGTGGAAAAGCTTCAGGTCATCATGCGATACTTTTTTCAATGCACGAACAGCCTTTTTTGAGAATAAAGACAAAGAAAATGAGGCTAATCTAATTGCAAAAACAACATTGATTACTGCAATTAAAGCATATAAACCAAGCAAAGATAAAAACACAGCAATTGCTGATTTAAAGAAATTCTCAACCGACTTTAACGCCATTGGTCATGTGCCAATGAAAAGTAAAGACACCATTTTTAACGCATTTAAAACGGCGATGGATGAGAAGTATGCTGCATTAAAAATGGAAGGTGCGGAAATGGAATCTATCCTTTTTCAAGCAAAAATTGAAACCATTAAAGCAAGCTCAAATGCATCACGTCAATTTGCCGATTTAAAAATGGCCCTAAGAAAACAAATTGATGTTGAAGTTAAGAAAATTGCTTTATTGGAAAACAACCTTGGGTTCTTTGCTAACAGTAAAGGAGCTGATGCCCTTCGTAAAGACGTAGACAAGAAAATTGCAAAAGCAACTGAAAAGATCACCGTTATTAAAAGCCAATTAAAACTCATTCCTAATGAATAGATTTATAAACATGCTTTTGATGTTTTTGCTAATCCCAACAATGTTAATGGCTATATACGTTGGGTTTGACTTACCGGTTATGTTTTTAAAGACAAACGGTGCACATATTCCTTTTAGAGGTGAAATATTTCTTGGATTAGGGCTCCTTATTTTCATTGTAAATTTAAGAAGGAGCATACGACGCTGGATGGGAATCCGAATTGTAGCGCAGCAAACAAAGTTTAAATGGAATGCGCCTGTAAGTTCAACGCGTAAACGAAGAATTATTACCTATACAAGCTTAGAGGTGCTTGTTATGACCTTTGTTGGAGTAGCTCTATACCAAGTTACACCACAGGCCTGGATTCCAACACTTGCTTTTTTGGTTGGCGCACTGGACAATGTCATCTTTACAATTGTTGGAATCAAGGGCAACCATTATAGAATTGGACTTTCCTCAAAAGCCTTAATTGTTGCAGATAGAGAAATTATTCTTTTATACTTTAAGGGCTTGCGAAAAATAAGCGTCCAACAACAAAGTATTTATTTTGACTACATCAAAGGACTTCAGTTAACGTTCCCTTCTGATTGTATTGAAGATGAACACCGTGCAGAATTTTTCAAGTTACTCGAAGAACAAATTGATTCTGACCGTGTATTCTTTTCGAAGAATTTAGTCTAACAATCCGTTTATAACGTCGAGTTAATTGGTAAGGTATCCGTTTTGAACCGCCCATGAAATTAGGCGTGCTGTATTAGGCAATTTCAGCTTTTTTAAAATGTTGTGTCGGTGAGTTTCTACTGTTCGAGCTGAAAGTATTAATGCTTCTGCAATTTCTTTCGAGGTTAATCCTTTTGCTACCTGCTCAAGAATTTCAACCTCTTTTGATGTTAATTCTTTTGATGATTTACGAACCTTTGTGCTGAACAATACTTCTTGAATCAACTTGGATTGAATTTCTTCACAAATGTATGTTTCACCTGTAGACACAACCTTAATTGCTTTAATCAACTCAGCTACCTCAACATTTTTAGTCAAGTACCCTTTTGCTCCTTTAGTTATTACTTTCTTAACAATAGTAGCTTTGTTTTGTAAAGATAGGCCTATGACTTTCGTTGTTGGAGCTTCTTTAATGATTTTTACACACAAGTCGATTCCTGAAGTATCTTTTAAGTTCAGGTTTAACAAAACAATATTGGGGCGATGTAATTTAATTTTACGTAAAGCCTCTGCACTTTCTAAAGCAGAGTCAACAACTTTAAAATCTTCAACGCCAGAAAGTAATGTTGTCCAAGTATCTATAATTGATTGTTGATCATCAACAATAAAAATGTGCATAGCAATGTCTTTATACGTTTAAGGTAACGCTTAATTTTTAATCCGAATGAAAGTCTAGGAGTTTGTTGCTTTAATTTCTTTTTAAAGTCAATGATTACCTCAAACAAAAAGATAAAAGATGCTCAAGAAATACCTGTGATGCCTCAGCATGAACCCAATGTCCTGCGTTATCAATTGTAATAAACTCAGCATCAAAAAACAACTCTTCTATGGCTTCAATGTCATCATCTAAAATGTAGTTCGACATTGCTCCCCGAATAAATAATGTTGGTACCGTTACATCTACATCATCTACTGCAGAAAGAATTGTTTCCATTTCACGTTCTAAAACAGCGACGTTCATTCTCCAAGCAAGCACTCCTTTCTCTTTCCAATACAGGTTCTTCAATAGAAACTGCTTTATCCCTTCAGAATCAATGTGGGCACTGAGTTGTGATTCGGCTTGCCTACGTGCAGAAATAGTTGGTAGGTCAACGGAGTGAATACCCGCTAAAATGTATTCATGGTGCATTGGATACTGCTTAATCCCAATATCGACTACAACCAATTTTTCGACAAGCTCCCCATGATTCTGAGCAAAATTCATTGCAACCTTCCCTCCCATAGAGTGACCGACCAAAATCAAGTTCTTTAAGCTCAAGGATTGACACAATTCAAAAACATCTTGCGCCATAAGGTTATAAGAAAACTCATCTGACCACGGAGAATGTCCATGGTTACGCAGGTCAACTAAAATAACACGGTAATATTCTGATAATTTTTTTGCGTGAGATTGCCAATTGTCTGAAAAGCCAAATAAGCCGTGTAAAATAATCAGTGGCTGACCTGTTCCTAATTCTCTGTAGTGAAGTTTCATGAAAGGCGTAAAGTTGCGTCTGGTTAGACTAAACGATTAATAGGCAAACACCCCTGATAATAAATCAAGCAGATTTGGCATTTCAATGTGTGATGATGATACTTCAATAACAGACTCTTTTGATGATTCAGTTGTATTCGTTTCAATTGTCTTTACTTCAATCAATGTATCAGAGTGCATAGACCCAACGTGAAATTGACCACTATTCAACGCTGTCACTATTTTTACCATTTCATCAGCAGTAATACTGTTCTTATCAAAAGAAATTACAGCTTCATTAGAAGTCCTGTCATCTTCAAAATCAAATTTCACTTCAGAAACACCATTCGTTGACATCAACCCTTTTCGAATTGAACCTCCACACCCCATTTTGCAAACCATCCCTTCAATTTCCATTGTAAGTACACGATTAGCATGAATTGTTGCTGTTTCTGATTCCTGTTCCAGCTTATTCGTTGAATTTTTAGCCACTTCTACATCGCTACTACATGCGCTTAAAGTCAGTGATACCGCAAAAACATATATTATATTCTTCATAAGACTTGAAAATTGTGTCTTACAAATGTAAAGTAAAGCGCCTTTGTATAGAAAGAAAAAATGTTAAAACTCTATCTTTGTCAAAAAGAAACACGTGAAAATCAATAAAGCACAATTCGTAATTTCCAATACTGACATTAATTTATGTCCCAAAGATGGATTACCTGAGTACGCATTTATAGGTCGATCTAATGTTGGTAAATCGTCATTAATCAACATGATTACAGGGCGCAATAAACTGGCTAAAATATCAGGGCGCCCAGGAAAGACACAACTAATCAACCACTTTATCATTAATGACGACTGGTACCTTGTCGATTTACCTGGTTATGGCTATGCAAAAGCTTCAAAAACATCTAGGGCAAAGTGGGAAAAATTCATCTCTGAATACTTAACAAAAAGAGAAGAGTTATTGAATGTTTTTGTTTTGTTGGATTGCCGATTAGAGCCACAAAAAATTGACATGGAGTTTATGAACTGGTGCGGTGAAAAGCAGATTGCGTTTTCAATGGTTTTTACAAAAATAGATAAATTATCTAGCACTGCGCTGCAAAAAAACTTAGCGAAATACAAAAAAGAAATGTTGAAATACTGGGCGGAATTACCCCCTGTATTTACCACATCTGCTACATCAAAATTTGGACAAGAAAAACTGTTGAATTACATTGAAAACATCAATGACTCTTTTGAAAAAATTAAATAACTCAAACTAGATATTATGATTGTCAAACAACTTTATACGAAATGTCTTTCGGAAGCAGCATATTATATAGAAAGTAACGGTGAGGCTGTTGTTATAGACCCGTTAAGGGAAACACATCCTTATCTTGAAATTGCAGCGAATAACAACGCTACCATTAAATATATTTTTGAAACACACTTTCATGCAGATTTTGTTTCTGGTCATGTTGACTTAGCAAAAAAGACAGGCGCAGCTATTATTTTTGGCCCAACAGCCAACCCTGCATTTGATGCAATTATTGCAGCAGACAATCAAGAATTTAAAATTGGTGATGTGACACTTAAAGTGCTTCACACCCCTGGTCATACCCAAGAATCTTCAACCTATTTGTTAATTGATGAACAGGGAAAGGAAACTGCGTTGTTTACTGGAGACACCTTGTTTTTAGGTGATGTTGGCAGGCCTGACTTGGCGATTAAAACACACCTGACTCAAGAAGATTTAGCGGGCATGTTATTTGACTCTCTACGCAATCGAATCATGCCTTTAGATGATTCATTAATCATTTATCCTGGTCACGGATCAGGTTCTGCTTGTGGAAAAAACATGAGCTCAGAAACAGTAGGAACACTTGGTGAACAAAAGGAAACAAATTATGCCTTACGTGCAGACATGACGCGTACTGAATTTATAGCCGAAGTTACAGATGGTATTTTACCTCCACCACAATACTTTCCTAAAAATGCAATCCTAAATAAAATGGGGTGTGACTCCTTTGAAAATGTCCTTTCCAAAGGAAATACTGCACTGTCCTGGGATCAATTTAACGCTGAAATTGAAGGTGGTGCTTTAGTTTTAGACGTGCGCCCTCAATCTGAGTTTATACACGGATTTATTCCAGGTTCATTGTTCATTGGTTTAAATGGAACATTCGCCATGTGGGTCGGTGCTTTAATTGAAAAAATTAATCAAAAAATCATTCTAATTGCTCCAGAAGGAACAGAACAAGAAGCTATAACTCGTTTGTCTCGCGTTGGATATGACAACACCGCTGGATACTTAAAAGGAGGAATTGATACCTACGTAAAGACAGGTGGTCAATTGAATACAATTACCTCTATTTCTGCAGGAAAACTTGTTGAGGATTATAACTCATGTAATATTGTTGATGTGCGTAAGCCGGGAGAATACAGTGCTGAACACATTGAAAGTGCTTCGCACTATGCATTGGACTACATGAACAGTGACCTAAACAAGTTAGATAAAGAGACTACGTATCACATCCATTGTGCTGGTGGGTATAGAAGTATAATTGCCATTTCTTTACTTATGAAACATGGGTACTCAAAATTAATTGACGTAGCGGGTGGCTTTCGAGAAATTAGCAAAACAGACATTCCCAAAACCGTATTTGTTTGCCCTTCTACACTTTAGAAAAGTTCAAAATTTAGCCGTGAATTATTCCTAAGTTAGCTTGGAGTTATTTAAATAATTTCGAACGACATATAATGCACTCCCTTTTTTATATCTTTGCGTCATGGCTCAAAAAGAAGACAAATTAAAGGACATTATTTCGCATGCGAAAGAGTATGGTTTTGTATTTCCATCTTCGGAAATATACGACGGTTTATCAGCAACATATGACTACGGTCAACTCGGTTCTGAACTAAAGAACAACATCAAATCATATTGGTGGAAATCAATGGTTCAAATGCACGATAACATCGTAGGAATTGACGCTTCAATATTCATGCATCCAACTACATGGAAGGCATCTGGACACGTTGATGCATTTAATGACCCACTGATTGATAACAAAGATTCTAAAAAACGATATAGAGCTGATGTCTTAATTGAAGAGTACATCGAAAAAATTCGCTTAAAAATAAATAAAGAAGTTGCCAAAGGTGTAAAACGTTTTGGAGACGACTTTAACGAAGCTGAGTTTAGAAAAACAAACCCAAATGTACTTCGTAATCAGGCTAAAATTACGGACATCGAAGATCGAATGCGAGACACACTTGGTCGAAATGACCTGGAGGGTGTTTACAACCTTATTGTCGATTTAGAGATTGCTTGCCCTGTTTCAGGCTCTAAGAACTGGACAGAAGTGCGTCAATTCAACCTTATGTTCTCTACAGAGCTAGGATCTGTTGCAGGAGACGCAGCTACCATTTACCTAAGGCCAGAAACGGCACAGGGTATTTTTGTGAATTTCTTAAACGTTCAGAAAACTGGTCGTATGAAAATTCCTTTTGGAATTGCACAGATTGGTAAGGCCTTTAGAAATGAAATTGTTGCAAGACAATTCATTTTTAGAATGCGTGAGTTTGAACAAATGGAAATGCAATTTTTTGTGCGTCCAGGAGAGGAAATGAAGTGGTACGAATACTGGAAAGAACAACGAATTAACTGGCACAATAAGCTTGGTTTAGGTGAAGAAAATTACCGTTTTCATGATCACATTAAGCTCGCACACTATGCAAATGCCGCAAGCGATATTGAGTTTAACTTCCCTATGGGTTTTAAAGAGCTTGAAGGGATTCACTCAAGAACAGACTTTGACTTAAAACAACACGAAACACACTCTGGGAAAAAACTACAATATTTTGATCCTGAATTAAATAAGAACTACGTCCCTTATGTTGTTGAAACATCTATTGGTTTAGACAGAATGTTTTTAGCTGTGCTGTCCAATTCTTTCAAAAACGAGAAATTAGAAGATGGTTCTGAACGTTCTGTACTTTCTTTACCACCAGCGTTAGCACCTTACAAGGTTGCTGTTATGCCTTTAACGCGTAAAGATGGTTTACCAGAAAAAGCAAAAGAAGTCTTAAACACATTAAAATTCGACTTTAACTGTCAATACGATGAGAAAGATTCTCCTGGTAAGCGTTACCGTCGTCAAGATGCAATTGGAACACCATACTGTATCATGATTGACCACCAAACACTAGAAGACAACACCGTAACTGTGCGTGATAGAGACACAATGTTACAAGACCGTGTTGCCATAGTTGAACTAGAAGGAATTATTGGCAAAAAGGTTTCAATGACCACACTTTTGAAATAAGCCATAAACTTACCTCGCCCTAATTAAAAGGGGATATTATTAGCCAATGAAATTCATTTTTCATTGGCTTTTTTTGTGTCTAAAAGACAGAAGTAAGTTTATTTTATTCGTTACATTTAGGGGTAGACATATAGTCTGGATAAAGTGCACTAGTGCACTTTATTGACTTGTTGTAAATAATTTAAATAACATGAGAATTTTAGCATTAATTTTACTCTTAATATTATCTCCAATAATGCTTGTAACATGTATGCTCGTTTATTTATCAAAAGGTAATAATATAATATTCAAGCAGGTAAGAGTGGGAAAAGACAAAATGAACAAACATTGAAAGAAAAATGATGTGAAAAAGGGACCCCTTTTGTATTGCTCCCTGTCTATTTCGGTCATATTTAAACGCCTTAACTCACCTTCTTTTTTAAAATCATTGTCCCTAACACATAGATTAAAAACAACCAAGGTGCACCATGCATGAATAGATCAAACCAATCAATTCCTGCCATTGTACGCCCGTAATAAATATTCAATAATTGTTTCCAAATATGCGGTTCTAGTGTAAAAGGAGCCAACCCTAAAGTTAAACTCGCCATTACAGCCATTTCTAATTTATTCTTCATTTTTCTGATTTAAACGCTTCGGCTTGTTGCGCAAAAAAGGTTGTTGGAAATTTTTCAACCTCATCAAAACCCAATGGAATATCCCTCCCATCTGAAGGTATATAATTGGTTTTAAATATATAATCCCATAAACTTAATGAAATACCGAAATTCACTCCGTTAGGATGCGATTCTGGCAACTCTTTTGCATGATGCCAAATGTGCATTTTAGGATTATTCAAAACATACTTAAACGGACCATAACCCCAACCTACATTTGCATGATTAACATGCCCTATGATGATTGTTCCCGCATGTAAAAAGAAGGCATACTCTAACTTAAAATTAAAGATGTATCCCAAGAAAATATAGAGCGTTGTTTTATAAAAAACACTTTCCATAAAATGGTACCTTAAATGTGCTGCAAAACCCATTTCAGTTACTGAATGATGCACTCTATGAAACCTCCATAGCCAGGGAATTCGATGTAACAACCTGTGAATTGACCATTGTACAAAATCTGCTATTAAGAAATATGCCGTGAGCTGAACCCAAGGATTCCACGCAGAAAGGTCAATGAGGTTATTTTCAGGCAACCCGATCCACTCGATGGTTTCACCAAACAAATGCGCCGTAGTATTTGACAGCGCAATAAAGACAATTAGATTAAAAATGTAAAAGTTAAAGAACATGTAAAAGGCATCAATCCAAAACCCCTTTCGGATTACTGATTGACGCTTACGCCAAGGAAAAATGATCTCTAAACTCCAAACAGCTAAAGAAACAAGAATCAATAAGGTAAAATAGTTATACGTTTCAAATGGATGGGTTATTGTTTCCCAAATGTGGGACGAATAACCTTTATAAGAGCGAACAATAATACGCAATAACTCTTCCATCAATTTCTATTTAGTCTACGTAAGGTAACATTTTTGTCCAAGGACCACCATTGTGAGCATCAACCCCTGCGGCTTTCAATTGTGCTTTAGCAGTACCCGAACGCATTCCTGAAGCACAGACACAAATAATAGGGATTTGTAGGCTCTTTATTTCTTTGATCTTCAAGGATAAAGTAGGTAGTGGTATGTTTTCTGAGCCGGGTACAGCTCCCCCCATATACTCTCCTTTACTTCTAACATCAATAATGACAGCACCATCTGTAATTAACTGCTTGTAATCTGTTTTTTTAAATACGTTCCCGAACATTTTGTTTTTAGTGTTTAATTGACAGCAAAGTTACCGGAAAAACTATGTGTGAATGTAACATGAGTTACATTTTACAAGAACCTGTCCCTGCTCATTTTTTACGTTTTCTCCACTAAAAGAAATCGAGTACATCCTCTATTTTGTAGGTCTGGTGTTTTTTAAATGAATGCGAAAGGCCAACAATACAGGAAACCCCAAGGTGAAAATTACGGCCGTAAAAATGCCCTTTGTAGTCAAATAAAAGGTCTTTACCCCTTTCATGTCAAGCTCATCATACCCTAAGCCAATAAAATAAGATAGGCTTAAAGGACTATCTACAACAACCTCCTGTAAACCTTCTTGATAAACGATTTTACCGTCAAACAAATTAATTGGAAATACGAAAAACAAAAGGCACAACAGAAGTACGGTAGCTAAAAATATTACAATGGGATTTTTGGTCATTATGTATTGATTTAGTTGTTCAATACGAAGTTACTTTTAATTTTACAAGATATGAAGGCGAAGCTTGGATATCTATGTTCATCAGAAAGCTGGGGAGGTCTAGAAATGAACCACCTCAGAAATGCACAATGGATGCAAGAGCGAGGGCACAATGTTGTTTTTATTTGTGTCGCTGGAAGCCCAATTCATATAAACGCTACCGATTTTGGGCTCAAAACACACCTAATAGAGAAACACAAAAAGTACTTTGGATTTAAAAAGGCACGCGTTCTTGCCAAATTAATTACACACGAATCAATTAGTCATTTAATTATTCGATCAACGTATGACATGAGCATACTTGCCAGTGTTAAGCACATTTTAAAATCAAAATTGCACACATCCTATTTTATGGAAATGCAATTGGGGGTCAAAAAAACAAACTTTCTACACACCCTCCGATTCAAAAAAATTGATTTGTGGTCATGTCCATTAAACTGGCTGGAAGACCAGGTAAAAACCATGACACGATTTTCAAACAAAACCGTTGTTATTCCATCAGGATTAAACACCTCTCAATTTGAGAATTTACCTTCAAAATTAACCGCTAGAAACGAATTAGACCTTCCTCCTGAAATACTCATTTTTGGCTTAATTGGTCGATTTGATAGGCAAAAAGGGCAACTTTTGCTCATTAACGCCCTTAAACTTGCGAAAAATGACAATTTTTCAATTGTTCTTTTAGGAGAGCCTACACTAAACCAAGTCGATGGTTACACGGCGGAAATGACAGCTGAAATCAAAGATAGTAACCTGGAAAAACGCGTATTTATTCGCCCGTTCAGGAAAGATACCGCAACCTTTTACAAGGCTGTTGACTACTTAGTTATGGCTACAAAAGCAGAAACATTTGGAATGGTTACCATTGAATCATTAGCATGTGGAACACCTGTAATAGGAAGTAATGCTGGAGGAACACCTGAAATTCTTCAGAACTCAACTGGGGGGTTACTCTTTGAAACTTTAAACGCCCAAAGTCTCGCGAATCAGTTAAACCGAATCAGTTCGGAAAAGGTTCATTTTGATGCAACAACATTAATAAACATGGCCAAGGCATATGATCATAATAAGGTTTGTACCCAGGTTGAAAAAGCCTTAAATCTGGTTTAAGAAAGCCATACATGCAATCTTTATAGTTTATTCTCGTTAAATTAGACGATCTTATGAACCTGTACTCAAAAAAACAACAGTGGAAAATTGCCTTATTGATTTTCGCACTTCTACTTGTAGGGGTGTCTTTGTTTGTATCCAATACAATTGTAGCTAAGGTTGGTGAACGAGAACGAGAACGAGCTAGGCAATGGGGCGATGCGGTTAAGAAAAAAATTGAACTCGTTCGACTAACAAACAGGACATTTACCCAATTGCGAGATCAGGAACGGGAAAAAATGGCTCTTTGGATTGATGCCACAAAAGAAGTTTCTCAAGCAACTCCACTCAATCAAATTCCAAACTACGATTTTCCACTAAAAATAATTAATGGAAATAAAGACATTCCCGTTATTTTATTAGACAATAAAAAGCAGGTTTCAGGATATATAAACCTAGATTTTGACACCACTACATTGCGCACTCAACACACAAAAATTAGCGCAAAAGAACTTGTCTCCGTTTTTGAAGACTCACTCTTATTTTTAGCAGAAACTTGGCAAGAAAAGAACCCCTCTTTTACCGTTGAAGTATACGAAGGGCTTTTTATGACTTACTGCTACAGTGATTCTAAAGGAATTACAAGGTTAGAAGCAGAACGCGACTCTTTGATTCATGCTTTTAACGTCGATTTAATCAATAATGAAGGGCTGGTTCCCGTAATTTTAATCGACAATAAAACAACTGAAATTATTGGGACTAATATTGATGAGTACACCATAACAAAGTTTAATGTAGACGAGTATATTGCACAGTTAGAAGTACAAAACAAACCCATAATCATTGACTTTAAAAATGGAAATTCAAACACCTTATACTTTGATGATAGCCCCGAGTTAAAACAACTTCATTATTTTCCATACATCCAATTTTTGGTGATTGGACTCTTTGTTATTATCGGCTACCTCATCTTTAGTACATTTAGAAAAGCAGAGCAAAATAAAGTGTGGGCAGGCATGGCCAAAGAAACTGCCCATCAATTGGGAACTCCTTTATCTTCGCTAATGGCCTGGGTTCAATTGCTCGAGTCTAAAGGGGTTGATAGTATGGTCACTGTGGAAATGCAAAAAGATGTTGATCGGTTAGAAAAAGTAACGGACCGGTTTTCAAAAATTGGTTCAGGAACAAAACTAGAAGACACCGATATCTCTGCAACGGTACGTAATGTTATGAATTACTTACGCCCCCGTATTTCTGATAAGGTTGATGTTACAATCACCACAAACGATGAGCTATCGGCCCTACACAATGCCTCATTAATTGAATGGGTTGTAGAAAATATTGTTAAAAATGCCGTAGATGCTATGGAGGGCGAAGGCCAGCTAAACGTAAACGTTCAAGGCACTCCAGAGTGGGTTCACATCAACATTAAAGACAATGGAAAAGGGATTTCATCTGGTCAAATGAAAACGATTTTTGAGCCTGGTTTTTCCACAAAAAAAAGAGGTTGGGGTTTAGGACTTTCACTCGTAAAACGTATTGTAAAAGAGTACCACAAGGGAAATGTATTTGTACTTGAATCACAACAAAATAGCGGAACTACCTTCCGAATATCGTTACCATCAAATATTCTGTAAATCCGTTTGTCGCATCGAGACAAATGACTTCACAATAACCTCTCCGACACCTTCTGCACTTACGTGAATGAGATAAACACCTGAAGTAACAGGTATGTTCTTGTTATTAACCAACAGCCAATCAATAAATGTTGAAGGACTGTCTTTCTTGAAGGACTTAACCAATTTCCCCTGTGTGTTGTAAATATTAACCGTACAACGCTCTGGTAGGTTTGTAATTTTTACACGTGTATCCAACCTGTTTCGCTCATACTGAGAATATGCATAGTATGGATTTGGAACCACATTAATTAGATCCAAAGCACTTGTTAATTCATCTGCACTTCCC
>JAQWFQ010000003.1 GCA_029238665.1 Crocinitomicaceae bacterium | reverse complement strand
CAAGCTTTTATGAAAAAAAATAAATCTTTTTTTTCGCATTGCTTTCAATTTTTATTCCCGCTCTGCGTTCAAAGCGGCTGCAAAGGTATGTAGTCTTTTCTAATTAACAATGACTTTTGTAAAACTTTTTTAGTTTTTTTTTTGACCCACAACCTAAGTACGTGATATTGAGCTGATTTAAACCTGAATTATTTTTGTTTTTTTTCGTTATTCCAATGTAATTCTAAACTATATCGAATTGAACCCAGTCAAAACCGAGACATTACTCCGCGTTTTAATCGCATTTCATCTACATTAGATATAGATATAATATATTAATTAGAATATATTTATGGAAAAAACACCTATAAATGCATCACAATTAAGAATGCTCTTCAAAAAACGAAAAACATATTGCCAATTATCCGACGATCAACTTATACATTTATATAAGGACCGAGCATCTACATCGATTATTGGAGAACTATACAAACGATACGCACATCTTGTAATGGGAGTTTCAATGAAGTACTTGAAAAATAAATTTGATGCTGAAGACATAACAATGGTTGTTTTTGAAAAATTACCTCAACGAATTGCAGTGAATGACATTACCTACTTCAAATCGTGGCTATATATGGTTGCAAAAAATGAATGTTTAATGCTACTCCGCAAAAAAGGAAACATAACCGTTGAACTTACCCAAGAATTAGCGTCTACAGATTCCTTTGATGAAAAACAAACCGAAGAAGTTCAATTCGAACTTTTAGATGTGGCTATTGGTCAGTTAAACATTGAACAACGCGAATGCATAAAGCTATTTTACATTGAGCGTAAATCTTACCAAGAGGTTTCGTCCTTATTAAACCTTGATATAAAAAAGGTTAAAAGTGCAATTCAGAATGGAAAGCGTAATTTAAAAATCAATTTAGAAAAAAGAAATGAGTTCAAATCGATTATATAATATGTTCGGCGCTAAAAAAAGCCTTAGTCGTGACACTATTGAAAAATATGGTCGGACAGATAACCAGAGGCTGAAAAATGAGATTGAACAAGACTCAACATCAGACGCATTCGAACAAGATGCCCTTGAAGGTTGGGGGAATTTATCTTATGATACCTCTGTAATGAATCGCTTGGATTCAAAGTTTAACGGATCTACCAGCCGCACTTGGACATGGGTCCTAGGAACAGTGGTCACCTGTCTTTTTACATTTATTCTAATTAATTCGGTTTTTACTTCAAAGACATTAGACCACACTGGCTTTACCCCTGAACTGAATAAAACAACACCTGTTTCGCAAATCATTATTGAAAAATCGGACCTAATTGTCTCAACAGAAATTGAAAAACTAATTGCCCGTCCCGACCAAGAGCAAATACAACCCGAAAAAATAAAACGTGACAACATTAATAGGTATCCGAACCTTCAAAATGAACTTAACTTAGAAGTACAACCTTTAACCGGTGTAGACATTAAAGGTCAAGAAACACCTCCTAGTCTTATTCTAACACACCAAAAGGCCAAGGAAATTTATTTAAACGACTTTAAAATTATTGACTACCGTGCTTACCGATCAAAACCTTCCATAAAGGCTAAGCAAATAATACTAACCGGAACACCGGCCAACAACGAAGACAAAACAAGCAATGATGCTAGCTATACATGGAAAAATGTTGACATTCCCTACATTGATTATATCAACAAATCTGTTCGAATTTTCGGAAAGGGTAATTATAAAAAAGCATTAATGCGCTTTGAAACCATTTTAAAAACATATCCAAATGATGTAAATGCAAATTTTTACGGTGGTCTTTGCCTTTACAACTTAGGAGCACTTCAACAATCCGTAAGCTGTTTTAATCAATGCCTCAATGGCTCTTATTCCAACTTTGATGAAGAGGCGCTCTGGATGAAGGCTGTATCATTAAAAGCTACCGGGCAAAAAAGGGAGGCTGAAGCTATTTTTAGTCAGATTGAACAATCAAACGGATTCTACGCAAACCAAGCAAGGGATGAACGTTTAAAATAACAATACAACTCAACCCAAAAAGAAACGTTTATAAGTCAGTATGGGGCTACCCGAAAAAAGTATCTCCAGACTTTACCATTCTTCGTAACAATGGGCTTGGTCTGTATCGGTCTTCTCCATATTCAGAAAACAACGCTTCTAACTTGGCTAAAACAAACGCTAATCCCAACTGATCTGCCCAAAGCAATAATCCTTTTGGATAATTAACTCCTTTTGTCATAGCTAAATCGATTGCTTCTTTAGTACCAATGTTTAAAAACAACGCATCTACAGCTTCATTGATCAACATCACTAAAATGCGTTCAAAAATTTGTTTCCCTACTATTTGATCTTCATTTGGACTTGGATTTACTGCACCCTCTCGATAGTCGAAAAAGCCACGTCCCGATTTACGTCCAAAATAACCTGCTTCTGCATGGCGCTTTTGTGTAAACGAAGGCTTATATCTTGGGTCAAAGTAGAATGCCGTAAAAACGGTTTCTGTAACGGTATAATTCACATCATTTCCGATGTAGTCCATTAACGTAAATGGCCCCATACGAAAGCCACCTATTTCTGTCATGGCCCAATCAATTGTTGCAAAATCCGCAACACCCTCCTCATAAATTCGCATTGCCTCACCATAGAATGGCCTCGCTACACGATTCACTATAAACCCAGGTGTATCTTTACAAACAACCGTTACTTTACCCCAAGCATCTATGAGTGATTTAGCAGCAACCAATGTTTTTTCAGATGTTTGAACTGCAGGTATAATCTCAACCAATGGCATCAAAGGCGCAGGATTGAAAAAATGAATTCCAATTACACGGCTCGAATTACTCACCGATGATCCTATTGACGCTATAGAGAGTGAGCTTGTATTTGATGCTAGAATACATTCACTTGAAACAATTGACTCTAAATTTGAAAACACCTTTGACTTCACATTAATATCTTCAACAATTGCCTCGATAACAATTCCACACGATGCAAAATCGTTGACATCTTTTGAATAGACAATGTTTGCTTGTGTCGCATACGATTGATCTTGAGAAATTTTCCCTTTTTCAACCAAGCGAGCCATAATCTTAGCTAATTTTGATTTGGATTGATCTAAAACAGTTTCATTTAAATCAACTAAAATTGTTTTATGGCCATTTTGGGCTGCAACCTGAACAATTCCTGACCCCATTGTACCCCCTCCTAAAACTCCTACTTCCATACTTTATCTTTTTCAGAAATCAAAAACACCTTTGTGCTAAACATTGCTTACTGACTCCAATTGTGCTTATCGTTTTATAATTCGTTTATTTTCCGCGAAACTCAGGCTTTCTCTTTTCCATAAAAGCTGAAACGCCTTCATTAAAATCATAAGACTGACCTGCTACCGTTTGCAACTCCTCCTCTAAACCAAGTTGATCTTCTAAGTTATTCGTAAAGCTTGCGTTAACCGCTTGTTTTGTTAAACCAAGTCCCTTGGTAGGCATTAAGGCTAATTTAGCTGCAAACTTCTCAACAAACTCTTCAAAATCTTCGTCCGACACAGCCTTGTAAATCATGTTCATTTCTTCTGCTTCTTGTGCTGTAACCTTATCCGCAGTCATCATTAACGCCAACGCCTTTTGAGAACCTATAATTCGAGGTAAAAAAAATGTCCCTCCAGAATCAGGAATTAGTCCAATTTTAGAAAATGCCTGAATGAAACTTGCACTCGCTTTAGCTATCGTGATGTCACAAGCTAACGCAATGTTTGCTCCAGCTCCAGCAGCTACACCATTTACAGCTGCAATTACAGGTTTATCTAAATTTCTGATTTTTAAAATGATTGGATTATAATGTTCTTTTACAATCGATTTCAACTCTGGTCCATTTGGATCTGTAGCCTCCGCTAGGTCTTGACCTGCACAAAATGCTTTTCCTTCTCCAGTAAGAACAATTGCCCGAACGGCGTCATTTGAGGCACAGTCGTCCAAAGCCTTCTGAAGCTCCATTGCCATTTCCTTGTTGAATGAATTAAACACCTTTGGGCGGTTCAACTTCAATTCGCACACACCGTTTACATTCGAAATTTCTATTAACATTATAATCTGTTCGTTGGTTTCCACGAAGATAATTAGAATAAAATAGTTCTGCTCTCCCTACCGTAATTATTTCAAAACCAAGTGAGCTTCCGATGAATTTAAGCCTTCAGAATTGCAGTTGCTCTTTTTTCTATTTCATCTTTTAATGATTTCGGACGTAGTACACAAATATCTCCGCCATACGCCAACATAGATCGTATTAACTCTTCCGAGACATTTACTTTTAGCTCAAAAGTAAACTCAGATTCATTCATCTTAACAACCTTTTGAGAACTATGAAAAGGAAGCGAGTCAATATATTTTGATGCGACTGGCGTAGCAGTAAACTCAACTAATTCTGGAGCGGTATTTCCACTTGTAATACCAACGGCATATTTAAAATAATTATCTGCATTAAAATCTGCTGGTCTTGCTTCGTGCTCAGCGGTAACAACCACGTCTTCCATACGGTCTAGTCCGTAGGTAATGTAATCGTTTTTCTTAAGATCAAATGAGATTAAATACCAACGATTGCTGTATTCCTTCAACAATAAAGGCAACACTTTTCGAGGTTTCATTTCTCCAGAAATAAAACTCGTATAATCAAAGGTAATGATCAGTTCTTGTTTTATTGACTCAAGTATTGGAGTCAAAAACTCACTCCCCTCTCCATACATTGACTTTTCAAACTGGATAAACTCACCCGTATCATCTGAAACAGAGACACGGTCTACAATTTTACCTATTGCACTCCCAAATTGCTGAAACATATCAACATTTCTAAACTGCATCAAAGTCTTAGCGGCAAAACTAATTGCGCCCAACTCGTCTTCGGTTAACGGAATGTCATTAATTGAAAAGTCAGGGTCTTCATAATAATACCCACGGTCGCGTTTGCTGTACTTTATTGGAGCGTCATGCTCTAAACGCATTGCGAACATATCTTTTTCAATGGTTGAATCGCAAATATGCCCTCCATCGATACTCCCAAATAATGCCTCTTCACACGCCTCTCTCAAATCACGTTTACTAGGAAAAGGTTTATACTTGTTCCCTATACACTTATCAATGATTCTATAACGAATTAAGGCGTTTTTTATATGAGGCATACATGAATTTAAAGAGCAGCTTGTTTCTTTTTGTAACCAAAGAGTTCGTAAAACTTAATCGCCTTAACAACTTCTTCTGGAACATCTTCTTCCCAACTAGAAGCGTTGGCATTTATCTTTGAAAGAACGTCATCTGACATAATACCAAGCAATTTCTGATCAAACGTTTCAAATTTAGCCAGTTTATGATTGTCTTTCATATATTGAAGTAATCCTTTCAGGTTCTCCGGAACAGTAAAGTTGTCTAAGGAATATAATTCTCCCGTCTCTACGTCGTTGGCAGGATATACATACAAGGTTACGTCATTTCCAAAACCGCGTCCAAATGCCTCGAGTAATCCACCACGTAAATTATCATAGTAGCGCTCATCGAAGATTGTTTGCAGGTTATAGATCCCAGCAATTACCCCCATCTTACGACCCCTAGCAATAGATGCTAAATAGTCTACCATTTTGTAATGCTTCAAATAATTACTAATCATTACGGTATAACCAAGCGTGCCTAATAACTCAGCACGATCGACAAAGTCTTTATCCGAAATTTTACCATCGGCAGTAAGGTCTTTCAATGTCAATTCAAAAACAACAGAAACGTTCTCTTTTTCTACCCCATTTTCAAGCAAAAACTGTTCAGTTCCGCGCTCAATCATGTCAATGTGAACTTTTGTTACTGGTCTAAAACGGCCACGCATCAAAAGGATATTCTTTTTATATAAAGCCGTTGCTGGCTGAAGAACATTTCCACTTAAATCAAACATTGTGGCATCAGTGATTCCACGCTTAACTAAGTTTAAGGCAATAATTCGGTTGTCTAATTCATCAAAAACAGGTCCTGACACTCTTAGCATATCGATTTCCATTTTATCTCTAGGAAGGCGATGTACTATATTCGTTAAGAATTCATCTAAATCGTGGTTGTGAAAATAGGCCGAATCAATTAAGTTAACGCCTAGAATCCCCAACGTCTCTTGCTGAGACCGATGGCTATTGTCATGCATCTTAATGTGCAGTATAATGTCATTCACTGGACCTTCAGCTGATAGTTGAAAGCGTAATCCAACCCAACCGTGGCCTTGATTTGTTTTATGGTAATTTAATGACTCAACGGTATTACAAAATGCGAAAAAACGTTTCTCCTTATTTTTTGCAGCAAGACGATCTGTTAAAACATGGTACTCCTTTTCTAACATGGTCTGCAAACGGTCTTCACAAACATAGCGAGAGGTCTTTCCATACATAGAATCCGAAACATTCATGTCATACGCCGACTGGGTATGTGCAATTGTTCCAGAGCTACCTCCTGCTTTGAAAAAGTTTGCCGCAACCTCTTGCCCTGCCCCAATTTCAGCAAAGCAGCCATAAATATCTGGCTTCAGGTTTATTTTAAGCGCCTTTTCCTCTGTTGTAAGTCGTCTTTCGTCTATCATAATCCATTTTCTACTACAAAAGAAACAAATTTATCTATTACGGCTCCTGAAAGTCAGGATTATTAATAAAAGCTTCGTCTGTTAACGTAAGTAAGAATTTCTTAATTAAATCTTTTTCAAAGGCATCCAGCTGAACACCACCCTGATTGGCAAATTCAATTAAAGGGTCAATTGTCGAACTCATTTGAATGCCAGACGAATACTGTTCTATAACCTCATCCAATGTTCCAAATCTACCGTCGTGCATATAAGGCCCTGAATACTCCACATTTCTCAATGTTGGAACTTTAAATTTACCCATGTCGTTTGGGTTTCCAGTTACAGCACCACGCCCATTGTCTGTAAACGTAGCATCCAACCCATTATTGCTAAACTTTTGAACCTGCATCAACGGACCATTATGGCAATGAAAACAATCGGCTCCATTTAAACTTTTGAATAAATCATACCCTGCAGTTTCTTCTGGTGTTACCGTTGCATAAACCGTCTGTTCAAATGCCGTTAACGGCAAATTGTTTTCCGTCTTATACATTACATCATACTTCGATGAGCCTGAAATCATTGTCCGTATAAATTGAGCAATTGCTTTTGCTGCATGCGTTGAGTCAATATCTGTAGTCTGGAAAGCTTCAAAAAACAGGTTTTTGTAAGTCACGTCATTTTTTAACGTTGCCATTACAGAGGCCCAATTATCATGCATTTCAACCGGGTTTTCTACAGGCAATAGAATCTGCTCTTCTAAGGTTTTAGCCCTGCCGTCCCAAAAGAAAAACTGATTCCAACCAACATTGATTAATGCCATTGAATTTCGGGTTCCTAACACACCATCAATTCCTTCTGAAAATTGATTTTGATCTGAAAAAGCATTTGCAGGAGAATGACAGGCAGCACAGGACATAGTGTTGTCTCCACTCAGCTGTTTTTCATAAAACAACTTTCTTCCCAAGGCAACTCCCTCAACAGTCATCGGGTTGTTTTCAGGAATTTGCATTACCGGAAAATGGCTTGGTATTTCTAATACATAAGGGGTGGGAACATGCGAAACTTTATCTTTTTCACATGACAATGCAAGTACAATAAACCCAAATATAAATAACAAAAAACGCATTAAAAAGGAGTTAATGATTCTTGAAAATTAGATATAATCTGCTCGCTTAATCCTTCTTGACCAGCTAAGGAGTGTGATGTAAATGCTGTTTTCACATCAATAGGTGAAGCCCCAACATTTAAAAAATGAAACATGTCTAGTTTTAATGGAAGGACATATCCTGAGCCAATATCAACCCAATTGATGTCTGTAAAAGAAAGCGTTTTTAAATTTTCATCTTTGCCCACGTGATAAACAACATTGTGATCAAACAACGAGTTTCCGTCTTGAATTGTGTCTACTTTAGCTTCAATTTTAACAAAAATATATCCAGGGTTCCAGTCCCAATGCATGTCATTTGAATTGGAAATATACAGCCAGCTAGCTGGGTCAAATCCAACAGGGTCATTGTGATTAACCAACGCGCTTACTCCTAAGTTAGACTGGAGGCTTACATAATCGTTCTTATCGCCCACACGCTCCATCAAATTTGTTCCCCGTAAGCGGTAATCAAATAAAGCAGCATCTTTAAATAAATTCAATCCATTTCTAACATCTTGTAGATAGAACTTAATGTCTGTGAATTGAATGTCATATCCTTCAGGGGTTTGATAAGATGAGTCTAAGTAAAGTGTTTCTCCACCAAAAACAGGCTGTACAGTGACACTTAACAGGTCTGGGCATGGGGGCGTAATTTCTTCTGGCTCGTCTGGTTTACAGGAGGTTATTAAACATGCACCCAAGCAATATATAACGAGTTGTTTCAAAGCTCTCATGTACCAAACTTACAAAATTATACGCCAATCATGACTATAACTTTCTAGGAATTAATTGGTTCAAAAAATCCATCTGTTCAATTAAACAATTATCTTCGAAAGAAACTCTTACTTGTGATTGAACAGACACCTAAGCCATTACAAATATTAAACGCATCTGCTGGTAGCGGTAAAACATACCAGTTGGTAAAAACCTTCATTCAATTACTTATTACAGAGAAAAATAATACAACTGGCTTTGCCAATGTAATTGCCATGACCTTTACAAACAAGGCAGCCTTAGAGATGAGGGAACGAATCATTGTAGCTTTGGATCGAATAAGTCATCTGCATGACTTAAAGGATTCTGATCTTAAAAAAAGTTTGCAATTAACTGGTGATATTGCTGAGGCACTACACATCACCAATAACGACGTTCAAGATCGATGTAAGCGTGTTTTGGTAAACATTCTACACCAATACGAAGATTTTCATGTTATGACGATTGACAAGTTTAACTTAAGGCTTATTAAAGCATTTGGGAGAGATTTGGATTTGCCAAATGATTTTGAAGTTGTACTGGACGAAGCAGCGCTTATTGAACAGGTTGTAGATGACCTCTTAAACCAATTGGGAAAAGAAAATTCTGAAACCTTGAGCTCGCTTGTCATGAGCTATGCAAAAGCAAACATTGATGAGGGAGATAAATGGAGTTTCAAAACTGAGCTGGTTAAATTTAGTGCAATATTACGCGATGAAAAAAACAGTGGTTCCATTGAGCAGTTGTCAGAAATGGATTTTTCTCCCGAGCAATTTAGAAGATTAATGCATTCTAAAAAACAGTTTGACGCACAATTTTTAGTGCATACCAACGTATTAAAACTTGAAGTTGATTCAGCAGCTTTGGACCAAGAACTTCTTCCGGGAAAGAGTACAACATTGAACGCCATATTAAAGGTGATTGGTTTCTCAGGTTTTAGTAAAGAGCCTCCATTTTCCGAAGCATTCATTAAAAATTTGAGTATTGAATTAAAGCCAAAACAGGTCTATCCTCAATCTATAAAAGATAAAATTCAAACGCTAATTACATTTTGGGAAGAGAACCTAAACGCCTATACAAGCCTCGCTTTATTTCTAAAAAACTTTTTTAACATGGCGCTGCTTCAGCTTATGTCAGAAGCGCTTAAAAAAGTACGTCAAGACGAGCAATTAATTCGAATTTCGGAGTTTAATGAATTGATTTCAACCCTCATTAAAGGTGAAAATACACCGTTTATTTATGAGCGATTAGGAAATAAATTCCATCACTTTTTACTCGATGAATTTCAGGATACATCACGCCTTCAGTGGCTAAACTTGGTTCCATTAGTCAAAGAGTCAATGTCTCAAAACAATAAAAACTTAATTGTTGGAGATCCAAAACAATCCATTTATCGATTCAAAAATGGAATTGCAGAACAGTTTGTTGCTTTACCTAAAATCTATAACCCTGAAAAAGATCCCCACATTAGCGCGCAATCTGACTATTTTGAACAAATGGGCGAACTTTCTGAATTGAAAGACAATTGGAGATCGAGCCCAATCATTGTACGGCTAAATGAAACATTCTTTTCAGACCTCAGAACAGACCTACCTCCAGCAACAGCAGCATTTTACAATTCAGTACATCAAACTCCTAAGTCGACCATAAACGGTAAGGTTGAAATTATCTCTGCACCAGGAAATAAGTCTGTAGAGGAGTTAGCCCCACAAATTATTGACTGGATTGAAGGCTGTAGATCGGATGGTTTTAAACTCGGTGAGATCTGTCTACTCGGGGGCACTAACAAGGAATGTAACCAGTGGGCTTTAACATTAGACTCGGCGGGGTACAAAGTTGTTTCAACAGATTCGCTGTTAATTAATCGTTCCTTAAAAGTTCAATTGACCATCGCATTTTTACGTAGAAGGTTAAATCCTTCAGGTGAAAGTGAAATGAAACAGTTTGCTGAGTTATTCTTTAGAGTCACATCTGGGTCCTATAATGACTACCAATCTTTCACCTATGAACTCAAGGATAAACATGGGAAAACGAGGCGTCGTTTTGATGACAAGCGATTTTTAGCGAATCACTTTGGAGGCTCAAAAAAGTTCTTTTTTAAACATGAAAATCTCTATGATCTTATTCAGCAGTTTTATGCGATTGTAGGATTTAACGAATTAGAAGATCCTTATCTGCATCATTTAGCAGACTTGAGTTTTGATTACGGATTATCTAAAGGCCCAAACTTACGCGCTTTCTTAAAAGATTACGACACAAAAAAAAATACAATTGCAGTTCAAGTTCCTGAAAGCGATGATGCCATTCAGGTGATGACTATTCATAAATCAAAAGGATTAGAGTTTCCAGTAGTCATCCTACCAAAAGTAAATTTCAGCAACGAGGTTAAGAGTCAATTTTTAATCCCTATTGATGACTACATCATATACAAAAGCCCAACTAGTAAAGAGCATTTGGATGTATTAAAAAATGTGTACGATACTGAATACATGCAAATTACTGCAGACAATGTCAATCGGTGTTATGTGGCTATGACACGGCCTATTGAACGGTTGTATATCTCAAACTTCTTCAAAGGAAATCATTTTGGTGCTCGATTTCATAAAGCCTTAGAAAAAAATAAAGATGCAACCCTTATAGATGACATACTTACATTATCTTATTCCGATGGTGAGCGGTCTGCTCAAAAACAAAGCTCACGCAATTCAGGTGTGTTTCCTCCGAAGAATGTTTCCGATCACTTATGGTTTCCGGATATTTCATTGCAAGACAACAAAGATTTAATGAACCCAACTTTTTTAAGTAAGGAAATGCAATTTGGTGTTCAGTTTCATTACTTAGCAAGTATCATAGAAAACAAAAATGACATCGATAAATTACTTACTGCTGCTATTCAAGAAGGAACCGTGTCCCAACACAATCTTGATGAACTAAACGAAAAATTAAACGTATTATTTGAGAACAATGAATATGAAGCATTGTTTAAAGGTGCTACACGTATACTAAATGAACAAGCTTTTATTGTTAATGAAACAACCGTTTTACGTCCAGATAAGATTATTTTAAAGTTGGATGAAACCATTATTATTGACTACAAAACAGGTGTTCCTAAACCAGAAGATGAAAAACAAGTGCGTGAATACCGCTTAACCTTAGCCGATATGGACTATCCAAATGTTAAGGGCTACCTGTTTTATACCTCTCTGGATGAATTAAAAATTGCTTAACGAAAAAAGGCTTCACATGTGTGAAGCCTTTTTCATTTAAAATATGTCGTTAAAATAAATCATCAATAATTGAATCGTCGACAATTTCAGGAATCGTTACTTTTAAATTTGGCTCTATTTCCATGGCGCGTTTAATTGCAAACATCGCTCCTTCATTTCTAGCCCAACTTCTTCTTGAAATACCATTGTTTACATCCCAGTGTAACATTGACTTCAACCTTCTTTCAGCATCTGAAGAACCATCCAGTAACATTCCAAAGCCACCATTGGTCACTTCTCCCCATCCTACTCCACCACCGTTGTGGATAGAAACCCAAGTGGCACCTCTAAAAGAGTCGCCAATTACATTTTGGATGGCCATGTCAGCTGTAAATCTAGACCCATCATATATATTTGATGTCTCTCTATATGGGGAATCTGTACCTGAAACATCGTGGTGATCTCTCCCTAAAACAACAGGACCTATTTTATCTGCAGCAATTGCATCATTAAATGCCTTCGCAATCTTCATTCTACCTTCGGCATCAGCATATAAGATTCTCGCTTGAGAGCCTACTACTAATTTATTTTCTTGAGCGCCTTTAATCCAGGTAATGTTATCTGCCATTTGTTGCTGGATTTCAACAGGGCTATTTTTTTTGATTTCTTCCAACACATCACAAGCAATGTCATCCGTTATTTGCAAATCTTCTGGCTTAGCAGAAGCACACACCCATCGAAACGGTCCAAATCCATAATCGAAACACATTGGCCCCATGATGTCTTGCACGTACGATGAATATTTAAAATCTACCCCATTTTGGCTCATAACATCTGCCCCTGCGCGAGAAGCTTCTAATAAAAACGCGTTTCCATAATCAAAGAAATAGGTTCCTTTAGCTGTATGTTTATTGATTGCTTTGGCGTGTCTTTTAAGTGATTCTTGTACTTTATCTTTAAACTCATCCGGATTCTCAGCCATCATTTCATTCGATGCTTCGAAGGCCATCCCTACAGGGTAATAACCTCCAGCCCAGGGGTTGTGTAATGATGTTTGATCTGAACCTAGGTCAATATGAATGTTTGAAGTGTCAAATTTTTCCCACACGTCAACAATATTTCCTAGGTAAGCAATTGAGACAACCTCTTTGTTTTGCTTTGCTTTTAAAACACGAGATACCAATTCATCTAAATCTTCAATAACCTCGTTAACCCAGCCCTGCTCTTGACGAATTTTTGTAATTTTTGGATTTACCTCTGCACAAACAGTTATACACCCAGCAATTGACCCAGCTTTTGGCTGTGCTCCACTCATCCCTCCTAAACCAGAGGTTACAAACACATTTCCAGCAGGTTCTTTTTTAATTTTTCGAAAACCATTTAAAACGGTAATCGTTGTTCCATGTACAATTCCTTGAGGGCCTATATACATATATGACCCTGCTGTCATTTGACCGTATTGAGTTACTCCAAGTGCATTAAACTTTTCCCAATCATCCGGCTTCGAGTAATTTGGAATCATCATTCCGTTGGTAACAACAACTCGAGGTGCATCTTTGTGTGAAGGAAACAATCCCATCGGGTGTCCTGAGTACATTACCAATGTTTGCTCATCTGTCATTTCAGCTAAATATTTCATAGCCAATCGGTATTGAATCCAATTTTGAAAAACAGCACCATTACCACCATAGGTGATTAATTCATGTGGGTGTTGCGCAACAGCATAATCCAAGTTATTCTGAATCATTAACATGATTGCTTTTGCTTGCTCACACTTTCCAGGATACGCATCAATTGAGCGCGCATACATTTTATAATCTGGTCGATACCTGAGCATATAAATTCTACCAAATTCATTTAACTCATCCGTAAATTCTTTCGCCAAGGTATTGTGCTGCTCTTTTGGAAAATAACGCAATGCGTTTCTCAATGCTAACTTACGTTCATCCTTTGAAAGAATTTGTTTTCGCTTTGGTGCGTGATTAATCCCTAACTCTTCGGGTAATCTGGCTGGAATTTCAGAAGGAATTCCCTCTAATATATGATCATGAAAAGACTTCATAGTAACTGCGTAATATTTTGGGTAAAGTTAAAAAGAAAAAAGCGCTCCAACATATGCTGAAGCGCTTTTATATGGTTTGATTTTTTTATCGTGCTGATTTAACCGATTCGATTAGTTCGGGTGTAGTACAAAGACCATTTTTTAGCTAGGTGGTGTTTGCCATTATCAGCCACTCTTATGATTTTTAGGTGTTCTTATACTCGTTTGTTTTATCGTGAATCCATAAAAAATTTGTCAATGCTAACTTTTGTTCTTAAAGGATTTTTAAAATGACTTCTTTTTTGTCATTTTTTAGTTTTTTATTGTTTACAGCGTTTAGCTGTATCGTGTGTATCCCGCAGGCTATAAATTGTACATCTTGTTGTACTTAGTGTTTTTTCAATTTTATTTTTTCTTTTCCTAAGATTAAATGATCTCCATCATATGTTTTTCCGTCGTGAGTTATTTTCTCATAAATAAATTCAGTCAGAATCAATTCGTCATCTGAAAACACCCAATTATATTGTTTGTACTCTTTATTCTTTTTGTTCTTAAATGTTATGACATCAAGATTCTTATGCATGTGTAAAGTTCCAAAGTAGTTTCTTACTTTATAAGATTCGAATCCATCAATTCCTATTAACTGTCCATTCACTCCAAATACCATTTCATGATTGGTCTCTTTGTTAATGTACTTTCCCTCAAATAACTGTTTATTAAAATAGTCCGTCACGTTATTTCCAATTATAAAGAAGTCCTTGTTTTCTTTACTGAAACAACTCAAGTCATCTCTTTTTCTGAACGTATAAACTACCGTGTCAACTCTTTTCGAATTGGGGTATTGAGTCAGTTTTAATTCAGGCTCTTTTAAAATTAGAAACCACTTGTCTCCCGACACCTTGGATGTCAAAGTTGTTAATGTGTCACTTTTACTTTCAATTAAGTACTCGTCATTCTCTATAGATCCAAAACTTTTAAGCGAGTCATTCTCTATGTCTAAAATAATTCCAAACCAAGTAGGTGTTTGAAGTCGATACTTTGCTAATTCTTTATTCGCTACGATTGTATCGAAATAGTCTGTCAAACCCCAAGTCCCGTTTAAGTCAAATTTAACTTGAGCAACATTGATACTATTCGTTATGCTACTGTCTTTTATGTCTACATCAGACTTCTCATTTCTTGAATTTGAATTACAAGAAATTAATACGATTCCCAATATGTAGATTATGTTCTTCATCATTAAGTACAACGGCTCTGATATGAAATGTAGGCGAAAAGCAACTCCTTTTCTTTCTTATTCAACCATACTTTTGAGAAACTTTCGTAAACCATTGAACGCCCTATTTGCTATATACAGTGTTGGCAATTGGTTTTATTTATCATCATAGTGAAATCTACATTGAATTATAGTACATTTTTGGTCAACACTTTTTTTTCCAGAGATTTTATAAACTAATCTGTGTTCTCCAGTTATTCTTCTTGACCAAAAGCCTTTTAATCCGTGTTTTAGTGGTTCGGGTTTACCTATTCCTCTAAAAGGATTTTGCTTAATTGATTTTATGAGCTCTTTTATTTTGATTGCGGTATCATTGTCAGTTTCTATCCAATAACTGAAATCTTCCCATCCGTGAGCAGTAAAATTAATCGTCATTAAAGAGTTAATTCAATTTCATCCCCATTATATTGAACTAATTCTCCGCTATCGATTTGTTCGATTGATTCAATTAGTCTATTTCTATTAGCTTTTGTAGATAATAGGTGCTCTGTTTCTTTCAACGAATTATATTCTTTTATTGACATTATGACAACTG
>JAQWFQ010000034.1 GCA_029238665.1 Crocinitomicaceae bacterium | reverse complement strand
ATTGATGCGTCGGACCATATTTTAGAGATCCCTCAATTTGGAACAAAGCATTCGCTTAACGTTTCGGTGTGTGCAGGAATCGTAATGTGGGAATTCGCGAAAAACACAATCTAGGCGTAACATTCATATACAATAGGTATTCACTTTCTCTAAAGTTTGGTTAAATTTGTACCGCTTTCTAAACATGTAGAAAATGATTAAAACAGATATTATAATTATTGGGGCAGGCCCTGTTGGATTATTCACAATATTCGAGGCAGGTTTGCTTAAGCTAAGGTGTCACCTCATTGATTCTTTGGCTCAGCCAGGTGGGCAATGTTCTGAAATCTATCCAAAAAAACCGATTTATGATATTCCAGGGTTCCCTTCTATTCTTGCAGGAGAACTCGTTGACAACTTAATGGAACAAGCGGCTCCATTTAAACCCGGTTTTACATTTGGTGAAGCTGCAACAAACATTGAGAAAACAGCTGACGACAAGTTTATTGTCACAACAGCAAAAGGAACAAAACACGAAGCTCCAATTGTAATGATTGCTGGTGGCCTTGGTGTCTTTGAGCCACGTAAACCTCCCATTTCAAACATAGGGGGCTATGAAGATAAAGGGGTTGAATACATCATCAAGGACCCTGAGTTTTACCAAGGTAAAGATTGTGTAATTGCCGGTGGTGGTGATTCTGCTTTAGACTGGGCTATTCACTTAACAGAAGAGAAAATTGCCAGTAGCGTTACTTTAGTGCACCGCGGATCTTCTTTTAGAGGACACTTAGATTCTGTTCAGAAAATAATTGACTTAGCCGAAACGAATAAAATCAACCTAATCACAGAAGCTGAAGTTGTTGGGCTTGGTGGCGATGGAAAGATTGAAAACATAACCGTCAAGCACAAGCGCGATGGAGAATCTGTGATTGAAGCAGATCACTTTATTCCTTTATTCGGATTAAAACCAAGCCTGGGACCTATTTCGAATTGGGGCTTAGAAATTGAAAAAAATGCAATCAAAGTAAATACACTGGACTATTCAACAAATATTCCTGGCATTTATGCCATAGGCGATGTAAATACATACGAAAACAAATTAAAGCTTATCCTATGTGGCTTCCACGAAGGAACACTAGCGGTTCAATCTGCTTTCGCTCGAATTCATCCAGAAAAAAGGAATGTACTGAAGTACACAACCGTAAATGGTGTGTCTGGGTTTTAATCCAAAACAAACTTCTAAAGGTCGCTAAATTAGCGACCTTTTTTTTGCCCATACCTAAACGCGTGAACACAGCCGAACCTATTTCAACCATCTTGAATCAAGGAGTATTTTGTACTTTTAACCTATGAATAGAAAAACTGTCAACGCCGTTATCATTCTCGGTGTCATTTCTGTAATCAGCATACTACTCGTACAACTGGTGTGGATAAAGCAAACCGCCAGCATGCAAGAAATGAACATTGCCATTCAAGAAAGAGAAGACAGTCTAAATATTATTCATTTTAGCGAACAAACACACATTGCATTAAGAAATGTACTTACAGGAATTTCTACCGTAAAGGCAGATAGCGCTGACCTATATGGCGCTGTAAAACAAATAAACCCGTATTATTTTTCCGTAGACATCAACGAAGAATTACACCCCTATTACCTTGAGAACCTCTTAAAACGAGAATTCTATAACCAAAATGTACACCAAAACTTTCAGTATGGAATTTATGACTGCTTTACAGACTCAATTGTATTCGGAAATCTAATTCAATACACTGAAGATGCGCAATTCACACAATCTAAAGATTCCCTGACAAGCATCACGTCCGAAAGTATGAAATGGAAAAAAGACGGGCATTATTTCACCGTTTATTTCCCCACCATCGATGCTGAAATGAATTCAGGTCAAAGCGTAATTAACTACTCGCCGTACATATTCGTGTTTATAATTGGAACTTTAGTCCTATTATTTTTCGGATACGCTGTAATGGTCATTTTGAGACAAAAAAAGCTATCCGAGGTGAAGACCGACTTTATCAACAACATGACGCACGAGTTAAAAACACCAATCTCAACCATTGGTCTTTCCTCAGAAATGATTCTAAGGTCTTCTGATCATGATCACGAAAAAATAGACCAATACGCCCGGATTATTCTCAAAGAAAACAAACGGCTAGAAAAGCAGGTAGAGCGCGTACTCAATATTGCCAAGTTGGATAAAAACAAAATCATACTGTCAAAAGAAAAAATAAACATTAACGAGCTGCTTGACGAGGTAAAAGAGAATCTTGATTTTAGTCAAAACATAAAAGGGCTGACAATTAAACTAAACAAAAGCGCAGACACTGAATCGATAACTGTTGACCCTGTTCACTTTTCAAATGTTATCTACAACCTGCTAGACAATGCCATCAAGTACTGTGAAAAAGAGCCCTACATAACCATAAGTACTCACACAGACAAGCACCACTTTTTTATTGAATTCAAAGACAATGGCATTGGAATGAATCGAGAATCTATTAAAATGATTTTTGATAAGTTTTACCGCATACCAACAGGGAATCTACATGACGTTAAAGGCTTTGGATTAGGCCTGTATTATGTAAAACTCATTATCGAGGAACACAAAGGGAATATTCACACAAAAAGCACACCTGGAAAAGGAACTACATTCTCGATAAAACTACCCATTTAACCCTGCATCAAGTTAACACAAGTAACAATTTAAATTCACGTTTATTCGTTATAAACGTGAACAAGATTTAGACTATTTATCAACCTTTTTCACCACTTACGAACAATCCTTTTTAATTCCCTACAAAAGAATTAAATTCGGCTTTATAAATACCAAGACCATCCAACAATGAAACAATATCACGATTTATTACAGCACATTAAAGATAACGGAACCAAGAAAGAAGACCGCACAGGAACAGGTACAACTTCTGTTTTTGGCTATCAAATGCGCTTTGACCTTTCTGAAGGGTTCCCTTGTATAACCACAAAAAAACTTCACTTAAGGTCAATCATCATTGAATTACTTTGGTTCTTGCAAGGTGATACCAACATTAAATTCTTAAAAGACAATAATGTTCGAATCTGGGACGAATGGGCCGATGAGCAAGGAAACTTGGGTCCTGTTTACGGACATCAATGGCGATCATGGCCTGATGGAAATGGTGGGACAATTGATCAAATCACCAAGCTGGTTGATGCTTTAAAAAATAATCCGGACTCAAGAAGGCATTTGATTTCGGCGTGGAATGTTGCAGATGTTGACAACATGGCCCTTCCACCTTGTCACACCATGTTTCAATTTTACGTTGCAGACGGTAAACTAAGTTGTCAATTGTACCAACGAAGCGCAGATACATTTTTGGGGGTTCCCTTCAACATTGCTTCCTACGCTTTATTGACGATGATGTTGGCACAAGTATGTGATTTAGAAGTTGGAGACTTTGTGCACACCTTTGGTGATGCTCACATTTACAGCAATCACATGGATCAAGTTGAACTACAGCTAAGTAGAGATTTTCGTGCGTTGCCAACAATGAAAATTAACCCAGAAGTAAAAGACATATTTAGCTTTACCTATGAAGATTTTGAACTTACAAACTACGATCCACACCCACACATTAAAGGTGCAGTGGCTGTCTAGTTTTCTTTTTATCTCCCTAGCATTTACGACATTTTCGCAAGATGAATTGTCGTTTTTGTTTGTTGGGGACGTTATGCAACATGACGGTCAAATAAGCGCTGCTCGAAATAAAACAACGGGTAGTTATGAGTATGAAGATGGTTACAAATTTGTAAAGCCTATCATCAACGAATACGATATTAAAATTGCAAACCTTGAGGTTACCTTAGCTGGCAAACCTTATAAAGGCTACCCTCAATTCTCAGCTCCAGACGAACTTGCAGAAACACTTGTTTCAACTGGCTTCAATGTCATTCTAACCTCAAACAACCACAGTTGTGATAGAGGGTCAAAAGGAGTTCTAAGAACATTAGATGTTTTAGACGAGCTTGGCGTAGCTCACACTGGAACTTTCAGAAACAAAGAAGAAAGGGACAAGAACTACCCATTAATGATTGAGCAAAACGGGATGAATGTTGCCATGCTTAATTATACTTATGGTACAAATGGTTTGAAAGTGGCACCTCCTTTAATCATCAACTATATTGATAGTACAGTGATTCGAAAGGACATTGCAAAAGCTAAAGCGTTGAATGCAGACTACATCATTTGTAATATGCACTGGGGGAAAGAATATTTACATACTCCGGACAAATATCAGAAGAATTGGGAAGCGTTCTGTTACAGCGCAGGAGCTGACATGGTTATTGGTGGACACCCACATACAGTACAACCTATCGTGAGAAAGAAAATTGAAAACGAAGAGAGACTAACTGTTTGGTCTCTAGGCAATTTCGTTTCGAACATGTCGGTTAGATACACTCGAGGTGGTGTTATGGTAGGCACAAGTCTAATCAAAGAAGATGGTAAAACTTCACTTGGAAAAACGGAGCAAACTTTAGTTTACGTTCACAAGAAACAAGAAGGAGCAATTAAGCAATACTACATCCTTCCGGAATTTGACTACAATAAATATCGTCCAGGATTTATTTCATCTGAAACTCAAGTAAAAATGGATGGTTTCTTCGCTGACAGCAAGAAGCTTTTCAAGGCACACAACATTGGCATTGAAGAAAAAAAAGTTGAAGAAAATTCAACAACTGAAGCTCTTTACAAGCGATACCTGACTTCTTATTACTCTGTTTCAATTACAGGGGGCAAAGATGAATTGTTATTCGATCAAACCATCGGACCATTTATCCATGAAACAGTGGACAAGTCAGGTAAAACATATATTCTTTCTGGTGTATGCGAAACAATGCAGCAGGCAGATGGAAATTTACATTTTATTAATGATTGTAAAATCACAGAGGATGCTTACATCGTTAAAGTAACTCCGAATGGAATAACTCGAGTAGAAAAATGAAAGTATCTTTAATTGTAGCCATGGACCTTGAAAGAGGGATAGGAAAAGACAATGATTTAATGTGGCATCTCCCTGAAGACATGAAGTTTTTCAAAGAAACAACCTTGGGACAAATTGTTGTGATGGGTAGAAAAAACTACGATTCCATTCCTAAAAAATATCGACCATTGCCAAAACGGGAGAACGTTATTCTTACCCGAAATACAGATTTCACAGCTGAAGGGTGCACCATTTTTAATTCAATGGAAGCGTGTATGGAAGCATACAAAAACGAAACTGAAAGAACTGTTTTTATTATTGGTGGGGGCGAAATATACAAACTAGCCTTGGAAAAAGATTATGTTGATGAACTGTATATCACGCATGTAAATGAGAACTATGGCCCAGATACATTTTTCCCGGAATTTGATTTAACGCAATGGAATGTTGAAACAGTTAAAACGCATGAGAAAGATGAGAAGAATGAAGCTAGTTTTTCAGTTCTAAAATACACACGTAAATAAACTATGATAGTCTGCATTGCCGAAAAGCCATCTGTTGCTAAAGATATTGCTGAAGTTCTAGGAGCTAAGCAAAGAAACGACGGTTATTATGAAGGTAATGGATATCAAATCACGTGGACTTTCGGTCATTTATGTACACTTAAAGAACCACACGATTATAACGAGAATTGGAAGTACTGGAAATTGGAAGATTTACCTATTGTACCGCCAAACTTTGGAATTAAATTGATTCAAAACCAGGGTGTAGAAAAGCAATTCAACACCATTGCACGACTTGTACAGAATTGTAATGAAGTCATTAACTGTGGGGATGCCGGGCAAGAAGGAGAACTTATACAGCGGTGGGTGCTTTTAAAAGCAAAATGTAAAGCCCCTATTAAACGCCTTTGGATTTCGTCATTGACCGAAGAGGCAATTAAAGAAGGATTCGAAAAACTTCACGACTCAAAAAAATATGACAACCTGTATGCCGCAGGAAGTGCTCGTGCCATTGGCGACTGGATGCTTGGCATTAATGGAACACGGCTTTTTACGAAAAAATTTGGCTTGGGTAAATCAACGCTATCCATAGGGAGAGTTCAAACCCCTACCCTCGCCATGATTGTTTCACGTCAAAAAGAAATTGATGCCTTTACAATTGCAGAATACTGGGAACTCAAAACAACCTACAAAGGACAAGAGTTCAATTGTCAAATAGACCGACTTACTTCAAAAGACAAAGCAGAAAAAGGACTAGAATACCTGAAAAACAAAGATTTCGAAATCACGTCATTTGAACAAAAGGAAGGGAAGGAAGGAAACCCACGAATGTACGATTTGACATCACTTCAAGTAGATGCCAATAAAAAATATGGGCTTTCTGCAGACGATACACTAAAATTGATTCAAGGGCTTTACGAAAAGAAATTAGTCACCTACCCAAGGGTTGATACCACATACCTTACTGAAGACTTACACCCAAAGATACCAAACATACTAAAGGGGCTTCAATACTATTCCCGATTTACAGAAAGTATCTTAGCTAATCCGATCAAAAAATCAAAAACGGTATTCGACGACAAAAAGGTAACTGATCACCACGCCGTTATACCAACAGGGATTGCACCCTCTGGCGTTACACCTGCAGAACAAAATATTTACGATTTAATTTGCCGGAGATTTATTGCTGTTTTTTACCCGCCTTGTATCGTTTCAAACACAACCGTTTTAGGAAAAGTTGAATCGTTAGAATTTAAGGCTACAGGCAAACAAATTTTAGCACCAGGATGGAAAATTCTTTATGCGAAAAAGAAAGACGAAAAATCAAAAAATGAAGAGGCCATTATGCCTTCTTTTGAAAAAGGAGAAAAAGGACCACATGAACCCTTAGTTCACAAAGGAAAAACATCTCCACCTAAGCACTTTACAGAGGCTACATTATTGCGGTCCATGGAGTCTGCCGGACGACAGGTAGAAGATGAAGAAATGCGGGAACTAATGAAAGACAATGGAATAGGTCGACCGTCAACTCGAGCGAACATTATCGAAACACTTTTTCGCAGGAAATACATTGAAAAAAAACGCAAGAACATCATCGCTACACAAACAGGAATTGCCTTAATCGATACGATTCAAAATGAATTACTGAAGAGCGCTAAGCTTACTGGAGAGTGGGAGCGTAAACTGCGCTTAATCGAAAAAGGATCCTACGACCTTGAGGTGTTTAAACAAGAGCTCTATAAAATGGTGCGTGAGTTAACGGACGAAGTTATTTTCAACACCCCTAGCAGTGTTCACTTTTTCAAAGGAAAAGCACCTGAATCAACTGTTAAACCTAAAAAGAAGCGTGTTAAAAAAACAATCTCTTTTGAGGAGATTCTCTGTCCAAAATGTAAGCGTGCAACCTTAATAAAAGGAAAAACAGCTACTGGATGTAGTAATTTCAAATCGTGTGGTTTTAAAATTCCTTTTGAATTAATGGAGAAAAAGCTCACCGATACACAACTTAGTGATTTAATCACAAAAGGAAAGACCGCTTTAATTAAAGGAGTCATACACCCGGGGACTCAGCAAAAAGTTGCAGGTAAATTCATTCTAGACCCTGCTTTCAACGTTCAGTTTGAACAAGTAGATTAATTCATCTTTGAATCAGATTAAGCTTAATGTTCTTACGAATTAATTACATCCAATCTAAGAATACACCCTTTTCAAATCAAATTTTTCACCCTATAAATTCTGCCTTTGCGCTTAGATTTGCTAATTTTGCACCTTACATTTCATTATGGCAGACACTAGATATAATTTACGTGGCGTTTCCGCTGGAAAAGAGGACGTTCACAATGCAATCAAGAACGTAGACAAAGGTTTATTTCCACAAGCATTTTGTAAAATTGTTCCAGATCATTTAACTAGCGATGAAGACTACTGTGTAGTGATGCATGCAGATGGAGCTGGAACAAAATCTTCTTTGGCCTACATGTATTGGAAAGAAACAGGAGATATTTCCGTATGGAAAGGAATTGCACAAGATGCATTAATCATGAATATTGATGATTTATTGTGTGTTGGTGCAACAGATAACATCTTACTTTCTTCTACAATTGGTCGAAATAAAAATCGAATTACAGGAGATGTCCTTTCTGCTATAATTAATGGAACTGAAGAGTTACTTACAGACCTACGGTCTCAAGGAATTGGAATTCATTCTACAGGAGGAGAAACAGCAGATGTTGGGGATTTAGTGCGTACAATTATTGTTGATTCAACTGTTGTTTGTCGCATGAAGCGTTCTGATGTGGTTTCAAACCATAACATTCAAGACGGTGATGTCATTGTTGGACTTTCATCTTTTGGTCAAGCAACTTATGAAACGGAGTACAATGGAGGAATGGGGTCTAACGGACTTACTTCTGCAAGGCATGATGTTTTCGACAAAGAGTTAGCTACTAAATATCCTGAAAGTTTTGACCCGTCTGTACCAAGTGACTTGGTATACTCAGGAACAAAAAAATTAACCGAAGATGTTAACGCTCCTTTAGATGCTGGTAAAATGGTACTGTCTCCAACAAGAACTTATGCTCCTGTTATTAAAAAGATTTTAGACGAACAACGTGCAAACATTCATGGTATGGTTCACTGTTCAGGTGGAGCCCAGACCAAGGTGTTACACTTTGTAGATAACGTACATGTAATAAAAGACAATCTATTCCCTATCCCTCCGTTGTTTGATATGATTCAAAAAGAATCTGGAACGGAATGGAAAGAAATGTACAAGGTTTTCAATATGGGACACCGTATGGAAATTTATGTCCCGAAAGAGGTTGCAAATTCGATTATTGAGATATCAAAATCATTCAATATCGATGCTCAAATTGTTGGACGTGTAGAAGCGCACGAAGGCAAAAAACTAACGATTAATTCGCCTTACGGGGAGTTTATATACTAAGTAATGAACGATTTACTACAAAAACTTGAAGCAATAAACATCCGATTCATTGAGGTTGGGACGCTTATTGTCGATCCTGACATTATTGCGGACATGAAGCGATATGTCAAGCTGAATAAAGAATACAAAGATCTTGAGGAACTTGTAGCTGTCTATAAAAAGTATAAAAACTTAATCGAGAATTTAGAAAACTCAAAAGCACTACTAAAGGAAGAGACTGATCCTGAAATGCGCGAAATGGCGAAGATGGAGATTGATGAACTTGAAGGTATTCGCCCAGAAATGGAAGAAGATATTCGATTCATGTTGATTCCTAAAGATCCTGAAGATGAGAAAAGTGCCATTATGGAATTTCGTGCCGGTACCGGTGGTGACGAGGCCTGTATTTTTGTGGAAGACTGCTTCCGAATGTACACCATGTTTTTCAAAGAAAGAGGTTGGAGCTACGAAGTCGTTAACTCAAATGAAGGAACAACGAAAGGATATCGTGAAATCTCGATAAACATCGATGCTCCTGCAGCCTATGGAGTGTTAAAATTTGAATCGGGTGTTCACCGTGTGCAACGTGTTCCAGAGACGGAGTCTCAAGGGCGAGTTCACACTTCTGCAATCACAATTGCAGTTTTACCCGAAGCAGAAGAAGTTGATTTTGATTTAAACATGTCTGACGTGCGTAGAGATACATATCGTGCATCTGGAGCAGGTGGTCAGCACGTAAATAAGACGGAATCTGCCATTCGTTTAACACATATTCCAACAGGGGTTGTTTCTGAATGTCAAGATGGTCGTTCTCAGCATAAAAACTTTGATAAAGCATTGTCTATTTTAAGATCTCGTTTGTATCAAATTGAATTAGATAAAATTCAAAACGAACGTGCAGAACACAGAAAATCATTGGTTTCTACGGGTGATAGATCTGCAAAAATTCGTACATACAACTACCCTCAAGGGCGTATAACAGATCATAGAATTGGTAAGACTATGTATAACTTGAGTTCATTTATGAATGGTGACATTCAAGAAATGATTGACTCATTAAAAATGGCGGAAAACGCCGAAAAACTAAAAGGAGAGGAAGCGTAGCTTCCGAAGACTGAAAGTAGAACGGGAAGCTCGTAGCTTGAAGGACAAAGCGTAGCTTCCGAAGACTGAAAAAGAAGATGTGGAACATCTGAGCCTTGGTCGGGAAGACCAATAAGGCACAAGAGAATGTGGAACACCCGAAGACTGAAAAAGAAGATGTGAAACATCTGAACCTTGGTCGGGAAGACCAACTAAAGTGAAAAAAGACTAAAAATTAAACGTAAAATGACAAGAGCAGAACTTATAGAACAAATTCGAGTTAAACGCTCTTTTTTATGTGTTGGTTTAGATGCTGATCTTGAAAAAATCCCTTCATTTTTACGCGATACTGAAGACCCAATCTTTGAATTTAACAAAGCAATTATTGATGCAACAAAAGACTATTGTGTCGCATACAAACCGAATATTGCCTTTTACGAATGTCATGGGCCAAAAGGGTGGGAATCTTTAAAGAAAACATTGGATTACATTCCAAAAAACATTTTTACAATTGCTGATGCCAAACGTGGAGATATCGGAAATACTTCAAGATATTACGCAGAGACATTTTTCAATTACTTAAATGCAGACTCGGTCACAATAGCCCCTTACATGGGTGAAGACAGTGTTACCCCATTCTTTGAATACGAAAACAAATGGGTCATTCTACTTGCACTAACCTCTAACAAAGGTGCATTAGACTTCCAATTTATGGCGGACAACCACAACGAAGAATTGTATAAAAAGGTGCTCCGTACATCTCAAAAATGGGGGACAAACGAAAACTTGATGTATGTTGTTGGAGCGACACGAGCAGAAGCGATTGGAGAGGTTAGAAAAATAGCGCCAAAAAACTTTTTTTTAGTGCCTGGTGTTGGAGCGCAAGGCGGGTCGCTAGAGGATGTTTCCAATTATGGTTGGAACGACGACTGTGGACTATTGGTAAACTCTTCTCGAGGAATTATTTATGCGTCTAATGAAACTGATTTTGCTGAAAAAGCAGGTTTAGCCGCAAAAGAACTTCAGTCTAAGATGGCTGTTATCCTAGACTCAAAAAGATTTTAGTCAAGCCTTAAAATCCAAGGAAACCTTCCGAATCATTGCGCATTATTGCGTTTGAGTTCATGGGCTTTGTATTGAGCTAAGAATTCCTTTGCTCACTCATTAATTAACCTTACTTTTACTCCTTCAAACCTAAGCTAAGTACGTGCAATGTGGCAATTAATTGCTAATCTAATTTTAAGAAATCGCTTTATCATCATTGGTGTGTTAACATTGTTAACCGTCTTTTTTGGTTACAATGTACTTTCAGGCTTAAAACTTGACAACAAGTACGGTATTCTTTTACCTGAAAATGCACAAGCAAAAAAAGATTACGATCGCTTTACGGAAATCTTTGGAGAAGATGTTGGAACGCTAGTAATTGCAATTCAAACAGATTCACTTTACACAGAGGGTAACTTTTTAAAATGGAAAGAGTTAGGTGATTCTATTTTAAAATATGATGGCATTGAATCGGTTGTATCAGAAGCAACATTGATTACCATCTCAAACAACCGAAAAGCTCAAAAATTTGAAGCTCATCGGGTATTTTCTGACACAAACTTTCAAGAGAAATCAATCGATTCAATTCGAGCTGAAATAAAGAATAACCCCATGTATAAAGGGCTTCTTTATAACGACACTTCCAACGTTTCGTTGATGATTATTGGTGTTGAAGAACGGTTTATAACAGATCAAAAAAAGGCAGACGTTGTTCTTGACGTGGAGCGTCTATCTGAAACATATTCAGACTACTTTGGAACACCTAAGTTTGCGGGACTGCCCCACTTACGCGTTGTAATTGGGAAGCAGGTAATGAAGGAAATGTACATCTTTATTGCACTGTTAATTGGTGTAACATCACTGCTACTCTACCTGTTTTTTAGATCTATGCGAGTGGTGCTAATATGCATGCTTGTTGTTGTAGTTGCTGTAATTTGGGCCATTGGTACTATTGGAGTTTTAGACTTCAAAATAACTGTGATTATGGCATTAATCCCGCCATTAATGATTGTTATTGGTATCCCCAACTGCATTTTTCTTACAACCAAGTACCACCAAGAAATGGTGGAGCATGGAAACAAGGTAAAGGCGCTTACCCGTGTAATTAAAAAGATTGGAACTGCCACCTTGTTAACAAACGTAACAACATCCTTAGGTTTCTTAACGTTTATAAGTACAAACTCACCTAAGCTTGTTGAGTTTGGAATCTGTGCTTCGATCAACATCATTCTTGTCTTTGTAATTTCAATTACAATTTTGCCAATCATTCTTTCGTTATCTAAACCTCCCAAAAAACGTCACCTAAGGCATTTAGAGCGTAAACTTGCTGTAGGCCTTTTAAATAACTTGGTCAACATTACGCTAAACCATCGAAAATGGGTGTACATTACTACCCTTGCTATTGTTGGGTTTAGTGTTTTTGGGCTGATGCAAATAAAGGCTACTGGAAACCTAACAGGCGACCTCCCTGAGGATCACCAAATTTTAAACGATTTTAATTTTATTCAAAAGAATTTTGGAGGGTCTATTCCTTTTGAGATAATGGTTGATTATAAGGAGCCGAGTCGATTGGCTAAATCAAGCACACTCAAACGCGTCGAAGCTATTCAGAACCTATACAAGAACGACTCTTTATTCTCAAGAAACATCTCTTATGTTGACTTCTTGAAAGCAGCCAACATGGCGTTTCATGACAATGACTCGACACACTTTAAGTTAATTACAAGTAAACGAAAACTTGGGGCTTTAAAGCAATATATAAGTAGCTCAATTGTGACCAATTCAAAAGGTGTTGGAATTGCTTTAAATGAACTTGTTGACACCACACATTGTGTGCTAAGAATACGCTCACAGCTAAAAGATATTGGGGCCTACGATGTAGAAGACAAGTCACAGCAAATGAGAATCGAAATTGATTCAATTTTGAACCCAAACAAACAAGCGATTGAACGTTTATTTACGAACTATGAAAAGGACCACAACACCGTTTATGTAGATTCGATAATCTATGGTTATCCTGCCGTTTATAATGCATTAACGAAACACTATGCTAAGGGCAATGAAGATAAGCAGTTTGAATTCGATATGAATTCTGATTTGATTAAATCCTATTATGCTCACGCTGATTTTAGCAATGCCCTTCGTACGTCTATTGATCAAGAATATTTTGACATTACATTAACAGGAACATCAATCATTGCATCAAATGGAACGCAATACATGGTTCTGAATTTATTTACGAGCTTACTCTTTGCAATTGTAGCCATTTCCATTTTGATGGCCATACTCTTTAGATCTTGGAGAATGGTCCTAGTATCTCTAATTCCTAACTTTATTCCATTGTTATTCACAGCGGGTGTAATGGGGTGGTTTGGTGTTCCCTTAAAACCATCAACACTGCTTGTGTTTAGTATTGCTTTTGGTATATCGGTAGATGATACAATTCATTACCTTGCAAAATACAGGCAAGAGCTTGCAAACAAACAATGGGACTTAAAGCAATGTGCTATTATGGCTATTCGTGAAGCAGGACTTGGAATGTTCTACACTTCAATTGTCTTATTCTGCGGCTTTTCAATGTTTTCATTTTCTCAATTTGGCGGAACAAAAGCACTCGGATTATTAGTGTCGTTAACATTGCTTGTTGCCATGATTACCAATCTTGTAATTTTACCAACACTACTCTTAACCTTAGAAAGAAGACTTACAACCAGGTCGTTCGAAGAACCCTATTTTGATGCTTATGCAGAAGAGTCTGATATTGATTGGGACCACTTAAGCTTGCCTTCTGGTGAATCTAAAAAAGTTTCAGAAACTGAAGACAATTCATAATGTTCGAATTAAGCAACTACACTAAATATATCGAAGAAAAAATTAACGACATGGAGCTTCCTGAAGGTCCTGCTGATCTTTATGATCCGCTGCGTTATTTTTTAACCATTGGAGGAAAGAGAATTCGACCAATATTAACGCTTTTAGGAACGGAACTGTTTGATGCTCAAAAAGAAAAATCACTTCCCCAAGCCTTGGCCATTGAGGTCTTTCATAACTTCACGCTTGTTCATGATGACATCATGGACGATGCACCATTAAGAAGAAATAAAACAACCATTCACGAAAAGTGGAATAACAATGTTGGAATTCTTTCTGGAGATGTTATGCTCATTAAAGCATATCAATTATTATGTAAAGACATTGATCCGAAACAATTGCCTGAAACATTGGAGCTATTCAACGACACTGCGATTCAAGTGTGTGAAGGGCAACAGTACGACATGGACTTTGAAACGCGTGACGACGTAACAATCCATGAGTACATTCAAATGATTCGTAAAAAAACATCGGTTTTATTAGGAAGCGCACTAAAAACTGGAGCAATTATAGCGGGAGCTTCTGAACATGATAAAGACGCTATCTACGACTTTGGTCTACACATTGGGTTGGCTTTTCAAATTCAGGACGACATTCTAGATTTATACGCTAACCCTGAAAAATTTGGAAAACAAGTTGGTGGAGATGTTATAGCAAATAAAAAAACGATACTTTACTTAACAGCGCTAAACAAGGCTACAAAAGAACAACTAGAGGTTGCCAAGCAACTTCAAAATGAATCAAACATTGAATTAAAAATAAGCCGAACACGTGAACTTTTTGATCACTTGAACGTCAAAGAAGAGTGTCAAGAACGAATGGATGCTCACTACAAGCTTGCAAAAGAAGCAATGGCTAAAATTAGTGTTTCAACAGAAAAAAAGGCAGCCTTACTTTCCCTTGCTAGTTACCTCATGAAACGAGATGTATAAGTAAATCGTTGGCCAACATCAACCCAAAAACTTTCTTAAAAACTTAACGGTTTACTTTAGATAGGTCTACAATATAATGGCCAACTAAGGCATGCCTTTCAAATGAAAGTAGCCATACATGAATCAAGTTTTCATTTTTCAAATCGCGATGCAATAACGGACCATCAATTCCTATTTTGTGGCTATCCAACCAGTTGTTATCTCCATCTAGCAATACACCAAAATAAGGATTGTTTTTACTGCATAATTTCTCATGAGCAATACAATCTTCATAAAATGGATGGTTTCCTATTCCCATAGAAAATTGACTCCCTGAATTTGCATTTTCAGTGGCTAATGTTGGTAAATCTTCAAACTGAATTCCTCCAAAAATAAATTGTGTTACTTCTCCATTTTCTCTTGAAAACTCGAAGCGCAACTCGTCGTGCTGAACGTGCTCGGTCTCTGTTAATCTGTACTGTACATTATTCAATGTTTTGAACCTTCCTAATTCTGTCGTTCGAGGGTCTTTTCTATTATAGAATCCTGGCTGTGAAAAGGTTGCGAACAATGCAGAGTCTGTATGAAAATCTGACATTTTGGTGTACGTCTCCGGATATATTATCGCAATTTGTTTCTTTTTTCGCTCCCCTTTTAATGGATACATTTCGTCTGAACGATTTGAGCAAGGCACCATCACTTCTGATTGTTGGACTCTTATTCTAGAGAGTTCTAAAGGCAAGTTCTCAGGGTCTCTCCACGTTTCCAAGTAATTTGTATAGTTTTCAAAATCATCTGCATTTCGCTTATCGAAAAGCGTTTTATATAGTTCTGCTGGGAAATTGAACCAAGCGTGGTAAAACACCTTATCCTTTCCGTCTACATCAGCATAAAAAAACAATTCCCATAAATATGAATTCAAACAATTTCGAGCTAAATCGATGCGTGTAATTTTTTCATTATTAACGGTATGAACTTTTGAAGTCGCTTTTTTCAACTCATCACCAACCCACTTTACCTGGTTTCTATTCCACTCTTGGTTCACAACTGAAATTAAAGACATATACTCATCTCCTTTTGAACACTCGGGTATTGTAGGAATAAATTCCATTAAACGAATGCCATTCAGTTTTACAGTATCATCACCCTCATTTTCAGGAGTAATAACAAGTGTGAAGCCCACATCAGACTGGAGAAACTCAATGGAATCCATCGTTGTCTCAATGTATTTAGGATGACGTACAGAAATATCTGGATTATCTGGATATTCTTCATCTGACAATTCAGTTAAACCTGCACTATACGCAGCATCTATTTTGTCAGCAGACTGTACTTCTGAATTAGAAGAACATGACGTTAGGTATAGTAGAACGAAAATTAAAAGTCCATTTTTTTTCATAAGGTAAAATTAACAATTCAGCCATGGTCCAATGAAACCAATTCAAAAGTTATCCACTATATTACACAAAGTTTGCTAGAAATAACTGACATATCATTACTTGAATTGGTAAAACACGATAAGGATAGAGCCTTTTCCTTACTTGTTGATTCATACACCGGAAAAGTGTTTAACACATGTGTCAATCTGCTTAGAAACAACGAAGATGCGGAAGATGTAACCCAAGAAGTATTTACTTCTATCTACTTAGGAATTGATGGGTTTAAAGGCAAGTCAAAATTATCTACGTGGATCTATTCAATTGCCCTAAATAAGAGTAAAGAATTTCTCCGAAGTAAGACACGTAAAAAACGTTTGGGAAGATTGACAACCATTGAACGAGAGGATACTCATTTTCTACCTAATCAAATTATCAATTTTAATCATCCTGGTGTGCTTCTTGAAGATAAAGAACGTGCTAAAATTTTCTTTGAAGCCTTAGATCAATTGTCAGAAAATCAAAAAATAGCATTTACAATGCATAAGATTGAAGGGGTAAGTTATGCTGAAGTTGCTGAGATAATGCACACATCAATTTCTTCTGTTGAGTCACTCTTATTTAGAGCAAAAAAACGCTTAAGAGAACTATTATCCGATTATTTTGAAAAAAATGAACGTTAAAACCACAAGTAATTTAATAAAATGACAACTAAAGAATAGATGGAAAGAAAAGAACAGTGGATAAACCAAATCATGGATACGGAAGTGTACATTAATCAAGCAAAGCCTAGTCAGGCGTTACAAGCGCGTTTAAAACGTATTCCCAACACACTTTCTGTTAGCTATATTAGACTACCCAAAAAAGTCGTTTGGTCAGTGGCAGCGAGTATTGCTGTTTTAATTTGCATGAATTTTATTGCGGTGAACGAGTACAGTTCAAATACTTCGTCCAGCTCAAATTCTACAGAATTAATGGACTCACATTTCTCTTACCTAACGCAAATTGAGCTATGAAAAATGTGCGCTTTTACAAGCTAGTTATCCTTTTGTTGGTGTTAATCAATATAGCAGCACTTTCTGCCATGTGGTTTCGAAGGCCTCCAGGGCGCCCAGGTCATAAAGGAAAGCCACCTATTTCTGAAATAATATCGTTAAATGGGCAAGCAAAAATAACCGTAGACTCCTTAGAGAGAAATCACCATCAGAATAAACAAGCGATGGTTCGCTTAAGCCAAGAGTTACGCCACCAACTTTTTGATGCTGTAGGCAACGATAAACGACCTATATTAAGACTACAACAAAAATTAGACTCAACCAAAGCTGAAATTGAACACCTGACATTTAATTTTTTTAATGAAGTTTCTAAAAACTGTAATGAAACCCAAAAAGTACAACTAAAGAAATTTATACGTAGAACCATTTCACGGGCACACCACCGTCCACCAGGATCAATGGGACCTCCTCATGGAGGACAGCATAAAAGAAGATAAACGAAAAAATGGTGAGACTCGTCTTTATTTTAATTACCCTCAGTACGATTGCATTTGGTCAGTCTTCAATAAAAAAGACACCCCTTACATTTAACTTCATAACAGACGCTTCGTTCAAACAAAAAACATTTAAGTTTTACATTTCATCCATTAAGTTAAACCTAAAAAAACGGACATGTTCACGAAGAAAAAAACCAGTGCTACCTCATAGATCAAGAACTTTTAAAAAGTCAAATCATTTATCTGGATAACTCAGATGAGATTGAATCCATTCAATTTCTAATTGGTACAGATAGTCTTGTCAATGTTTCAGGCATTCTTGATGGAGATCTAGACCCTGTTAAAGGAATGTATTGGGCATGGAACTCTGGGTATATTAACTTTAAACTCGAAGGCGACTTCACAAAGGGAGGGAACACCTACCCTATTGAGCTCCATATTGGTGGCTATAATGGAATTCAAGCCACCGCTCAACGCATGATAATACCTCTTAAATCAAAACTCAACGATTCTTTAACCATTAATGTTGAGCCAACATTGTTATTAAACAAACTGAATATAAATACTCAAAACAGCATCATGATTCCGGGAGTAAAGGCTGTTGAAATTTCAAAATTACTTCCCACAATATTTTCAATAAGTGACTAAGCTACTTACCCTTATCTTCATCATTTCATCGTTATTTATTTTTGGGTTCAATTATAATGACCGCACTGTTATATCTAAAATAACTCCACCAAAAAATTGGCCGAAACCAAATTATAATTTTGAAAACAATCCAATTACAGAAGCAGGGTTCAAGTTGGGTAGAAAACTTTTTTATGACCCTGGGCTATCCCGAAACAATACAATTTCTTGTGCGCATTGTCACTTACAATATACCGGATTCGCTCATGTAGATCATCGGGTGAGTCATGGTATTGATGGAAAAAAAGGAACTAGAAATGCTCCTGCGCTCATTAACTTAATATGGAATACTAGCTTTCATTGGGATGGTGGTGTAAATCACATAGAACTTCAACCCATAAATCCAATAGAACACCCTGCAGAAATGGATAACTCACTAATTAATGTATTAAATTATTTAAATTCTTCTGAAACTTATACGGCTCTTTTCTTTGAAGCTTTTAATGACAGTATAGTAAGTTCTTCTTCTTTTTTAAAGGCTTTGACACAATTTACAGGCAGTTTAATATCGTCCAATTCCAAATATGATCAGTACCTTAAAAAAGATCGTTCATTTACACAACAAGAGGAGAATGGTTTAAAATTATTTAAGAAAAACTGTAACAATTGCCATACTGCCCCACTCTTCAACAGCAATCGTTTTGAAAATAATGGGATACCAATAGATACGTTGTTCAATGATTTAGGTCGATATAAAATTACAAACAACCCCCTTGATTCATTAAAATTTAGAGTTCCAACCTTAAGAAACATTGAATTCACCTTTCCATACATGCATGATGGAAGGTATAAAACATTGCGGCAAGTAATCGACTACTACACCGAAGACATTAATATAAAGAATCCGCAACTAAGCCCCCAATTAAGAAAAAAGATAGTGCTCTCTTCCAATGAAAAAAAAGATTTAATTGCTTTTCTTAAAACCTTAACCGATAAAGATTTCCTGTATAATAAGCGGTTTAGTTTCCCACGGTAATACAGCAAAATAGCTTTACTTTAACTCTCGTTAATTTACACAGCTACTTTTATATGCATAAGTTGTACTTTAGCACTCAATATTGGTCCTATGATGAATGAAGAAAATATACTCGATTTTTGGAGGTGGTTTGTTAAAAGTGAATCACGTATTCAAAAATGTATTCAAACGAAAGACTCAAAAGAACAAGAAAAAATTATTCATGTCTTAAATGAATTTATTCTTGGGTTCGGTGCTTTCTCTTGGGATATTGGTCAAAATGATAATGATCAATGGTTCTTTACCATTTCACCAAATTTAGATGGTGAATTACTTAAAATCAGTAAGGCAGTTATTGAGCTAGCTCCCGATCATTTAAACTGGCTATTCTACAGTAGTAAACCCGCTAAAATATGGAATTACCAGCTGGAGGTTTATGATGAATTACTCGATGTATTTACTGTAGACACCTCAACATGGCACTACAATGCCTTTGAAGAAGATGATGGCTCTGTTGAATTGGTTCTTGAAATTAACGAATTGGCGCATAAACATTCTGAAGCAGTAGAAAATTCAATTACATCATTTATCATAAACGAATTGGGTGAAGAATTCTTAATCTCTGAAATTTCTAACATTGAGTTTTTTGAATTGTTTGATGAAGAATTAAGCGCAACAAAATCCCCTATAGAAGGATTAAAATCTCAGGTTATTTCTCAATAGACTATTCTTTATGTTAAAGCACATACTGTTCTGTATTTCTTTTTTAATGCTAATGGTGTCGTGTAATACACCGCACTTTGAACCAGGTTTATATGGCAATATAGGCATGTCGGCTACCACACCCAACCAAGACGATTCTGTTTGTGGCTTCTTGCGTTTAATTCATGACAACATCGAAAAGGAGCACATTACTTTTGACTTTGGTAGTGTGTTAATGGATGTTGGACTTTCAGGAAAGAATGTAATTGATGGTTCTTGGAGTTACCTCAATAAGTCGAAACAGGAGATCATTATAAACTACTCCTATGGAGGTATTTATTACAGTGAAATTTATCAGGTAATTTCACCTTCAGCAGACAACGCATATTACATCTTAAAGCTTGTCACAGATTCCCCAAATACCTTTGAAATTTATTTAGACTTTTTTGAATAAAACTACCGTTCCAACGAAATCCTAGTGCAGTAATCAAAACTAATTTACTTCTGTCGACTGATTTTTCTCTAAAGACCGAATTGCTTGAAATCGTTTCCGCGACTCTGTGGAATACAAGCTCCCCTTATAGTCAAACAGTATTCTACGGTAGTATTCTAATGCAACTTCATTATTCATCAAGTGATTTTCATAAATATTTCCCAGTTGGAACAAAGCATCATCCGCCAAAATATCATCTGGGTAGTATTTCATTAACTCTTCTAAACTAGAAATTGCTTTATTCCACTGTCCTCGCAATTGATATGAATGTGATTTTTTCAATAAAATCTCATCTCCTAAACTGTGTGCAGGGTATTCCTTCACAATACTATCAAACAATTGAAATGCCTCGTCGTAACGGTGCTGTTCAATCAATAAGTCTGCATGCGCAAATAAGGACATGGCAATATAATTACTATCCAATCCGTAATTGTCTAGAATCAATAAGGATAATTTCAAGGCGTCATTGGCGATTAATTTTGTCGTTGACTGCTTTAAAACATCCAGTTGTGATTGCGCAAATTCAAACTCACCATCGTAATAGAAAATACGCGCATTTTTAAATTTTGCTTCGTGCCCAATTGGCTCAAATTTAAAATCCGCATCTACCTGCATATATAATAACGAAGCTTCCCAAACATCGCCATGCAATACATGGATATCTGAAAGTTTCATCTTAACCTCTGCCAATTCTTTTGGCCTTAACCCTCGAATCAATAACGCCTCATTGAGTAAAGCCAAGGCCTCTCTTCCTTGATTCGCATAAAACGCCTGAATGTGAGCCAACTCAAGCATAACGGCTAATGTTGTCTTTCCCTTCCCATATATACTAAGTACATCCCGGTATTCTTCAACAATCTCATTTAATTCCACTTGGTTAAAATTTCGATTGGAGGTCACTTCGAGGAAATTTACATTTAACAATGCATTCTGCGATTTTAAAAAATAAGGCGATTCTACACCAAGGGTCAACACCGATTTATATGCTCTACGTGCTGTTCTAAAATCGTTATTCTCAACACAAACTGACCCAAAGCGATAGAGCTGCCTACCATTTTCTAAACTTCGTTTATCCAGTGCTTTAATATGAACTAAAGCTGCAGAAAAGTTTTTCCTTTGAATAAACAACCACGTCAACATTTCGGAATAATTTAAATCGCCTGGATTCTTTTGAGTACGTTCAATCAATGCTTCACGCAACAAGTCATACGCCTCAGATGCCTCATTTGTAAAATCAATTTGAGCACCCAGAATACGCTTAACATTTGCCATGTGAGCACGATGATAGTCTATCATTCCCAGGTATTCATTGATCATTTTTTTCGTATCTCCAATTGAGCCATAATATTCCGCATACTGAAAGTTCAGTGGGTAGCCCTTTTTTAAAAGCTTCCTTCCTTGCTCCAGTGTTTTAAAACTCAAGTCACTTTTTCCTTTTGCTTTAAATGCATTATACAGGCCAACAACCTGTCCCGAACTTGGCTGTAACTCATCGATAAGTCGCTTGTATATTTTGGCTGCTTTTTCACCCTCATTTCGCGCTTCATAAAAAGTGCCTAAAGCAATTGAATATTCTTTATTTGCGCGGTTTTTACCTACGGCTTTTTTTAACATTTTTTCAGCAGACTTATCATCTCCTGTTTGAATAAGACAATCTAAAACGCGATCAAAATTAAATTTTGTGGCTGCCTTTTTATACAGTTTATTATAATACCCTAGTGCTTTATCGTATTCTTCTGATGAATAATAATACTGCGCCAACTGTTGATCTGTTGTTTGAGAGAAACTACAGTTAGACAAAAAGACTACCCATAAAAAAATTATATACTTCATTCGTTCTCATTTGTATAACCACTACGCCTCATCGAGGATGAAAGGTAATCGTTGAGTTTCGGAAATAAGGTGTTAAATGACTCTATTAATTGGATTAAACGCAGCTGACTCTTTGTTAGCTGCTTGTCGATCTTAATCACTTCAGCCTGCTCAAAAGCAATAAATTCAGCATATTTTGATTGAATGCCCCTGCCTTGCTTAACATCACGACTTAAACATTCAATTGAATTTCGCTTAAGGATTATTGCTGAATCAATGGTAGTAATAATAGAATTTAACGCTGGAAACTCCTCTTTAAGTAAGATAAAAGAATCAATTGTTTGAGCAGTAAGATAGCTCAAAGTATCATTGCTATAGGTGTGCTTTAAAAGGCTATCTAAGGTTGTTATTTTATTTAAATAAAGCTGAACTGAATCCATCAGCTCGTGTTTAAGACCTTGGCTTTCTGACAGCTTCAACGAAAGTGTATCCATTGATTTTAACTGCTCAGGCTTTTTAAGATCCACGCAAGAAGAAAATAAGAGTAGTAGAATTAAAAACACACCATGTTTCATATTCATAAATATATAAAGTTACTTCTGAATCAAGACCCTTTTATCAATATAACATGCGTTCCCCTATATTTTATACAGATTTAGGAGTAATTAAAGCTAAAAAAAGGGTGTCACTTTCGAAACACCCCTCTTTCTAATCTATTTTTTCAAAGCCTGTAAACTTATGCAGTGATTCTGGAATGTTAACACCTTCTTCTGTTTGATGATTTTCCAATAGCGCAGCTACAATTCTTGGAAGCGCTAATGCCGACCCATTTAAGGTATGACACAGTTGGGCTTTTTTGTTCGCATTTTTGAACCTTAATTTCAAGCGTGTTGATTGAAAGGTGTCAAACCTAGAAACTGAACTTACTTCTAACCATTTTTCTTGTGCAGCGGAATACACTTCAAAATCATAGGTCATTGCAGCAGCAAAACCTGTGTCTCCTCCACATAAACGTAATACTCTATATTGAAGTCCTAATTTTTCTAATAAGCTTTTTACATGATCAATCATTTCGTTTAATGCGTTCTCAGAATTAGAAGGGTGTTCAATACGAACAATCTCTACTTTATCAAACTGATGTAGACGATTTAAACCACGTACATCTTTTCCATAAGACCCCGCTTCTCTTCTAAAACATGGTGTAAATCCTGTTAGCTTAATCGAAAAGTTTTCGTCTGGCAACATTACATTTCTATAAATGTTTGTCAGAGGAACCTCTGCGGTTGGAATCAAATACAAATCATCTTCATTGACATAGTACATTTGTCCCTCTTTATCTGGAAGTTGACCTGTACCGTAACCTGAAGCTTCATTAACTAATAGTGGTGGAATGTGCTCTTCATAACCACGTTTGTCGGCTTCTTCCAAAAAGAAACTGATTAACGCACGCTGAAGCTTAGCCCCCTTTCCTTTATAAACGGGAAAGCCAGCCCCCGTAATTTTAACACCTAATTCAAAATCAATTAAATTAAACTTATCTGTAATTTCCCAATGAGGAAGCGGTTTAAACCCGAACTCTGGAGTTGATCCAAATGTTTCAACTGTCTCATTGTCTAATTCACTCTTCCCTGCTTTTACTAAGGAGTTCGGAACATTTGGGAGTTGATACATCAACGCTACAAGTTTTTGGTCAAGTTCATCCACTTCAGATTTCAACGCAGACTCCTGTGTTTTTAAAACTGCAGTTTCAGCTTTTGCTGCATTTGCTTCATCTTGCTTACCTTGACCAAAGAGAACACCAATTTTTTTCGAAATCTGATTCATTTGGGAAGCTACCAATTCCAGCTCTCCTTTCTTAGCTCTCCATTCTTCATCAATAGACAAAACTTCTGCTACAATTGGTGCCGCGTCAAAATGACGTTTCTTTAGCCCTTCAATGATTTCTTCTTTCTCGTTTCTAATGCGTTGTATCTCTAGCATTTCTTCAATAGTTTAGACTGTAAATTTAATTATTTGATAAAGATTAAACCAAAAAAAGGCGAACATTACTGCTCGCCTTTCAAAAATGTATTGACATTCAATTAAGCCTCTGCAGTTTCAAAAGGAACTACGGATACAAATGAACGATTGTTTTTCTTTTTACGGAATTCTACTACACCGTCAGTTAAAGCAAACAAAGTATGATCTTTACCAATACCTACGTTTGTTCCTGGATGATGTTGAGTACCTCTTTGACGGATGATAATGTTACCAGCTATTGCTGCTTGCCCACCAAATATCTTAACTCCTAATCGCTTACTTTCTGATTCACGACCATTTTTCGAACTACCAGCTCCTTTCTTATGTGCCATTGTCTTTAATTTTATGTTCCAATATTAAAATTGGAAGAAATTCTTAACCTTTAATATCTGTAATCGTAATTGCTGTAAAGCTCTGACGATGTCCGTTCTTTTTCTTGTAACCTTTTCTTCGCTTTTTTCTAAAAACGATTACTTTATCACCTTTCACGTGCTCTTCAACTTTTGCTGAAACTTTAGCACCTTTTATAGCCGGGGCGCCTAATGATACTTTTCCATCGTTCTCAACTAGAAGCACTTTATCGAAATTTACTTTCTTACCTGCTTCAGCATCTAAACGGTGTACAAAGATCTTTTGGTCTTTTTGCACTTTAAACTGCTGCCCTGCTATCTCTACTATTGCGTACATAGCTAATTATTTATTTGTTAAAAATTGGAAGACAAAGGTACACCTTATTTCTGAACAAACAAGTGTTAACATCGTTTTTATTCCCTTTTGATACATTATACGGGCTTCTCTCTTAAAGTCGCCCATGAAAACACCTTCGTTTTTCATCACAAAAAGACCTAAAGTTACCCGTTATACCTACTCTTATACCAATTTAATTTAGGAAGATAATTGGCAATAAAAACACCCAAAAGCACTATAACCATAGACAGCAATTGATATATACCGATTTTTTCTCCAACAGAAACACCTATAATTACAGCCACAATTGGTATTAAATACGTTACACTACTCGCAAACAAAACCGAAGAGCTTGCTATAAGTTGGTTAAATAAGATTACTGCAAACGCAGTTCCAACAAGACTTAATACTAGAATGTATATTAATCCAGAAACAGCAAAATCATTGATTTGAATAGTCTCTAAAGTTCCAGAGGTAAATGTTACAACCACACTTGGTAAAAGCACTGTGAAAAATGCCATAGATGTGATGTCAATGCTTGTATATCCTTGAAGGGTGTATTTAATTGTATTCAAGCTAATCCCATAACACATAGAAGCAAGGACGACAGCAAAAACATGTCGCCAATCACCACTAAGCTCCAAATCCTGGCCAGCAATTGACAAAAGCACAATACCAATGGTCCCTATAAGAACGCCCAGCAATTGAATTCTTGTCAAGCGATCCTTAAAAATAACAAAGCCAATTAACAATGCGAAAATTGGGGTACAACTGTTCAGCATTCCCGTATAGCTAGAAGATAGACCTAGCTCCGCATACGTAAATAAATACGCCGGGAAATAGTTCCCGAAAAAACCAACAATTACCAAAAGAATTAAGTCTCGAAAAGATTTAATCCGCCTAAAAGCTCGAATCGCCATTGGAAGCAATGCTATCGAAGCAAACAACATTCGCAATGAAGCAACTTGAACATCCGAAAAAATCACCTCACCAGAAGCGGTGAACATTCCTTTTTTCATCAAAATAAAGGAGCTACCCCAGATACAGGCCAACACAGCTAAAAGCATCCAGCCTTTCGTTTCACTTTTCATTCCACAAAAGTACGGGAAAAAACACAATGCTATTCAACAATCATAAATGTTAATAACCTGAATAGTTTTCAACATACTGTTTCACATCTACCACTTCTTCCCACTTCTTAAAAAACACCTTAAACCCCTTATATATTGAGGAATATAATTTTTTATTTGTAACCTTTTTTCATAACTTGCGTTCATAATTATCAACAATGTGAAATCAGGTGGTAAAAAGTGGTAGAAATCGAGTATTTTTACTTCATTAATTAATTGTCATGGCAGGGTTAGTAGGAGAATTTGAGGTTAAAATGGACGCTAAAGGGCGTTTCATGTTGCCTTCCGGTTTACGGAAGCAGCTTCCTCCTGCAGCTCAACGAGATTTCATGTTGAACAAAGGATTCGAAGATTGTCTAACACTTTTTCCGCTTAATGAATGGGAGAAAGTGAGCAAGAAACTTTCTAAGATGAATCTATTCAAGCCAAAAAACAGAATGTTTTACCGCTTATTCCATCAAGGAGCCAAACTGATTAGCCTGGATAAGGCTGGTCGTGTTTTAGTTCCCACTGCACATATGGAGCGCGTAGGCTTAAGTCAAGAAGCGATGCTTATCGCATACAACGACAGGATAGAGATTTGGGACAAGTCGAAGTACTTCGAAATGATCGAAGGCTCCATGACAGATTTTGCTGATTTGGCAGATGAAGTAATGGGAGACTTGGACAATGGCGAATAATGAATCATATCATGTACCGGTAATGCTGCCTGAATGTATTGATGCTCTAAACATTAATCCTTCTGGCGTTTATGTTGATGTTACTTTTGGTGGTGGAAGTCACTCCCGTGCTATTTTCGAGAAGCTAGCGCCTGAAGGTATGCTAATCGCCTTTGATCAGGATCAAGATGCTAAAAAAAACGCATGGGAAGCTCCAAACTTTAAGTTTGTTGCAGCCAACTTTGCATACATCAGTAATCATTTAAGACTACTTGGAATAAAAAAAGTGGACGGTATTCTTGCCGACCTAGGCGTTTCATCTCATCAGTTTGACGAACAAGAACGAGGGTTTTCTATTCGAGGAGAAGCCTTGTTGGACATGAGAATGAATCAGAATGGGGAGCTGTCTGCAGAAGAAATCATAAACGAATATACTGAAGAAGAACTGCTTCGAATTTTCAGAAGTTATGGTGAAATATCCAACGCTCGGAAACTCGTGAACACCATAGAATCAGCACGTTGTTCTAAACGAATAAAAACAACCGGAGAGCTTCTTCAGGCTATAGAACGCTGCGCGCCAAAACATAAAGAACACAGATACTTCGCGCAAGTTTTTCAGGCAATTCGAATAGAAGCTAACGACGAAATGAAAGTGCTTGAGGACTTTTTGCTTCAGTGTGAAGACGTGATGAAGCCAGGCGGGAGGCTCGTTGTGATGTCTTATCACTCCCTAGAAGATCGACTGGTTAAAAACTACATGAAACGCGGATCGCTTTCGGGTAAAATTGAAAAGGATTTTTTCGGAAATGTCTTAAAACCGTTTACAGAAATTGTGAGGCATCCTATCACAGCAAGTGAAGAAGAATTAGAGCGAAACAATAGAGCCCGAAGTGCAAAACTAAGAATAGCCGAACGCGATGGAAAATGATTTTCTAACAAAAGAGCAGCTCGAAAAAAAAGCAGCAGCTGAGCAAGCGAAACGCGCAAAGAAGCGTTCAAAATCGGCTGCAGCAAAAAAAATAAAAACAAGTTCGTTTGTTCAAATATTGAATGGCGACTTCCTAACAAAAGAGTTCATGATTAAGAATTTGAGCTTTATTTTTTTCATCATGCTCTTACTGCTTGTTGTGGTTGGCAAAGGTTACTACGGAAAGCACTTATCTAAAGACGTTTTGAATACGCAAAAAAAAGTAAATGAGCTGACTTCAGATTACTTTGAAGCAAAAGCCACACTGGAAGAAAGAACCCGCAGGTCAGAATTGGTTGAAAAGCTTGAGCACACCGGATTAAAAGAGACGATTAACCCAACAAAGGTTATTAAGATAACAAAAGAAAATACAGCCATTGAACGCTAAAAAAGACATATTCTGGAGAGCTTACCTGATTTATTTCGGGTTTGTTGTATTGATGCTAATTGTGTTAATTAAAACAATCAGTATTCAATTTGAAGGAGGGCAGCCTGTCTTTATGTCTTCCACCGATGGGAATGTAAAAATGCCTACCCGTACCGTTAAAAGAAGCCCACGAAGAGGACAAATTCTAGATGCAAACTACACTCCGTTGGTAACCTCTATTTCCTTTTTTGACATTCACATGGACCCAACTGTCATTAAAGAAAAAATCTTCAACGAACAGATTGGTGAACTGTGTACTGCGCTTACAGATTTATACCCTAATAAAAGTGCAAAAGAATACGAACTAATGATTCGTAAGGGAAGGAAACGTAATTCACGCTACCTTTTAATTAAAAAGAAAGCTACAAACGAAGAGCGTAAAAAATTGAAAGAAATGCCAATTTTTAAACTCGGACAATTAAAAGGGGGACTGATCGACAATCAAGAGACAATTATTCGCAAGCGTCCACACGGAGAATTAATGAAACGAACGCTAGGCTATGTTCGTGAGGGAGAAAAGGACACACTCTTAGTTGGGATAGAAGGCGCTTACAATGAGTACCTAAAAGGGGTTGCAGGTGAGCAAATTGAACAAAAAATATCTACAGGCTGGAAAAAAATTGGGCCAATTACACGCGAAGCTGTTGAGGGTGCAAACGTAGTAACTTCCATAAACAAAGAAATTCAAGAAGTTGCGCACACAGAATTACTTCGTCAATTAAAAAATCAAGACGCCAAAAATGGCTGTGTAATTGTAATGGATGTTAAAACAGGATTCATTAAAGCTATTGTAAACCTTCGCCGTGATAAGAACGGGAACTACAACGAAGCATACAACCAAGCCATTGGAACAAAAGAGGTTCCGGGATCAACGTTTAAGCTTGCATCTTTAATGGCCTTGTTGGAAGACGGAAAGCTAACACTAACAGACAAAGTAAACGCAGCTGGAGTTTATAAATTCTACGACCGTAAACTGAAAGACTCCAACTACGGAAGAGGTTATGGCATAATCACTGTTAAAGAAGCCTTTGAAAAATCGTCAAATGTTTTTTCTCAAATGGTAAATGATGCCTACAAAGATGAGCCTCACAAATTCATTGATCGTTTAAAAGGATTTGGTATTGGTGACTCCCTTGGAATTGACCTTGCAGGAGAACCAAATCCTACACTTTATGAACCAGGATCTAAACACTGGCACGGAACATCATTACCTTGGATGGCAATTGGGTATGAGTTTCTGCAAACACCACTTCAAACATTAGCGCTATACAATGCTGTTGCAAACAATGGAACTTTGGTTAAACCACAGTTCATTCAGGAAATAAGGAGAGGGAATGACATCATTAAGTCTTGCCCTCCAGAAGTACTTAAACAAAAAATTTGTTCTGAAAGTACACTGACAGACGTTCAATCATGCCTAGAAGGCGTTGTGAAACAAGGTACAGGGTCAGCTTTAAAATCGGCCTTCTTTGATATTGCTGGTAAAACAGGAACAGCTGTCGTTTTAAATGACGATTTAACCTACGGATCAACAGGAGAAAAGAAATACCAAGCGTCATTTGCTGGGTACTTTCCTGCACAAGACCCAATATATTCTTGCATTGTTGTGATATCTGCCCCATCAAAAGATATTTATGGAGCTAAAGTATCAGGAACCGTGTTTACAGCAATTGCAAACAAAGTCTATGCTTCGAGTTTTAAATACCACGATCCAGTCAACTCAAAATCAATTCAGAGCACTGCACTCCCAATTTCTAAAGATGGAAATCGATATGATTTACTCTCGAGCTATCGCGCATTAAACATCCCGTTTAACGCTACGGAAGGTAGCCCATGGATAAATACACATAGCGCAGGTGATCGTGTAGCTATTTCTACTAGAAAGGTCGTTAAAGGCACAGTTCCAAATGTAATAGGAATGACAGCTAAAGATGCTGTTTTCTTACTTGAGAATGAAGGATTGTCCGTAACAGTTAAAGGTTACGGATCAGTAAAACACCAATCAATAACCCCTAGAACCGCTATACAGCATGGCGTTCTAATTGAACTTATACTTGACTAATATGCACGCATTAAAAGACATATTATACGGCGTTAACATTGTACGTGTTAGTGGAGAAATGGGCGCTGTTGTAGATCAATTGACGTTTGACTCAAGAACAGTGACACCTGAGGCCTTGTTTTTTGCTATTGAAGGTGTTTCAAATGATGGTCACAACTACATACAACAAGTAATTGCATCGGGGTGCAAGGCTATAATTGTACACAAAGACGTTGACGCCATTGAAGGTGTAACGATTATTCAAGTAGAAGACACTAAAAAAGCACTTGCGTTATCAGCAAGTAATTTTTACGGTGAGCCTTCAAAAGAATTAAAACTAGTTGGAATTACAGGTACAAATGGTAAAACTACAATCGCTACGCTGCTATTTAACTTATACCAGTTAATGGGGTTCCAAACGGGATTAATTTCAACGGTTGTTAATAAGGTTTGTGACCGTGAAATTCCATCAACACATACTACACCTGACCCAATATCATTAAACGCATTGTTACGCGAAATGGTAGAGGAAGGTTGTTCTCACTGTTTCATGGAAGTTAGTTCTCATGCTATTCATCAAGATAGAATTGGAGGGCTTCATTTTTCTGGAGGAGCTTTTACCAACATAACACACGACCACCTCGACTACCACAAGACCTTCAAGGAATATATTCATGTGAAAAAAGCATTCTTTGACCACCTGCCTAAAACTGCATTTGCCCTCACAAATAGTGATGATAAAAACGGTGAAGTGATGTTACAAAACACAGCAGCGAAGAAAAGAAGCTATGCGCTAAAAACGATGGCTGATTATCATGCAAAGGTGCTTGAGAATGAGTTTTCAGGGCTTGTTTTAAACATCAACAACAAAGAACTTTGGACAAAGCTAATTGGTGATTTCAATGCCTACAACCTACTTGCTGTATTCGGTATTAGCCAAGAGTTAGGCCAAGATGAAACGGAGGTTTTAACAATTTTAAGCCAGTTGGAATCCGTTGTTGGAAGGTTTCAGTACATCCGGTCAGTTTCAGGCATTACTGCAATCGTAGACTATGCGCACACGCCAGATGCCCTAGAGAATGTTCTAAAAACAATAGACAACATTCGCACAAAAAACGAAACGGTTTATACCATTGTTGGGTGTGGAGGAGATCGAGATAAAACGAAGCGTCCTGAGATGGCAAAAATAGCGTGCAACCTTTCTGATAAGGTCATTTTAACCTCAGACAATCCTAGATCTGAAGAACCAGAGGCAATTATCGAAGACATGATGGAGGGTGTGGACGCTGTCAATTTTAAAAAAACACTTTCTATCGTAGATAGAGCACAAGCAATAAAAACAGTGATTTCCATGGCTAAAAAAGATGATATCATCTTAGTTGCAGGAAAAGGACATGAGACATACCAAGACATTAAGGGGGTGAAACACGACTTTGACGACATGGCAACATTACTCGAACTATTTAACAAATTCAATAACTAATGCTAACATACCTATTCAATTATTTAGAGGCAATGAACTTTTCTGGAGCAGGACTGTTCAACTACATTTCATTCAGAGCTGCCATGGCTTTGATTACATCTTTAGTCGTATCTATCGTTTTTGGAAAACGTTTAATCGGACTTCTTCAAAAACAACAAGTTGGAGAGTCTATTCGTGACTTAGGACTAGAAGGACAATTGTCAAAAGCAGGAACCCCTACAATGGGTGGGCTAATCATTCTTGCTGCTATTCTTATTCCAACATTGTTGTTTGCAAAATTAGATAACATCTACATCATCACCATGTTAATTTCTACAGTATGGTTGGGAATGATTGGGTTTATCGACGATTACATTAAAGTGTTCAAGAAGAATAAAGCTGGATTAGCAGGTAAATTTAAAGTAATAGGACAGGTTGGTGTAGGGATTATTGTTGGCTCAATGTTGTACTTCAGTGATGATGTCAAAGTTCACAAAAAAGTTCCAGCAGATTATGTATTAAGTGCTGACGAAGAACTTGTTACAGATAGACACATGGCCCTTGAAGCTGGAGATGCTTCAAAGTGGATTAAAACTGATGATATGACAACAACTATTCCGTTCTTGAAAGGCAATGAATTCAACTACAACTGGCTGCTTGGAGACAATGGTAAAGCATGGGGTTGGTTAATATTCATTCCAATTGTAATATTCATTGTTGTATTCATTTCAAATGGTGCCAACCTTACCGATGGGCTTGATGGGCTCGCCACAGGAAGCTCAGCAATTATTGGTATTGCGCTGGCGGTATTGGCCTACGTAAGCTCCAATGTCAAATTCGCTGACTACCTCGACGTAATGTACATCCCCCTTGCAGAAGAGCTCGTGATTTTTATTGCAGCATTTGTAGGGGCTTGCATTGGATTCTTGTGGTACAATTCGTTTCCTGCACAAGTATTTATGGGAGATACTGGAAGTTTAGCCTTGGGTGGAATCATAGCTGTATTTGCAATTTCAATTCGAAAAGAATTATTGATTCCCATTTTATGCGGTGTATTTATTATTGAAAATGCCTCAGTTATCATCCAGGTTGGATGGTTCAAACTAACCAAGAGACGCTATGGTGAAGGCAGGAGAATCTTCCTCATGGCACCAATTCATCACCACTATCAGAAAAAAGGAATTCACGAAGCAAAAATTGTTGCCCGGTTTTGGATTGTAGCAATCTTGTTAGCAGTAGTAACAATTGTAACGCTTAAAGTAAGGTAAATTGAAAGGAACACAGAAACATATCTCAATATTGGGCGCTGGCGAAAGCGGAGTCGGCACTGCAATTCTTGCTAAAAAGCAGGGCTGGGATGTGTTTGTTTCAGATTTCGGGAAAATCGATGTAAAATTTAAGAATACACTAAAAGCATTACACATTGAGTGGGAAGAAGGGAAGCACAGCATGGACCGTATTCTGAAGTCCGATATTGTTGTAAAATCGCCTGGAATTCCAAACACTGCAAAAAGTATTCTTGAGCTAAACGAGGCTAAAATTGACGTCGTCTCCGAAATTGAGTTTGCAGGGTACTATACACAGGCTAAAACAATTTGTATTACAGGAAGCAATGGCAAAACAACAACTGCAATGCTTACCTATCACATTCTTAAAAAAGCAGGAGTTAATGTTGGCCTAGCAGGTAATATTGGCGCCAGTTTTGCAAAACAAGTTGCAGAAGAAAAATACGACTGGTACGTGCTTGAGTTGAGCAGCTTTCAGCTCGATGACATGCACAAATTCAAAGCAGACATTGCACTGCTTATGAATATTACACCCGATCATTTAGATCGTTACGACTATAACATGCAGAGTTATGTGGACTCAAAATTTCGCATCATTCAAAACCAAACTGAAAACGACTGGTTTATCTACAATTATGATGATCCAATTATTCAGAAGGAACTCGAAAAAAGAACAATTAACGCACAATCAGCACCATTCTCTCTTACATCTAAAATCAAGAAGGGAGGATACTTAGACAGCAAAGAACAAATAAATATAACTATAAACGAAAACTTAACTATGTCAATTCACGATTTAGCATTAAAGGGTAAGCACAACGCCCAAAATTCACTAGCGTCAGGAATCGCTTCTAGAATTTTAGAGATCAGAAAAAGTGCAGTTAGAGAGAGCTTAGGTGATTTTGTTAATGTAGAACACCGACTCGAATTTGTAGCTAAAGTTCACGGAATCGAATTCATCAATGATTCTAAAGCGACAAACATAAACTCAACATGGTTTGCCCTTGAAAGCATGGAGAACCCAACCGTATGGATTGTTGGTGGTGTAGATAAAGGAAACGATTACGAGGAACTTTCTGCCTTAGTTACTGACAAAGTAAAAGCAATCATTTGCTTAGGAAAAGATAACCGTAAAATCATTGAAGCATTTCAAGATAAGGTAGAACACATTGTTGAAACTTCATCCAGTTTAGAGGCTGTTGCTTATGGGTATCGATTCGCTAAAAAAGGAGAAACTGTTTTACTATCTCCAGCGTGTGCAAGTTTCGATTTATTCGAAAATTACGAGGAACGAGGAAACGAATTTAAGAAAGCCGTTAGGTCGCTTTAATGAAAAAGCAAAGAGCAAAAATCAGCTCTGAAGAACAACTTCTCGAAGCAAGGGAACGTGGACTTCAAGAGGCGCTGCAAATCAACACCATGTGTGCTCATGGTAAAGTGTTGGGCATGGATACATTTTCATGGATCAACCCTCAAGTTGATATGCTCGCAACTGTTATTGAATCTTTGCCATTCAACATTATATGGGTTGGGAATCATACGCAAATAAAAACATGCCTGGAGACTCACCCCGACACAATTAATACAATCAATACACTCATTGTCCAAGATGACACTTCATTGAATGTAAATCAAAACATCATTGAAACAATACGACACCTTACATGTGTCAAAGGAACACTCAAGGCATTGGAATTTGTTAAACCGATAAAACAACAAAAAAGCGCACTCTTGTTTACTGCAGAAGGAGCAACAGCAAAGATGCAAAAAGACATATTTGAACAATTCATCTCACGATTTAAATAGATGCAAAATATTTTAAAACACTTAAAAGGAGACCTTGTTATCTGGGTAATAACACTACTTATGTTAGCGTTCTCACTTATCACTGTATATAGTTTTGTTCCTATCCTAATTAAGATGGAAGGAGGAACACCTTTTAAGTATTTGTTCAAACATATAACCTACGTTGGGATTAGTTTGGGGGTCATGTATTGGGTTCATAAAAAAGACGCCAAATACATCTCCCAGCTATCTAAATTTGGGTTTTACCTTGCTGTAGCATTACTGATATTTACGTTCTTTTTTGGAACACGCGTGAATGATGCTGGTAGGTGGGTTCGCATTCCATTTGTTGGGCTTACATTCCAATCTTCAGACTTTGCAAGACTTGCGCTCATTATATACATTTCAAGACTTCTTGTTAAAAAGAAAGATTTATTGAACAACTGGAAAGAAGGATTTTGGCCCGTAGTTATCCCAATTATAGTTATTTGTGGATTGATCGTAAAGGATAACTTCTCAACAGCCGCCATGCTTTTTTCAATCAGTTTAGTCTTATTGTTTTTGGGACGTGTGCCTTTCTTAAAAATATGCAGTTTAGTTGGAGGCGGAATTGCCTTGCTTATGTTTATTGTACTTGTTCACAAAGCGGCTCCAGATCTAAATTTACTTCCACGTTACGAAACTTGGGAGAATCGAATTTTAAATCAAATGGACGATGATAAAGATGTCATCGCAAATGCACAAGCATTGAATGCTCAACTGGCCATTTATTCTGGATCATTTATTGGAAAAGGTGTTGGTGATGGTGAGCTGAAAGAATATCTCCCCGAAGCTTATGCCGATTTTTATTACTCCAGCTTTGTGGAAGAATTTGGGCTATTTTCTGCCATTCTATTGATACTGCTCTACTTAATTTTACTCTACCGCATAATGCGTATTGGGTTACGATCTGACAACCTATTCGACACATACGTTTGTATAGGCATTGGGATTTTAATGTTAAGTCAAGCTTCTGTGAACATGCTGGTCTGTACAGGCATTGCTCCGGTAACTGGGCAAAATATGCCACTTTTGGCCATGGGAGGATCAGCTTTAATGATTACATGCCTTGGACTCGGTATTATACAAGGCATTGCTTTTAAACAAATGAAATCATCAACCGTAAGTACCGACGAAGACAATTTAGTTAGCATTTAAACATCCTTATGAAAATAGAACGTGCAATAATAACAGGTGGAGGAAGCGGAGGACATGTCTTTCCAGCAATTGCTATTGCTGATGAAATCAAACGTAGAAACCCTGACGTAGACATTCTATTTGTTGGTGCTGAAGGCAAAATGGAAATGGAAAAAGTTCCCGATGCTGGTTATCAAATCATTGGTTTGCAAATTGTTGGGTTTCAACGAAAATTTACATTTAGTAACTTCTTACTGCCATTCAAAATAATTAAGAGTCTGCTAAAAGCACGTAAAATTGTAAAAGATTTCAACCCTCAAATTGCAGTTGGTGTTGGAGGTTATGCAAGCGGTCCCACGCTTAAAGCAGCAACAATGTTAAAGATACCTGCTGTTGTTCAAGAGCAGAATTCATTTCCAGGAAAAACCAATAAAATTCTTTCTAAAAGTGTTTCTAAAATCTGCGTAGCCTACACAGGCCTTGATCGTTTTTTTCCAAAAGAAAAAATTGTGATGACCGGAAACCCTACACGTAAAGATATGGTGGATACTACTGGAAAAGAAAGCGAAGGGTATCGTTTTTATGACTTTGATGCCACAAAAAAAACCATTTTAATTGTTGGAGGAAGTTTAGGCGCTAGAACCTTAAATGAAAGTGTTATTAATAAACTCGAAGAACTCAAGGCGTCAGGCGCACAAGTTTTATGGCAATGTGGAAAGTTGTACCATGAAAAACTACGTGCTGAATTAGAAAATACAGACCTTGGCTGTGTTAAAATGGTGCAATTTATCCACCGTATGGACCTTGCCTATGCTATTGCAGATGTTGTTATTTCAAGGGCGGGTGCAATGTCTGTATCCGAGCTATGCTTAGTGAAAAAACCAATTATCCTCGTTCCATCTCCAAACGTAGCTGAAGATCATCAAACCAAGAATGCCATGGCTCTTGTTAATAATGATGCCGCAGTTTTAGTCACAGATGCAACAGCAAAAGAAAATTTAATTCCACGCGCATTGGCGCTTCTTACAAATCAAACCGAGACTCAAAAATTAATCACTCAGATAGGATCAATGGGAAAACCCAATGCGACTGCTGACATTGTTGATGTTCTCGAAAAATTAATTTAAGGTGAATCCATTTGAAACAAATATCAATCAATTCGATCGCGCTTACTTTATAGGCGCAGGTGGTATTGGTATGTCAGCATTGGCAAGGTATTTTAATTCACTTGGATGGCGCGTTGCGGGATACGATAAAACCTCTACTCCACTCACCAAAATATTAGAAAAAGAAGGCATTGAGCTGCACTATGAAGATTTAAAACACTCAATCCCTCAATACTTTCAAAATACTGAAAAAACACTCATTGTTTACACACCTGCGATTCCATCCGATTTTGGTGAACTAGCCTATGTACGAATGAATGGTTTTGTACTGCTTAAACGTTCGCAAGTACTGGGAATGATTACGCGAAACTCTAAGGCACTAGGTGTTGCGGGAACACATGGAAAAACAACAACAAGTACATTATTAGCACACATTTTAGATCAATCAAAATATAAATGCAATGCCTTTCTTGGCGGAATATCCACAAACTTCAACTCAAACTTTGTAAGCTCTAAAACAAGTGAATACACCGTCATTGAAGCCGATGAGTTTGATCGATCTTTTTTACAACTTAGCCCCTTTGCCTCTATTGTTACATCTACAGATGCCGATCACCTGGATATTTATGGGAGCAATGACACCTTCCAAGAAGGGTTTCAACATTATGTTGAATTAATTGACACAAACGGTTTTCTTGTAAGGCATAAAGACGTAACATTAAACCATACACAGACCATTAGCTACGGGTTAAATTCTGGCGCTGATTACACCGGTAAAAACCTTCGTTTTGAGCAAGGAGTGTTCATGTTTGATGTTGATACGCCTACTGGACTATGGGGCAATGTAACCTTAGGGATACCTGGCATTCACAATGCCGAAAATGCCATATCATGCATTGCACTTTGCTCAGAATTAGGCCTTTCCGAAACTGTAATAAGAGCAGGATTGGCAAGTTTTGCTGGGGTAAAGCGTAGGTTTGAATACCATATCAAAAAAGATACCCTTACCTATATCGATGACTACGCTCATCACCCAACGGAAATAAACGCGCTCATTTCTTCGGTTAAACTGCTGTATCCTGGCGAAAAAATTACAGCAATTTTTCAACCTCATCTATTTTCTAGAACCCGAGACTTTATGCTCGATTTCTGCACCGAACTGAGCGAAATTGATGACCTCGTATTGCTTCCAATATACCCGGCAAGAGAAAAACCTATACCCGGAATTACAAGCGAAAAACTACTCGACAATATCTCAAGCGCAAACAAGCAATTGTTGTCTGCAAAAGAAGCCATAGAATACGTAACGAAAACCCGTTCAGGTATTATTCTAACTCTAGGTGCTGGAGATATTGATCGCATTGTAGAACCCCTTAAACTAACACTCCTAAAACAATGAAAAATTGGGTAAAAATAGTGCTTTGGTCGCTTTTTGGAATCTTGATAATTTTAATCGGAATTAAAATTCAATTTGATTTAAATGCCCAAATTTTGCCAGAGCCCAACATTGTCATTCACCTAGAAGATGAGAATGCATTTATTACAGAAACAGAATTGTTAGACCAACTAAAACTGAACCATTTCATCTTTGAAGGACAAAAAATAGACGAAATTGACACTGAGGCTATGGAACAATTTATAGGCGCTATTTCGCATGTTAAATCAGTTGATGTTTTTCAGCAAGTAAATGGGGAATGGCAAGTCGATGTTTTCATAAGAAAACCCATTGCTCGAATATTCAATACACACGGTGAAACGTTCTACCTAGACGCTGAAGGAAATACGATGACTACAACCGCCTCACACACCGCAAGAACACTTCTGTTTACGGGCGAAATACACGACCGGTCAAACAGTATTTCAACCACCGAAATTATTAACAATGACTCCTTAATAAGTATTCGAAAACTAGATGATATCTATCGTATTTCCGCTTATGTTTGTAATGATCCCCTATTCCATTCACTGGTGGGCCAAATGCACTTAGAAAAGAACGGTGATTTTATCCTAGTTCCAGTGGTAGGAGATCAAAAAATAATTTTTGGAACTGCTCACTCAACGCAAGACGTTGAATCAAAGTTTGAAAAGTTAAAAATATTTTACACCGAGGCAATCGCATACGAAGGATGGACAAAATATGCAGAGATTAACCTCAAGTACGAAGGTCAGATAGTTTGTAAGAAAAAGAATCTAAATGAGTAAGATAATTGTAGGATTAGATATTGGGACAACAAAAATTGCATGTTTTGTTGGTCAAATGAATGAACATGGTAAAATTGAAATTTTATCGATGGGCAAAACGGATTCCCTAGGTGTTACTCGCGGTATGGTTTCAAACATCGATAAAACTATTCTTTCCATTCGTGGAGCCGTTGCTGAAGCAGAAGAACGCATCGAAGGAGAATTAAAAATAAATTCCGTAAATGTTGGTATTGCTGGTCAGCACATAAAAAGCATTCAACACAGAGGTATTCTTACCCGAACAAACCTTGAAAACGAAATAGCACAGCTAGACATTGACCGCTTGGTTGATGACATGTACAAAATGGCAATGCCTCCAGGAGAACAAATTATTACGGTTTTACCTCAGGAGTACATCATTGACAACGAACAAGGGATTAAAGATCCTATTGGAATGTCAGGTGTTCGCTTAGAAGCGAATTTTCATATTATTACAGGAAATGTTGGTGCTTCAATGAACATTCACAAATGTGTTGAGCGTGCCGGATTAAAAGTTAAAAACATCATTCTTGAACCAATAGCTTCTGCAGATTCTGTTTTAACAGAAGAAGAAAAAGAGGCTGGTGTAGTGCTCGTTGATATTGGGGGTGGAACAACAGATGTTGCCATTTTCCATGAAGGTATTATTCGCCACACAGCTGTTATTCCATTTGGAGGAAACGTAATTACTGAAGATATTAAAGAAGGATGTACAATCATGAAGCGTAAAGCTGAAATGGTGAAGCAACAATTTGGTTCTGCGGTAGCAAGCGAAAGTCAAGAAAATGTAGTTGTTTCTATTCCTGGGCTAAAAGGACGTCCAGCAAGAGAAATTACATTGAGAAACCTTTCGAGTATCATTCAAGCAAGAATGGAAGAAATCATTGAATTGGTTCATTTTGAAATCAAAAACTCTGGTTTTGAAAAGAAACTAATTGGTGGAATTGTAGTTACAGGAGGTGGGTCACAATTAGACCATACCACACAGTTGTTTGAATATGTAACCGGAATGGATACGCGTATTGGCTACCCTACAGAACATCTAGCAAACACAAACAACGAAACAATAAAAAGCCCTATGTACGCTACAGGGATTGGACTTGTACTAAAAGGATTTGAAGACATGAGAAGGTCTAGCGCTTCAAAACCAGCTGACACAGGTGCAGTAACCACACACTCAGAAAAAACAAGAGGATCTTTCTTTGACTCTATCGTTCGAAAAAGTAAAGATTGGTTCGCTGAAGAAGATTAACAATATAGACAACACAACACTTAAATATAATTGCCATGGATTTTGAATTACCAAAAGAAGCACCGTCAATCATCAAGGTCATTGGTGTAGGTGGCGGGGGCGGAAATGCCGTTAACCACATGTACAGTGAAGGAATTAAAGGTGTGGAGTTTTTAGTTTGTAATACCGATTTACAAGCCTTAGATATTTCTCCTGTTCCTCACAAAATTCAACTTGGACCTTCATTAACTGAAGGAAGAGGTGCCGGTTCATTACCAGAAATTGGTAAAAATGCTGCCATTGAAAATATTGAAGAAATTAGAGAATACTTAGGAAAGGATGCTAAAATGGTATTCGTTACTGCAGGTATGGGTGGTGGAACCGGAACGGGTGCCGCTCCAGTAATTGCAGAAGTAGCAAAAGAAATGGGAATCTTAACCGTTGGTATTGTTACTGTTCCTTTCAACTTTGAAGGGCGAAAAAGGCGTATGCAAGCTGAAGAAGGGTTAGAAGCTATGCGTCAGAATGTTGACACACTGCTTGTAATTAACAACGAACGCTTACGTGAAATTACAGGAAACCTGTCAATAGGAGAAGCTTTTTCACAAGCAGATAATATTTTAGCTACTGCAGCTAAAGGCATTGCTGAAGTAATTGCTGTAACAGGTGCTATAAATGTCGATTTTAACGATGTTAATACAGTAATGAAAGATAGTGGTGTTGCCATTATGGGTAGTTCAACTGGAGAAGGTGACAACAGAGCAATTAAAGCCGTTCAACAAGCACTAGAATCTCCATTACTGAACGACAACGACATTAGCGGAGCTGAGTATGTATTGCTGAATGTAACATATGGTGACCTAGAAGTATCGATGGATGAAATTACTGAAATCACAGACTACATTCAAGAAGCTGCTGGATCAACTGCAGACGTTATTTTTGGCCATGCTAAAGATGAAACATTAGGAGATAAAGTTAGCGTTACCGTTATAGCAACAGGGTTTTCATCTTCTCCAATAACAGGATTTGAAAAAGCGCCTCAAAAGCAGGTAACAAAGCTAGCAGAAGAAGTAAAAGAAATTAAAACTCCACTGGAATCTCCAACACACCAGAATCCATGGACTGCTGCAGAAAAAGTTGAGGTAAAGCAAGATACTCCTTTCTTAAAAACGGAAAAAACACCTGAATTTCCAACTTCTACCTTAGCAGATTCTGAGAAGCAAGAAGAGATAAAGTTAGACTGGGAGACATCAACTACAGCAGAAAACACTACTGCTGAAACTACAGAAGAACCAGCTATAATTACGCGTGTTGTCTTGGATGATACAGACGAAACGATAATGAATTTAGAGGAGCGTGAAACGAAACAAAAACGTTCTCCTGAAGAACAGCAAAAACGTTCTCAGGAAAGGTTATCTCGTATTCAACAATACACACAGCGTTTAAAAAAAGCTGACGGTATTCAAGAATTTGAAAATGAACCTGCATACGTTAGGCGAAACATTCAATTGGATGAATCTATTCCTAGCCAATCAGACAATAGCAGTAGGTTCAGTATTTCAAAAGATGAGAACGGAACTTCGCTAAACAGCAACAATTCATTCTTACACGATAACGTAGATTAATCATGACATTCATTGAGACAATTAACGCTGACATTAAAAAAGCAATGTTAGCTAGAGAGAAGAAAAAACTTGCAGCGCTAAGAGACATCAAGTCTAAACTGCTTTTAGAGGCAACTGCTGGAACAGGAGAAGTTTCTGATGCTGTCGCAATGAAAATTGTAATGAAGCTTCATAAACAACGTACTGAAACGTACACCCTTTATATGAAGGAGGGGCGTGAAGACTTAGCAGCTGATGAAAAATTTGAAGCCGACATTATTAATGCATACATGCCTGAAATGATGTCTGAAGAAGATATAAAAAAAGAAGTTAACGCTGCTATAGCTACAACAGGCGCATCTGGACCTCAAGACATGGGGAAAGTAATGGGTATGTTGTCAGGGAAATTAGCAGGAAAAGCCGATGGAAAATTAATTGCAAGTACCGTTAAAGCTGCATTAATCAACTAAAAAACTATACAGTTTCTCATTAGAAACTAAACCTATAAAAGTCGCATTTACAGGGGCGTAAATTAGTTCATAAAACAATTTAGTTAATATGAAACTGGAGTAATTTACACCTCTTTTGCGACTTTTTTTTGTGCCTGAAAATCAACTTAGTTTCCATTACCCCATATACGCTGAACATACTCAGGGTGATCAATAAATGGGTTTCTATTTTTCTGATACTTCGTATAAATAATGTTATTTCTATTTCGCTCCCAATTATCAACAGGGTCATCTAAATGCCATTGAATCAAGTCTGATTGTTTGGCATGAATGGGCTCCTTACTATCTTTAGCAGGAATATAATCAACGACTTCTAAGTCCGGCTCTTTCCCCTCACCTTCGTAACGCGTTGCCATATAAAAAATCATTCGGGCAACATCCCCTTTAACATTTTCATTGGGCTTCCAAACCCACAGCGAGGTGCTTGTATGGCTTCCCGTTAATCCGTCTTTGTCCACGTATTCTGTTGAACATTCTGCAAACCAACGGCTATTTCTAGCACTATTAACACTTACATCACACGGACGCAAGGCATGGACATCTGTCCCCGCTCCGTTGGTTGTTCCAAAATCCCCATGAGATTTTGCCCAAACATGCTCTCTTGACCATCCTTTGCCCGAATTGTATTCTAAATTGGCATTCCTAGACCAACCTGAGTAAATCAGAAGAACGTTGTTGGGGTTTAGCGTATCCCTGTCTGTGTCCTTTAAGATGTCCCAAACATCTGTTTGTTTATTTGTATATGGAAACTCCTTATGGTCTTTGATTATGAGGTTTAATTGCGTTTTAAGAGACTCCCCTTTATGTCCAAAAGCCGAATCATAGTACCCGTTCGGAATTTGACCAAAACAGACTTGGAGTGTTAAAATAACAGTAGCCGTAAAGAATAATTTCATAGAATCGATTAATGTAAAATCTTAACACGTGATCAATAAAATAATTGTTTTTTTGATGAGCGGGTCCAACCGCATTGACTTTTATAATCGACAAAAAATACCTTAATATCAGCTTGGCTTGCGTAGTCCACAAAAAAGATCTTTTTATCTGACTGGCTTGCATAATCGACAAAAAACCAAGCGCCATCATTTTTACCTGCTTGACTCGAATAATCGACTTTGAACACCTTTAGATCTGCTTGACTTGCATAGTCTACAACAAATATTTTAACATCTGCCTGACTTGCATAATCGACAGAGAAAACTTTTTGGGAATGTGAGTAAAAAGCAAACAACACTACAAATAATGTGACTATAATTTTCATTTCGTTTCTGTTTAAAGACAGCTTCGGTTGATGAATCAATCGAATTATTTTCATCATGACCACTAAGATAATGAAATTATCTACTACGATTTATTCCTCAACACCTAGGTTATTGGACCCATTAATCATAAATAATGTACTTTAGTGGATATGTATACATTTACAGCTACTTTACGTAACCACATCTGTTCTAACGCGCTATTAAGAGTGCAGGTTATTTTCTTTTGTTTGGCCATTTCGCTCTCTGCAAATACCCAAATTATCTACAACCCTCAAAGTTTGTACGAAGCGCAAGGCGGACTTTTTGACAAAGACTCCATTAGAGATTTGCACATAAACTTCTATGAAACGAACTACCACGACACCCTGGTTAACTCTTTTTTTAATAATCCATCCTATCGAATTCCAGCTACGCTTAGTTTAAATGGAACAACATATGACAGCGTTGGTGTACGGTACAAAGGAAACTCAACCTTTTGCTTGCCCAATGATGCCCTAAGCCCTAAGGTTCCATATAACCTGGATATGAACTACTGGGTTTCTGGTCAAAAACTAATGGAAAAAAAGAAAATTAAGCTTGCTAACGCTTGGCTTGACCCAACCTTTTCAAAAGAATTTTTAGCCAGTAAAATTTACAGGAATTACCTGCCTACCCCTGAGGTGAACGTATTAAAACTTCACGTACAAGGAGACTACCTTGGCCTTTATGTGAATACAGAGTCTATCAATAAACAGTTTTGTGAAAAGCATTTTGGCGAAAAAAACGGCGCCTTGTTTAAGTGTGACCCAATAAACATGTTTTGTGACCCAAGCCCTAACCCGGCATCTGGAGCACCACCAAACCTTGGTTGGCTTGGACTCGATAGCTCATCGTACTTTAACAGTTACAACCTAAAATCCGAATATGGGTGGGACCAATTGGTAGAGCTTCTATTCACCTTAAAATTTAACCCCACAAACTTAGGCAACATCTTAAACATTGACCGTGTTTTATGGGCTTTTGCAGTGAACACAGCAACATTAAACCTCGATACCTATAACGGATATTACATTCATAACTATTACCTCTATCAAACAGAAGATGGTCTTTTTCAGATGATTCCTTGGGATCTAAGCGAAAGCTTTACAGGAGCTATTCTTGGATGGAGCTATTGGAACCCTACTCCTGTATACAACTACGATCCTTACGGATCACAATTCCCCGTAGGCGAGCGACCGCTTCTCGACTACCTGTTAAACCATCCCTTATACCGAAAAATCTATACCGCACACCTTAAAACCGTTTTTACAGAAACCATGTCTGATACTGCTACTATTCTAAATCAAGTGGATCAACTTCAATCCCTTGCTGAATCAGCAGTTACCGCTGACCAACACAAATTGTTTAGCACAAATCAATTCTACGAAAACGTAGATAACGCAATTTGGGAAAGTTGGGGGTTTGGAGGCATTATGTCCAGTATAAATGCACGTAACTCATACCTGTCCAACCTTTCCGAATTAACACAAATAAGTCCTGTTATAAGTGAGGTTTCTTTGAATGGTAATTTTGTAATGGCTACGATATCAAACCCGACTCAAGTAGAATTAATGGCTACTATAAGTCCGCACAATTCAAAATTTAACGCGTTTCCAATGCACGATGATGGGACACTTGGAGATGCGATTGCAAATGATGGAGTTTATACTGTCGAACTTCCTTATCTAGCAAGTGGAGAAGAAATTAAGTTTTACATTCGAGCACATAATGACAATGCTATTTCCCTTTCTCCAGAAAGGGCCGAGTATGAATTTTATACATTTCATCCAAGTGCTGGACTACCGGCTATTCAAGCATTAAACTCTATTCACGTATTCCCAAATCCGAGTTCTTCTCAGTTTCAAGTTTTTAGTGAAACCTCCTCAGAAATTAACTGCAAAGTATTCAACCTTTACGGCCAGCTTGTGTTCCAACAAAAAACATTAAGCAATAAGACAACGATCAATTTAAGCAACCAACCGAGTGGGATTTATATTTTGAAGGCAAATGGCGAAACCTTAAAACTTATCAAAAAACAATAGCATTCATCTAATTTAACTAACCAAGCTGATATTGTTAACGATCTTTTTATGAAAACAAAACGCGTTTTTTTATTGTTGAATGGTGAAAAGCCTAAAAATTTGCCAACAATCTCTGATTACGATCTTGTTTGTGCAACAGATGGTGCCTATCAGTATTTAAAAGAAAACAACATCAAACCTGATTTTATAAGTGGTGATTTTGATTCCTTAGAAAAAATCCCAACAACGGTAGAAACCATTCATACACCCAATCAAGACTTTACAGACTTTGATAAAATACTTCAAATTATATACGATAAAAACTATTCTACTATCGATGTTTTTGGCGCAAGTGGAAAAGAGCAAGATCATTTTTTAGGCAATTTACATACTGCACTGCGCTGGAAAGAAAAACTGGAAATTACATTTTTTGATGATTCTGGAAGCTACTTTTTTAGCGGAAAAAAACTGACATTGTCCAACTGTGTTAACAGCACCATTTCTCTAATTCCATTTCCAAAAGCTACATGTATTACTACAAAAGGTTTATTATATCCCTTGACAAATGACGACTTAAACTTTGGAGATAAAATTGGAACACGTAACAAGGCCATAGAAAACAAAGTTACCATTGAATTTAAAACAGGTGAGCTGCTTGTTTTTAAGATGCGTTAATTGTTGTACGTTGGTTACAACCACATTTACTAAAACCTATCTGATTTTTTTGTTCAGCCACAAACAACGTCTACATCTCAAACAATGATTGGTGTTCGAATACTGTGTCTTTATTCAGATTGTGTAACGTCAGCCAAAGGTGAACTATGGGAAATATGTATTTATTGAGGTATTTATTATTGTTGTTTATTAAAGGTGTTTATTAAAAGTGTTTATTGATAGTATTTATTAAGGGTTAACTTTTATGAAGCTATTTTAAGAACCACTTTCCTTATACTTATACTTATACTTGTAGGCTAGGGGGTCCTAGACCCCCTTACCTACCCCCTTCGGTAGGGGGTGCTATACCCCCTTGGCTACCCCCTAATTTAATTCCTGTTTTATTCTCTTAACCTATAGATAAAAAGAAACCTTAGAAAGGCACTTTAAATCTTCTGTAGATATATTATACGGGATTATATACTATTTGATTGATGTTAAATTAACTGCTAAACTCAGAGGAGTCTATTATTTAACTCGTTTAAAGTTTTTAAATACTGCACATAATCAGACTCCTTGCACCAATAATAGCCATATGCAGGCCTGTATCTTTTCATTTGAAACCGAATACCTTCAGGTCCAAATTTATTATCCTTGTCTCGTTTTACATCCTCCAAAAAAGGATACTTTTTAAGTATTTTGAATGTTTTTGGGTCTAATTGAAGAATTGCACCTTTTGTTCTCTTTTTTTGTTTTTGTCTATCCTGTGGCAGATAATTTGGTTTGAGTTCATGCTTTTTTAGTATTCTGTAGTAAACCCCTGTACCAAGATCATATTTCTTCATAATATCTTTAGCATACTTTTTTCCGCTTAAAACATCTTTTTTGAATTGACTAAGTTTATTAGGGTGTATCTTCGTGGTTTGGTCCGCTATTTGGCAGTCAACACACCAATGACCTTGAATTAAATATGCTCCTTTACTAGCTCGTTTATGCCCTTTGTCACATATCCATGAGTATTTATTTGAATAACCTCTTGATTTTAGGGATTTATCAATTAATTTACCACCCTTGCTTTCGATCAAAACCTTCAAGGCTTCATATTTTTCTATCGAATTACATATCGGGCAATTAGCGCCATTTTTTCCAATCACACTAAGGTGTTTATTTACTCTATGACCATTGACACAAGTAAAAATATGTTTACTCTCTGAACCTATGTATGTTTGTATAGAACCACCCATACTTTCAACTTTCACTTTAGCTCTCTTATACAAACTACTTTCTCGACCTTGATAGAGTTTTACTAAATCAGGGGTAAAAGGTGATTTATTATACTTTATTCCTAGATTCCGCAACTGTTCTGTAATCTTTTTATAAAAAAAAGGAATTCGGCTTTTTCTGATATTCTTGAACTCAAAAATTTCAATTAACGTTATACTATTTTCTTCACATAGTAACTTTTTTGTTTTATCTCTATTTTGTTGGGTATTAAAGTCTTTTTTTGATTTATGAAAAAAACTACCCTTTGTGAAGTGCTGATAACCTTGATACTCAAAGGCAACTTTGTGTTCACTATTATATCCATCCAATTGAAGACCTTCCATACTCTTGATATACCTTGAGGGCAATTGATATCCTAGTAAATGTTCTAAAATCATTCTTGTTAGTGTCTCTCCAACATAACGATTAGGAGCACACTCTTTACACCACCTCATTGAATACTTAACATCAGCCCATGACTCCATAAAAACATGACCTTTTTTACATTCAAATTGAAGATTGGCCATATTATTTACATAACTATCTGATAAACATTTACCCCCTAATTTTTTGACGTAACTATTAATTTCTTCGAGTGCTTCCACACTTCTTTCCTCCTGATTTTTTTTCTTACTACATAATGGACAACCTATACCATTGATAAAGGCATATGGTTTATTTATGACTTTTGAATTATGTATCTTACATATTAGAGTAATATCCGTATTCTGATTTACATATTTTGCATATTCAAATGAAAATACATCTCCAAATATTTGTTTAACTCTATCTTGAAATGTATCTAACCCCATCGCGTATAACCCTCGAGCATGTGCTTTATCACAGTGTTCACATGGATAATTTGAGTATAAATGATTGTTTGAGGTTTGAAAAAAAGTATAATCGTGCTCAATACATCGGAATTCCATTTTAGTCAATGCATTTACATATTCAGTTTTGGAATAATCGAATAAATCACCAAACTTTCTCTTGGACTCTATTATAAATTCCTCTGTCGTTTTATTAAATCCTCCACATTTTGGACAGCCTTCTCCAAATTTATGTTTTGTAATCTCCTTTTGAAATTCTCCATGTTCAGGACATATAATAATACCCTTATCCTGTTGGGATTTGAATACTAATTTAGAATAATCGTATTTCCCATTATGAACCTTAACAAGCTGTTCTATAACCTCATTATTTGAAAAACCTTTACCCTTACATTTTGGACATCCGCTACCGCTAATATGAGACTTAGCTACTTGCAGGAATTCGCCGTGCTCAGAACATATAATTGTAACTTTTACTTGTTCTTTAATATACTTTACTTTTGAATAATCATACAAATATCCATGTACAATTTTAAATTGGTTAATTACATATTGGGATTTATCCGAAGCGTTCCTCATGCAACACTTAACGCCATTCATAAGAGACTCCGCAGTAATCAAGTGGCTAGTTTGATAGCTCTTGTCAATTATAATTAATTTAGTTTTAGTATTTATGTAATCAATGCGTGAGTAATCGTAGTTTTCATCATACATTCCTTTGGATTTGAGTTTTTCGATAAACTCTAGTGCTTTTTTGGAATATGCCATTTTACGATTTATATTTTCAATGATGTGAAAAGTTTTTCTTGAACCAAGATAACAAATGTTAGAGATAAAATAAAGCTTAAATATTACCTATGGCCTCAAGGTATACTATTTGATTGATGTTAAATTAACTGCCAAAAACACTCGGATTTTGTACATTTACGTTAAAGCTGTCTATCTAACGGCTGTAAACAAAAAAACCCTAAACTGTTGATAGTAAAGGG
>JAQWFQ010000031.1 GCA_029238665.1 Crocinitomicaceae bacterium | reverse complement strand
TTCAAAATTTAAATCAAATTGTGGATGGCCATCATTTGATGACGAGATTAAGAATTCATTAATTAGAATTCAAGATAATAGTTTTGGGATGCAAAGAGTAGAAATATGCTGCGCAAATTGCAAGGGTCATCTTGGTCATGTTTTTGAAGGGGAGAGGTTGACAGAGAAAAACCTGAGACATTGCGTTAATTCAATAAGTATTAAATTTATCTCAAATAAATAAACTATTGTAAAATGTCAGCCTAATGTTTACCACTTAAGAGATAAAGTTAAGTAACAGTTTATTACCTTGAAAGACGTTTTTCAAGGCTTTATCAAATCTTAAAAAGTAAATACAATGGGAAAAGTAGGAAGACCATAAATCAGAAGAACTGGGATTAACACCAGCCGAATATGCGTTTTACAGTGTGTTAAAACAAAACGATTCTACCAAAACCTTGGATGATAACAAGATGAAAGAACTCATTCATACCATAGTAGATGTAATTCGTAAAAATGCTACAGTAGATTGGAGTAAACGAGAAGATGTAAGAGCAAAACTTAGGCTTACCGTAAAGAAAATACTCATGCGTTACGGTTATCCACCAGATTTAGCAAAACTAGAAGCCGATAGGGTTTTAGCACAAGGCGAAAGTTTAGCTGAGATGTTTTCAACTAAATAACTAATACATAAACCGACCCAAAGTGTTTATTTACTGTCGTATATTTCTTAGGTTAAACGATATGCATTATTTTTGTTGTGATGAAATTGATTTTTTCAAAATATCAAGGAACTGGTAATGACTTTGTCATGGTTGACAATATGGATGGCGCATATAACTCGTTGAGTATGGCTCAGCTAAAGTTTTTATGCGATAGGAAGCTGGGTGTTGGTGCTGATGGATTAATCAAACTCTCTAAAAAAGATGGGTTTGATTTTGAAGTGGAGTATTTTAATGCAGACGGTAGTCAAAGTTTTTGTGGGAATGGAGCTAGGTGTTCTGTTGCGTTTGCTAAAGCGATAGGGCTTATTGATCACGAGGCATCTTTTTATGCCATTGATGGAGCTCATAAAGCATTTGTTGACGACACGAATGTTCGCTTAGAAATGCTACCGGTAGCGGGTGTTGAGCAGATAAATGAAGATTTCCTTGTAGATACTGGGTCGCCACATTACATCCATCTTGTGGCGAGTTTAAAATCTGAAAACATTATTGATTACGGTCGTTTAATTCGTTATTCAGACCGCTTTAGTGAAGAAGGTGTTAATGTCAACACCATGGCTAGAGTTTCCGATAGTGAAATCAGTGTTGCTACCTATGAGCGCGGTGTAGAAGATGAAACCTTGTCGTGTGGAACAGGTGTTACTGCCTGTGCTTTGGTATTTATGTTTGTGAACAATCAAGCCTGTTCTGAGTTAATAATTAATACAAAGGGTGGGGTGTTAAAGGTCGAAGCTAAACGAAATAAGAAAGAATTTACGGATATCTGGTTAACTGGTCCAGCAACATTTGTTTTTGATGGAAGTATTGAAGTCTAATTATATAGTGGAAAACATTGAATCATTTTCAATAGAGCGTGTTTCTGTTGGAGCTGTACTTTGGGTTTTGCATGCAGATAAAGTACCACCTCATATAGGTGTTTCTATTGATGGGCGGTTTTTTAGTCTGAAAGCAAACGGTAAGGATATGGCTGTTCCCGTTCAACACCTACTTGAAATTGTTGACCGTAGGGGAATTGCTTTACTTTGTTTCTCATTGAATGATTTATTGTCAGAAGAAGCAGTAAGGAACTCGTTTTCACCTTATGATAAAACGATTCCCAATAAGGTGACCTGTTTGAATCCAATTAAAACGGTCTTAGGAGATAGGCAGTCAGGTAAATTAGTGGAATTACTTGCTTCCCTTGATAAAGCACGTAGAATTAAAAGTGTGTATGGTTTAAATATCCCTGTTGAATTTGAAGGAATTAAACGGTATGATGTTGCTGATATTCATGCACGATTGTCCCTGTTAAATGAGTCGTTATGAGTGTGTGTATAAGGTCTGTTGAGTTGGGGGATGCTGTCGAGGTTTTGCGTTGGGAAAATGACGTGGAGAACTGGAGCTCAAGTAACAATGATTCTCCCTATCAATTGTGGGATATCGTAAGGCTGATTGAATCCCTTCAAGATATAGCTACTTCTAAACAGGGTAGGTGGATGATTTGTGATTCAAAAACACAGAAGACTTTGGGTGCAGTTGACCTGTGTGCCATTGATTTTGAGTCTAAAGAGGCGATTGTTGGAATCTTGATTGCGGATAAGGAAAATAGAGGAAAGGGTAGTGCTTCAGAAGGATTCAGGTTAATTGAAGTTGAAGCGATTAATTTAGGGCTTGATAAGTTGACGTGCATGATTCACCCTGAAAATAAACCAAGTGTTGCTCTTTTTGAAAAATGTGATTTTAAAAAAATAGGGCAGTCAGATGATAAGTATCTCAGTGATGGTGTGTATATTGAGGCATTATTATTTGAGAAATGGTTAAAAAAATAAGTCTTGTTGTTTTAGTTGCAATTGCTGCTTTTTCGATTTACAATAGGGAGCGTATTACATGTCTGCTTAAAGAGGATACAAGAACAATAAATACAGCTGAAGTTAAACTTCTTTTTAGAGAGGACCCTACAATAGATCAATTGACATCTAGGTTAATTGAGCGTGGAATACTTCCTGACCCCAATCATTTTAACGAATACGTTGCAGCAAATGGTATTGATGCAAGCCAGTTTGCAGGAGGGAAATATATTGTCTTGTCTCAAACTCAATTGCCGGCTTTGGTTCGTGGTTTTATTAAAGGGGAAAATGGCCATGGGAATGCAGAGCTTAAGGTGAATGTAGATTTTAACCGTTGTAAGGATCTCCGTGATATTGCTTCTAACATAAGTAAATGTATAATTGCAGACAGCGCGTCTATTGCATCTTATTTACTGAGCTCTGATACAGAGTCTAAGTATGGATTTACAACGGAACAAATGCCGGCATTATTTTTACCAGAACGCTATAAGATGTATTTTGATACAGATGCAGAAACCTTTACCCGTTTGATGGCGGATGAGTTTAATTCTTTTTGGAATGAAGAACGAAAGGGTAAAATGAAGTCTGTTGGACTGAATTCACCTTCTCAGGTCGCTACTGTTGCCAGTATCGTTTATTCTGAACAATCTAAAATGGAGTCTGAATGGCCTATCATTGCTAAACTTTATCTTAACCGTATAAAAAAGGGAATGCGTTTAGAATCAGACCCCACGTTTAAATTTTGTTGGGGTGATCAATTAGATGGGGTAGAACGATTGCTAAATAGGCATAAAGAGATTGATTGTCCGTACAATACATATAAGTATTCGGGGCTTCCTCCAGGTCCAATTTTCGTTGTGCCTAGAGGGGTGATTGATGCGGTGTTGAATCCGTCTAATGTCGATTATATATTTATGTGTGGTAAACCAGGGGGAGGTGGACATAATTTTGCTGTAACCAACAGGGAGCATGAGCAAAATGCAGCTTTGTATCGCGTTTGGCTTAAGCGTTATTTAACAGAAAAAAATCGTTAATATGAAAAGAAGATCGTTTTTTAGAATAGGCTTGACAACTGCCGTTTTAGGGGTGTTTAAACCTGTGAAAGCAGCGCGTGTTTTTGGTGAAATTACAGGTGGTTTGAATGAGAGTAACGCCCCTATAGTTATTTCAACCTGGAGACATGGGTTGGCTGCTAATGATAATGCCTGGAAGGTTCTTGAGGAGCATGGACCAGCACTTGATGCTGTGGAGCATGGGGTGCGTACTACAGAGTCTGATATGACAAATAGGAGTGTTGGTATTGGTGGTAGGCCTGATCGTACAGGTCATGTTACCCTTGACGCTTGTATCATGGATGAGAAGTCAAATTGTGGAGCTGTTGGTTGCTTGGAAGGGATTAAACACCCCATTTCTGTTGCTAGAACAATTATGGAGAACACACCTCATGTTATGTTGGTGGGAGATGGAGCAAAAGACTTTGCGTTGGATTACGGGTTTAAACATGTGAAGTCTCCAATTAAAGCAGTGAAAAAAGAATGGAAAGAATGGAAGAAAAAAAATAAGAAACTATTTGAAAAACCAGTGATTAACACTGAAAATCATGACACTATAGGAATGTTAGCATTAGATTCTAATGGAAATTTAAGTGGGGCATGTACAACGAGTGGTTGGGGGTATAAATTGCCTGGACGTATTGGAGATTCTCCTATTATAGGTGCGGGGCTTTTTGTTGACAATGAAGTTGGAGCTGCTTGCGCAACAGGATTGGGCGAGGCGGTTATTCGCATTGCGGGGAGCCATACGGTTGTTGAGTTAATGCGACAAGGTAGAACGCCGCAGCAAGCCTGTGAAGAGGCTGTGGCAAGAATTATTGATAAGCATGAGAATGTGGAGGGGTTGCAAGTTGGTTTTCTTGCGTTGGATAAAAAAGGGAATTATGGGGCGTATTCAGTCTTTAACGGCTTTAATTTCGCAGTGAAATCAACAGGTCAGTCAGAATTAATCGATGCTGGCTTCGATCGTAATTGGTAATTCATATGAATTGTAATTTTTCAGGGTTAATACTTCTAGTCTTCTTTTTTATTAGTGTTGTGTTTTCGTCTTACTCTCAGGATATTGAGCTTTCATGGAGTTTTCTTCACCCCATAAAAAAGGAATGGATAGAGTTAGGGGGTAAAGGCTCGGTACAAGAGGCGTTAATTGCCAATAAAGAGCTTCCAAATCCTTTTTACGGATTAAATGAAAAGAAATTTGATTGGATTGAAGATTATGAATGGGAATTTAAATCTAACTTTTTTCTGGACAGTGAGCTGAATCGAGACTTTGTCGAGTTAATTTTTCCTGCTATTGACACGTATGCTAAGGTTTACTTGAATAAAAAACTTGTCTTGACTACTGATAATGCTTTTATCCCACACTTTGTAGACATTAAGAAATATGCTAACAAAGGGGTCAATGAACTTACTATTTTATTTACACCTCCTGTTATATATCACAAGGATAAGTTGAAAACGGTAGGTTATCAACTTCCTGCACCTAACGATGTACATAAGGTTGCTGTTGCGCCTTACTCAAGAAAGCCGCAGTACCAGTTTGGTTGGGATTGGGCGTTACGCATGAATACGATTGGATTAAATAAACCTGCTTTGGTTGGTGCGTATGACAAGGCGAGGTTGTTAAACAAGACGACACGAATTGTGTCTATTGAAGATGATGTTGCTGTTGTTGAATTTGACATTCATTTATCGAACAAAAAAATCAAAAAAATTAGATGGGATAGTGCACTTTTTGGGCGTGAAGAAGTTCAAGGTGTAGGGGGTGTTTTTACCCGTAGAATTGAAATTGAAAACCCAAGCTTATGGTGGCCAAAAGGACAAGGTGAATCATTTTTATATAAAGATTCTGTCTGTTTAAATAGTACTGATAATAAGTTAATTACTTCATTTAACTTAAAGTTTGGAGTTAAGACTTCAGAGTTGATTCGGGAGCAAGATGAATGGGGTACTAGTTATTACTTTAAGATAAATGGGAGACGTGTTTTTTGTAAGGGTGCCGACTACATTCCACAAGATATTTTCCCTGCTCGTGTAACGGATAGTATGATCGTTGATATGGTTGATGTGATGGCTGAATCAAACTTTAACATGGTTCGTGTTTGGGGTGGCGGCTACTATCCAGATGATGTTTTCTTTGAACGATGCGATGAACTTGGGATTATGGTGTGGGAAGACTTGATGTTTGCGTGTGCTATGTATCCAGGAGATGATGTTTTTATTGAAAACATCACCCGGGAATTCGAGTACCAAATCCCACGAATTTCTGGACACCCAAGCGTTGTACTTTTCAATGGTAATAATGAAGTTGAGGTGGCTTGGAATAATTGGGGGTTTCAAGTGAAACACGGCCTTTATGGAGGTGAAGCAAAAGAAATTGAGCATGCGTATGATCGAATATTTAAACAGACGGCTCCAATCATTATTGCTAAAAATAGTACTGTTCCATATATACACACTTCGCCATTAAGTAACTGGGGAAAAGATGTATTGTACAACCATGGTTCTCAGCATTATTGGGGTGTTTGGCATGGAAAAGATCCAATTGAAGATTTTGGTAAGAAGATAGGGCGGTTTAATGCGGAATATGGATTTCAAAGTTTTCCGGAATACAATACGTTAGCTACTTTTTCAACACGAGCTGATTGGGGGTTGTCATCAGCTGTAATGAAGCATCATCAAAAAAGTTACGTTGGGAACAAGATGATTTTAAAACATGCAAAACGACTGTATGGAACTCCAGAAAACTTTGAGGAATTTGTTTATTATTCTCAGTTAACACAAGCTGTAGCTGTTGGTATGGCTGTGTCTGGTCATCGTGTTGATGCACCTCGCTGTGGTGGAACCTTGTATTGGCAGTTGAATGATTGTTGGCCGGCCCCAACTTGGTCGAGTGTTGATTATAATGGAAATTGGAAAGCGTTACAATATCAAGTGCGCGATGATTATCGTGATGTGACTGTTGTAGCTAAACATGCAGAATTGAATGATGTTGAGTACCACCTTGTTTCAGGGGTCGTTGATGTATTTAAGTCGAAGGTTAATCTTAAGGTTTTTTCGTTGGATGGTATTTTGCAGAGCGAGTTGGATACTGTAATTGAGGTGAGTGGTAATGGTTCTCATCGGATTGATTTATCTGGATCAACCTCAAGTAGAGGGTTAGATTGTAATTCCGTTTTGGTTTTCACCTTTAACGATGAGGCAGGACAGCGTGTTACCCGAAGTTTTGACAACATTGTAACCGATTATGAAAAGGCTATCTCGACAGATGTTGATTTAACAATTGATTCAGTTAATGAACAAGAAAAAACTTTGGTGTTGCGCATAAATACGTCAAAATACCTTCGGAACCTTTGGGTCTCAAGTATAAAATTTGGAATTAAGTTTGATCGAAATTTTGAAAGTATACTTCCAGGAGGACATCAGGTACTACTTCAGTACGAAACCTTACCTGCAGTTGATGATTTTAAATTGATGTGGTTATAGTTGTCGTAATGGTGTAGGTGACCGTTAATAGCATTTTCTTAGACGTGTTACATCACTCACAGATACAATCTGGTTGCACTCACATCCTTTAGGTTGCATTCCTCTGCTAAGCGCATAGGTAAAGCGAATAAACATCCCTTCTTTTTTAAACCGATCATCTAAATTAACAGGGTACATTTTTATGCTTCTTGAATTTGTTTGTGCATCAATATATACTAAGCAACCTTTTGAGGTTGTACGGACAGTTCCGATAATTCTCAAGGTGTCCGAAGTATTTGTTATTGTATTGTCAATTGCTTGATTGCTTTCAATTTGACTGTTGCTATCGGTATTTACAATTACCTCCTTTTGGGTTCCACAGGCTAGTAGTAAAAAAAATACGCTTGATATAAGTAATGCTTTCATGGTTTTTGGTTGTAGTAAGGCATAGATCATTCCAAAAAAAAGCAGCCGATTTTTTATCGGCTGCTTTTGGTGTTTAATTGTTAGTTAAATACAACCTTGGTTGTGTTTAACTTGTCGTTTGCTTTAATCTGTAAGATGTAGATTCCAGAAGCAAAGTCAGAGGTTGTAATTGTTAGTTTTGAATCAGGTATTGTAGTGTTTGAATAAATAATTTTACCTGATAAGTCTCTTAATTCAATAGAGGTAGGGTTAATGTCGTCCCATTCAATGTTTAGTTTACTTGATGCTGGATTTGGGTATATGTTTATTCCTTCTAAAGGATTTTCATTGATACTGTTTGATCCATCGGTAACGGCAATGCTACCTTGGTAAGGACTAAAGTTTTGCTTTGTTCCTACAACTGTTAGTGGTTGGTTTGATGTGAGGGCAGGGATGTTTACAGTTGCAGTGCCTCCGCTTGCAATTCCAAAACCTAAAAGCACATTGTCTTGTGAAATTGAAATTTTTGCACCATCAGTATCACAATTCACGTTGATTGATGTGGTTGCTAGTGGTACGCTAGCAACATGAGAAACAGCCATATTCATTGTTACCTTATTTCTAAATATTGTAGAAGGGTCGCCAAACATAACCCATGTTTGCATAACTTCTTCAGAGCTTCCGCTTGAATTGTAATCTTCTAACATACTCATTTGAGCGTTGTAGAATATTCCACCCAAGGTTGATTTTCGGTTTGTTGTATATGTTTCAGCAATTAGTTCAGTCATTTCATCTTGTGTTTGCATTGGTTCTGCCCAAGCCATCAGTATTGATGAGCCACACGCTGCAATTGCTCCTGTTGGAGTGTTGGCGTTTGTTGCACGTAACCATGTTTCAGAGATACATGTTCCAGATGTAAATGTCCCGTTGTTACAAGCTACAGAAATAACATAAGGATAAGCGCCATTGTTGGTGCTTGAATTGATGTGTGAAGAGCTATAATTCCCTGTAACGCATGAATTTTGATCACCATGCCCCGTGTAATTGAAGAGACCTATTCCTGCATTGACTACAGGGGTGATGATTGATGAGTTAGGATTCCCTGGTGCATCGGCACCACCGTGTGAGCCATCATAAAACTCATGTACAGTTGTGTACCCATAATTCATTAAAATAGTTCTCATGTTTCTAGCGTGTTGCCAATCTGCTTCTCCGTCATTTCCAAACCCTTGACCTTCATCGGATGCCAATCCAATTGCTTTAGTCATCCAGTTACCAGTTAAAGGTGTCTTTTCATATTCTAGCGTACGATTAACCATTGTTGTGATTTGTCCAGCATTCCCAGAAAAACGACCAACAAAAGCTTCAGGGTAGTAGTCGTTCGCTCCTCCTGTAAGTTGACCGTAATAAGAGTCACTCCAAAGTTGCTCTCCGCCAGAGTTTCCGTACGTGTGAGAGGGGACAGTTCCGTGATCTCCAACTAGTAAGATATATACTAAATCTGGATTTGTAGCGTAGAAGTTTTCAATGTAGGCTTTTATTTGCGTGTCAGTTGACCCTGCTGTTGATGTTCCAATAATGGTCGTTTTTATACCCGATTGATTTTTCCAATCAACTAAAGGTTGAATCTCATTAATAAATGCATCTTTAGCAATGACTAGCATTTCACCCTCTTCTTCAACAGTTGTATATCTTCCAAAAACAGCACCTGAATTCAAGTATTGACGATCATAGACAGTATTGAAAACATCATTTTGTTTGTATTGACTGAATAATTCATTTTTACCAGTTTCCTTGTCGTTGGTAATAATGTTGGTTTGAATGTTTTGATAAACCCTTAAAACCTTAGTGACTGGATTGTATTGATAAGGAGAAACGGCTATTGTTACTCCACGCGTGTTCCTTAGGTTGTAAGGTGTACCTGTTTTTGCAATGTCACCAGGAAAAAAAGCGTTGGTGTTATATGCCTCTCCAAAAGTGTAGGCCAGTTCAGAAGGGTTAATGTTACGTTTTAAGCTTCCTTTTGACGGAGCTACATCTACATCTTGATATTCAATATACCCGTCATGCTCAATGTTTAGATTAATTTTCCCTTTATTAGGTACAATAACAGATTCACAGAAGTAAGGCAGTGAAGGTGCGCCCAATTGCATGTGCGTGACTTTGTGTGATTTTGTGAAGTCGAGATATGGTTGTCCGTCAATATCAGTGTATGATTCAGGGTTTGGCTGAAGTTGATGATTGACAGAAATAACATTTTCTGTAGATGTTAACAGACTGAAATCCTGACTAAAAGAAAGTGAGGATAGGAGTACAGCGACTGATAATGTAAGTCTTCTTTTCATAGTTTGAGTTTTAACAGTTATAGGTTAAATGTACATAAAAATCTTAGAGCTATTTGGTCATAGTTATTAACACTTATTTTTTAAGTAAATGTATTTTGATTTTGAATCTATTACCAGGGTATATATATTTGATTTATGAAAATTGAAGATGTAATTAACAGTACGTTTAAAAACACAACCCACAAAGCACTTGTAAACATAAGGTATACATCAAATTTTTTGACGCAGCGTCAAAATTTATTCATGAAAAATTATGATTTAACAATGCCTCAGTTTAATATCCTTCGGATTCTTCGTGGTGCAAAAAAAGCACTCGCTGTAAATGTTGTAAAGGATAGAATGATAGAAAAGTCTCCTAATACAACACGGTTAATGGACAAGTTAATCGAAAAGGGGTTGATTAATCGTATGCGTTGTTCGGACGACCGTAGAATTGTTTTTGTTGAAATTGCAGAAAAAGGATTGGAAACACTACTTCATATTGATGGACAAATTGTTGAGAATGATATTTTTAATGTCAATTTAACGGAGGAAGAGTCTTTGTTGTTGAGTGATTTATTGGATAAATTAAGAGGGTAATGGGAAGTGGATGTGTTTCGGGAGAATTGAAAGAAGGGTACACGGTTGTTAATTCTGCAAGAGGTCATCAGTGGGTTTCAGACGAGTCTAAAGAGTTGGACGGCCAAGATTTGGGGCCAGAACCAATGGAGCTACTACTTTCTTCTCTTGTGAGCTGTAAGTTGATTACATTGAAAATGTATGCCGCTCGAAAAGGGTGGGATGTAGATGGGCTTAAAATTTACTTATCGCTTATTGGTGGTGAAGGAGTAACGGTTGTAGAGAAGCGCTTTGAATTTTCATCTAATCTTTCAGATCAGCAACGGGAACGATTGATTTATATTTCCGGAAAGTGTCCTGTTGTTAAAATACTATCACGTTCTATTTCGTTTAAGGTTGTGTAGCTAACTGTGCTTATGTCTTTATGCATTTATAGATAAACGCAGGAGGGATGTTTTTTAAGGTAAAACTCACTGAAACTGTTTTGTACGTAGCTTCTAGTAAGCGTTTGGCTTGTAGTGAATATTGAAATTGAACATAGGTTCCAGTTTCTTTGAGTATTTGATGGGATTCGGTGATAACACTTTTTCTCAACTTTTCTGAAAATACCGTTAATGGTAAAGATGAAACGATTAAATCGGCTTGTTCACCTGTTTTTAGTTGCTTACTGATATTTGACGCTGAATCATGAATAACATGCACCCTTGGGTCGGTAATTCTGGCTGCTAACGACGTGTAAAAATTATCATTTAACTCAAAAACGAACAACTTGGCGTCAGGGGCCATGCGTTGAATAATCAAGTCTGTAAAAACACCTGTTCCAGGTCCTAGTTCAATAATTATTTTTGCAGAGTTGAAATCAATTTTTGACAGCATTTTTTTACCAAGAAACTTACTGCTGGGGGTTATAGCTCCCACCATGTTTTTGTTTTTGAAAAATTGCTTGATAAAATTACGCTTAGTAGTCATTAGGTTTGTTTTATTCTTTGATTACTAATTTACCGTTATTTAGAATCCCTTCAACCTTACCTTTTAACACTTTATCCACAAGCGGAGTGTTGGTTGTGGATGAGCAAATGTCTTCTTTTGTTAGTGTCCATTGCTTTTTCGGGCTGAATAGCGTTAAATCAGCAGGTTGTCCTACTGCAATGTGTATTTGTTCTAAGTTTAGAATGGATCGCCCTTCTTTTGTTAGTGCATTAATTACTATTGGTAAATCAAATTCAGGGGCAATGTTTAAGGCTCCAAGGCTTGTTTGAAGATTTATAGATCCGAATTCTGCCAAATCAAACTCTATGTCTTTTTCCTCCTTGTTGTTGGGTCTATGGTCAGAAACAATGCAGTTGATGGTGTTGTCTTTTAGTCCTTCCCATAAGGCGATTCTATCACTTTCAAACCGAAGGGGAGGCATTACCTTATAGTCACTTTCAAATCCTAAAACAGCTTCTTCGTTATAAATCAGGTTGGCAATATGGACGTCTGCGGTAATGTTGTGGCCTTTTTTCTTTGCTTCTCGAATCAGTCTAACTCCTTCAGAGGTTGATACTCCGGTGAAATGAATTGCACCCCCGGTGTATTCCACCAATCGAATGTTTTGTTCTATCGCAATGACTTCAGAAATGGAAGGGTCTGCTTTTAGTCCAGTTTTTGTGGAGGCCATTCCTTCATTAACGATTCCTTTGCCTGTAATTGAGTGGTCTTTTGAGAAGGTAATAATTTTTCCTCCGAAATTTTTAGCGTAAAGTAGTGCGCGGTAAATAATACCAGAAGATACAGGTTGTAAGTCGTCAGAGAATAGATGAACACCATTCGTAAACATGTCATACATTTCAGAAAGGTTTTCTCCTTTCATTCCAACGGAGATAGCTCCAATTGGGTGTATTGATGTTGCGTGGTTTTCTGCACGATTTTTAATGTATTGAATTTGAGTTTTACCATCAACAACAGGAGATGTGCTGGGTAGTGTTGCCACGTGTGTGTACCCTCCAAAAGCAGCAGCATTTAAGCCAGATATTATGGTTTCTTTGTGTTCCATTCCAGGGTCACAAAAGCTTGATTTTAAATCAACCCATCCTAAAGATATGTGTAGGTCTTGGATGTCAATGATTTTTGCATCATCATCTTGTATAGTGTCTTCGATAGAGGAGATTAACTTATCATCGATTAGAATATCTTTCACTTTTCCATTAAATGGAGAAGAGTTGTCTATAATTCTTGCTTGTTTAATCAGAATTTTCATAGTCCTGTTTTAGTTAAAAAATCGTACAAACATCATTTCGAGTAACACAAAAATAAATGTTAAAACGATACAAAGTTTCCAATAACTGAATGGTTTATCAATAGTTATTAATGCTGCGCTAGAAGCACCATTAATTTCGTTAAATGTAATATTTTGAACTCCTCGCTGTTGAAGTTGAGCTGTAATTTCTTTTTCGGTGTAGCTTGCTAATAATGATTCCTTTCTGTCGTAATTTAAGCTGATTCCTCCGATAGTTCTGTCTGTTTTCAGCTTGTAGTTTCCTGCGTAAACTTCTTGGGTGTTAGATGGATTTGATAATGAAATGTATTTAACCCCTGATACTGTTGTTGTTTGTGGGATAAAGTCAATTTTATTTCCTGTAATGTGAATCGGTGTTTCACCATCTATTTTTTTGTAAATAGGATAGTGATTGGCTTTACCTATAGTTAAGTATTCCGGTTGGTTACGTTGGCTAATCTCTCCCATCCGTAGTAAAACGGAAGTGAATAAAATATCTTTTGTAAAATCTCCGAAGTCTGAATGTAGGGAGCTGTAGAACATGAAAGATTTCCCTGTCCGTTCGTTAAAAGCGAGTAGAGGAAGCCCGTTTTGTAATTCGATTAGGTTGTGGCCTAGTGTCTTTGAGTTTGTTACACCTCGATACACTTTTGATACACTAGGGAGGTTTAGGTTTGTGCTTTTTGTTTTGAATATTCCGTTAAAGAAAGGGTCTCCGTAATTCAGTGTTTTTATTTTATTTCCTGAATTTACTGTTCTTGATATGGTTGGCAGGTTTAATTCCAGTAGCAGTTCGTTCCAATCGGATGATTTTGGTTTTTTACCTGGGAATAAACTTACTGTTCCACCTGTTGAAGCAAAAGACGTAATGTAATTGATTGCTCCTTTGGAAATTGTGTTTGCTCCGTTAATGATAATTAAATCTTTTTGAATGAAATCTTCGCGTGTTATGCTTGTAATTTTTTTTCGATTGGTGATGTAGAATTCATCTAAATTTAAAACTGTCTCAATGTTGTCTATAGCGTCTTCGCCGTCTAGTAAGAGTATGTTTACATTTTCGCGTACTTCGTAGGTTAAAAAGTATGTGTCGTCAAATTGAACATGGTTGTCATAGAGTCTTATTTCTCCTGATTTGGTCCCGATTGATTTGTCTGTATATCCAACCTGTGTTAATGTTATTTCGTTTTTAGGCAAATCGACCAGTATGGTGTTTTTATAGGAGTCAATTTGAATAGTTAATTCTACATTTTTTAAATCAGAACTTGAGGGATTGTTTAGTTGGATGTTTAATTCGTTCTTGGAGCTAAGGTTGTGAATAGGGCTTGTGAACCAAATTGAATCAATGTAGATGTTGTCGTTACTTTCAGGAACTAGTTTTACAGGGTAAAAGAAGCTGTTTGGGTTTTGTGTTAGTGGCTTTGTGTTTTTACTAAAACTACTCGCTATTTGAAAGTCACTTAGAATAATGTGTTGAATTGTAGTTTCGCTTGATATGATGTCACTTTTGGACAGGCGCTCACTTTGCCATTGAATCTGCTGATTAATAGACCGTGTTAATGGAGAAAGTTTAATCAGGTCAAGTTTTTCTAAAGCTTCAATTTTAGAAAGTATTCGTTCTTCACTTCCTGATTTTTCATTTGTCCCGATGAGGAATCGAGTGCTTAATGGTGCTTTTTGTATGATTTTTCTCGCGCTTTCTCGTGCTTCAGAAAGTAACTCACCGTTAGCGCCAATGGCTTGCATTGAAAAGGAGTTGTCAATGTAAAATGCAATGATTCCGTTCTTGGATTGTGCGTTGTTGTTTGTGTCTGCGAAATAAGGCTGTGCAAAAGCAAGGACTAAAAATGCAAAGGCAAGTAGTCTGGAAAGTAGAATTAGAAGGTGTTTTAGTTTTTTAGTCGATTTCGTTTGTTTATCAACGTGGCTAACAAAGGTTAAGCTAGAGAAGTAAAGAGTTTTGTATCGCTTAAAATTAAAAAGGTGAATAATAATTGGGATGATTAAAATTGTAAAAGCCCAAAGAAATTCCGGATACAAAAACTTCATGGTATCAAAGATAAAATTTTATCGTTGTCTTCCTTGAATAATTTAAAGAATTGCGCTATTCAAATGCACCAATACCAAACAGGGCAAAATCATACTTTACAGGGTCTGATGGGTCAAATGATTTTAAATTGGTCATTAGTTCATCCAAGGCCTTCCAGTCATTTTGTTTTCTGCTAATTAAGCCAAGGCTTCGAGCGTTGTTACTTGTGTGAACATCAAGAGGGAGGTATAGTTCTGAGCTTGATATGGATTTCCAAATACCAAAATCAACACCAGTAGAATCAGTCCTTACCATCCATCGTAAAAACATGTTTATTCGTTTCGCTGCTGAATTCTTTTGCGGGTTAGAGATGTGCTTTTCGCTGCGTTTTTCATGTTCAGTACTTAGGAATAGCTCTCTGAATTGAATAATACGACCTTTAACACCTTCGATTTCAGTATGGGGTGAAAAGGCGTCCTCAAGACCACCGTGTTCATAGATGTTGCGTAGGCTTCGGAAGAAGAAGTCTAGGTCAATTGCGTTAAATGTTCTATGAACAAAGTTGATGGATTTTGATGTGTAGTTGATTATGAAGTTGTACGGGTCGTGCTCCATGATGTCTATTATTCGGTTCCCACTTTTAATAATTGATGTTCTATTTCCCCAGGCGATTGTTGCGATTAGAAATGCGACAATTTCAATGTCTTCTTTTTTAGTGAAACGGTGTGGAAGTTGGATAGGGTCAGTCTCAATAAAGTGAGGTGTGTTGTATTGCTCCACTTTAAAGTCGAGGTATTCTTTTATTTCGGTCTTAGTCATTCTTACTTGTATGCCCGTTTAACGAACATTTTTTTCACACTAAAATGAGCCCGTCTGACATTGTAAGTTTACGATCTGTCATTTCAGCTAAGGCTTGATTGTGTGTAACAATTACAAATGTCTGGTTAAACTCATCGCGCAAATCAAAAAATAATTGGTGTAGCTCTGATGAATTCTGACTGTCAAGGTTTCCTGATGGTTCATCTGCAAAAATCACCTTAGGTTGATTAATTAATGATCGTGCAACAGCGATGCGTTGTTGCTCGCCACCAGAAAGTTCATTTGGTTTGTGGTGGTAACGATTTTGTAGTCCAAGGGCCTCTAAGAGTTTCATTCCTTTTTCTTTCGCTACCGCTTGAGAATCCCCTTTTATTAATGCTGGAAGTATGATGTTTTCAAGCGCGTTGAATTCAGGGAGTAGTTGGTGCGATTGAAATATAAATCCAATTGACGTATTTCGAAATACAGAAAGTTGTTTTCTGTTTAGTGCAAATGGATTAACGTTGTCAATGAGTAATTCCCCTTGGTTTGGGGTGTCTAGCGTTCCTAATATTTGAAGCAATGTTGTTTTTCCAACTCCAGAGGCTCCTACAATAGAAACAACTTCACCTTGGTTAATTTCCAAGTCAATGCCTTTCAGTATCTGAAAACCATCGTACGACTTCGTTATTCCCTTGGTGATTAACATTCGTTATTTGTCTAGTTTTAATGAGTGCCCCATCTTGTCACGTTTTGTTTTAAGGTAGCCCTCATTGTGTTTGTTTCCTTTGATTTCAAGTGCAACATTTTCAACAATTTCTAAGTCGTAACCAATTAGTCCTGTTCGTTTTGTGGGGTTGTTCGACATTAGTCGAATTTTTGAAATCCCTAAATCACGAATAATTTGAGCGCCAATACCGTAGTCACGTTCATCACCTTTAAAACCAAGCTTTAAATTGGCTTCCAATGTATCGTATCCTTCTTCTTGAAGTTTGTATGCTTTTAATTTGTTAGTAAGTCCAATTCCGCGTCCTTCTTGGTTCATGTAGACAATTGCTCCGCGTCCTTCTTCTTCAATCATTTTCATTGAGCGTTCAAGTTGAGGGCCACAGTCACACCTGCAAGATCCAAAAATGTCGCCTGTCATGCATGAAGAGTGAACGCGAAGTAGTACAGGTTCATTTGTACTTACATCACCTTTAGTTAGTACTAAATGCTCTTCTTCTGTGTTTGTGTTTTTGTATAAGTGTAAGTCAAAGTCACCTTTAGTCGTAGGCATTTTGACATCAATTATTTTCTCAATAAGTGATTCAGTTTTAATTCTGTATTTGATTAAGTCTTCAATGGAAACCAATTTCAAGTCAAAACGCTTTGCAATTTCAATCAATTGAGGAAGACGAGCCATAGAGCCATCTTCGTTCAAGATCTCTACAATTACACCTGCAGGTTCAAATCCGGCTAAACGCGCTAAGTCAATTGCAGCTTCAGTATGTCCAGCTCTTCTTAGAACACCACCCTTCTTTGCACGAAGCGGGAAGATGTGTCCTGGTTTACCAAGTTCTTCTGGCTTGATGTCAGGGTCAATAAGTGCTTTAATCGTTTTAGAGCGGTCAGCTGCACTAATTCCAGTTGTACAACCGTGCCCGTTTAAATCAACTGAAACTGTAAAAGGTGTTTCGTACGCCGCAGAATTTGAAGAAACCATGAGTTCCAATCCTAGAGCATCACAATGATCTTCTACCAACGGTGCGCAAACTAGTCCGCGACCATGAGTAACCATAAAGTTGATGATTTCAGGGGTAATATTCCTTGCGGCTGTTAAGAAATCACCTTCATTTTCACGATTTTCGTCATCTACAACAATTACTACACGTCCTTGTTTGATGTCTTCAATTGCTTCTTCTATTGTATTCAGCGTAAACTGCATATATCACTACTTAGTTGAAGTGCAAAATTACTTGAAAAATATCAGTTATAACTCCTTTTTTGTAAAAAGATTGGCTTGATGGTATGACTTTGTAGAAGTGCTTGTTATTTTATTAACCTTACAAGTTTAGAGCTTGATTTTTCCCAGCTGTAATGCGCTTTCACAAATTGTTTTCCAGACTGACCAATAGATTGTTGTAACTCCTCGTTGCTCAATAGTTGTGCAGCGAGATTTGTCAGTTCTTCTTTTGTGGATCCTTCAAGAATTTGGCTTTCATGCTTCGCCTTAATTGCATTGTTTGCTAGAGGGGTGGTAATACAAGGGATTCCCAAAGCCATTGCCTCCAGAAGTTTATTTTGCATACCTGTTCCAATCATCATCGGAGCTAAGAAAACTTTACCTCTAGCGTAAGAATCGCGGATATCATCAATCCAACCTGTTAAGGTGATTTGTGATGAGGAGCTTTCAAGTTCTTTCAGGCTAATGTGTGGAGAAGAGCCAGATACTAGCAGTTTTGAATTTGGGAAATTTGGCAAGATGTTGTCGTGAATGTAGTGAACAGCCTCAATATTTGGAGGGTAGCTCATGTTTCCTACAAATACAAAGTCATGGTCCTTTTCCGTATCAATCTCCTCAAAGAAAGATTTGTCGATACCATTGGAAACACAAATAATTTCATCTCTATCCGGGTGTTTTATTAATGCCCGGTCTTGTTCACTAATTATCGTTTTATGTTCAAAGAAGTCGAATATGGATCTTTCGTATTTTGCGAGTCGTTTCGATTCTGACTTGAATAGCCATTTCTTATAAAAGGGTTGCTTTTCAATTCGTCTTTCAATACCCGTGCTCAATGCATCCATGTAATCCAAAGTCTTAGGTATGTGATGCACGTTTTTTACATACTCAGTCGTTCTAACTAGTTGACAGTAAATATGTTTAAATGCTTTCTTTTTAAGTGTTGAATTAATTGTTTTTTGAGTGTTTATGGAGTAGAAGTAACCAACTTGAAATGGTTTTCCATTCCAGAAACTTCTGCCCATGTGTATGAGTTTTGAAGTCCAACTTAGTTTAGATATGATAACCTCATCGCAAAATACAGCAACCTTTTTTAGGTGTTCTTTTGAGGTGTTTTTACTTGTTAAAGCGATAAGGGTAATGTTGAATGTTTTACTTAATTCTCGCAATTGGTAAAACGCACGGAGCTTGTCTCCCTTGTCCAGTGGATAAGGGAAACGGGATACAATCATTAGTAATTGTGGTTTATGTTCCTTTGATGAATTCAATGATTTCGCTACTTATATCTTCAATATTATGGTTTTTTCGAATATATGCAATGGCATTTTGACCAATTTTTTTTCGGGAATCCTTGTTTTGGATGAGTTCCAGGGTGGCGGCAATAATATCGGTGTTTTTGTTGGCAATTATTAAGCAGTTTGAATCTGTGTAGTTTATTCCAGAAGCCCCGAGTTTTGTCGTGATTATAGGGATGCCTATCGCCATCATTTCAAGAATTTTTATTCGAATTCCAGACCCTGAGATAATAGGGGATACTAAAATGCCTTTTTTCAGTGCGTATGTTTGAATGTTGTCTACAAAGCCATCAAAATAGATTTGTTTTTTTGTTTGCGGTTTGATGTAATCACTATCTGATGAGCCTGCAATGTGTAGCTTGCAACGTGGTGTGGACTTAATTATTTCTGGAAATATGTCAACTAGTCTTTTTACCGCTTCAATGTTAGGTTGCCAGTTCATCGCTCCTAAATGAAAGATGCCGTTGGCATCATAATTATTTTGAATATCTGGAATAGGTATGGCGACACCGATTGTTTTTATTGGGGTGTTAATTTCTAATGCTTCTATCTGTTCGGTGTCAGCTTTAGAAATAGACAATATACCGTCAATCTTTTTTAAGGCGCTTATTTCATACGTCTTTAAGTCTTTTGCAAGTTTTGACAGGTACACTTTTTTTATTCCAGTGCTGTTTTTAGCTAGGTCAGTTGCTATTTTGTGTTCGAGGTTGTGTGTTCTTACAAAAATGGGAATGCTGGTCTTAGATCGAATGGCTTCGATGTATGTGGTTGTAAATAAACTTTCGAGAATTACACAGTCGTATTTGGAGTGTTCTACCTCTTGTTTAATTGTAGCTTGAAGGTTTTTACAATGAAATCTATTTACATTGTAAGACCCACTTTTAAACAGATTTATGAATCCGCGGTAAGAGGTGATGTCAGTATCAATAAAGTGGTTATGGATAGTTAGTTGCTGCTTGGCAGGATATGCATTTTGTTTAAACGGGTGTTTGTTTGTGGAAATGCAAATGTGTTTAACTATAATTTTGGTGTTCAACAAACAGTTAAGAAAGTTATCCATAGCAACGCACCCGCCGTCTATTTTCGGATAAATAGGCTTGTTTGTGATATATAGAACCTTCACGATTTGGCTTTAAAAGGATTCCTAAAATTGGGAAGTCTAAATATTGAGACATCATTTGCTGCTGCTCTTGTTAGCCAAAAGGCAATTGGAAGCAAAACCATAGAGGCAAACCACATACCTATAAATGGAGAAACTGTATTTGTTTTCGTCATGTTGTCACCAACAGTAATCAGTACAAAGTAAATCATAAACAATAGTGCTGCAATAACAACGGGAGCTCCAAACCCACCTTTTCGCACTATGGCTCCCAGTGGTGCTCCTACAAAAAACAAGATGATTATAGCAAAGGTTAATGCGAATTTACGATGAAATTCAACCAGGTATTGGTCAATATCTCTATCCATTCCTAATATAAAATTCTTTTGAGAGTCAAGGTTTTTATTTTGATTTCTCAACTTTGTTTGCGCCATTGATATGACGGCAATTTTTTCTTTTGCGGATAGCTTTTGGTAAGAAACAGTTGTGTCGATTGATGAGGGTGTTATAATGTTGTCATCTTTATTTTTCGTATTACTTTCTAGGAATGTGTATGCGTTTAAGTAGGGGTGATTGTTTTTGATGCTCTTTAAGAAGTTGTTGACAATGGCATCACCATTCTTTTGAATAGAGTCAATTGTTTGTTGAATTTGAAACACGTTTAACATTTCGTGCTTGTCATTAAATAAATCTTCGTTAGAACGACTTAAATCAAATCCTTGCAAATCAATTTTGTATGTGGCTTGCTTAAAATTTGACCTTCTGGATGGGTGATTGCTGTTTTTGCTGTGTGAATTTCCGTCGCTACTAAAATTAGGCGATTGGGGTGCCAACTCTTCTATGACAGTACCATTTTTGAGTTCGAAGAATAGAAACTTACCATTTTCGGACTTATAGATATGTCCTTCTTTGGCACGAATGGATTTTATTTCGTTTGGTGTAGTGTGATCGTGAATGAGTACTCCTTTAAAGTAATCATCATTTCCTTCGTCTACTTTAATTGCATAGCCATCCACATCTGTACTGTAAGATCCGGGTTTAATTATGCTGGATATCTTTGTACTTTGAATGTCGTAAATTAACGAGCGCCATTTTAGTGTAGATACTGGAATTACGTAATTGGCAAATAAAAAAGTTGCCAAAGATATCATTAATACAATTCCAGTTAAGGGGCGTAGTATGCGGTAAAGGGATAGTCCGCTTGATTTTAATGCGGTAAGCTCATTGTTTTCGGAAAGGTTCCCTAAGGTCATTATTGAGGACAATAATATTGTAAGGGGTAGGGCTAAGGGGATTAGACTCGCTGAAATGTAGAAAAGAAGCTCTATAATTACAGCAACAGAAAGTCCTTTTCCCATTAAATCGTCAATATACATCCAGAAAAACTGCATGATCAGAATGAACATTGAAATTGCAAAGGTTACCAGGAATGGACCTATAAACGATCGAATACTAAAATAATATAGACGCTTCAATAAATATAAAGTTTATGTCTTTCGTAAGACACGTCAAGAACGGTAAAGATTTGGAGTTATTATGCTCCTAGCGTACGTTTAAGTTCACCGATTTGATTTTCCCAAAAACGTTGAATCTCTTCTTGTTCTCCAGATTCAGCAAAAAAGGTAACGGTAAGAATTACTGCTTTTGTCATAGGGTCAACCTCGTAGCGTATTTCAAAATAAGAGTCAATGCCTTCTTCTTCGTCCTCAATCCATTGAAATTTAATCTTAGAATTTGGTTTTCGTGTCAGTAAACGTGCTTCTTCTTCTGATCCATCCCAGAAAAATGTATAAATATCATCTTTAATGTTTACGTCATCAGCAAACCATTCGCTTAAACCACTTGGTGTGCTTATCATTCCGTCTAAAACTTTCGCTGAAGTTTTTAATAAGAATTCAATTTCGTATTTATCTTTTACTGTCATTGTATTGTGTCGTATTGTGTTCTTTTCTTGAAAGGTCGCAATATACGTATTTTTTTGAATTAAATACTGGTTTTTAGTCTTTCTAGAACGATCCTCTATAAGTAGAGAATAGGGGTTCACTTAGTGTGGGTGGTTAGGTGTCGCAATACACACTTTCGGTAAAGAGGCTGTTTTATAACTAAAAAAGGTCAACTCTTGAGTCGACCTTTTTTGTAGCGAGAATGGGACTTGAACCCATGGCCTTCGGGTTATGAATCCGATGCTCTAACCAACTGAGCTACCTCGCCATACACTGAAATAGTGTTATTTCGGGTGCAAATATAGTAGTAATTTCATCTCGAACAAGACTTTCCTTATAGTTTTTCCAATTGTTTTTCGATAAAATCGGCTAAACTCCGAATGTGATCAATTGTGAAGTCAAATTTCACGCCAGCAACATCATATATTTCAGGAATACTGCGTGTGTAGGCTAGCTTTAATGCATTTTTATACTGTTCAATAGCCAAGGCTTTGTTTTCTAAACTGTTCTTCCAAACACCTAAGGCTCCTAATTGTGAAATACCGTATTCAATGTAGTAGAAAGGCACTTCAAAAATGTGTAGTTGACGCTGCCAAGATGTTTCTAATAAATCTTCGTTTCCTGTCCAGTCGGTAAGGCCTGTGCCGTATTCTTTGCACAGAGAAACCCATTTAGCTGTTCTTTCTTCTGTTGTGTGGTTATATTTTTCATATAACCAATGCTGGAACTCATCTACCTGCGCAATCCAAGGCAGGATTGTTAAACTTGATTCAAGTTGCTCTTTTTTAGCACGTTTTAGGTCGTCTTTGTCAGTGTAAAATTCGTCCCAATTTTCCATGGAGAGTAGCTCCATTGACATGGATGCTAGTTCAGCGACTTCAGACGGAAGATTTTTAAAGCCTGTTAATTCTAGGTCTCTACTTAAAAAGGAATGTATTGCGTGGCCACCTTCGTGCACCATGGTAACAAGGTCTTGTTGCGAACCTACTGCGTTCATAAAGATAAATGGGACTCCAATTTCATAGAGTGGGTAGTTGTATCCACCGGGAGACTTACCATCTTTAGATTCTAAATCTAAATGATTCATTGTGTCCATTGTACTTAAACAGTCCCCAAAGTAAGTGTCTATTTTATTGAACATGTTTACGGTTCCTTCAAGTAGTTCTTTTCCATTAGAAAAGGGTTTTAAAGGATCTTTTCCTTCAGGGTCTACCTGTGTGTCCCAAGGCATAAACTTTGTTTTTCCAAAACGGTCCAATCGATCTTGTTGTATTTTACGTACAATTGGGACAATAACCTGCTTAACAGAGGTGTGAAAATCATAACAATCTTGAACAGTATAATCAAACCTTCCTAGGGCTTCCATTTTGTAATCTCGAAAATTCTTGAATCCTGCGTTTGTAGCAATTTGATGGCGTTTCTTAAGGAGTGTATCAAATAATTCATTAAATGAATGGATATCTTGCCGGCGTCTTGATGAAATCTTATTAAAAATCGTTTTTCTTAAATCTTCATCGGTTTCTTTTAATAGGGAAGCGGCTTTTTGAATTGTAAGTGTTTCGCCGTTATATTCAATACTCTGTGCGGCAGCTATAGAGCCAAATTTCTGACTCTCTGTCGCAACTTCAGAAATGAGTTGAATGTTTTCTTTACGGTATAGTTCCAATGCTTTTTTTACGCCTCGAAATAAAATCGTGTAAGCCGGGTCAGATTCTAGCGCTTGTGTAAATTCAATGTCGTTGAGTTTTCTATTGATGATGTCCTCTAAAGGTGCAATTTGAGGCTGTATCTCAGATACAAAGAATGTGTATGCTTTACTTAGGCTTTCATCCTTAGTGTCAATGGTCATTTTTATGTACCTCCAGGCTGCATCTTCTTCAAGAATTGCCTCAAGCTCACTGTTGTCTTTTAGCCAAGTTTTAAAATCTTCAATGGAGTTGATTTCACGTTCAACAAGATCTTTGAAATAAACGGAGATTGAGTCCCAACTTTCTATTTTAAGGTCTTGTGCTACAAACTGTCGTGTAGGTTTGTTTATCGTCATCATAAAAGGGCATAAAAAAAGTCGGGCTACCGACTTTAGAATTGTGTGTTATTTTTTTACGGTTGATTTCGCTTTTGGTTTTTCACCTTTCGCTGCGGTTTTTTTAGCGGGTGTCTTTTTCTTTGCAACAGCTTTCTTCGGCTTATCTTCCTTCTCTTTAGTTTCTTTCTTTTTGGCAGGAGACTTTTTCTTAGGAGCTTCTTTTACTTCTAATTTTAAATGTCCAGATTTAACTAATAAGTTAAACCATTGAAATAATTTTTTAATATCAGAAGGATAAACACGGTCTTCATCATAATTTGGTAGGATGTCAGACAAGAATTCGATAAGTGTATTGATACTTTCCTTGTGAGATATCGCTTCTTTACCTTGTGTTTTTGTTAAGATATCCTTGAAGATTTCTTTTATAGGCTTGTCATTTTCATGTGTGTATATACTGATGTCATCTAGCGCAGAAATCCTATCTGCTGAATATGCTGGAAAACGTTTTTTGTCTGTCAATGATTCGACAATAATGTTGCTTTTTCCTTGAGCAACTACTTTAAATAATCCTGGTCGTCCAGAGATAGATATGATACCTGATAAATCCATTGTATATAGTTTTGAAGACTGTAAAAATATAAATTCTTTGAGTTAATCCTCACAAAGATCTTATTATCTATTTGTAACAGAATTTATTCGTGTACTAAAGGTGTTTCAATAGGGTATTTGTCCAATGAGTTAACTCCCTGTTTGTTTGTGACTTATTGGTTGTGTGTAGTGATTTCCTTTGAGGTTTTATTGATTGTAGAGTATGTCTTTTCACCTTACCACTTGTCATTAATTTCTACCCTACAGGAGTAAATATACACCGAAAGGTTAATTAATGTAATTGGATTCAAAAGAATAATTCTATTTTTAGGCTGTATATAATAATCTTTTAAAAAGAGAACATGAATAAAATTGTAATTAAACTAACGCTAAGCCTATTTGTTTTTAGTGCAACAAGCTCAGTTTACGGTCAGGTAGATAAAAAAGTCCTTAATTGGTATAATGGAGGAGGATCTGGAATGCAGACAGAGAAGGCGTACAAGAAATTAAAGAAACGTAAGTCTAAAACTGTAATTGTAGCTATTATCGATTCTGGGGTTGATATTGAGCACGAAGATTTAAGAGGTAAAATTTGGGTAAATACAGATGAGATTGCTGGTAATGGCATTGATGATGATAAAAATGGATACATTGATGATGTTCACGGGTGGAATTTTTTAGGGAATGCTGCAGGCGAAAATGCAAATGATATGCGTTTAGAAAAAACGCGTATCTATGCTAATTTATCAGAGAAGAGAGAAGCAGGAACGTTAACAGGAAAAGAAAAGGACTTATTAAAAAAAGTAACTCTAGAAGTTAAGGGTGACAGAGCAAAATATGAAGGGTATTTGAGTCAGATCGATATGATGATACCAATGATTTCTTCAATCCCTGAAATGGTAGCCAAAGAGATTGGTAAGGAGGACTATACAATGAAGGATTTGAAGAAGTGGAAGCCTTCAGCAGATAAAATGCAAATGAAAGGAATGGCTGCTGCTATCTTGAGTGGTGACCTTTCTGAAGATGCAATGAACGCTCAAAAAGAGCAGATTCAAGGAATGTTGGATACACATTTAGATCCTAACTTTGACGGACGTGCAGTTGTTGGTGACAATCCAGATGATTTCGCAGATGTTAGATATGGTAACAATGATGTTGAAGGTCCAGATGCATTACACGGAACTCACGTAGGGGGTATTGTTGGAGCTATTAGAGGAAATGATTTAGGTGGTGACGGTGTCGCTGAGAATGTTTTACTGATGTCTTTGAGAGCTGTTCCAAATGGAGATGAGTTTGATAAAGATATTGCTTTGGCTATTCGCTATGCAGTTGACAACGGTGCTAAGGTTATTAATATGTCTTTTGGTAAAGCATATTCTCCACATCAAAAAGCAGTTTATGAAGCGTTTAGATATGCTGATTCAAAAGGTGTTTTATGTATTCACGCTGCTGGTAATGATCATAAAGACATTGATACGGAATCAAACTTCCCAACATCTGTTTATTCTTTTCAGTCTGAAAAATTAGACCACTTTTTAACAATTGGTTCTTCAACAAAAGATAAGAAGGATAAATTGCCTTCTTCGTTCTCAAACTTTGGGCAGAATGGGGTAGATGTTTTTGCTCCAGGTTCTGAAATATACAATTCAGTTCCTCAAAGTGATTACATGACATTACAGGGAACATCAATGGCTTGTCCAATGGTTTCTGGTGTTGCTGCAATGTTAAAGTCTTACTTTCCAGAAATGTCTATGAAAGAAATTGCTGATGTAATTTTATCTTCGGCTACTTCTTATAAGGGGGTTGAAAAAATTCACCCTGGAACTAAAAAAATGGCTGACTTTGGAACATTATCTGTTACAGGTGGTGTTGTAAATGTTAAAAATGCAGTTGATGCATGTTTAGCAATAGAGAAGGCTAAGATGTCAAAATAAATTAAAAAAACAGTAGTTTTAAAGGTCGCTTTCTTTTAAGCGGCCTTTTTTTTATGAATAAAAACGGATTAAATGAAGTATGTTCTCATAATAACTGTCGCTTTGTCTTGTATCTCATTTCGGTCAGACACCGTTAAGTTTGATTTAAACAGAATGATGGATGACTGGCACCTTGCAGCGACTAATGCAGATTACGATATGTATTTTGAGTTGATGGATGAGTCTTTTGTGTTCCTAGGCACGGCAGATGGTGAGCGCTGGGGGAAAACTGAATTTTCCAAGTTTTCAAAACCTTATTTTGATAAAGGAAAGGCGTGGAGTTTTAAGGCGAGTAATCGTCGATGGAATTTTTCTAAGGATAAAAAAGTCGCCTGGTTTGATGAAGATTTAGATACGTGGATGCGTGATTGTCGCGGGTCTGGCGTTATGGTTAAGCGAAAAGGTAAGTGGAAGTTAGCGTATTATAATTTAACCGTGCTTATCGAAAATGAAAAAATAAAGGCATTTATTGAATTGAGGGATCAATAGCGTTATAAATTAGCTATTTCCTTTAGCATGATCAGCTAAAAATGTTTCTAACCCTGAACTTGTTAATGGGTGGTTTGCTAAGGCTTTAATTGCTTTTAATGGGCATGTTGCAACATCAGCACCTAGCTCAGCGCAGTTGATAATGTGCATTGGATGCCTTACAGAAGCTGCGAGAATTTGGGTGTCAAATGTATAGTTGTTGTATATGTGTCGAATTTGACCTACTAAATCAATTCCATTTGCCGATATGTCATCTAAGCGGCCTAAGAAAGGGGATATGTAGGTTGCGCCTGCTTTTGCAGCCAACAAAGCCTGTCCAGCAGAGAATATCAGTGTGCAATTTGTTTTTATTCCTTTTTTTGAAAAATGTTTTATTGCTTTAATTCCATCAAGAATCATCGGAACTTTGACTACTATATTTTTGTGTAATGTTGCTAAATATTCTCCCTCGCGTACAATTCCTTTATAATCGGTTGAAATAACCTCTGCACTTACAGGTCCGTCTACGATATTACAAATGTCTACATAGTGTTTTAATATATTGACTTCGCCAGTTATACCTTCTTTTGCCATTAACGAAGGGTTTGTTGTAACTCCATCTAAAATACCAAGATTGTTTGCTTCTTTTATTTCGGCTAAATTGGCTGTGTCAATAAAAAACTTCATATGTAATAAGATTGGGTTCAATACAAAGCTATTAGAATGTGTGAAAAACGTGGTGTTATTTCGTTTTATTTTGACAGGCAAGAAAAAAGTTTGGGGTACAAAAGAGGGGTAAGCTACTTATATCGCACCGCTCAACCTCTTACCTTTGCTACGTTCCCGTCCTGGAGGATTCAGAGGGAGCTGGTCGTACAAGACTTACCCCAGCTGCAAAAGTAATACGAATATTCATTTTCACAATGGAAATTGAAAAGAAAGCAAAAAAAAATCTGCTAACTTTTGGTTAGCAGATCATAAGTATTTAAAATAGTGCAATTTATAAATGCATAAAATCTTTTTTTGCAAGTAATTCATCTTCAGATTCTCTGAAATCTGGGTCATCAACACAACAATCAACTGGACATACGGCCGCACATTGAGGTTCGTCGTGAAAACCAACACACTCTGTACATTTATCTGTTACAATGTAATAAACGTCCATGTCAACAGCTTCCTTCGAATCGTCAGCCATCGTTTCATCTCCATCTAATGTTGTAATCATTCCTGCCAGTGAAGTTCCATCAGAATACTTCCATTCAGCACCACCTTCATAGATTGCATTGTTTGGGCATTCTGGTTCACATGCTCCACAGTTTATGCATTCGTCTGTTATAATTATTGCCATTATCCTGTTTTTATCGCCACAAATATACGTAGAACCTTAACTATTTTAAGTAAAATGCTTAAAAAATGTTGTTCGGGGTAGGATATTCGGTTAGATGCGATAATTTTACAGCGTGAAACAAGAAAATATAATTAAGGGATTTCTTCAGTTGGGAACATTGATGGTCTCGTTGGGTGGAAATAAGGATTGGGTCGATTTCTCTGTAGGAGTAACTAAAAAAGAATACGACGCATTGAATGTGTTGATTAACCGTCAGGTGTCTTACAATGGTTGGTTTACAAAGGAGAACGTGCGACAAATTTTAATGGCCTTGGGTGCGCGTTTAAACCAAGCTGAACTCGAAACTTGGGTAGATGCTTACTCTTTTTCTGAATCACCTAAACGCGTAGCTATTATTATGGCTGGAAATATTCCGTTGGTAGGTTTCCATGATTTTTTATGCGTTTTACTGTCTGGTAATAAAGCCATTTGCAAGTTAAGTTCTGATGATAAAACATTGCTTCCAGCACTTGGTTCACACTTATTGGAGTTTTTACCTGAATTAAAGGGTAGAATTGAATTTACAACAGGTAGAGTGAGGGATATTGAGGCTGTTATAGCTACTGGAAGTGATAATTCTTTGAAATTTTTCGAAGAGTATTTTGGAAAGTATCCACATATATTTAGAAAAAACAGAACGTCAATTGCCATTTTGGATGGTGATGAAACTCCAGAGGAAATGAGTCGATTGGGACATGATGTTTTTAATTACTTTGGGCTGGGGTGTAGAAACGTATCTCACTTGTTGTTGCCTGAAGGTTTTGAGTTAAGTCGTTTTTTTGAAGGGGTGATTGACCACGGGGACATTATTCATAACAATAAGTATGGTAATAATTATGACTACAACAAGGCTGTGTTCTTAATGAATAAACACGTTTTATTTGATAACAACTTTGTGTTATTAAGGGAGTCAACAGAATTATTCTCTCCTTTATCGATGCTTCATTATCAGTTTTATAAATCGAAAGACGAAGTTGACAGGTATATACAGGAAAATAAAGATCAAATTCAAGCCGTGGTAGGTAGATCGCATATTGGTTTTGGAGCAGCACAGTGTCCAGCGTTAGACGACTATGCCGACGGTGTAGATGTTATGCGTTGGCTGGAAGGCCTTTAGCGGGCTCAATGTTTCTCATTCAAAATTTCGTATGCATGTTGAATTTGAATGAATTTTTCTTGCGCTATTTTAATTTGTTGTGGAGGTGCATTTTCAAATTTATCTGGGTGATGTAATTTTACCATTTTTCGATATGCCTTTTTTATTTCATCCGCATTAGATTCCGCTTTCAGTCCAAGTATTATTGTAGCCTGAATACGCCGGTTTGACTTGTTGTATTTGCCTTTAACGCGATTGTTTTCCTGGTAAGAAGCATACATCGCAAGTATTTGTTCCAGGTCGTTTAAATCAAGTTTGAGTTGAATGCTGATTAAAGCGAGTAATTTTTTGTCTTGTAAGGCGACTTTACCATCAATCATTGTTATTCCAACCAAGAAGTAAATGATGTGTATACGCTCTGTTTTATTGATGATGTGCTTTTTCAACCAGTTTGTTACTGTATTTGGCTTGACGGGGTGTTTGAATGAGTAACGTAATGAGTCACTAAAGTTGTAGTTGCTTTTTTTGAAATAGCGGTTGAAATAACTGTTTACAAAAACAATTTTTTGACCATGTTCTTTTTTTTGATTTTGTATGAATAATGCTGCTAGAGATAGATATGCTTCTAGTAAATGATCTTGATTGAATTTGTATTTTTCCGGAAAAACTCCAGCTTTCCACTGTTTATTGAATCGTTTGTTACGCGCCAGTAAGAAAGCACCTAGTATAATAGGGGTGAAGAATGCAAGGGCAATGACATATTCGGGCACCTCGTATATTGGGTCTAAATAAATCAGGGGGATACTAATGGGTTGATATAAGTGGATTTCATGCATTTAAGACACCAGTTTTTCTGATATTAATTGAAAAAGATTTCATCTGCAAATAACCATGTATCATTTCCGTTTCCAAGATGCCATTCAGGGCATTTCCCATGGTTATTAGCAATGACACGTATTTTTGAAATTTTCTGTGTTGAGTTTGTTTTTGTTTGAAAGTTTTGATGGTGAGGATACATGTCGCTTTTTAAAGGTGTGTCTACCTTTATGGTTTCCAAGGATTCAAATGTCTCTCCGTCATAAGAAACAAGAAATTCAATTTTACGTGGTAAAAATATCCATGACTTCATGTCGGATAATACGCCTAGACCTATGGTTTCTAGTTGCCTTGGTTTATCAAAACTCACTTCAGCTACGAGGTCTTGTGCCCAGTAACCTTGCCAATCTCCAGTTCTGTATTCGTTTGTACCACGTGTTTCATCGATAAGCGTGAACTCTCCAGCAGCTGCGTATTGACTTGCATATTCTGACTCTAGTGCTAAGCTAACTCCTTGATCTTTCTTTATAAAATCATTTGTTATAACTGCGCTTTTTCCATGTTTGTTGTATGCTATAGCTCTTATTGTTGTTGTTTCAGTAATTATAATTGCAGTTGTATAAAGTGTTGATTTATGTGTTGGCTCTGAGCCATCTAGGGTGTAAAACAATTGTGTTTCTCCATTTTTAATGGCATCTAGGCTAATTGCGATTTCATCGATAAAAACATGTTCTGTCTGGTTAAAGAATGGGAGGGGTACAAAGTCCTTGGGTAGACTTTCTATTGTTGGAGCATGCGGTAGTTGCTTTCGGTTTTGTTTTGGAGTTGGTCCCATTAAGATTTCAAAATGACTACCCGATATTAGTTCACTGTGTTTGATGTAGTTTCTTTTAAGTGGTTGACCATTGTGTAGTATAGACTGGATGTACTTATTGTTTTTACTGTTGTTTTTAACACTGATTGATAGTATTTTACCATTTTCTAATTGAACGATAGCTTCATTCATTAATGGTCGTCCAATTTCGTAGTTTGGGTTTCCGGGTGCTATCTGGTAAAAGCCTAAAGCACTCAATACATACCAAGAAGACATTTGTCCGCAATCTTCATTTCCAGAAAGGCCGTTTGGCATGTTTGAGTATAATTCGTTAAGGATTTTGTCGGTGTAATATTGTGTTTTTTCAGGTGCGTTTGTGTAATTGTATAAGTAGGCCATATGGTGCGAGGGTTCGTTTCCATGTGCATATTGTCCAATTAACCCTGTGATATCTACCTGATGTCTCCCTGAAAGTTTAGATTCCGTTGTAAAGAGGCGGTCTAACCATAGTTCTAGAGAGTCTTTTCCGCCAAGCATATCGGTCAATACACCAATGGCATGTGGAGCATACAGAGAGTATTGCCAACTATTTGCCTCTGTATAATTAAAATTGACTTCTGCTGGGTTAAAAGGGGAGAACCATTTCCCGCTGCGCCTTGCTCTCATAAACTTTGTAGAGGGATCAAAGGCGTTTACGAAATTGTACGCTGTATTTGATGCTTTAAAGGATTCATTTCCTTCTTCCATCAACCCAATGCAAAAATCATCGTATGCATATTCTAAGGTTTTAGAAACAGATTCAGGTTCATCACCAGCATTTATGTATCCATTTGTTTGAAATCCAACTTTTCCAAACTCGTTAGCATTAGCAGTGGCAATCATTGCTTTACGTGCAAGGTCAACGTCATAGCTTCTAATTCCTTTGGTGTAGGCATCGGCAATAACAGACACGCTGTGATACCCAATCATACATTCAGTTTCATTTGCAGCAAGTTCCCATACAGGTAAATCACCATCTTGTTCAAATTGACGTAGAAATGTATTGATGAAATCATTGGTACGTTTTACCTGTATTAAAGTATATAGTGGGTGGGTAGCACGGTATGTATCCCAGAGTGAAAATACAGTATAGTTATCGCTTTCACCTTTTGCTAATGTATGTATGTTTTTATCTCTTCCACGATACCTCCCGTCGACATCATTAAAAATGTTTGGAGCTAGAAATGAATGATATAAAGCCGTATAGAAGTTTGTCATAATTTCTTTGTCAAAAGAAACAAATGATATTTTATTTAATTCTTTATTCCAACTGCGTGTTACTTTAGCCTTAGCTTTATTGAAGTTCCAATCACTAATTTCGGATTCCAGATTTAGTTCTGCACCTTCTTCATCTACAGCTGACATCCCCACTTTAATATTTATTTTGCGCGTTTCTTTAGGGAATATTAGTAAGAGTTTATTTTTTCCTTTGTGTTGAATGGCGCGTGCTTTTTTATAAGGCGTATCAAGGGTTAGGTGAAAGTAGAAATGTTGCTCTGATGCCCAATCTTCAGATATTCGATGTCCTGAAAGTGTTGTTTTATCAAGAATATTAATTGCGCTACTTAAGAGTTTGTCTCGATGATCTAGATCAATAAGAATTGATTTCTCCCCTTCAGGGTTATTGAATGTGTACTCATGAAAACCTGCACGTTCGCTTACCGTTAAACGCACATCAATGTCCCCTTGGTTTAGGTGTACGCTATAAAAGCCAGGCGAAGCACTTTCTAATTCATGTGAGAAGTAGTCTCCATATCCATTTTTATCTAGGTATCCAGGGGTAGTTTTAGGTTTTCCATTCTGAGGAACAATAAGCAGGTCAGCATAGTCTGGAATGCCAGTTCCGCTTAAATGCGTGTGGCTGAAACCATAAATTATTGAGTCGGAGTAATGGTATCCAGAACAACCATCCCATCCTTCGTAACGCGTATCAGGGCTTAGTTGCATCATTCCAAATGGGGCTGATGCACCAGGGTAGGTATGGCCGTGTCCTCCAGTTCCAATAAACGGATTAACATAAAGCGATTTAGTTGCTGAACTATTGTTCGAATAACGGCTTTTTTCTAGTTGAATACGACCTTTTTCTTGAGCAATTTTTAATTCCTTTACTTGTGATGAACAAATTAAACTTATGCTGGAAAGGAGTAGTGTGAGGGTTAGTTTCATGTTAGTTATGTTGGTTCCATACGAGTGATGCTGATCCAAGTACAGCTGCATTTTTATCGTGTAGTTGAGATATTCTAATTTCAATTTTATTTTGGTATATTTTTAGCAATGACTCTTCCATATACTTTTTAACCTTATCGGCAAATGGTTTTCCACTTTGCGCTATTCCTCCAAATAAAATATATGCTTTAGGACTATTGAAAGAAGAGAAGTCTGCAAGTGAAGATCCTAGCACTTTTGCGGTATATTCTACAATTTCATTGCAGAACAAGTCGCCTTCTTCTGACAGTTTAAAAACGTCGCTCGCGCTGGGGTTGGTTATGTTATTTAGTTTTGAGGTAGCTTTATACTTAGACTCTAGTTCTGTAATTGAACGAACAACCCCTGTTGCAGAAGCGTATGTTTCTAAGCAGCCTCTTCGCCCACATCCACACAACCTGCCATTGTTAATGACTCTGATGTGCCCATATTCACCAGCAAAACCATCATGGCCATAAACAAGGTTGTTATCAATAACAACACCGCTGCCCAAACCTGTGCCAAGTGTAATGATTACAAAGTCACTCAAACCTTTGGCTGCACCATAAGTTAGTTCGCCTATTGCAGCAGCATTGGCATCATTTGTTAATGTTGTACTGCACTTAAATCGATTTTTAAAAAGTTGAGTTAAGGGTATAATTCCTTTCCAATTTAGGTTTGGAGCAAATTCAATGGTTCCGGAAAAGAAATTTCCGTTTGGAGCACCGATTCCAATTCCGATGATATGTTCAAGCTTTCCTGTTGCCTTCACTTTGTTGTATATTTCATCTACTAACTCCTCGGCTGTTGTATATAATGGTGTTGGAATCGAATATTCAAAATGAATGGTCCCTGCAGTGTCAACAGCTCCAAAGACCGTATTTGTTCCTCCGATGTCTACTCCTAGTGCTAGATTTTTAGTCATGTTTTTTTTGTTGGGAGTTAAAATTCCACTCATCGTAAAATGCATCTAAAAACTGCTCCATGTATTGATGTCTATGTAACCCTATCTCTTTAGCAGTTTTTGTGTTTAACCGATCTTTTAAAAGTAATAATTTTTCATAAAAATGATTAATAGTGCTTGTTTCTGATTCCATGTATTGTTCAAATGAGTTGTGCATTTCTGACTTTAAATCAGGGTCATAAATCACATGGTTTTTGTTTCCTCCATAAGCAAACGTTCGGGCTATCCCAATAGCCCCAATGGCATCTAGTCTATCAGCATCCTGTACAATACGGCCCTCCAACGAATTCATTTCAACCTTTGTGTTTGCGCCTTTGTAGCTTACGTTGTCAACAATGTATTTTACTTTTTCAGCATCCTTTTGATTGCACCCTAATTTGATTAGTAGTGCGTAAGCAACCTTTCCTCCTTCGTCTGCTTTTCCACCGTTAAACTTGTGGTCTGAAATATCGTGTAGAAGAGCTGACAACTCAATAATTAATGGGTTACCTCCTTCTTGCGATTGTATGTGTTTGGCTAAGTTTACAACTCGATTGATGTGATGCCAATCGTGCCCTGTTGACTCACCATCAAATTGCTTGAAAATTACAGCCTTTACTTGATCAATTAGTGTCATTGTATTTTGATTAGTTCAAAGCATTGAATGCTGCCTTGTCTTGTTGTTGCTATTAGTTTGTTTTTTGTAGCATTTAGACTAAAATAGGAGCCCTTAGCAAGAGGTGACCAATGTTTACCATTATCAATGGAGAAGTCAATACCATTTCTTCCACAGGCATAGTAAACACCCTTGTGATGTAATACGCATGAGCGGTACCCGCCAACTGGACGAATTGTACTAAGCCAGGTTTTCCCTCCATCTTCTGTGTAAAACGAGGTGTTGTTATTCGATTCTGGAGCAAGGTAGTCGCCCCCTACGACAACACCAATAGATTCGTTTATGAAGTGTACTGAATAAGCGCCGGTAGACTCACCTGATACATAGGGGAGTTCAGTGCTTGTCCACTGTTGGCCATTGTCGGTACTTTTAAAAAACCTACTCTTTAGCCCTCCCGAAACGAATAGGTATGTGCTGTCGTTTAGGAGCTGTACATTTGTACCACTTGCAGCAAAACCAGCCTCACCGGGCACGCAAGAGACGGTTCCTTTACATGCTTGCCATGAGTTGCCTGAATCATTGGTGTGAAATAGCTTGAATACACCATTCACAGGGTCTCCCATCATAAAACCTCGATTTCCAAAAAAGTCCATTCCGTCTAAAAACACACCTTTCCAAATGTCTAAACTTAGGATGCGTGTTTCAGCGTCTGTATTGAATAGTACTAGCTTACCATCCTTCCCGCTGTGCATTGATATGGTATTGTTGCCACTTGTTTCAATATCACGAATTTCATTTATGTTGTTTTGCTTGAATACAAGGTGACTCTTCTTCAGCTTTAAATCTATGGCGTATATGGAGCCGTCAGAATTACCTACAAGTAATTGATTTTTTGTAATGTTTAGCCCCCGAGCGTAGATGCTCGAATCTTTGTATTGAAAATGATCAGTTTGATCATTGCTTTGAATGACTTGGTTAGCGTTTAGTTGTGCGTTAGCATTTAATGTAACTAAAAGTATAACTAGGCTAACGATTAAACTTTGTGTTAAACTTTTCACGTTGTTCGTTTTTTAATGACTCAATATTTCCTGGCATTTCTCGTTTCCATCGTTTGTGTGACCATAACCAGTACTGCGGGTTTGAGACAATCTCTTCTTCCAATAACTTTGTATGAGACACGGTAATTTCTCCCCATTTTAATTCAGTTGGTTTTTCTGTGATTAGCGTTAGTTTCATGGTGTAAGACCCACGTTTCACTTTTTTTAACGCAAAGAAAACTACGGGGTAATCGAGTGTGTTAGCCATTAGTTCTGCACCAAATAGTACGGCTGTTTTTTGGTTTAAAAAATCCATCCAGTAGCTTTTTAATGAATTCCCTGGAGATTGATCGCTTAATACTAATATGGCTTTTACTTCAGCTTTCCTTTTTTCAAGTTCGGCTTTGTAGTTTTTTGCATGGACTACAGTCATTCCAAATCGTGATCGCCGCTCATTAATTTTTTTATCCCAAAACTTAGAACTTAACGGCATGCCTATTCCAATAGCCTTGTGTTTAAAGAGTAGGTCTTGTCCATTCACAACCCACTCCCAATTGTTGTAGTGGCCTGAAACTAAGATTACATTTTGTTTTTTCGCGTAAAGCCTATCCATAACTTCAGGGTTTACTACTTTAATGCGCTTGTGTATTCCGCTTTCTGAAATGGTGATCGACTTAATTCCTTCAGCTAGTAAATCAGTTAGGTGTCGATAAAATTTAAGCTTGATTCTCTTGCGTTCTCGTTTCGATTTATTCGGAAAACTTCGTTCAATATTTTTCTCAACAACCCTTCTTCGATAAGGAATTACCGTTATAATTAAAAGGTAGAAGATGTCTGTTAAAATATATAAAACAGGTAAAGGTAGGTAGGATAGGGGTATGATGAATAAATAGTATCCAAACTTAGCCATTATTTCGTGTATTTATTTCCCCACAACTGGGCTATTGTTTCAGTTATACCTTGTTCTTTTGAGCTGCTTCCGGGGCTAATAAAATTCGTCGCTTTAATTTCTTCAGGTAAAAATTCCTGTTGTGTGAAATTTCCGGGAAAATCATGTGCGTACTTATATCCTTGACCATACCCGAGTTCTTTCATGAGTTTGGTGGGAGAGTTTCTGAGTGGAAGAGGCACCCCTAAGTTTCCTGTTTCTTTCACTAATTGTTGCGCGCGATTAATAGCCATGTAAGAAGCGTTTCCTTTTGGAGAGCTCGCAAGATAAATAGTACACTGGCTTAGGATTAGACGTGCTTCAGGCCATCCGACAGCTTGAACAGCTTGAAAACAATTGTTTGCCATCAGCAGGGCGTTTGGGTTTGCTAGTCCAATGTCTTCAGATGCAGAAATTAGCAACCTGCGTGCAATAAACTTGGGGTCTTCACCCCCTTCAACCATTCTTGCTAACCAATAAACTGCTGCATTTGGATCACTTCCTCGTATCGATTTAATGAATGCTGATATGATGTCGTAATGCTGTTCACCGTCCTTGTCATAAGACATTACTGACTGCTGTGCTGTAGCGTGTACAAGTTTATCAGTAATTACAATTGGACCGCTTTTAACGGTTCCAACAATTATTTCAAAGACATTTAGAAGTTTTCGCGCATCTCCACCGGAAATGGCAAGAAGTGCATTCAGTTCTTTTAATTCAATGTTTTTTGTTTTAAGAATTGTATCATTCTTAATTGCCTTGTTTAGAATTTCAGACAATGATTCTTTGGAGTGCTCCTTTAATGTGTAGACTTGACAGCGTGAAAGTAGCGCTGAGATAACCTCAAAAGAAGGGTTTTCTGTTGTAGCGCCAATTAAGGTTATCGTCCCTTTTTCTACTGCTCCCAATAGTGAGTCTTGCTGTGTTTTTGAAAAACGATGAATTTCGTCAATAAAGAGCAGGGTTCCTGATTGTTGAAACATACCAGCATTTTCAACTTTATGAATTACTTCACGGACATCTTTAACCCCAGATGAGATTGCAGACAGCGTATGAAAAGGCCTGTTAAGGTGTTTTGCTATTAGATGTGCCAATGTTGTTTTACCTACACCAGGAGGCCCCCAAAAGATCATTGATGGAATCAATCCAGAGTCTAGTGCGCGGCGTAGTGAAGCTCCCGCCTTTAATAGGTGGTCTTGACCATTGTACTCATCGAGTGTGGTTGGTCGCATACGTTCTGCTAAGGGGGCTAAAACACTCATTTATTTTGATTAATGAACCCTAAAAATAAGAATAAACTATATGCGTAGAAAAGATTCTGTTAATTGTCTGAAGGATTTTGTGGGAATTTCGCCATCATTTTATATTTCCCTCCGAGTTTCTCCATCATTTCCACCCAGATATCACTGTGACTTGTGTCTAAAATATCTTCTTTTTTCAGATTGTTTAAAACAATCCAAGCTTTGTCTTTTATTTCCTTTTCAAGCTGTCCAGCCCCCCAGCCAGAGTAGCCTACAAAAAAACGAACCTGATTAGCTTTGTTCGGGTCGATTAAGAGGGTGTTTTTAAGTGTATTAAAATCACCGCCAATAAAAAGTCCGGCTGAGATGGCAATTGAGTTAGGTATTTCTTTACCTAGCGAGTGGATATAGAATAGATTGGAGGTGTCAACGGGCCCTCCAATACTAATTTCAGTATTTATACTTGGGAAATTTTCAATGAAATCATTGATGTCGTTTTCGATGTATTTATTGAGCACAAAACCAAAATATCCATCGTCATTTTGATTGCATATAAAAACCATAGATCGTGAGAAGTAATCATCATCTGAAAACGGTTCGGAGAGCAGGATGCTTCCAGGTTTTAACGGGGCTTTATTTTCGAAATTGAAATCTATCAAAACTATAAGAATGCAGGTGGTTTACGCAGTTCTAGTTTAGCATCTGTAAACAGTTTTGACGTAGACCTTATACTGAATAAAAAGCTTTTATTTCCACCAATAGGTGTCCAGTTAAATGCTAATGCCCAGCAATGAAGATCACGTGTTAGTGCAAATCGGGCATTGGTAACTTCTGTTGTTTTTAAATCAAGATTCATAGCAGTCACTAATTTCCAACGTTTTGTAAAGCTTAAATCACCATTTAGCATGAGTGTTTGAACTTGAAGCCAGTTATCAGGATTTAATGTTGTTTTGGACTGGTTTGCATTAATTTGATATACGTGAGACAACGAAATTTTCCAGGGTATATCAAAGCTTACTACACGTTCTGGGTGTAGTAAAAAGTAGTTGTAATCTGAATTCCAATTTGTAGCAACACTTCCAGTATTTGTTTTTAATTTTTCACGACTCTCTTTAGAGGTGAAGGTAATGGAGGTGGATAGGTTGTTTGATATGGGTCTACCTAAAGTGTTGTTAGTATTCAGCGCATAACTACTCAGTTTTGACCCTGTTGAATCTACCCATCCATAAGGGGAGAATGTTGAGTTTGCTACAATGTTGAGCCATGGAAAAGGATTAACTCGCATGCTTATCTGGATGTCTGACAGGTTCATAGAATCTTTAGAGAAATCATAACTCCCTGTAATTGCCAAGGCATCTATAATGCGTGTTTTTTTAAACCCGCTAATCGTGTCTTTTACTGATTCGCGTTTTAATTCAAACGTGTTATTGAAACCAAACCTTAAGAGAGCTTGATCTTTTCCTGTGTTGGCTTGAGAAGAGTATAAACTTCGTTCAAAAGGAGAGTAGGTTACAGGCGCCATGTCAACACCAACTGAGTCTGTAATGTTATATGTTAAGTTTGGGATGTATGAGAATGTAAATGATGGTGTAAGAACATGCCTTAGCAAAGGGTTCTTTTTTCCGATAAATTTATAGTAGCTGAAGATAGTTGTGGTAAGCTGTGTGTTTAGTGAGAGTTTGTGGCTCATTCCGTAACGTGTAACTGTGTCTATTGCTGTTGTGTTTAGTACCGGGTCATACGTTTTTTCAATTTGCTGAAAGTTAATTTTGTTGCTGTAATTAACAGAGGGTGTAAATTTCCATGTATTTTTAAACAATCCTGCTGTAGTCTGTATACCTATAGATTGACTGATTCCATTTTGAAATTGATCTCCAATACGGTTATAGTCCAGGTTATCGATCAGGGAATCTGCAAACAACACCCTGTTTTGACCTTCAAAATTATAGGTTACTCCTAAGCGAGAAGCCATTTGTGCTATAGCTCCCGTGCCGTTAATGTATTTTTTAAACGGAAAGACACGGGAAACATTAATATTTATAATCGGAGATGTAAGTGAAACATTTTTTGATATTCCATTCTGACGCAGTGAAATTTTAGCACCTGCTCTTATTGGTTTCCCTGGAAAGTTCCTGCTCAGGTTAATGTCGGAGTTGAACGAATTTTTGAAGTAATTATCTGTAGATAAATCAAGGTCTGTTTTAGCATTGTTGTCAGAGATAAAGTTTACGTTTGATGTGAAATTCCAATATGGGCTTGATTTAGGGTCTTTTATATGAATCCAAGAGATGGTAGTTTTATTGTTGTTGATGTTGTCTGGAAACCCAGACTTCAGTTGTTGGAACCCAAGTTCAAATTTCCCTCGATAGCCGTATCGCTTAGCGTAATCTGTTTGGTTTCGTACTCCCCAACTGCCTCTGCTGTATAAAGTTCCATAAAACGTTGTTTGAAGGTTCTTGCTAATAGGGACGTAATATCCTAGGTCGCGTACTCCAAACCCATAAGCCGAAACCAGTTCTATTTCTGGAAACATCAGTCCTTTTGATTGCTCTTCTGCCTGCGGTATGACGCTGAATGGTAAACCTAGTGGTGTGGGAACGCCTTTTACCCAAAGATTCATAGGGCCAGAAACAATCCGTTTCCCAGGAACCATTACCGCTTTTGAAAGTTGAAAATGATAGTGGGGGTCTTCTAGGTCGCAAGATGTGAAACGACCTTTTCTGAAGTGAACCTCTTCATTTTTATGTCGCTTTGCAATTTCCATGTAGAGGTAGTTTTCATCTTGTTTAATGGCAACCTCTTCAATATATCCTTTTTTTGTTGTGAAATTATAGCGTATACTAACTGCTTTGAGCTCTTCTTTTCCGTCAGAAAATTTAGGAAATTGCACCCGATTAGAGTCATTGTCATAAAGGTGTGTTGCATAGACCTCATTCTTGTTTAGGTCTATTAAGATATATCCTGCGTTAATTTTTATTTCACCATTATCAACTTTTGCGTTGTTGTAGAGGTGAATTTGTTTTGCTCTTAAGTCAGAGTATATAGAGTCAGATGCGCTATATGTAATTGGTTTACTTACAGCTGATTCATTCAGGGATACAGTATCCTTGACTTGAGTTAACGCATGCTTTGGGAGCAATATTATTAACAATGCAAGGGGTATAACTAGAAGAATGGAATGCTTTTTGAACACCAATTGTGCTTTATATTTGTTTGTATCCAACATTAACGAAGCAAAACTATTAAAAATTACGTTTCAAATGGTTGAAAAAGTTTACAGTAATATCAGAATTCATGCCATTTTATTTTTGGCAACATTTATTTTGAGTACAAGTCTAGTAGCGCAGGGTGATGAAATGGATTACACCGCAATTAAAACGGTTGTGATAGATGCTGGGCATGGGGGGAAGGATCCTGGGTGTCACGGTGCCTCTGCAAAAGAAAAGCATGTCTGTCTTTCTATGGCATTGATGCTTGGAGATATGATTACTGAAAAGTATCCAGCTATAAATGTTGTTTATACAAGGGATAAAGATGTTTTTGTAGAATTGGATGAACGCGCAAAAATCGCGAATAGAAATAATGCAGATTTATTTATTTGCATTCACGCCAATGCTGCAAGTGCAAAAGCACATGGTACCGAGACCTATGTCTTGGGGTTGCATAGAACTGAATCTCAACAGCGCGTTGCAGCACGAGAAAACGCTATTATTCACTTGGAAGCTGATGGAGGGGCTAAGTATGATGATTTTGATCTATCTCCTGATGCTATTATTGCACGTCAAATTCAGCTCAGTGTGTTTTTAGATCAGTCAATTAGTTTTGCGTCAAAACTTCAAAAAGAATTTACACTTATTGGGCGGTTTGATCGGGGAGTAAAGCAGGCTGGTTTTCTTGTTTTGTATAAAACAACGATGCCTTCTGTTTTAATTGAAACTGGTTTTTTAACAAACCCGAAAGAGGAAAAGTTTTTAAACACACCTAAAACCCAAAGGCAGATGGCAAACTCCATGTTTACTGCATTTCAAAAATATAAAAATGAATTAGAGGGGGTTGAAGAGTTGATTGAAGACAAGCCAATTGTTCAACCGGAACTAAAAAGACAAGAAGATTTAACCGATACAGACGTTGTGTTTCGTGTTCAAATTGAGACATCTGAAAAAAAAATACCACTAACTTCAAAAAAATTTAAAGGTTATACAGTTTATGAATACCAACAAAATGGTATCTTTAAATACACGGTAGGTGGCTTTATCAATGACATTGAAGCTGCAAGAGCATATAGACTAAGAATGGTGGGCCAAGGATATCAACATGCATTTGTTGTAGGGTTCTTGAATCAAGAGAGAATTAATTTGCAAAAAGCTATTAAATTAGCAGAAAAATAAAGGTTTTGAAGATATCAAAAGAATTAATTACGGGCGCAATCGTAATCTTAGCAATAGGACTTCTGGTTGCGGGAGTGAATTTTCTAAAAGGAAATAGCTTTTTTGGAGGGGATGATTTGTATTATGCATACTTTCCTAATTCGGGACAATTAGCTCCGGCTAGCCCTGTTACACTTAATGGTGTTAGTGTTGGAAAGGTAATGTCTGTTGATTATGTTCCAGAAAATAATCCTGAAAAACAAGTAAAGGTTTCGTTTAATATTAGTGCTGATAATGTACGTATACCAAAAGGGTCTCAAATTGAAATAGGTTCATTGGACCTCTTCAGTAAAGGGATGTTGATCCATTTAAGCTCTGACCTTTCTAAGGGGTATTGTGAATCAGGAGACTACATCGAAGGGGTTGTTGCGAGCGATATGATTACTCAAGTAAAATCATATGCAGACCCGATTAGCCAGAAACTTCAAGTGATGATGAGTTCTATTGATAAGATGGTTGCAGGGATTAGCGCCTTCTGGGATTCAACAGCCACTTCTGAAATCGAGGGAAGCCTCAAGGAAGTTAAGGTTGCCATTAGACGATTTGGTAATGCAGCTGAAGAAATCGAAGAATTGGTAGTTTCAGAAAAAGTGAAGTTAAGTCGTATTCTAGCCAATGTTGAAACAATTACATTAAACCTTAAGAAAAGTAATGATGCTGTGAAAAACATTGTAGGCAATGTGGAGACGATTACAGATGACTTGGTTACGGCAGATTTTAAGGGTGTTATTGGAAACGCAAAAGAAACCCTTGCTGGTATTAATGCAGTTCTTGATTCTGCAAAATCTGGAGAAGGAACTCTCGGCAAGCTTTTAGGGGATGAAAGTCTGTACAATGAACTCGTTAAATCAAACATTGAATTGCAAGACTTATTGAATGATATTCAGGTTCATCCAGAAAGATACATTCACTTCTCTGTGATGGGAGCAAAAACCAAAGGTGTTCCGTTGACTAATAGTGAAGAGATAAAGCTGAAGCAACTATTAGACTCTATTCCTTAATTCAACTATTTAACATTAACTATATGATTTCTACAATACTGTTTTCATTATTACTTCTTATAGGTTTTGGATTCTTTGGCTGGAATGTGTTTAAGGTAAGATCTAACATCCGTTTAGGTCGTGATATTGAACGAACAGACAATAAGGCAGAACGTTGGAAAACAATGGCACTTGTAGCCTTGGGTCAAAAAAAAATGTTTACAAGGCCAATACCTGCCTTGCTTCACCTTATGCTTTATACAGCATTTGTTATTACGCAGATTGAGTTAATTGAGATTATAATTGATGGTGTCTTTGGCACCCACCGTTTCTTTGCCGATTCATTGGGCGGGTTGTACACTTTTATAATCAGTTTCATTGAAATACTTTCGGTATTGGCTTTAATTGCAACAGTTGCTTTTTTAGCCAGACGTAACCTGTTAAAAGTTCCTCGTTTAAACATGAAGGAAATGAATGGATGGCCTAAAATGGATGCCAATATGATTTTATATATGGAAATCATATTAGTGTCTTGTATTTTCACGATGAATGGGGCAGATGAAGTATTGCATAAAATGAATGGTGAATCGTATGGCTTTTCAATCAGCAGCTTTATGGGACCATTGTTTTTTGAAGGATTAAGTGAAGGTACACTCCATACCCTAGAGCGCATAGGTTGGTGGGGGCATATTGTAATGGTTTTCTCATTTTTGAACTACTTGCCTTATTCGAAACATTTTCACATTCTATTAGCATTTCCAAATACGTATTACTCTAACCTTGAGAAAAAAGGGAAGTTCACAAACATGGATTCTGTTACTACAGAGGTTAAGTTGATGATGGATCCTTCTGCCGATCCTTTTGCTGCACCAGTAGGAGATGTTGTTGAGCCACAGCGGTTTGGTGCTAAGGATGTTACGGATTTAACGTGGAAAAATTTAATGGATAGTTATACATGTACTGAGTGTGGACGATGTACGTCATCTTGTCCGGCAAATGTAACGGGTAAACTATTGTCCCCTCGTAAAATCATGATGGATACACGAGATCGTTTAACAGAGGTTGGGGATAACATCCGTAAACATGGTAAAGGGCATGATGACGGGAAGAGTTTATTAGGTGATTATATAACGGAAGAAGAATTATGGGCGTGTACGTCATGTAACGCCTGTGTTCAAGAGTGTCCTGTGAATATTGATCCCTTATCAATAATCATTGATTTAAGAAGATTTTTAGTGATGGAGGAGTCTAAAGTTCCAACAGAGCTAACAGGAATGTTAACAAATATTGAAAACAATGGCGCGCCGTGGCAATTTAGCCCAGCAGATCGTTTAAAATGGGCAGATGAATACTGAGTTTAAATTAGTAGAAACAGAAGAGAACGGACAAAAAATATCCCCAATTCTTCCAGAGGATATCAAAAATTACATGATTGATATTGATGGAACCATTTGTGATGATATTCCCAACGAGGAACCAGAAAGAATGACTACAGCTGAATTGTATCCAGATGCGTTAAAAACATTAAATAAGTGGTTTGACGAAGGGCATGTTATTACATTTTTCACTTCAAGAATTGAAGAACATAGAGCGGTTACGGAAACTTGGTTGAAGAAACATGGCTTTAAATATCATGGGATGTTAATGGGGAAACCAAGGGGGGGTAATTACCATTGGATAGACAATCACATTGTACGAGCTACACGTTATGAGGGTACATTTTCGGATTTAATTGAAGAAAATACGAGTATACAGGTTTTTAAGAAATAAATTATGAGTTTAACTGTTCCTACAATGGCCGAAATGATGGCTAAAAATGAATCTCCTGAAATTTTATTTTGGGTTGGTTGTTCTGGTAGTTTTGATGATCGAGCAAAGAAAATAACAAAGGCACTCGTTAAAATATTGAATAATTGTAAGGTGAATTTTGCGGTACTTGGTGCAGAAGAAAGCTGTACTGGTGATCCTGCTAAAAGAGCAGGGAATGAGTTTACATTTCAGATGCAGGCAATGATGAATATCCAGGTGCTCGAAGGGTATGATGTAAAGAAGATTGTTACAGCCTGCCCGCATTGTTTTAACACGCTTAAAAACGAATACCCAGAATTGGGCGGTAATTACGAAGTGATTCACCATACGCAGTTAATTCAGGAGCTTATTAACCAAGGGAAGCTTGTTCTGTCTGATGGAGGAATGTATCAAGGAAAAAAAATAACGTTCCATGACCCTTGCTACCTAGGTAGAGCTAACGATGTTTATGAAGCTCCTCGTGAGTTGATTGAACGATTAGACAGTGAGCTTGTTGAAATGAAACGCTGCAAGACAAAAGGGTTGTGTTGTGGAGCGGGAGGTGCCCAAATGTTCAAAGAAGCTGAAAAAGGATCTAAAGAAATTAACATAGAACGTACCGAAGAAGCATTAGAACAAAAGCCTGACATTATAGCTACAGGATGTCCTTTTTGCAATACCATGATGACAGATGGTGTTAAAAACTTTGAAAAAGAAGGTGAGGTTGAAGTTCTTGATGTAGCAGAATTAATTGCTAACGCAGCAGATTTATAAGATGTATTTTCCAGAATTTAGTCCAACAAGTAAGGTTTGGGTTTATACGGCCAGCCGATTACTTACAAATGATGAACAAAAGTTTATTGCTGATGAGATGCACTTATTTTTGAAATCATGGGCAGCACACGGAAATGATCTGAAAGCAGATGGTATCTTGACACATGATCAATTTATTGTTTTAGTAGTAGATGAGTCTATCGCAGATGCTTCAGGATGTTCTATTGATAGTTCCGTTAAGTTTATTAAAACAATAGGTACTGCTTTAAATGTTGACTTTTTCGACCGCTTAAATCTAGTAATTGAAAAGGATGGAATATTTAAACGTTCGCACATTTCTGACTTAAATAAGTACAGTGACTGGAATGTTTTTAATCCTATGGTTACAGATTTAATAGGGTTGAGAACAAATTGGAAACAAGAGGTAACTAAGAGTCCTTTCTTATAGTTCTCATTTTTCTAAAAACGAAACCCACTCACTATTCGAATGTTATAGTAGGTCTGGTTGTATTTCAAGGCTTGAATTTTTAAAGACTTGACATCAAAATCAGAAACAAGAAGGATGAAAAAGTCAGGTCGTGAGTAGCCTCCTGAAAACTTCAGGTCTAAACGAGGTGCTAAGCCTAAAAAAGAACGCATAACATCATCCTTTAGATAGTATTTTGATTGAATCACCCCGCCAAGTCCTAAAAACATACCAAACTGCCAATTTTTTACTCTGTTGGCATAGGCATACCCAGGGATAACACCTAAGTCAATTGCACCTATGCCTTGTGCATTTTGGATGTCCGTTGAGTCTGTGAGCTCAGTAGGTATTATTGTACGGCTATCGTTTGAAACACCAAAGTAATTCAATGTTCCTTTAAGGTACCACGTTTTAGCTTCTCCCGTAAAATGTGCAGACCGACCTTGGAATGCTGCCATTTTGAATGATTTATCTCCAAGGTACCAAACGTTTGCAGAAATACTTGTAGAACGTGTGGATGGCATTAAAGCGTTTTGGGTATTAGGAGTTATAGAGTCGTTGAATTTATATGCGTTCTCAACAGCGTACCCACTATAATTTCTAAAGGAAAGGTTGCAAAATGTTTGTTTAATATTTGCCTTAAACCCAAAGTCAAAATATGTTGGGTCTCCAAATTTAGTTTCGTTTAGTATGTTTAAGGGAATGGTAAATCCAACACGGAGAACAAACCATTTATACGCAACACCAACTCCTACAACGGGCTTTATGTTGTTTCGGTAGTTCACTTTTTTTACACCTAGGGCATAGTGATCGCGAATGTTAAATGGGGCGGAGTTAAAGCCAAGGTCTGAGAAGATAACAATATGTTCCTTAAACAATTGGTAGTTTACTGTGTCGCCTGTTTGAGCAGCAGAAGTAGAAACTTGGCATGTAATCCATACGAAGATGTAGAAGGTTTTTTTCACGGCACACTAAATTACTTTTTTTCTTGAGTCAATAAAGAGTAATTGCCATTATTTCAACAAATATAAAGGGCTAAAAAAGAGTTTTGATTAACTTTACCACTGAAATCCCTACTATGAAAAAACTGTATAAATTTTTACTAAATAAGTTGCCTCGTCCATTGTTGATTCGTTTAAGCTATCCGTTTAAGTTAATAGCACCGCTTTTGTATAAGGGGAACAAGGTTGAGTGCCCTTGCTGCGAGCGAAGTTTTTCGAAATTCTTGTCTTACGGAGCGGATGTTGTTCATCGTGACAATGTATTATGTCCATACGATTTAACCTTAGAAAGACACCGTTTGATGTGGTTGTATCTTAAGGGGCATTCAAACTTTTTTTCTGCAGATAAATTAGATGTTTTACATATTGCGCCAGAACAATGTTTTCATGCACGTTTCAAAAAGCAAGCCAATTTAAATTACTTGACGGGCGATATAATTTCTCCAATAGCAGATTTACATTTCGATTTACATTCAATACCACTGGATGACAATCGCTTTGATGTTGTTTTCTGTAATCATGTAATGGAGCATGTTGACGATGCAAATAAATGTATGCGTGAACTTTATCGTGTAATGAAACCAGGTGGATGGGGTATTATGCAAGTCCCTCAAGATACAAATAGGGATGTGACTTATGAAGACTATTCAATTGTTTCACCTGAAGATCGTGAGAAACATTTCTGGCAAAAAGATCATGTACGTTTATTTGGGATGGACTACCCAGAATGGCTTAAAAAAGCAGGGTTTGAGGTTGATATATTTGATAAGGAATCCAATTATAGCGCAGAGTTGATTAACCGATATAGGTTGTCTAAGCGTGAAATACTGTATATTGTAAGAAAAACGTAAGCATGAAATTTATAATCACATTAATTATTGTTGGTTTTAGTAGCATTACATTTGCTCAAAACAACCTTTATTTAACTTTTAACCCAAAATGTATAGGGAATGATTTGACGCTTGGGGCTACCGTTCAGGATGCAACCGGTGCCAGTATGGAAATCAATCACTTCAATTATTACATATCTAACATACATGTTTTGTATGATGGTGGACAAATAATGGATCTATCTGACACCATTCTTTTGGTCAAGGCAGATGCCAATACATTTCTATTGGGTAATGTAAGTATTTCTAACATTGAACAGATCAACTTTAGTGTAGGTGTTCCTGCTGCAATTAACCACTTAGATATTACACAATATCCAACGGGGCATTTTTTAAGTTTTCAAACACCATCTATGCATTGGGGATGGACCTCAGGTTATAAACTTTTGTTACTAGATGGTAAAGGAGATTCTAATGGAGACGGTGTTCCTGAAACATTATTTCAATTACATAATTTAGGTGACAGCAACTTTAAAGATGTTCAATTACCAATTGTTGCAACTTATGGCGTTGGTGGTCAGGTAGACATTGTTGTTGATTGCAACTTAGACCAGTGGATTTATGGAGCAAGTCCTAATAATATTGGTATTCAGCACGGAAGCACTGGAGTGAATGCTTCTACAATGAACAACGTAACAGAGCGTGCTGTTTTTACAGCCCCTTTGAATGCCGAAATTGATGAAGTGTCTAGTATTGGTACACTATATTTTGTAAACCAAGCAAATGGAGTAAGTATTACTTGGAAAGAGATGACATCTATCGATGCGTATGAAATGATAGATACCTCAGGGAAGGACATTGAAAAGGCTAAAGTTTCAAGTGTAAATCATACGGTTAGAATAGAAAATATATCAAAGGGTTCTTATATTTTTACAACATTTGATAAATCAGGTAAACGATTAAATACGATCAACCTAGTTCATTAAAATAGATGAAATATATTATATATTTAGGGGGAATCGTTTTGATTCCCTTTTTTTTATACCAATTTAAACAGCTAAAGAAGTGTAATATTAAGCAGGTTCCTATAATTTCTACGGCTGACTCAATTGTTTCTGGAAAAATATCACTTGGAAGGTTACTATTTTTTGATAAAAGACTTTCTGTAAATAACGAAATTTCGTGTGCCAGTTGCCACCTGCCTGAACTCGCTTTTACAGATGGTCGAAAAGTATCAGTTGGTGTATTGGGTAGAACAACACAACGCAATTCTCCAACACTACTAAACGCAAAAGCTTTACCAACGGTTATGTTTGATGCGCACCTACCTACATTAGAACAACAAGTCATTGTCCCAATACAGGAGCATGTAGAAATGGACATGAACATGCTTGACTTAATTGAGAAATTAAAAGGAATCGATGTGTACAATAAGTCTGCAAAAAAACTGTTTAACCGCGAATTTGATGCATGGGTATTGACGAGGTCAATTGCTGCATACGAACGGTCGCTTATTTCAAGCAACTCCTCCTTTGATAAGTATTACTATCAATACGATGAGGGTGCATTAACAGAGTCACAGAAAAAAGGATGGGATGTTTTTTCAACAAAATTGTATTGTGTTAAATGCCACATGCCTCCAAACTTCACTAATTTTGAGGCCATAGACAATGGGTTGTATAACGATTTCGGTGAAGATAAAGGCCGATTTAGGATATTTAATGATTCTACAGACATCGGTAAATTTAAAGTTCCTTCATTAAGAAACATAGCCTTAACAGCTCCCTATATGCATGACGGTTCGCTTAGTTCGATTACTGAAGTAATTGACCATTATGCTACAGGAGGGAAGCTACACATTAACAAAGACAAAAGGATAGTTCCATTCAATCTTTCAAAAAATGAGCGTACTGATTTAATTAATTTTTTATCCAGCTTAACTGATACAAGTTATATGGTGGAGTATCGGTAGTTATTGAGCGCAGAGCTTAATAACACTTCCTTGATAGTGCATCGTATAGATGCCAGGTTTGTGTTTCGATAGGTCAATGCGTTGTTCTGAAGATTTTAAAACCAGACCTCCATCAATGGCATATATTGTGTAATTCTCTGTGAATGCCTTTTCAGTGTAAAACACGCCATCTTCTGAAGGGTTAGGGTAGACCGTCAGGTTTAATTCAAGGTTGTTAATACTTGCTAAAGAAGTTCTCAGTGTTACAGCTTGGCTAGATTCAATAAGCTGTGTATTCATGTTGAAGTATTCAATTTCTACGTCATAAAAATCAGCTGTTCCAGTTTGTATTAATGTACCATAACGCTCTCCCGGGAGGACTTCTATTGTGTCATTTATGTAAGCTTGTGGTAAGGGCCTTCCGTCACTAGAAATCGTTCGTGCATTAACAGAATTAGGGAAAATGTAACGAACCCCATAATATCCAATATTCACCAGGCGCATAAATACATCTTCGTTAACTCCAACTGTAGAGTGGTTTAACGGATCTGCCAATTGCGTTTCGGATAAGCCATTTACCAAAAAGTACTGTGGAGTATAGTTTTCAGGCACAAAAACTGGAATAGGATTCACAGGGTCGTGCTCATGATCAAGCACAGCATCTGTATGCCAATTTGTATCTATTTCAGACGCGGTAAGTAGTATGTCTCGATCAAACGATTCTCCACCAACCCAAGTTGTATTATTTTGCCCGTTAGAAGGCTCTACAATAATAACCCCATACATTCCTGCTTGAACATGAATTGTTGATACAACATGGCAGTGATAGATATAGGTTCCAGGGTGTGGAGCCTTGAACTTGTAGTAGCCATGATCCATATGATTAACGACGAAAGAAAGGTGAGGGACACCATCATTTTCTTGATTAACATCTAATCCATGAAGGTGAATTGTATGTGGCGCACCTTGTGATACATTCCAAAATTCAATTTGAATTGTGTCTCCTTCTGTAACTCTAATGGTTGGCCCAGGTGTGTCAGTGACTTCGTTTAATGTTTCTGTAAATCCGAAAATTTTAGTCACATTGCCGTCATGTAATGTTTTTGTACCTGTATTTCTTCCAATGATAAGCTTTGAGTAGTCAATTTGCGTTAGACAGTCTAAGCTAATTAATACCAACAAAACAGATAGGGTTAATTTAATCATGGTGCAATCAATAGTGTAAGAAACATCCCTGTGGCGTATTCTTGTCCACCAGTTACCGCAACTAAGTTGTGATCGTGAACAGGGTATTCACCAGGCTTGTCGGGTGTACACGAAAGAATGAGGTGTTCGTGTGGGTACAATGGAAAGGTGTCTTTTTCTCGCCCTACAAATGCAGGGTGTTTTGAGTCTGCTGCACTGAGTAGGTGATAGCCGTGAAAATGCATAGAATGAATACTAAGCCCATTGTTTACCAATACGATTTTAAACTCAACACCAACGTTTCCTATAACCTTTGCTATTGGGTCTAGATTGATGTTGGGGTTGTGGTTTCCGTTAATGGTGAAAAAGTCAGGGTCATAATCCGTTAGATTAACAATCCCTGAGCCATAGAGTATTGGGTTCCAATTGGATTGGATTTCGCGTATGTCCCAATAAAAGTAAGGCGTTGTGTCGCTAGGGTCTTTAATGTGAATTATTCCTGAGAGGCCTAGGTAGGAATTAAAAGGTGGGTTTACATTGTCGTTATATCTAAACACACCTGCATTACTTAGGTTTATTGTCTGTATAACTGAATCACCAGCAGGTATTATACCAAATGAAGTTAATCCATCTGCATTGAACCCATGATTTTGAGTGTCATTGTTTACAATTTTTAGATTGACAACATCCCCAAGCTCCCAAACGAGTAGCGCACTATTTTCTGAAAAAGAATCGGTGTTGTTATACGTAATAACTTCTACCGTACCTCCGTTAGATAAGGTGAGTAACCCTGGTTTAATAACAAGGCGAACATCAATTGTTGTGGCATGAAGAAAACTACAAGCCGTAACAATTAAAAAAGTTAAATATAACTTTGGCATATAAGATTATCTTACAACTAATTTGCGTGTTGCGTAAAGTTTATTCGCTTTCTCAAAACGTATAAAGTACACGCCCATTCGCAAGTCAAGGTTTGAAATTGTTAGGCTCTCTGAATTAGTTGTTCGTGACAATACAGTTTGTCCAAGTGTGTTTATAATTGCAAGTTTTGTGCCTGGTAGTAATTTACTGATTGAAATTTGACTTCCTGTAGATGGGTTTGGAAAAACATTAACATATTGCCCTAATTCAATATCATCTAAGCCTAGAACCGCATTGTATATAAATGTAATAGTATCTGCATTCACAGCGTTCCCCGCATTATACACTTTAAAGCGAATTTGTGCATTCTCGGCAGTGGAAGCAAGTAGGTTAATCTTAATGAATCCAGATTGATTCACCCCGAATTTAGACATTGTTCCCGAAGTGATATTTCCAGCATAGCAATTTGTATAGTCGCAGATTGAATAATCCCATCCAGTAGGAATCGTATTTTCAATAATTTCCCATTGAAGCCTTAATGAATCTGTAGTGCTGTTGTCATGGTCCATGTTTATTGTTGCGTCTGTGTAGGATCCTACAACAATTGTTTGCTCTACAGTGTCATTAGGAGTGATGTTGTAGTCTTGTGCACTTAATGATGTTAAGAGCAGTGTAGCAGTTATAAGCGCGTATATTTTTGTCATAATAAGTAGGTTATTCATTTTGTTCGCTTAAATGTACGTAAATAGTCTGATTTAGACGAAGGTTGTGCTACGGTTTATTGAAACAGCACGTGGTTTACATGGTTGTTGTAGAAGAAAAAAACAAGGTTCAAATACTAAACGCAGCTATAGTTACGTTGTAAGTTATAGAATACAAACTGTTATACTCGGTGTATTGCCTCCAACTGTACACGACCTACTAAACTAGAAAACCGAAAATAAATGATAGTAAATCCTGTTTACCACCAAACGAGTGACAAGCTCCAGCAAGAGTTGGATTGGATCACAAATGCAAAGATGGATTCAAAGTGCTTTGGTCCATTATATAAAAAATACCATGAACAGATTTTTCGATACGTTTACCAGCGTATGGACGACCAAGAGCTCGCTTTTGACGTTACATCTCAGGTGTTCATGAAAGCTCTAAGCAATCTTCATAAATATGAATATAGGGGAGTGCCGTTTTCATCGTGGCTGTATCGTATTGCTAAAAGTGAGTTGTACCAAGCGTTTCGGGATATAAAATCGAGGAAAACAATAAGCGTTGAAAACATGCATCTTTTTGAATTTATTGAAGACTTTAAGGAAGAAGACTCTTTAGAGGATAAGGCACGTTTAACACGTTCTTTAAGGTTGCTTAAAACAACAGACTTACAAGTGATCGAATTGAGGTATTTTGAACAAAGATCTTACCGCGAAATTGGAGGGATTCTCGAGATAACAGAGAACAATGCAAAGGTGAAGGCTTTCAGAGCTTTGGAACGACTAAGGAGACTTGTTTTGAGTAATCACAAACCACTCATTCAAAGCGTTATACGAAAAGTAGCCTCTTAAAAAGTAGGTTTACAGCAATTGTTAATTGTTTTCTGTAAAAATAAATAAGAAGTGGCTTTTGTCACCCCTTTATCATTTGTACCTTTGTCTAAAACGACTTGATGTATAAAATTATTCGCTTTGCGCTATTTCAGTTTGACCCTGAAAAGATTCATTACTTTACAGCAAAAATGATCCGCATTACACTTTCATTACCTGGCATGAAGTGGATCTGGCTAAAGCTGTATAGCGTTGAAGATAAACGTTTAGAAAAAGAACTTTTTGGTTTAACGTTTAAAAATCCTGTTGGATTAGCTGCTGGTTTTGATAAAAATGCAACCATGTTCAACGATTTAGCGTATTGTGGGTTTGGTTTTATTGAAATAGGAACAGTTACACCTAAAGGGCAGGAAGGGAATCCGAAACCAAGGTTGTTTAGAATTAAAGATGATTCAGGTTTAATTAACCGAATGGGGTTTAATAATGCGGGGTTAGAAAACGCTGTAGAAGCTTTAAAAAAGAATAAAGGAAAAGTAATTATTGGCGGGAACATTGGTAAGAACACCCAGACCCTTCCTGATGGCTATACTTCTGACTATTTAACATGCTTCAATGCACTCCATCCTTATGTAGATTATTTTGTCTTAAATGTAAGTTGCCCCAATGTTGGAAGTCATGCAAAACTTGAAGATGTAGATTACTTGAAAGAGTTAATAACGGAGGTACAACAATTAAACAATTCGAAAACCAGTCAAAAACCAATATTTTTAAAGATTGCACCAGATTTAAACAACCAACAATTGGATGAAATTATAGCTTTAGTAGCAGAGACCAAGATTGACGGTGTTATCGCTTCCAATACATCGGTTAATCGAGAAGGGTTAAAGACTACAGACAATCGACTGGCTGAGATTGGTAATGGAGGTTTGAGCGGTCAACCCGTAAAAGAAAAATCTACACACGTTATTAAGTATCTAGCAGACAAGTCGAAAAAAGCATTTCCAATTATAGGTGTAGGTGGTATTCATACAAAACAGGATGCTTTAGACAAGATAGAAGCTGGAGCTGATTTAGTTCAAATTTATACTGGGTTTATTTACGAGGGGCCACGCCTGATTAAGCGTATAAATAAAGCAATTCTATCGCAAAAGTAAAACTATGAGTATAGATGATACGTTGAAGTTAATAGAATGCCCTCGTGATGCCATGCAGGGATTACATGACTTTATCCCTACGGATATTAAGGTTGATTACATTAACTCGATACTTTCTTGTGGCTTTGACACTGTAGACTTTGGTAGTTTTGTTTCCCCAAAAGCAATCCCGCAGATGAAAGACTCTGCTGAAATTATTGAGCGTTTGAATGAGTCGGATAGTAAGTTGTTGGCAATTGTAGCAAATGAAAGGGGAGCTAAAGATGCTGCTGCGTTTGAGCGTATAGATTACCTAGGCTATCCTTTTTCTGTTTCGGAGCAATTCCAACTCAGAAACACAAATGCAACACTTGAAGAGTCTTTTTTACGTGTTGATTCAATTCAAGAAATTGCACAGAAAAACAACAAAGAGCTTGTAATTTACCTTTCAATGGGCTTTGGAAACCCGTACAATGAAAAATGGCACCCAGACATTGTTGCCGGATGGGCCGAAAAACTATATACGAAACTAGACGTAAAAATACAGGCGCTTTCTGACACAATAGGATGCGCTGATGCTGCATTGGTAACATCATTATTTGAAACATTGAGTTCTAGCTTAAATAAGGTTGAATTTGGAGCCCATTTACACACCTTACCACAAAACGCACCAGGATTGATTGAAGCAGCATACAACGCAGGGTGTAGAAGGTTTGATGGTGCGATTAAAGGTTTTGGCGGGTGCCCAATGGCTGTAGATAAACTGACAGGAAACATGCCTACCGAGTTAATGCTCGATTGGTTTACTAAAAATGACGTATACACAGGAGTTGATATGCAGCGTTTTGACAAGGCAATGTCCAAGGCTGTTACTGTATTTCCTTAGTTTTTTTTTACGCTTAGAATAAAAACACACTAATTTCGTTTATTATGAAGTATTCTTTTTTGTTAATGATCCCTTTTTTAATGACAGCATGCACCGACACAGAAGGAAGTATTTCTGGCACTGAGAAAGAATATCAGAATTTGAACGCAGAGAAAGTAGGTGAGATTACACACATTGAAACACTTTTTGACGATTCTAACTTTAACTCTTCGGTGGAATACGGACTATTGAAAGAGCTTGAGGTATGCGACACGGTAAATGTTGAAGGCTCGAAATGTGCACTGTGTACACCTAAGTATTTTAAATTACACCCTTTCAATGAACACAAGGCTTTAAGCAATGCATTTATGTTGCAGGTAAAAGCATTGACGGTAATGAAAGGGCAGGAGGCTCCTTTACCAATGCGTCATCTAATTGTTTTTGAACGTGAAAACGGTTCTCTCGTTAAGGTAAATGGCTTCAGAGGGAATTTAATTGCGACTAGGGTAAGTGAATCCGGAATTAAAGACTTAATTATCCGATTTTACATTCCAAACGAAGGTGCTTTTATGAACTGTTTATTTGTTTGGGACAGTGGTAAATACACCTTTAAATCTGTTGAATCAATTGATGGGGCAGGAGGGCATGGGTCCGTAAAAGCTTCGGTGAAAACTGCTGTTTCCAAAGAGGTTTACCAAACCCTGATGTCTAACGCGATGTTGTTTTAAGTAGAGTTCTTTTCTTTTAGTATACTCATCATTAGACGATGATCTAGCATTTTATGTTTTTTACGATTGTTACAGTTGTTACACGCTATTATCAAGTTATCAATATGATTTGAACCAAAGCTTTGTGACTTTACTTTCTTTCCTTTTTTAGCCTTTAAATCTCTCAATTCTTTATTTAAAATATTTGAAGATATGTGGATTAAGTGGTCTATAGCCGTCCCGCTTTCTAAATCACAGCAATCTAGATTAAGCATACACTGTGTAACGTCAGCCAAAGGTGAACTACTTAGGTCTTAAGTTTAAGATAGAGGTTTAATATTTATATTAACCTTTAAATAATACCAGTAATGACAAAAAAGAAAAGTGCTAGTGCGTTAATCAGTGACTTGAAACGTAAAA
>JAQWFQ010000028.1 GCA_029238665.1 Crocinitomicaceae bacterium | reverse complement strand
AATGTACTTTCAATTCAAACACACAATCAATCAGTATCGTCTAGCGATTTAAGCTCTCGAGCGTTTTTATCTTTTGGAATAAATAATTCATCTGCTAATTATGGCACCACTCCTACTTGGTTTGTTGCTCCCCTTGTCTTTGAAAAAACGTCAGAAAATTTCTCTTTTCGGAATCTATCAAAAACAATTGATTACCCTGAAAAATGAGTTCATTTTAGGGGCTCGTTACGCCTATAAAATTTCCTTTAAAAAGAAAAACCCGAGACACTAGTGTGTACCGGGTTTTTAACTCCACTGAAAATGCTACTACTGTAGCTTCTTCTTTATTACCTGATATACTTCTTCCGTTTCAGCATCCCTGACATAGATTAATAAATGAATATTATCTGCATCATACTGCGCTGGTAAAGAAAAGCTATAGTTGAAATAATACTTCCCATTATCCAATTCATTTTCGGTAAGCTTTCGGCCCTGCCAAGTGCTTCCAACTGTTCCACGCATAATATCTCTATGAATATAGTTTTCATCAATTGTATTGTCTGGCATTTTTTGCTTTGCAACAACTGAATCTTCCATCAATGTTATAACAGTGTATAGATCGTTTGTTAACGCAGGATTTAAAATTTCAATTTCAGAATGAATGAAAACACCGCGTGTAGATGGGTAGTAGTTTACAGCCGCCTGTTCGTTAAGTTCAAGGCTTGTAGTCATCGCTGTTTCGGTCTGTGCTCTCCATTCATAAACCCCTGAGGTATGTTGCCCTCCATGTAAAATTCGATTCACACTTCCCCTAGGATTCCCTTGAAAGTCTGAGCCTGGAATTGTCCCGAAATACTCACCAATAGCAATCCCTGCAGGATTTGTCCAGTCAATAGGAAATGAGGCTGTTACTGATTGAAACGACCCTGCTCCATCTGGTCCAGCATGAATTGTAGATATAAATGCTCTGGTTGGATAATCTCCATGAATTGCATGTGCTGTATCTGCTGCAATAGGGCAATACGTGCACTGGTGCCCTGTAAAGTCTTCGACCATTACATTGCGAAGTAAACTGGTGTTGGGTGTAAATACCGGCCATTCTGTAGCAGAATATGCTATTGAATCTCCACCTGGATAAAGTGTATAGTCTAACTCTGTACTAATTGTTGGGGGAAATGGGTTCTCAACTTTATCGCAAGATGTAAAACACAATACCCCTACCAATCCAATAAATAAAATCTTTTTCATAATTATTTCCTTAGAAACTGTGTGTAAATGATAATGTTAATCCGTTAGATGCAGGCACATAGCGACAAACTCCTCCTACGCAAAATAACCCTTCTCTTTGTCTACCATAACCGATACTTATTCGAGTGGCATCTTTAATGTACCCAAAAGAACCGTACGCATAGTGTAATTGCAATTCATCACTTGGATTACCGTAATTGTATTGATCCATAATGCTAAAGAACCAATGCGGTGAAACATTGTATTCTAACAAGATGGTTGCCCAATTCCCTTTATCATTAATGTTACCGTGTTCATCATCTTTTATGAATAGACCTTGAAGCTCTAACCTTAATGAATGTTTTTTATTGATTTTATATCCCAACTCAACAACACCAATATGTGATTGAATAATTCCATGTGCATCTTGAGTCACTTTAGCGACATCATTGTTCAAGCTAATGTTGTAATAGCTTAAGCGTGCATTAAATTGTTTTGTGAATTTTCTGTAAATGTTAATGTTAAAATCCCTCCAAAGTAAGCTGTCACTTTGATCAAAAATACGCCCTTCGTATGCTACTCCTGTTGAGTCTGCTGGATCAATATTCCCTGTTCGTTGTAATGGCCTATAAGCTGTAGAAAAATTTGCATTGATTGATGTTCCATATTTTCCGCCTAATTTTGATTTTCTTTTTAGGGTATATAGAATTTCTGCTTGGTATGCAATTTCGCCCGTAGGTTGTGTTGCATAAGGGTAAATTGACGACACAAGGTTGTAGGTATGTGTCTTGTTCATGGCCGGCAAGTAATTGATGAATAAGTCTGTCAATTCTTTTTCACGATCTGATCGATAGCTCATGTTGTCTACCGATTTTGCCGATAAAACAATCCCTAGCCCTTTTTGAGAGTATCCAAAATTAACTAAAGCGGCATGCCCATAATTGTAGATATACCCGTTATCTGTTGAAGGGTCTTGCCCTTTGATTACGTATTCTCCACCTAATGTAAATTTAGCATAACGCAATTTAGCACGACCGCCATAAACCCCTGTGTTTTCAGGAAGTATATACTGGATGTTATCATCGGCTTGATACTTACTCACAAAAGATCCACCTAGCGTAACGTCTAGTTTCTTCCCCTCAAGTTTTTTAAACACGGAATTTAAGTTCACTTCACCATCTAAACCACGAACAATACCCGCACTGTGAACAATTTTTCCCGATTCAAAGGAGTAACGCTGAAGCCCATAAACACCTTTCAAGGTAACGCCCTTGTACGGCCTCAAAATAACCCGTGCACCATCCAGCATGTTATCATAGCCTAATGCTCTATCCTCATACGTTCTCAAGCTCATTCCAGAGCCAAATTGCTCGTAAAAAGAACCCAGAGTTACATCTACAAAATCATTCGAATAACCAATATAACGCATCCCTATACCCGTACCATCAAATCGATTTGGATAGCCTTGAATTCTAGGTAAATATGACTCTATACGCATCCCCGCCTTAAAGCCTTTATTTGTATAAAACACATTCATATATGTGTTAATCAAACCTTTAGAATCTGGTTGTTGCGCATCAATTAAACTGTCTTGATTTAAATACTGAAACGTACTCTCAACATTTCCAGTTAAACTTGCTCCTTGATTTTGGCTAAACCCAGTCAAGGAAATTACAGCCATAAATGAGCCTATTATTAATTTTTTCATCCAATAATTGTAATATGAGTTTGCTAATTATTTAGCTAATAACTTCAGTAACTCTTCATATAATTCGTCTTCGTCTCCTGGAGCATAATTGTTATGAGAATAAACAATATTTCCTTCAGTATCTAGCAAAAATGTATGGGGAACATTGTTAACACCCATCGCTCTTTTAAAGTCTCCATTTGGGTCCATTAAAACTAAATAATCCCATCCTTTTCCATTTGCGTATAATGGAACCATATTTTTTGTTTTCTCATCGTCAATTGAAACCGCAACTAATTCCACTCCTGTTTCGTCTTGCCAATCTGGATAAACATCTTGAATTGTGTTTAATTCTCGCTTACACGGAGAACACCACGTTGCCCAAAAGCTAATGATTACCGGACCATCAAATCCTAATTTAGCCGTATTAAAAGCGTTACCTTCCATATCTTTTAACTGAACAGAAGCTACCTTTTTATCTAGAATTGTTCCGTGTCCATCTTGACCAATTGAACTGAATACAAATGTGAAGCAAATAAATAATACTGTAATGTTTTTCATAATTGAGTTTTGTTTATGTTTTCTAGTCGACAGTGTTTCAAAAACCCTGCCGCAGTCAAATGTAACGCAATTTTATGAGTTGGTATTAAGAATTATGCATTTGATTCTTGTATTCCTAATGTTAAAAGGTTAACTGTAAAACACGTAAAAACCTAGGCATACCAACGAAACATAGCGCGCGCATGGCTTTTATTCTTATCCATTCAATTGTTTGGACTAATTCTTGTTTACAGTACATTAACGCCCTTTATTTCATATATTTGATAATCGTTATAACTAAACTCGCACAATTATGAAAAAAATACTACTCTCAATAGTTGCTATAACAGCTGTCATTTCAACATCATTTTCTCAAGGGTTGAATATCAATCTAGATGGTTCAATGACAGACATTTCAGGCACAACTCAAACTGCTCCTGAAATAACAGGAGATGTAATGAACCATCACTTGTTGGACTTTATTGTAAACAATGAAACTGGATCTGACCAAGGCTGGAAAATTACACGTGTAATTTTAAATCAAACTGCGGGGTGGTCTAATTACCTCTGCTGGGGAGCAACTCCAGGAATTGGTTTGTGTTACCCTGTGAGTACTGACACAGAATGGTCTTCTGGGGTTGAAAACATTGTAGCAAATGGTGCTGGAAAATTACAAACCTATGTTAGCGCCCCTACTGGTGGATCTGCAACATACAGGTATTATGTATCTACAGACGGTGTTACCTTTTTAGACTCGATTGACGTTCAAGTTAACTCAGTACTAAGTATTGATGAAAAACCTGCACTAACAATCAGTGTTGTTCCTAACCCTGCAAACGCTTACGTGTCTATTTCTACAAATGGAACAAATACTTCAACGGTTACCTTAGTAGACGTTTTAGGAAATACAGTAATGCGTGAAGCTATGAATGGCGCTAAAACAATTAATGTTGCCGATTACAAAAACGGCATCTATTTTTTACGTATTGAATCTGATGGTCACAAGACGGTTACAAGAAAACTTATCGTTAGGCACTAACCTAACATTCAACAAAAAAGCCACCTTCTAGGGTGGCTTTTTTGTTTTGTAGTCATTTAAATCACTGGGCTCCTACACTCCTTATAAAAATAGCGAGCCAATACCTTGACTCGCTATACACCCATTGGATTCAGGTTAGCTTAGGTTAAGGTTTATAATCCAATGACGTGCTTCACTTCTACCTCTACCACTTTTCGTTCCTTTCCTGATCTACTCACATATGTCCTGCTTACAAGTCGTCCATGAATAGCAAGCTGACGGCCTTTTTCTCCATACTCTTCAATAAATTGTGCAATGTTACCCCAGGCGAATACACGGTGCCATTCTGGTCTCTTTTTAGAATCATACGAATACTTGTCAGTTGCAAGTGTAAACCGTGCAACCTTCCCTCCATTGTCAAAATTGGTGATTTGAGCGTCAGCTCCCATGTTTCCAATTAATGTGATGTGATTTTTTAATAAACGCATGTCGTAATTTTTATAAGATGACTAAATCATTCACTTCTACTTCAGAAATAAATTGCTTTGTATTGTTGCGTTGAAAACAACGCGTAGTAAGCTTGCCCTCTATGGCCACTTCAAGGCCTACACTAACAAGCTCCTCTAACACTTGAACCCAACGCCCCCAAGCTGAAACTCTATGCCAATGATTTTTTTGCTTCGTATTTCCCGCCTCATCTAAGTACGTCTCTTTTGTAGAAATTGTAAACTGGGCAACTTTCCTCCCCATAGGCGATTCATAAAAGCGTGGCGCTGAAACTACTTTTCCAATTAAATTAACATGATTCATTTTGATGTGTTTTATAGTGAAAAAAATGGAGCCAGCCTGTCCGGCTCCATCGACGAGTTTGTTGGCACTATGCATGCTCTGGTTTAGGCGATAAAATCAAGAACTCATTCACCTCAATAGATGTAGCGTATCTCTTCTCGCCCTCCTTTGTTTCGTACTGGCTGTTCACAAGTTTCCCCTCAGCGATGATCTCCTGACCCTTTGTCAAAATTTTTGCTGCAGTTTCTGCTTGCTTGCCCCATATTGTGAGGTTGTGCCACTGCGTTTTATCTTGCCACTCGCCTTCTTTGTTTTTATAACTCTCGTTGGTTGCGATCGAAAAGCGGGCAAGTGTTCTTCCCGATTCGAATGTTACTACTTCTGGTGCTGCTCCTAAGCGTCCAATTAAACTAACTTTGTTTCTTAATCCGTTCATGTGTTTTGTTTTTGAACATTATTAATTTTAACGTCTACCTCAGCACTTTACCGACATCGACACAACAAAGGTGGAGCAACATCAAAACAACTTCCGGTAATTTGTCGCTTACTGTCGAATGTCTTTCGTTTACAACTACTTATTACCTTTTTATATGCTGTAAATAAGCACATTACTATTATTTTTAATAATTGAAATTAAATTCAAAAAAACCTTATTAATTCCGAAAATCCTTATTGAGCAGCGTTCTTTTATTCCACAAACGATTAAAGTATCTTTGATTTATTAATTTCATTCTATGTACACAAAGCAAAATGCATTAAGCATCCTTCTAGCTATCTCAACACTTCTTGCGTGTACCCCAACGGTTAGAAACAAACCTGAAACAGCAATGCCTATTTCTAATGTTTTGAATTATGTTGGTACCCCTGATTCAACTACAGACAGAGGCTCACTTTCATTTTCAGATCAGGGGGCCTGGTTTAGTTATGGTTTGCCCGAAGAAAAGATATGTGGTTTCACTGGCCCATTTTTAATGACACAGTCAAATGGGACGTGGTCGAGTAAGTGTTTATCGGAACTCATTCTACGCGTTGGTGATTCAACAGTTAACATGGACGGCTTTAAGCATACAACAACGTCGTACTTAAGTCATCTCGAAAACAGGCTTGAATCTGATGATCTAGAAATTATTCAAGAGCTGTTTTTTGCTACATCTAATACCTCCATATCACGCACACGTATTTTCAATAAAACAGGCAAAGAAATCAAAGTACAACCTATTTGGAAAGGGCAGATACTCGATACAAGCCTTTCTTTTGTACGGGAAGAAAACGCACTTAAATTAAACACAACAAAAAGCAACACGTCCGGAATTATTCGATTTTTTGAAGACGCGCACTTAACAGTAGATTCAACTCAATATAGCTGTACCCTTGCCCCGAAAACGATTAAAGCACAAAATGCAGTTGTCTTAATTAATACACATAGTTTTAACGACAAATTAGATGCGGGAGAAATGGAGCATCTTAATGAAATTACACGATCATTTTCGTTCTATTTTAACCGACGAATTAAACAAAAAACACAACAACAAAAACACCTCGTATACAACCCGCTTTGGGCAGACAGCGTACAAGAGCTTCTGGGGGCAAAAGCAATCCTCACGCTACAAAACAATTGGAGAAGTCCTTCTGGAGAATTAAAACACAGTGGTTTATTTCCAAGTTATCATTACAAATGGTTTCATGGGTTTTGGGCTTGGGATAGCTGGAAACACTCCGCAGCCCTAGCGCATATAAATCCTGAATTGGCAAAAGATCAATTAAGAGCCATGTATGATTTTCGCACAAAAGATGGGTTTATTCCAGACTGCATTTTCAGAGACACTATTAACGAATCTCATAATTATAGGAATACAAAAGCACCCTTATCTGCATGGGCAGTCTACGAAGTTTTCTCCACAACACGGGACACTTCTTTTATTTTTGAAATGTACCCTCACCTCCAAGCTCAACACCATTGGTGGTATAAAAATAGAGACCATGATCAAGATAGTATCTGCGAATACGGTTCAACCGATGGAACAATTACAGCAGCAAAATGGGAAAGCGGAATGGATAATGCCGTACGTTTCGACTACAGTACTATTCTAAAAAATAAGGCCGGTGCATTTTCACTTGACCAAGAAAGTGTTGATTTGAATGCCTATTTGTATGCTGAAAAAAAATACCTCGCTAAGCTAGGGTCAATTATCGGACGTAATGCTAATGAAAAACAATATCGAGCAGAAGCTAGGCGCTTAAAAGTTGCCATTCAAAATCAGTTTTTTGATGACATCACAGGGTGGTTTTACGATACCGATTTAGAGGGAAAGAACTTCATCAAGATCATGGGTTGCGAAGGTTGGATTCCACTATGGGCAAAGGTTGCTAGCCCATATCAAGCCAATCGGGTAAAAGAAAACATGATGGATAAATCAAAATTTAATGTGTTAATGCCTCTACAAACCTTAAGTGCCGATCATCCAAAATTCAAGCCTAACCGTGGGTACTGGAGAGGGCCAAACTGGTTAGATCAATCTTATTTTGGCGTTAAAGGACTCTATAATTATAACTTCAAAACGGAAGCACACAAACTTGCAACGAAACTAATTTACAATGCTGAAGGGCTTTTAGACAAAGGTCCATCTATTCGAGAAAACTACCATCCAACAACAGGTCAGGGCCTCGAAGCTAAAAATTTCAGTTGGTCTGCAGCACATTACCTACTACTTCTAATGGAAAAGTAATTTATAAAGTATAGTTTTACCCCTACCATGGAATTAAAACGACTCAATAAAGCGATATCAGAAACGGGATTTTGTTCTCGTAGAGGTGCTGATAAATTCATCGAAGAAGGTATTGTAAAAGTAAATGGTGAAACGGCCGGTTTAGGTGTTAAAGTTTCTGCCCAAGACCTTATTGAGGTTGATGGAAAAGTTATTACCAAAGGGGTAAAAAACATCTATTTAGCCTTCAATAAGCCAGTTGGAATTACCTGTACAACAGATACTGAAATTAAAGGGAATATCATCTCTTACATGAAATACCCTGAGCGTATATTTCCAATTGGACGTTTAGACAAACCCAGTGATGGACTTATATTTATGACCAACGATGGCGATATTGTCAATAAAATTTTACGCTCAAAAAACAACCACGAGAAAGAATACATTGTCCGTGTAAATCGAAATATCAGTTCTTTTTTTTTAAAAGAAATGGCCAATGGGGTTCGAATTCTAGATACAGTAACGCTTCCATGTAAAATTAAAAAGATCGATGAACGTACTTTTAACATCATCTTGACTCAAGGGTTGAACCGTCAAATTCGTAGGATGTGTTTAGAACTGGGGTACGAAGTGCGTACATTGAAACGTGTTCGTATTATGAACATTGACTTAGGCGGGCTGAAACCAGGGAAATATCGGCATTTTACCCCCTCAGAGCTCGAAGATCTACTTAAGCTAGTGGACGACTCAAGTAAAACAGAGGAGGCTTCTTAAATTCATCCATTAAAAGCATTAGAGCCAATAAATTATTTACCTTTATTCATTCAATATGAATGAAGCTAAAAAAGTACGTATAACCCGAAAGCCCAACTACGCAGCAGGAGTAAAAGCAGTGGTTATTGCCTTAAAAAATATTTTTGATCGAATGCCAAAGGGCAAAAGTATCAAAGTACTGAACAAGCTGAATAAAAAAGAAGGTTTAGACTGTCCTGGTTGTGCATGGCCAGACCCTGACCACCGGTCTAAGCTGGGTGAGTATTGTGAAAATGGAGTAAAAGCCATTGCTGAAGAAGCGATGGACGCACGTGCAACACCGGATTTTTTTGCCAAACATTCAATAGCAGAACTACAAGAAAAAAGCGACTATTGGCTAGGACAACAAGGCCGTCTAACACACCCTATGGTAGTTCGACCAGGTGGAACTCACTATGAACAAATTTCTTGGGGTGAAGCCAATGCGATTATTGGGGAAAATTTAAATGCGTTAGACAATCCAAATGACGCTGCCTTCTACACATCAGGTAGAACAAGTAACGAAGCAGCATTTCTATATCAATTATTTGTTCGAATGTATGGGACAAATAACCTGCCCGACTGTTCAAATATGTGTCACGAATCGAGCGGTGTCGCCTTGTCAAAAACCGTAGGAATTGGGAAAGGTTCTGTTACCCTAGATGATCTCTACAAGTCTGATTTAATTTTAATCTTTGGTCAAAACCCAGCAACAAATCACCCTAGAATGCTTTCGTCATTAGAAAAAGCAAAAGCAAACGGAGCAAAGGTTGTATCCATTAATCCACTAAAAGAAATTGGTTTAGTAAAATTCAAAAACCCTCAAAACATTAAAGGTGTTGTTGGCGGTGGTACAACAATTTCAGATCTATATCTACAAGTTCGAATTAACGAAGACGTGGCCTTATTAAAGGCTGTAATGATTAAGCTGTACGAACGCGCTAAAACAGACTCGTCCATTCTAGACGAAGATTTTATCGCAAATAAAACAGCTGGTTATACCGCGTTTAAAGCAGATTTAGACCAACAAAACTTAACAGACCTAATAACCCGAACAGGACTTTTAGAACAGGAAATTGATGCCTTGGTTGACTTATTGGCAACGCGTAAAAATACAATCGCATGCTGGGGAATGGGGTTGACACAACATGTAAATGGAGTGGACAACATCCAAGAGGTGGTGAACCTATTACTCATGAAAGGAAGCATTGGAAAGTCAGGTGCTGGGACTTGCCCTGTAAGGGGTCACAGTAATGTTCAAGGCGATCGTACAATGGGAATAGCAGAGCGTCCTTCGAAAGCTTTGTTGAATAAAATAAGTGAAAATTTTGGGTTTACACCACCACAAGAAGACGGGTACAGTGTAGTTGATGTCATCAAGGCCATGCACGAGGATAAGGTCAAAGTTTTTATTGGAATGGGGGGGAATTTCTTGTCCGCATCACCAGACACACACTACACAGCAGAGGCGTTAAACAAATGTAATTTGACGGCGCACATCTCTACAAAATTGAATCGTTCACATCTAACACATGGGAAAACAGCATTAATTTTACCCTCTATGGGGCGAACAGACAAGTATGTGAAAAATGGAAAGTCTCAATTTGTGTCGGTAGAAAACTCAATGGGGGTAGTACATACAACACAAGGATTATTACACCCGCCCTCTGAGTTTGTGGAAAGTGAGCCGGTTATTGTCGCTAACATTGCCAAGGCAACATTGACCCAAGATAAAGTTGATTGGGACTTCTTAATTGAGGATTACAGCAATATTAGAGATCTTATAGAAAGCACAATTGAAGGCTTCGAAAATTACAACGAACGGTTAAAAAAGCCCCTCGGGTTTGAGCTTCCTAACGGTGCAAGAACAGGAAACTTTACAACCCCAAACAAGAAGGCTAATTTTACGATAAATAAGCTTTCTGAAAACCACTGTCAAGTAGACGAGTATTTAATGATGACTACGCGAAGTCACGATCAATTTAACACCACAATTTATGGCTTAGACGATCGATATAGAGGGGTTTACAATGGAAGAATGGTCGTGTTCATGAACCAAGAAGATGTTAAAGAAAAGGGTCTGAAACAAGGTGATTTAATTACACTTTACAACAACTACGACAATATAGAGCGCATGGTAAAAGACTTTGCTGTAGTTCCTTATGATATTCCAAAAGGATGTCTGGCAACATATTTTCCAGAAGCAAACCCATTAGTTCCTCTTGGACTGCATGCTCATTCTAGTCATACACCAGCATCAAAATCAGTCAAAGTTAAAATCAAATTGAACTAATTATGAAAATATTCTTAGCAACATTTACCGGGCTCATTGTCGCCTTCTTTTCAATTGCACTACTTGAACCGATTGGGCACTTTTTATTCCCCGTTCCCTTTCAAGTTGACCTCTCTAACCTAAGCGAGTTAAAAGCCAACATGCACCTTATTCCAACAGGTTCATATATTTGTGTAGCAATAGCACATGGGCTAGGTTTACTTTTCGGATTAGTTGTTGCCCGTTTAATTGAAAAAGAAAATCGCTATCCAATATTCATCATTGTAGGTTTTATATTTTTTGGAACTGTTGCTAATTTATTCATGCTTCCTCATCCTCTTTGGTTTGGAGTTTTGGATATAATTACCGTTTCAGGAGTGGCCACAATAACTATTTTACGCCTGAAAAAAATTGAGTTTATCGATCATTCAGAATAACACATAAAATATCCAAAAACATGTTTACAGGAATCATTGAACAACTAGGAGTCATTACAGCCATAAAGCACGAAGGAGAAAACATTCATTTTACCGTGAAGTCTTCGTTTACAAATGAGCTTAAGATTGATCAGAGTGTGGCCCATAATGGATGCTGCTTAACCGTGGTTGAAATTAATGATGCTGAATATGTAGTAACGGCTATTCAAGAAACGTTAAACAAAACGAATTTAAGTGATTGGTCTGTTGGTACAAAAGTCAATTTAGAACGTTGTACAGTTATGAATGGACGGTTAGATGGGCATATCGTTCAGGGACATGTTGATACAACGGCACGCTGTACTGCTATTGAAGGCCAAAATGGAAGCTGGAAATACACCTTTCAATACACAACCAACCAAGTAACCGTAGAAAAAGGCTCAATAACAATTAACGGAACAAGCTTAACGGTGGTAGACTCCGAAGAAGACTCCTTTTCTGTTTGTATCATTCCTTTTACCTACGAGCATACAAATTTTCATACGCTTAAAGTTGGTGATAAAATCAATTTAGAGTTTGATATTATTGGTAAATACGTGGCAAAATTAATGGAGAAGAATTAAAATCTATTCGTATCTTTAACTCTCATAAGAGGCAACCATTTTTCCTTCGGCGAAATTAGCGAAGACTCTTATTCACTGTATAGTAACCTTTAACCACTAGAATGCGCGGCTTAATACTTATCCTATTATTCCCTTCACTTATATTTGCCCAAGTTGAAGGTACAATTAAAGAAAAAGGTACACAAAATATACTTTATGGAGTAAAAGTATTTACCGCTAAAGGCGCCCCAACAAGAACAGATGTTGATGGGCAGTTTAAACTAAAGGTGAACACCTTTCCGACTTGGGTTTACTTTTCATTAGCAGACTACAAATCGGACTCCATCCTAGTAGAGCACAATAAAACCAACCTTAAGGTTACCCTCTCTCCAATGGCTCAAGAAATCAAAACATTGGTTGTTTCAGCAAGCCGTAGGGCCCAAAACATTGAAGACGTTGCCATTTCTATGGAGGTCATTAAATCTGATTTTATCGATAAAAAAGGATTGGTTAATTTAGAACAGGTTGTAGATCAAAGCCCTGGTGTTTATGTGATGGATGGGCAGGTAAGTATACGCGGGGGCGGTGGTTATTCGTATGGCGTAGGAAGTCGTGTGTTAGTTTTAACCAATGGAATTCTATTCCCTTGGAATCAACCTCACAGGTTGAAGTTATCAAAGGAGCATCATCTGTTTTATATGGCAGCGGGGCTTTAAACGGTATGATTTCATTAAACCCTAAAGAGCCTGGCAGAGACGGACAATTAAAAGTTAAACTTCAAACCGGAATTTATGGGAATCCTAGACGAGCTTCTTTAAAGTGGTGGTCGTCAAACCCAACAATTAACATGTTGAATGTTTACTACGGTAAACGGTACGATCAAGTAGGTTTTACAATTGCAGGAAATGGCTATTTCACAAAAGGGTATAAGGATGGTGAAAAAGAGAACCGCGGAAGATTGAGTGGACGTTTTTTTTATAACCCCAACAAGGCAAAAAAATTGAAATTGGGAGTGGCTTTTAATAGTCAATTTGAAGATGTCGGTCGATTTATCATTTGGGAGAGTGATTCCTTAGGGTACACACCTTTAGGAGGAAGTCCGCAAACCAACCCAAATTCATCAATCACCATCGAAAACTCAATTCGGTTATCTGTCGATCCATACCTGAAATACCTGGGGAAAGACAATACGAAACATGAGTTAAAAGGACGCTACTACCTAGTGTCTATTGGCAGTCCTATCTCTCTTGACGGCGCTATCTCTGTTTTCTCAGCATCTAAAGCAGAAATGTATTATGGTGACTATCAGTTTTCAAAAAAATGGAACAAACGCCACAGCATAATAAGTGGGGTTACATCAAGTGCAAATAGAATTAACAGTGTTGGACTCTATGGAAATCATAATTCGGTCAATGTAGCAGGGTATGCTCAATACGACCTAAAAACAGAGCGTTTTGATGCAACTGTAGGAATGCGACTCGAATACTTTAGGCAAGACACCCAAAAGCCAGATTCCCAATTTGACCTATGGAGCACAAAAAATGATATTCCTATCTATCCCGTTTTTAGAACGGCATTACATTATGCCTTAGCACCGAATACACATCTAAGAACTTCTTTTGGGCAAGGCATCCGTTTTCCAGCAGTGGGTGAACGTTTTGTTTCTGCACAAACTGGAGGGGTACGAATTTTTTCAAATCCAGGGCTGACCCCAGAGAAAGGATGGGCTGCTGAAGTTGGTGCAAAACAAGTATTTAAAGTCGGAGAATGGAAGTCATTCTTAGATATTTCAGGCTTCATGAATCAATATCAAAACATGATTGAGTTTACATTTGGATCCTATGTTCCAGAAGGAACCGTAATTTCAATAGACCCAGAATCTCCAACTTATTTTGAAAATTACATTGGGTTTCAAGCACAAAACGCAGGACAAACAAGAATAACAGGGCTTGAATTATCATTCAACTCTCAAGGGAAGATCAAGCAAGTTGATGTACAAAGTTTAATTGGATATACGTATTTAAACCCTGTATCATTAAACACCGATGCTGAATACTTAAACACGTTTTCTGATACCATTTCAGGGCTCCTAAAATATCGTTTTAGGCATCTTGTTAAACTAGACGTTCAAGGCACATACAAGAATTTTTACCTGGGCTACTCGCTGCGGTATAATAGCTACATGCACAACATTGATAAAGTCTTTGAAGCTGAAATTGGTGGGGTAGAAATTTTACCTGGACTTTTGGAATACCGAGCAAAAAACAAAGGTGGAAGTTTAATTATGGATGTACGAATGGGTTGTCACTTCAAAGAAAAATACGGAATAAATATCCTTGTGAATAATTTCTTAAATGCTGAATATTCGAGTCGTCCGGGGGATATTCAACCTCCTCGTCAATTTCTTGTTCAATTACAGTACGGAATATAGCCTGTGTTATTAAATGGTGTATAGCGTCGTTACAACAATCCCTTTTCCTGACCCTAAATTAACAGCCAGTAGCTCTTGCTCTTTTTTTACCTGAAACAAAAAAGGTGCCTGTAATAAACTCAATCCACTCTGTTTCTTTAAGCGGATTCCTTGCCCTGAGATAATGTCTTTATTTGGTATAAATTCTCCATTCGGAATGTGTTCAGTCAAAATCACATACTTAAATTGACTTAACTTACTTATAACCCTTTGAATTTCAGCATTGGAAAGGTGCTGTAAAACCTGCCTTAGTACTGCACAATCTCCTGGAGGTAAATCATCAACAGCAATGTCTAAACAACGAAACCTTAAGTTTTCTGATTTAAACTCCGATGAATTATATGCTATGAGCTCTGAAACGATGTCTACAGCAACGTACTCCTTTGTGTGCTCCACCAATTTTTTACCAATATTAAAATCACCACAGCCTAAATCGCACAACACAATAGGCTCTTCAAAAGCATCTAAAAATGTCCTTAAACAAGCAATATATGGATCAACTAAATTGGCATGATGAGACCCGTCTCCAGAGTAGAAAGCAGTGCCATCATCTCCCCATAGTTTCATGGTATAAATTTGTTCCATAGCCTTTTTAGTTGGCCAAGGTTTTTTTTTCGGTTTAGATAAATTGGTCATAAAACAAGCTTCTATTTTCAAATTTTTGCACTTAAAATGATATGTAATATTCATTATTTTTCATTCGAAACACATTCATTAAAGTATGAATTTTTGATCTAAAATGATCTAAAAACAACATTTCCTTTCGCCTCATCTTGTCAGTAAAACCAAGAAACACAACACATAAGCACCTGATTATTAACAATTTGTTGTTTGAAGTAAACTAAGACCGGTCAAAAACACCTCTTAATTTGACCTAACTTTATAGAACCTAATATTTAATTATTAAAAACAAACAAGATGGAAACAACGGACAAAATGGACACAACGGACAAGATGGACAAGATGGACAAAGTTAACGAATTGACAAATCAATTACTTGACTCTCCAAAGATGATCAGTGAAAAACTTCCTTGGAATAACTGGACTGCTTGTATTGAAAACTCTGAAAACAGAATTGCCGAATGGCTTGGACAAATATTCCGCATTACTGCGTTTATTGTTCTTTTAACATTATTATGGTCTACCCTTAAACCACTGTGGGCAAACGACGGTGCTTTTTGGGGGAATGCTGATACCGCCGGTATGGTAGGAGGACTCATTTCTATTTTACTTTGGGCTTGCGCTGCATTTCCGATTGCAATGATTATTAGACACACAAGTGAAGGTCTTAGTGCTTCCAAAAGCAACATCATAAACCTTATCTTTTTAGACCTGCCAGTCGCGCTAATTAAATTAAGCGGGTATATTTTAGCAATGGTAGGATTATTTGCTGCAGCTTCAGCTTTATTAAGTTTTATTACAACACTTGATATTGGTAATAGCTTAGGAATGAGTTTTGCTAAACTCTCTGAAATTGGAAAAATGGGAACCGCTACCTTATTTGAAATAATGGAGAATATAGGCCTAGGAGAATTTAGTAATATGATGGCGAAATGGATGAATCCTAACTTAGATCTATCAGCTGGTGAAGCTTGGACAGTTGCAGGTGCTCTATGGGTATTCGGATCATTTATAGCAGTCGTGATAACGTTAATTAATCTTTATATTAATGTAGTTATATATCAATTCTTATACGGATTAGCTTCTACCTTGGTTAAGTGGGTTAAAGGTCCATACTTGCCTTTTAAATCACTATAATAAATTATTATAATGTAAATAAAAAAGACCTCTAATTCAGAGGTCTTTTTTTTGTGTGCTACAATTCCAAAAGTATATCCTCCATTGCTCAAAGATTATGTATCGTATCTTAAAATGACCTCCCTAACTAAATTTCTTCGAAGCTAATTCTGCTACAATATCTTCACAAGACCAAATACAAAACTGTACTTAGATAAAATAGGACATTAGAAATAAAATTCAACATCTACAATGAATTCATCTGTTTCCGAACTGTAGAGTGTACAAAAATCCTCTCTTGGAAATCTATTCCTGCTCAATCGACGTATCAAAAGACGGTACGAAATAATGATTAGAATAATAAGTAGAGAAATAGAAAGTAATGTCTATTTATAATGATATTATACCCTCAATAATTGAAGCTTTATGATAAATATGAATAACGTCATCCACTGATAGTACTACCTGTTTTGCACTCCCTGAAATAAATTTACCACTTGATGAAGTTTTCATTTGAATTTGCGTATCCGATGCAACATTGTCGTTTTCGTTTGGTACAATAAATTTGAAAAGCTATTTTTGCACCATGAATTGGCTCCTACTAATAATCTCTTTGACAGCTGTACAGAATTGTTTCGGGCAAAAAACAATCGAAGCCAAAAGAATAAAGCAGAATATCGTTTTAGATGCCAATTTCGAGGAGCATTCTTGGAGTAATGCAAATTGGTCTTCAAATTTCACACAGCTCAAACCTGTGCCGGGAAACAAACCCTCCAAACCAACAGAGGTAGCAATATTATACGATCAAGAGGCTTTATATGTTGGAGTTAAGTGTTTTGATAACCCAGATTCAGTTTCACGCGTCTTGTCCGAGAGAGATGACTTCAATCCAAACCTAGATATGTTCGTCATTTTCATTGATACGTACAATGATCGTCAAAATGGATTTTCGTTTGGAATCACAAGCCGGGGTGTGCAGATCGACTCAAAAATATTCGATGGTGACTATAACGAGCTTCTCAACCTTGTTTGGCGAAGTAAAACCGAAATAAATGCCGAAGGTTGGTTCGCTGAGCTTAAGATTCCGTACTCAGCACTTCGTTTCCCAAAATCAAATGTTCAGGATTGGAATATTAATTTTGGACGACAAATCAGCCGACTTCGAGAGGAAAATACTTGGAATACAGTGAATCCAGACTTGGAAAACTATTTATTAGAGAGTGGAAAAGTAAAAGGAGTTAAGAATATCTCTCCTCCATTAAGACTAGCTTTTATACCCTTTCTTTCAAGTTATGTTAACTTCTCAAAAGACTCAGAAACGCTATCGTCTTTCAATGGGGGAATGGATATCAAATATGGAATCAATGAAGCTTTTACGATTGATGTCACATTGCTTCCTGATTTTGGGCAAGTTGTTTTTGACAATCAAGTTTTGAATATTAGCCCATTTGAAATAGAATTCAACGAAAACAGACAATTTTTTACAGAAGGGACGGAACTTTTTACAAAATCAGAGCTTTTTTATAGCAGACGTATTGGAGTTCAAACGCCTTCAAGGGTTTATGAAAGTCAATTAAACAGCAATGAATACCTGGAAGAAATTCCTAATTCGGTGCCCTTAATAAATGCAAGTAAAATTTCTGGACGACTTAATAACGGGCTGGGAATAGCTGTGTTCAATGGAATTACCGCTATACAAACAGGAAAGGCAATTGATAGTGAAACAAGTACAGAGCGAGACATTACAATTAGCCCTTTAAGCAATTATAATGTATTAGTTTTGGACCAAAACCTAAAAAATAATAGCTTTTTGACCTTTACGAATACGAATGTTTGGCGTTCTGGAGACTTCTACGATGCAAATGTATCCGGACTGAAGGCAAGCTTCAACACCAAAAACAATGACTATTATATTTCTGGGCAGGGAGTTTTATCAGCTATTCTAGAAAGTACGCAAACCTCTTTAGGACATACATGGGGCATCGAATTAGGAAAACAAAGAGGAGATTTTACATTTTGGACTGAATATTACGAGGAATCTGACACCTATGATCCCAATGATCTCGGGTTTTTAAGGGCTAATAACAGTCGTGTGGCAGAGGCAAATGTCGGTTATCGAAACTTTAAACCAAACTTCTGGAACTTAAATAAGTTTCAAAGTAACTTTTCAATCAATTATGAAAGGCTGTATGCGCCAAATCTATTTGGAGGAGCTTTCTGGAACTCAAGAGCAGTTATGGTTTCCAAATCATTCAATGCATGGGGGGTTAACTTCAATGGCGCCTTAATGGAGAACAATGACTTTTTTGAACCAAGAGGACAGAATATAGGGGAATACAAATACGTAAGGCCGATTTGGACCAACATGGGTGCATGGTTCTCGTCAAACTACCAGAAGAGAATTGCGGTAGATGCACGCCTAGGGTATGTTGATGTGCAAAGAGGAGATTGGTGGGAGTGGAATTATAACCTTGAATTTCGATTTAGATTAAGTAACCAGCTATTTTTAATTCATGAGTGGAAACAAAAATTCCAATTCAATAGTGAGGGTTACGCGGTAAATTTTGGTGACCCGGTTGATTCATTTAACGGTATCTTATTTGGAAATCGAGATCGATTGACCAACGAACAATCTCTTGGTGTTGATTATACCATCACGAATCGATTGGGTATGACATTTAGATTAAGACACTACAATGCCAAAATAAAATACAATAGCTTTTACGAATTGTTAGACAACGGATTACTGAATCCACTTGAAGATTATTCAGGTAATGATATTAATGGAATGTCTGCATATGACATCAACTATAATGCATTTACAATTGATATGCTTCTTCGATGGGTTTTCCTTCCTGGAAGTGAACTGAATTTCGTTTGGAAAAACTCTATTTTTACCTCCAATTCCAGTGTTGAGCAACGCTATTGGGAAACCTTAAATAATACGCTCCAAAACGGCCCAATTAACACCTTGTCATTAAAAGTTATTTATTGGTTCGATAGCCAATCCCTTAAGAAAAAGCCTATCTCAGGCATTTGAAATAATCAAAAGGCTCTCTGCATTTTTTGCATTGGTAGTGAGCCTTGCAAGCAATGCTTCCAAATTGGCTCACCAAACAAAACAGATTTATCTGCCTCATCTTGAGGAGGAGAAATTCCGCAATCCTTTAGCTTATTTTTACCGGATTCAGACATCCAGTCCGTGGTCCAAGCTGGTGCTATCGAGGTATGTATTTCATAAGACGATACATCACCTTTGAGCAATGGAGGGTATACTTTTGGAATTGTAACACACAAACAAAAAAAGAGCCCTCAAGTTGAGGGTTCTTTTTTGTTTGATACAAGTTCTGCGTTTAAGGTGTCATCATAAAGGATAACTATTGTTTCTTCCACTTCTTCACGATTCGTTTCTCCACTTTCTTACGGAAACGCTTTATTACGGTATCCCTGTCACCAATGTTTCCACATTTAACCATGTCAGAGTAAATCAATTTACCACCTCTAAAAAACTTAAATTCAAAACTAATGGAAACAATATCCGCGCGGTACAGTCCAAATAAACTGCTTAAGCCCAAGGCTGTTTCCAAATTGTCTTTAAGGCCTGAGACTTTAAATTTCCGATCAAAGCCTCTAACGCTGACCAATACATAGGTATCAATGTTTTTGGCCTGCATTAATTTTGAGATAGAATCAGACGCTAAAACCAAGGCATCTCCCCCCAGCTTCATGACGTTCAACGAAGGAATTGCTTTCACTCCATAAGCGTTCATTAATTCAGTCGTGTTAATTTCCAATGAGTAACGATCTTCTGTTTTATCCATCTGTCCAATTACCAGGGCATTTGTCAAATTCAAATTTATTTTTTCTTGCCTTTGAGCAAAAACTCCTGTAGTTGTTGATACTACTAAGATTAGTAAAATTAATTTTCTCATAATTTAATCGAATAGATTCAAAGATACCATTATTGAATGTCTCACAGGTATTTCTAACATTATTTAAGAAACAACTCGGCAAATTTTAAATCAATATTGCGTGTTATTTTGATGTTTTTTTCATTCCCTTCAACCGTTTTCACTTTAAACCCTGCGGCCTCTACTAAGCTAGCATCATCGGTTATTCCATCATGAAAGGGTAAACTATATGCACTTATAAGCACTTCTTTTCTAAAACACTGAGGAGTTTGTACAATTTGATACATTGAGCGGTCTACCGATGTTGTTCCTGTACCTGATTTTACACGAAGTGATTCTTTCAATTCAACCACCGGAATTACAGCATCGTTTAATTTTAGCGCTTCTAAGCAACGATTTAAGGTTTCATGTCCTACAAGGGGACGAACCCCGTCGTGTACAATTACATAATCGCCAGAACAATGCTCTAGCGCATTTTTAATGGAGTGATATCTTTCCTTTCCGCCATCAACAATTCGATGTGGTATTCTAAAATCATGTGTTATTATTAACTCTTCCCAATACAGCCTCCAAGCTTCAGGCAACGTAAGGACAATTTGAAACCTTGGGTTAAAATGATACATCTGCTCCAGCGTATGCATCAAGATTGGTTTTTCATTGATTTCAATAAATTGCTTCGGTAAATCCGAATTCATTCGTTTTCCAATGCCCCCCGCTGTAATGATTACCGTGTAAAGTCCCATAAGACTAAGTTAAGAGAAAGTTTTTGAGTTTCTAAACAAAAAAAGGCTGCCTTTCGACAACCTTATATAGTATGAGTATCAATGATTACTTCAATTGATCTGGATTATTCTCAGCAGCACTATTGAACTTCTTTTGCAGGTTTAACCAATAAAATAACCCCACAAACCCTAAAACAATACATGAATAATTAAAGATATTTCCAATCATGTCAGCCTGTAAAAAGCTTAAAGGTATCTGCATAATGTCTGCTAGTCCGAAGAAAAATCCTGATAATGTCATAGTTTCAATTTTTATAGATTACAAATTAACTCAATTTTTTACACATTTCACTGCATCAATCGTATTTCTTGATTATTTGAATTCATTTTAATCAATATGTTTCTCAACCAACAAGGTTAATTCAATGAACTGATCTACAGATAATGCTTCTGGTCGTAGCGCTAACAATTCATGTTCCACACCCTTTCCTTTTATAAACTGTTTAATCGAATTTCGAATTGTTTTTCTTCGTTGGTTAAAGCTCAACTTCACAAGTTGTTTAAATAACTTTTCGTCGCACGGAAGCGAATCACGGTCATTTCGGGTTAAACGAATAACACCTGACTTTACCTTTGGCGGTGGCTCAAACACATGCTCATCAACCGTAAAACAATACTCAATGTCATAATACGCTTGCATTAATACAGATAAAATACCACGTTGTTTTGTTCCCGGAGGTTCGGCAATTCTCCACGCTACTTCACGTTGAAACATTCCCATTATTTCAGGAACCTGATTTCTCATTTCTAAACACTTAAACATAATTTGTGTAGAAATGTTGTATGGAAAGTTCCCAACGACCGCGAAAGGTTTTCCTTCCATTACGTTATTTAAGTCTGTTTTTAGAAAGTCTGCTTCAATAATTTTACCCTGAAGTGCTGGTTTGTTTTCCTTTAAGTATTCAATACTTTCTGTATCTACATCCATTACCCAAACATCCAGCCCCATTTCTTCTTCCAGTAAAAAGTCTGTTAATGCTCCCATTCCAGGACCTACCTCCAATACTTTTTTACACGCCCTATGTGACCCGTACGTATCCGCAATGCGCTTACAGACAGTCATGTCTTTTAAAAAGTGTTGTCCGAGGTGTTTCTTTGGCTTTACACTCATGCGCTGAATTCTTCTAAAACGGTCAGCATTGTTCTAAATGCAGCAAATTTATCCGTAAATTTTTGAGCGTGCTCTTGTTGCAATTCTACAGCGTATTCTCGTATATATGTATCGTATTCTTCTTGCGTTTTACACAAGTATGATATTGCAAAAGATAACTCTCCTTCCTCTCCATGTATACGAGAAAGTCTACTTTCAATGAAGCAACCTGTTGCCATTACATCGGGAATATGTTTTGTTTTCATCCAGTCAAGCCACTCCTCATGAATGCGCGCATCGATACTAACTGTTACGTTATATAAAATCATGCTGCTAAATTACTTAAAAAGGATACACAATCTGATTTTAGCCAATCAGGAATTCTTACCGTAAAAACTCCAATGCTTTTTGAACATCAACATCTTCGGCATTGCTTACCTGAAAGAACCCTTGTTCTACCCAAATTTGCCGTGCAATTTCTCCTTTGATTTTTTGTGCAATCAAAACACGACTGGACTGCAAATCTTTCGTGTTTTTTTGGATATTATATTCAGACTCTGCAAACTTCACAAAGCGATTTAGAACCTCATCTGTAACCTTAAACGTCTTATTAAAGCCTTCTGGCGAACGCCATTTATAGCGCTTGTCTTGAATGTAATCGAAGGCAAACGTTGTAAATACACTTGAATACCTCAACTCAGTAAAATACCAACTAGAACCTGTTGTGTCGTACGGTACAAAAACATCGGGCATAATTCCTCCTCCCCCATAAACTACTTTTCCCTTAGGAGTTGTAAACTTTAATGAGTCAACAAACATAGACGAGTCAACCTTGTACATTTCTCCATTTTGATACCGATCTAGCTGATCTTCATAGTACGAGTTATAGTCTTCAGAATACGGTTTTTGAATACATCGCCCGGTAGGCGTGTAATAACGTGCAACTGTTAATCGTAAATTACTTCCATCTCGCAAACGCTTGTCTTCTTGAACCAAGCCCTTCCCAAAAGACCTTCTTCCGATAATTGTTCCACGGTCGTTGTCTTGAAGAGCACCCGCTAAAATTTCAGAGGCAGAGGCACTGTTTGAGTTAATCAATACGGCAACATCAACCCCTTCCAATTCCGAATTTCGTGTAGCGCGGTAGACGTATGATGAAGAATGTGCTCCTTTTGTTTCTACAATTGCTGTACCTACAGGTAAAAATGCATCTGCAATCTCTGTAGCACCTGTTAATAACCCACCGCCATTTCCACGGACATCAATGATTAGTCTTTTAAGGCCTTGCCGATTTAAATTTCTCGCTGCAAACAAAAATTCCATTGAAGTTGACATTGAAAATTGATCAATACGAATATAACCGACCTGTGCTGTCATCATATAGGCCGCAACAACCGATTCAACAGGAATTGAACCACGTGTAACTTTCTTATCAAAATGTTCCCCATTTCTCAGAACCGTTAGCTTTACGTCTGTGTTTTCAAGCCCCTTCAACAATCCCATAACAGCACTGTTTGTAATTGTGCTATCCAACTCTTTATTATTTACAGCAAGAATTTTATCCCCTGCCTTCAAGCCCGATTTCATTGCGGGAGAACCTGGTAGTACATTTGTAATGCAGACTGTGTCACGAATAATAAAAAAACGAATTCCTACGCCTCCAAATCGACCTTCGATAGACTCCGTCATTGCCTTTAGATCTTTGGCAGGAATGTAGTTGCTGTGTGGGTCAAGCTTGTGAAGCATATCTCCAATCGTTGTTTCAAACAATTCATTGTAGTTCACAGTGTCTACATAATTCTTATCCAATAGATAAATTATATCTTGAATTTTTTGAGAGTGCCCATTCATCGTTTCATTAACCACCATTGTTTTGGGGGTTAACAGGTTCCCTAAGATCAATCCTCCTGCCAAGCAAAAAGCCATCACAATTGGAACCCAATAAAATGTACTTCGCTGATTATTTTCCATCAAATGGTGTTTCTATTTGCTCCACCTCAACACCCGCTTCTTTCAGAAATTTAATGCCGCTAGAATCTTTGTATAAATCCATAAAAACAACTCTTTTTATACCCGATTGAACAACAAGTTTACTGCAATCTTTGCATGGAGAAAGCGTTAAATACAATGTTGCATCTTGGCTGTTGTGCGTAGATTTCGCAACTTTTAAGATCGCGTTCGCTTCGGCATGAAGAACATACCACAACGTGTCCCCCTCACTGGTTTCACAACAGTTATCAAAGCCACTTGGAGTACCATTGTATCCGTCGGAAATGATCATTCCATCCTTAACGATTATCGCGCCAACTTGTTTTCGCCCGCAATGAGAAAGTTCGGACCATGTTTTGGCCATTCTCAAATACGCTTTATCGTACCTTAATTGTTTCAACATTGCATTCATCGTGTTTATTCTAAAAGATAGCGTCCAAAAATACGAAAAAGCACAACGCTATTTAGTTAAATGAAGGACTTATAACTTCTTCTTAACTGAATTTGTGAATTTATATCCCACCCCACGAATTGAATGAAAGTATTTTGGGTGCCTTGGATCTTTTTCAAAGATTTTTCGAAAATTTAAAATATAGTTGTCAATTGTTCGTGTTGTTGGAAATTGATCCTTCCCCCAAACTTTATCTAAAATTTCAGTTCTAGATATAACTGCGCCTTTTTTTTCTACAAAAAGTTGAATTAATGCAACTTCTTTCTTTGACAGGTTCTGCGACATATTTGTCAATCGGTTAACCACCTCAAACGTCTCGAAGTTTACAGAGAAATCTCCAACAATAGCCTCCGTAAGTCCTACTTCCTTCAATTCTGGACCTATTAAAATCCCGACGCGAAGTAATAATTCCTCCAAGTCAAACGGCTTAGGTAGATAGTCATTCCCTCCAGCTTTCAGTCCTTCTATTCGGTCAGAAGTTGTTCCTTTTGCCGATAAAAATAAAACGGGAACACTTGATGTTTGACGGATTTGTTTACACAAGTCAATTCCACTACAACCCGGAAGCATAACGTCTAAAATTATGAGGTCAAATGAAATTGCATTTTCAAAACACACTTGCGCTTCGGCCCCGCTATTAATGACCGTAACGTGATACCCTTCAAACTCAAGGTTTAATCGAATCATTTCTGACAGGCTCGATTCATCTTCTACAACACAAATTTCACGCATTATTTTTGCTCTTTGAGTTTAAAAATAAGGAATCAAAAATCATTTTTAACGAATGAACAAAAAAAATAAAAACTTCGTTGAAAACTAAATTGATTTTTGGGTGAAAATGGGATGCTTTTTTTTAAAAAATGAAGTACTTTTACCTTTTCAATATAACTTCAAAATTTCAACCGAGATGAGCGGTACAAAAAAGATTAAATCAGCACTAATTTCAGTATTTGATAAGACTGGACTTGAGCCTATTATTAAGGAATTACACAAGAATGGTGTAACACTATATTCTACAGGAGGAACTCAAGCATTTATTGAAAAACACAACATTCCTGTTGTTCGTGTTGAGGACTTAACTTCTTATCCTTCAATTTTAGGTGGGCGTGTAAAAACCTTACACCCGAAAATCTTCGGCGGAATTTTAACACGAAGAGATTTAGCTTCTGACCAAGAGCAAATAAACGAGTTTGATATTCCTGAATTGGACCTGGTTATTGTTGACCTATATCCATTCGAAGATACTGTCGCTTCAGGTGCAGATCATAGTGCAATTATTGAGAAAATTGATATCGGTGGTATTTCTTTAATACGAGCTGCCGCAAAGAACTACAAAGATGTTGTTATTATTCCTTCCAAAAATCAATACGCTCCATTTTTAGAAATCATCTCCGCTAGAAAAGGGGAGACAACTGAGGACGAACGTAAATCATTTTCAAGAGATGCATTTGAAGTTTCATCTCACTACGATACACACATCTTTAACTACTTCAATGCTGGAGAAAAAGAAGTGTTCAAACATAGCATAACAGAGGCGCAAACACTGCGCTATGGTGAAAACCCTCATCAAAAAGGAATTTTCCATGGTGACATGGATGAGATTTTTGAGAAATTGCATGGTAAAGCGTTGTCATACAACAACCTCTTAGATGTTGACGCTGCCGTTAATTTAATGGGAGAATTTAAAAATGACGGCCCAACTTTTGCAATATTAAAACACAACAATGCGTGTGGTTTAGCCACAAGAGACACTTTACACCAAGCTTATTTAGACGCTTTAGCGGGAGACCCAGTAAGCGCATTTGGCGGAATCTTAATTAGTAACAGAACAATCGATTTAGCAACTGCGAATGAGATTAATGTTCTTTTTTGTGAGGTTGTTATTGCGCCCGGATATGATGCCGAAGCGCTCGAACTGTTAAAAAGCAAAAAAAATCGTGTCTTACTAATTCAAAAAGAGGTTGAGCTGCCAAAGCGTCAATTCAGAACTATTTTAAATGGCGTCTTAGAGCAAGATAAAGATCTAATTTCTGAAATTAAATCAGATCTAGAGAGCAGAACCAACGTGAAACCAACGGAAAGCGAAATTGAAGATTTACTTTTTGCAAACAAACTAGTTAAGCACACCAAGTCAAACACTATTATTCTTGCTAAAAACAAGCAACTTTTAGCAGGTGGTACTGGTCAAACATCACGTGTTGATGCACTGGTTCAATCAATCCATAAAGCAAAGTCATTTAATTTCGACTTAAACGGGGCTGTAATGGCTTCTGATGCATTTTTCCCATTCCCAGACTGTGTTGAAATTGCAGGAAACGAAGGGATAAAGGTTGTTATTCAGCCAGGAGGATCAATTAAAGATCAATTATCTATTGATTACTGTAACGACAATGATATTGCAATGGTATTCACAGGAAATCGTCACTTTAAGCATTAAAAAAACGTGTTGTTTTTGATAAAAAATAGCTCAAAAAACACTACTTTTCAACTGGAAACAACGCAATCATTATAAATCATTTAGCAGCGCAAGAAAAAAATGGGATTATTTAGCTTTTTAACGCAAGAAATTGCAATTGATTTAGGCACAGCGAATACGCTGATAATTATGAATGACAAAGTTGTAGTTGATGAACCTTCAATTGTAGCAAAAGACATTCAAACAGGTAAAATAGTAGCAATTGGTAAACGTGCGCAACAAATGCATGGTAAAACACACAAACTAATTGAAACTGTTAGGCCTTTAAGGGATGGTGTAATTGCAGATTTTCAAGCCGCTGAGCAAATGATTCGCGGGATGATCAAAATGATCGGAACAGGAAAGAGCTTATTTAATCCTTCACTAAGAATGGTTATTTGTATTCCTTCTGGAATTACAGAGGTTGAAAAACGTGCCGTTCGTGATTCTGCTGAGCACGCTGGCGCTAAAGAAGTCTATTTAATTCATGAGCCTATGGCGGCGGCTATCGGTATCGGTATCGATGTTGAAGAGCCAATGGGGAATATGATTATTGATATCGGAGGAGGTACTTCTGAAATTGCTGTAATCGCATTAGGGGGTATTGTTTGTGACAAGTCAATTCGTGTTGCCGGAGATGATTTCACCAAAGATATTGAGGAATATATGCGTCGTCAACACAATATTCTTGTTGGTGAGCGTACTGCCGAAGAAATTAAAATAAATGTAGGTGCTGCTTTACCTGAGTTAGACAATCCACCAGAAGATTATGCTGTTCAAGGACGAGATTTAATGACAGGTATTCCAAAAGAAATTGTCATTTCTTTTGTAGAAATTGCTCATGCACTAGATAAAACGATTTCAAAAATTGAAGAGGCCATTTTGAGTGCCCTTGAGATGACCCCACCAGAGCTTTCTGCCGATATCTATAAAACAGGAATCTATCTAGCAGGAGGGGGGTCTATGCTGAGAGGCCTTGACCACCGAGTTTCAATGAAAACAAAACTGCCCGTTCACATTGCAGAGGATCCGTTAAGAGCCGTTGCAAGAGGAACAAGTATCGCATTGAAAAACATTGGTAAATTTCAATTCTTAATCAGTGACTAACAGCAATACTCCTTGTTAATTTAAGGAAACACAAACTTAGAACATGCGTAACTTCCTTACATTTATTAGACGTTTTCGCGTTCTTTTATTTTTTGCATTACTGCAAGGATTCGCCCTGTCTATTTACTTCACTTTTGTTCATTTCCCAAGGGCTCAATACTTGACGACAGCCTCTATTGTATCAGGCTCTATTCTTGAAGTTAGAAATGATTTAACAAAACATTTCAACCTAAGTGAAAACAACACCAACCTGCAAAAAGAGAACATAGCTTTAATGGATAGGCTTCCTTTTAGTTTTGTTCAAGTGAATAATGGGCTTGTAAAAATTGAGGATACAACATATCAGCAACAATATGAATACATTCCAGCAACATTAATTAATTCTACGCACGATAAACGCAACAACTACTTTACTTTAAACATTGGGTCTAAACAAGGGGTTGTTCGCGGCATGGGGGTGTTTTCAGGGAAAGGAGTTGTCGGTGTCATTCACAATTCTAGCGATCATTACTCTGTAGTCAAATCTTGCCTTACAGAAAGTATCAATGTTGATGTTATGATTGAGAAGACCGGCCAGTTTGGATTACTGAAGTGGAATGGAAAAGATGCACGTCGCGGAACAATGTGGGGCGTGTCTAATGACGTTGAATTAAAAAAATGGGCCGCTGTCGTTACGCGTGGTGGTGGCGGCATATTTCCACGAGGGATTCCTGTTGGAAAAATTGAAAAAGCTACAGAAATTGAAGGGAAGCCACTTTGGGACATCACCCTGAAGTTTTCAGAAAACTACACATCTCTACAACGTGTTTACGTTGTTAAAAATATACTCCTCGAAGAACAAAAAAAGTTAGAGTCATTAACCCTAAATGAGCATGGATTATGAGTATGTTAATTAAACATATAGTACGGTTTTTGTTCTTTATACTTATACAGGTGTTTGTCCTCAATCAAGTTGAACTTGGCTTTGGGGTGCAGCTAATGGTTTACCCACTATTTATTTTTTTACTCCCTGTTGAACTTAGCATTTTTCCTTTGCTTGCATTGTCATTTCTTTTAGGGATTTCTATCGATTCCATGTCTAACACTTACGGATTACATACCTCTGCTTTGTTGACATTTGCCTACGCAAGGCCTTTTATTTTTAAGCTTTTTGCACCCAGAGATGGTTACGATACACTGTTGAGGCCTAATATTTTCGAAATGGGCAGGAAGTGGTTCTTCAAAACCTTTGGCCTACTGCTTGTAATTCATCATTTTTGGTTTTTCTTATTGGAGATGTTCAAATTAAATGAGTTATTATTTGTGCTACAAAAGGTAGCCATCAGCATTCCGGCATCATTCTTAGTTTGTATTTTATTACAATATCTTTTTGTTACTAAATCAAGTGACAAATGAAATTTGAAGGTCGTAAATACGTAATTCTATCCATTTTCATCCTTATAGGAATTCTTTACGCTTTCAAATTATTTTACATGCAGGTAATCGATGATACCTGGAAATTACGCGCACAAAAAATTGCAGAAAAAAGAAGAGAGATAACTCCACCACGTGCAATTGTATTTGATCGTGACGGAAAGAAAGTTGTTTCTAACAAAACATACTACAACTTAATGATGGTCGAAAAAAATATCGACCATTTAGACACGCTTGCTTTTTCAAAATTAATTGGATGGACTGTTCAAGAGGTTAAAGATCGATTTATTGCAATTGTTAAAGGAGAGGGTACATACTACAACAGACACTCGGGCAAAACAACCTCGAATTATCAAAAAAGAAGGGCTTACCCTTTCATAAAAGAGTTAAGTGCCGAAGAAATTTCGCGTATTGCTCCACATTTAGAAAATTTTAAAGGTTTCTATGAAGAAGTGTCTAGCATGCGCCACTACCCATATGCAAATGGAGCAAATATCTTAGGCTACCTCTCAGAAGTTACCCAGCCAGAGATTGACAATGATAAGTTTTACAAGCCTGGAGGTCGTATAGGTCGCTCAGGCATTGAACGTTACTATGAATCCCAATTCAGGGGTGAAAAGGGTGTGAAATACATTGTAACTTCTGCAATGAACAATACAATCGGGTCGTTTGAAGATGGTAAGTACGACACAATTGCCAAACAATCTCCACCCATTCAACTGGGGCTCGATGTGTTGCTTCAATCGTACGGTGAAAAACTACTAAAAAATAAGAAAGGGTGTATCGTGGCTATTGAACCTAATAGTGGTGAAATTCTTGCGATGGTTTCATCGCCAAATTACGACCCTAATCTATTGGTTGGTAATCGTAAAATACGCAAGAATTACCCCGGGTTACTAAAAAACAAAGACAAGCCCTTATTTCCAAGGCCGCTAGCATCCGAATATATGCCTGGGTCAACCTTTAAATTAATCCAATCGTTGATTGGAATGCAAGAGGGTGTCATTACCAAAAACTCAGGGTTTCCGTGTAACAAAAGCATGGTTGGTTGTCACGACCACCCTTCAGCAAGAAATGTTGCGGAAGCGGTAAAGATGTCCTGCAACCCATACTACTATGCTGTTGTAAGACGAATCATTGAACAAGGAAAAAAATCTAGTAGTTTTAAAGATGCTGAAATTGGATTAAATGTTTGGGCAAAATACATGCGTAGTTTCGGCCTTGGGAAACGCTTAAACGCAGACATTACAGGGATTCGTTCAGGGCTTATTCCAGATTCAAAATACTACGACAAATGGTACGGGCACAATAAATGGAAGTTCTCCACAATACGATCCATATCAATTGGTCAAGGAGAAGTTCAGTTAACTCCTCTGCAACTGGCAAATGTTGCCGCCATTATAGCTAATCGTGGGTGGTATTACACTCCTCATTTTGTAAAGTCTATTGGAGATCAGGGCCCACTAGAACGGTTTACAGTAAAACACAAAACAATGGTAGATCCTGTTCACTTTACCTCTGTTATAGAAGGGATGAAAAGTGTTGTACATGATCAGGGTGGTACTGCTAGAAAAGCCTACATTGACGGGATTACCGTTTGTGGTAAAACAGGGACCGTTGAAAATTATATTGGCAAAATAAAACAACCTAATCATTCCGCATTTATTGCCTTTGCCCCTATGAATAATCCTAAAATTTCGATTTCAGTCTTTATTGAAAATGCTGGTGGAGGTGGAGGAACATGGGCTGCGCCAATTGCTAGTTTAATGATTGAGCACTACCTAACAGGTGAAGTAAAAAGCATTGAAAAAGAAAAACGAATTTTAGACGCACGATTACCCATTTCTAAATGAGACAAAATCAATCCCTTACTGGAAGTATCGATTGGCCATTGGTGTTAGTCTATGTGCTCCTATTAACGATGGGAGTGTCTACGGTGTACTCCGTAGCATATACCCCAGAACATCCGAGTATTTTTGATTTTTCACAGAAATACGGAAAACAAATGATGTGGATCGGCGTGTCCTTATTTTTAGGCTGCTGTGTTTTTCTGATTAATTCTGACATCTATCGCAAGTTTGCGCTGCCCATATACCTTTCTGTTATTGCGCTGTTGGTCGTCGTATTGTTTATGCCCCCTGTAAATGGAGCAAGGGCTTGGTTAGGGATTGGATCTATGGGGATACAGCCCGCCGAGTTTGCAAAAATTGGAACTGCAATTATTCTTGCCAGGTCGTTAAGTTCGATGAATTTAAACCAGCAAAGTGTAAAAACCGTAGTAATTGCCAATGCAATTATTTTACTGCCAATGGCACTCATCCTACTACAACCTGATGCCGGAACATTTGTTGTATTTACATCCTTCTTGTTTGTGCTATACCGAGAAGGGCTTTCATACGACCCAATCATTCGCCCTCTATTAAGGTTAATTCCTATTCGGGCACTCCATTTTAAGCAGACATGGATTGGAAGTCACTTTATTCCAATTTTATTTGTTGTCATCTTTTTAAGTATCACAACACTACTTATTAGTAACGAAACAATTACACTCCGTATGTTTCCTGGAGAAGAAATTCCTGGCTATTGGGGCATGCTTTTCTTTCTTGCACTGTTTTGTTTAGCAGCTTATTTCTGTATGCGTTTTGTGTTCTCAAAACGCGATCGAAAAAGGGCGCTTTTTATTGCAATTATCGGTTTCTTTTTAGCCGCGGTACTCACCTCTATTGTTAATTACAGCTTCCAAAAACTAGCAGGTCACCAAAAAGAACGCATTGAACTGGTGCTTGGCTTGCGCCATGATCCGGATGGGGATGATTATAATCGTAACCGAGCAATGGCAGCAGTTGGTTCGGGGGGAATGTTTGGAAAAGGGTACCAGAATGCAATTGTATCTAGCCTTAAAACCAATCACGTCCCTGAAAGTGAAACCGATTTTATTTTTTGTCCTTATGCCGAAGAATGGGGGTTTATGGGAACCTTTGTACTTGTTGGCCTATACCTTTTTATGATTTTAAGGATCGTCTTCATTGCGGAGCGACAGAAGTCTTCCTTTAATCGAATTTATGCTTATGCCGTTGCCATGATCCTCTTTTATCACTTCACCATTAACATTGGTATGAGTATTGAATTTGCTCCGGTTATTGGAATCCCGTTACCCTTTTTTAGTTATGGAGGGTCATCGATGATGTCATTTTCTATTATGATGTTTGTTCTCTTAAAACTTGACAGTCAGCGTGGAGACGTCCTGAATTAAGAATTATTAACTTGACTAAGCTGCTTGAAATTAGAAACTATGCCGCTAAGCACGGGCTTTTTATTATTTTTACATGAACACACCACTCGGATGAAAAAAAAACAGTCAGGCAAACAGAAGTTTAATCAGAAAACGACGCGGGCGCTTACGCTACTCATATGGATTGGAGCATTGATTCCTGCCTTTCTTCTAGTTTTCCTTTTTCTTAAGCAGCCTGAAGATGAATTGCCTTCTGTTGAAATGCTTGAAAACCCTCCTGAACTACTGGCCTCTGTTGTATTAGCTGATGACAGTAAAACCGAGTTGGGGCGTTATTGGAGTGTCAACAGAACAACCATTGAGTATAACGATATTTCTCCTTACGTTTTTGACGCCCTAATTTCAACGGAAGATGAACGCTACCTTGAGCATGCAGGTGTCGATTTAAGGGCTGTTGCTAGGGCCGCGGCAAATGCCGGGAGCGCTGGAGGCGCATCAACAATTTCACAACAATTAGCAAAATTACTTTTTACGCTTCAAGAAAGATCTCGTAAAAAGGCATTAAAAGATAACGGTAAACCTATCGCATCTGGAAAGATGGCGAGAATTCAAAAACGATTAGACGAAAAAATTAAGGAAAACATTATTGCTGTTCGCCTTGAGGCACGCTATACAAAAGAAGAAATAATTACCATGTATTTGAATCAATTTGATTTTTTATACAATGCCGTTGGAATTGCTAATGCAGCAAAGGTTTACTTCAACAAAAAACCTATTGAACTCACAAAGAACGAGGCGGCAATGTTAGTGGGAATGTGTAAAAACCCAAGTCTATACAACCCTTATACGTATCAAATTAAAGATTACCGCTCTAGAGCTGCCCGGAAAAATGCGGTTCCTTTAGCACAAGTAACAAGTGCCCAAATGCAAGCGTTACGGACAATAGATAGCTCACGCGCCATTCAGCGAAGAAATCAAGTTTTGTTTCAATGGAAAAAGAATACGCTAAGTGCAAACAAAGCCTTAAAAAACGGGCTTAGTCAAGCTGAATACGATTCCTTAACCACCTTGCCTATTCCAACAAATTACCAAGTAGTTGATCACAAAGCAGGCTTAGCCCCTTACTTCAGAGAATCTCTAAGGGCTGAACTTTCAACGCTTTTCAAATCAAAAGATGGTAACGGAAACTTGGTTTACACAAATGAAGATGGGGTGGCTTATAACCTATATAAAGATGGGCTTAAAATTTATACAACCATTAATGTTCGAATGCAGGAACACGCTGAAAACGCCTTGAAGCGGCATTTAAAAGAAGACTTACAGCCTGAGTTTGACAAGAACAATAGACACCTTAGAAACTTTCCATTTACAAATCAAATTTCGAATAAAACAGCCGGGCAATTAATGAACTCTGGAAGAAAAAACTCCAGACGTTATCGATCGTTAAAGCGCCAAGGCTTATCCCAAAAAGCCATTGAAGACAATTTCAAATTAGCAGTTCCCATGAGCGTGTTTTCATGGAAAGGTGACGTCGATACTATAATGACTCCTAACGACTCTATTCGTTACTATAAAGGTATTTTAAGAGCGGGATTGATCTCGATAGAGCCAAGTACAGGCTTTGTAAAAGCATGGGTTGGTGGAATAAACTTCAACCACTTTGCTTATGACCACGTTAAGCAGGGAACCCGTCAAGTTGGTTCTACAATTAAGCCCTTTGTATACGCTACTGCTATTACAATGGGAGTCGTCAAGCCCTGTACTACATTTCCGTATGGCTCCTCTGCTTGTATTGACGTTTTTGATAATGAGAAAGTTACCAAACAATGGTGCCCAAAAGGAGAATTAACCCCTAAATCTAAAAAAGACCCATCTGTAACATGGTGTTTGGCAAATTCAAACAACCCTGGAACCGTATTGGTAATGTCTAAAATGGGTGGACAAGCAGGCCCTAAAAACATCTCCAAATTACTGAAGGGTTTAGACATTAATCTAAGGGCCGAAGATGAGGTTCCTTCAATGTGCTTGGGAGTAATGGATCTTTCACTTTTTCAAATGGTAGGAGCACAATCCATGTTTGTTAATCAGGGTATTTATGTTCGTCCCTCAACAATTTTAAGAATTGAAGACAGAAATGGAAATGTCATTTATAGCGCAGACTCCTATTCGAAAGAAGTGTTAAATGCTGGAGATGCATTTGTTACACTAAACATGATGAAGGGAGTTGTTCAGCATGGTACAGGTGCTAGCTTACGTGGGGGAAGAAAATGGGGAGGTATTCCTCATCCTACTGCTGGTAAAACTGGAACAACACAAAACAATTCTGACGGATGGTTTATGGGGCTTACACCTGACCTCGTAACAGGTGTTTGGGTAGGTGCCGAAGATAGAGCTGTTCGATTTAAGTCTATGACTTGGGGACAAGGAGCTAGAATGGCACTTCCTATTTATGGCTATTATATGCAACAAGTGTATAAAGACCCTAAACTGCATATTTCTACCGAAGATTTTGAACCAACACTAGAATACAATCCAGATGTTTATACCTGTGCTAGTGACAATTCTAATAATAGTTTAAATCATACTCCAATAACTTTTTAAATCGTGTAATGAATAAAGTAGTAAAAGATAAAGTAGAAGGATTGGCTGGAATTGAAAGTAACATGACCATCATGCTTGGTGGTTTTGGCTTATGTGGAATTCCTGAAAATTCAATTTCTCGTTTAGTAGAAATGGGGGTAACTGGCTTAACATGTATTTCGAATAATGCAGGTGTTGATGATTTTGGTCTAGGGCTCTTACTTCAAGGAAAACAAATAAAAAAAATGATCTCTTCGTATGTTGGAGAGAATGATGAATTTGAACGCCAAATGTTATCTGGTGAATTAGAAGTTGATTTAATTCCTCAAGGTTCACTGGCTGAAAGATGTCGTGCTGGAGGAGCGGGAATTCCTGCGTTTTTCACTCCAGCTGGATATGGTACGGAGGTCGCTGAGGGCAAAGAAGTACGTGAATACAACGGCAAGCCTCACATCTTAGAAACGGCGTTAACTGCAGACTTTGCAATTGTAAAGGCCTGGAAGGGTGACACTGCAGGAAACTTGGTTTATAAAGCAACTGCTAGAAATTTTAACCCCATGATGGCTATGGCGGGAAAAATCACCATTGCCGAAGTTGAAGAATTAGTTCCAGCAGGAGAGCTTAACCCAAATGAAATTCATACCCCTGGTATTTTTGTACAGCGTATTTTTCAAGGTGAAAAATTTGAAAAGCGTATTGAACAACGTACAACCAGACAAAAACATTAACTGACCAAAAACACCAAAAATGAGTCTAGATAAAACAGGTATAGCAAAACGAATTGCACAAGAATTACGCAATGGCTGGTATGTAAACCTTGGCATAGGTATTCCCACGTTGGTTGCTAATTATATCCCTGAAGGAATAGAAGTTGAATTCCAATCAGAAAATGGAATTCTTGGAATGGGTCCTTTCCCTTTTGACGGGGAGGAAGATGCGGATTTAATCAATGCTGGAAAGCAAACAATTACAGCCATGGATGGCGCTGTCTATTTTGACTCAGCAACCTCATTTGCTATGATTCGCGGACAACACGTTCAGTTAACAGTTTTAGGAGCCATGGAAGTTTCACAGGATGGAAACATTGCCAACTGGAAAATTCCAGGAAAAATGGTGAAAGGAATGGGGGGAGCGATGGACTTAGTCGCTTCTGCAGACAATATTATTGTTGCCATGATGCACTCCAACAAAGCAGGTGTTTCTAAAATGTTAAAAGAATGCTCATTGCCACTAACGGGTGTTGGGTGTGTTAAAAAGGTTGTAACTAATTTAGCAGTGTTAGACATTAAAGATGGAAAGTTTCATTTAGTAGAGCGTGCACCTGGTGTTTCTGTTGAAGAAATTGTTACTGCCACAGCAGGAGACCTTGTTGTTCCCAACCATGTCCCTGAAATGAAAATTTAATAATTTATTACTTTTATATAAATACTAACCCCTAAATTATTTCCTATGAAATCACTACTTTTAATTCTATCGCTATCAACAACACTTTTTTCGTTTTCACAAACGGTTAACGGCACACCTGTTAAAGACATCAATGTAGAATACATTGAAATTGTAGGAAGAGGAAAGTTATTTAGCACAAAACTCTCTGTAGAAATCGATTTTGGACAGCACAACAAAGTCTTTAACATGAAAGACACTCAAATTAGAGATGCCGATGGAAAGCTAACGGTATTCAATTCTATGGTTGATGCATTAAATTTTTTCGGTACTAATGGCTATACGTTTCAACAAGCATATACAATTACAGTAGGTAATTCAAATGTTTATCATTTCTTAATGCGAAAAATAAAGAACTAGCCTAGGCCAACACTTTTAAATAAGAAAAGCCCCATTGTGAATGGGGCTTTTCTTATTTATAGAAATTCATGTTGATTATGTAGGTGTACACTTTTTCAGGTAAAAGGCTCCTTACATCCTTCTTTTTTTCAATTGATTCCCGAATAAAACTTGATGATATTTTCAGCTTTGGTACGCCCTTACAAAGGATCACATTCTGATGATTATAAAGTTCTGAAAAAGGCTTTTCTCCCACTTGTTTTACCGGTTCTTGGCATGTAACCGTACGTGGATAAACATAGATTTTATGATTGGCTAATATACGCTCATAATTAAACCACGTATGAAACCCCCGTAAGTTATCTTCTCCCATTAATAAGGAAAAACTATGCTTTGGGTATTTTTCTTGTAAACAGCTTAATGTTGTTGCTGTATAGTTTGGCTGTGGGAGTTCAAATTCAACGTCACTTACTTTTAATGTTCGGTTGTCTTCAATTGCAATTCGAACCATTTCTAACCGATGATGATCTTCCAACAAAGCCTTCTTTTCTTTCTGTGGACTATGCGGCGAAACAACAAACCAAATCTCTTCCAAATCGGTATGTTCAGCCATATAGTTTGCAACCTTCAGATGTCCAATATGAATTGGGTTAAACGTTCCGAAATACAGGCCGATATTCATTACTTTATTAAAAAGTCCTTAATTAGATCAATTGCATTAGCACACGATTCTGTTAAGTCATCATTGACCAAAATCGAATCAAATTTTGAAGCAAAAGAAAGCTCTTCCTTTGCTTTTGCCATACGTTGTTTAATTTTATCTTCTGTTTCTGTGCTTCTTCCACGAAGGCGTTTTTCCAACTCGTCATAACTTGGTGGCTTTACAAAAACGGCGAGCGCATCCTCTTGAAATTTTTTCTTTAGGTTAAGTCCGCCTATCACATCTACATCAAAAATAACGACGTTTCCAGCCTTCCAAATGCGTTCCATTTCTGATTTTAGCGTCCCGTAAAAGTTATTGGTATAAACTTCTTCCCACTCAACAAATTCGTCTTTTTCAATTTTTGAATTAAACTCTTCTAATCCTAAAAAGTAATAATTTTTACCATCTTGCTCGTTTCCACGAGGGTCTCTACTGCATGCCGAAATTGAAAATTCTAAGCCTAGATTTTGCTTCAATAAATGATTGACAATTGTTGTTTTCCCCGCTCCTGATGGGGCAGAAAAAATAACACATTTCCCTTTTACTTCTTTCATCTTATTAAAGTGTATTTAAGACCTGTTCTTTTATCTTTTCAAGATTATCCTTCATTCCAATAACCAACTTTTGCATCTCTGCATGGTTACTCTTACTTCCTAATGTATTAATTTCTCGGCCTATCTCTTGACCAATAAAGCCAAGCTTTTTACCTGCCTGGTCGGTGTTCATCGTGTCCAGGAAATAGTCTAAGTGATTTGAAAGCCTCATTTTTTCTTCAGCAACATCTAACTTTTCAATATAAAAAATCATTTCTTGCTCTAAACGATTATCGTCGTATGTTCCTGATTTAATATCCTCCAAGCCTTTTTGCATGCGTTCACGAATAATCTCTATGCGTTCGTTTTCATACTTAGGAACTTCTAGTAGCAAGGCTCTAATCTCTTCTATGCGCTCTGTAAATTCACGCTCCAAGTCTTCACCCTCTTTTCTACGAAAATCATTGATGTTTACAATGGCCTCTTGTACAACTTGAACAACAGCAGTTTTTTCTTGGTCAGTTAAGTCTTCTTTTGAGTGGCTATATACTTCAGGCATTTTTAATATCAATGACATATAGTCTTGTGTAGACTCTCCAAACGCGTCATTCAATGACTTTAATTCTGTGTAGTATTTTTTGGCTAATTCCGTATTGATAGAAATTGCTTTTGAGTCACCTATGGCTTCAATGTTAATTGAAAGATCAACCTTACCTCTACCAAGCCCTTTAGAAATTTTCTTACGGATTTCTCCATCAATTTCTTTATACTGAGAAGGGATTCGTGTATTCAAATCCATCGACTTACTGTTTAAAGAACGAATTTCTACCGTTATTTTTTTCGATTGGAAGTTTTCAGATGCTTTTCCAAAGCCGGTCATTGATTTTAGCATAATTGCATTTTTTGTAAAATTAGAAGAATTCCCGCTTATATCCCAACAACACTAATTCTTCTTGGCTCCTTTTAGTCGAAAAGAACTGGACGATGTAATGTAAACTCCCGCAAAAATAACAACCATATACGTCATTTTTTCCCACGTTATAGTGTCTGTATAATCATCTGCAATACCCATTGAGCTTAATGTAAACGCAAAGAATAGGACCAATACAGGTTGTAAATAAATGTATGCACTCGATACGGATGGGCTTAAGTGTTTTAGCCCATACATAGTCAGCAGGTAGGTGAAAAATGTGACGCCAATAACTACATAAGCAATTTTGATTGCAACATTTGTTGTAATAGCAGTAAAGTCCGTTTGGCTTAGTTCACTTAACGTTGGAGGATATAATAGAATGAACAATGTGCCAAATGTAAAAACATAGGTAATGACTGTTAAAGGTTTATACTTCTTCATAAGTGGTTTTGCTATCACCAAGTAAATCGCATAGCTTACCGCATTTATAAACAAGAATAAATCACCAAGCATTGAGTCTCCACTACCTGTACCAGCAGTTAAAGTAAGCAATATTGCCCCTGTAGCACCAAGTACAATACCTACAGATTTTCGCCAGGTAATTGCTTCTTTTAACAGAAAAAAGGAAAGTATCACAACTAAAATAGGGTTAACTGTCATGATTATCCCGGAATTAATGGAAGAGGATAAATTAAGCCCATGAAAGAAAAACAATTGATTTGCAGCAACGCCAAAAACTCCGCAAACAGCTAACAGAAGTAGGTCTTTTCGTTCTACACGTTCTTTTGGCATAAACTGTTTAACAAGCCAAAAAAGCAACGTAGCTCCAACAGCTCTCAAAAGAATAAATACTGTTGGGGTCAAATAATTAGGCATGACTCCTTTTGCAATTATATGACTTGCGCCATAGAGTGCGTTGACTAAAAAGAGTGCTAAGTGAGCACGCACCAAACTTGACTTCACAATGCCTTATTAAACGATGCTACCGCATCAGCCACAACACGTTTTGAATTGCCAATAAACACCTCATCTTCATGAATGAAATACGGGCGTTTAATAAACGTGTACTCTTCTAAAATATACTTCTTATAATCAGCCTCTGAAAGATTCATTTCGTTTAAACCCAACCCACGATATTTCATTGCTTTCTTAGAAAACAATGCCTCATAAGAACCCACTTTTTCTTTCAAAAAATCAAGCGTTTCTTCATCAATGTTTTGCTCTTTGATGTTTTGTAAAATGACATCCTTTCCCGGATTAATTTCTTTTAGAATTCGCTGATTTGTACTACAACTTTTTAAATATAAAATCTTCTTCATAATTAACGGTTGCGCTGTGTGTTCTTATCTTGTTCATTCGTAATTCCTGTAGCACATCCTTTTGATTTTTTTTCAAAAACAAACATATACTTCACATGAAACATAATTGGCCAATACCGTGAAGAAAACCAGTGCAATGATGGCTTTCCAATAACCGTTCCCAAAGTGTTAGTTGATTGATACCCCAACAAAGGCAGTCGTACTCCAGGAATTAAATAAGCTCCTCGCTTTAACTTAAACCCAACACCTAACCCGTAATGCAATTGCACATGCAAAGGGCTATAATTAACACTCGATGTGGGGGCTGGTTGGTCTAAAAGACGATAATCAACATTTATCCCCAAGCTATTGTCTAAGAAAAAGTTGGTTTTATCTCGCCCTCTATTTTTTTTGAAATGAATGTTTTTGTGCAACGAAAAACGCGCATAAACATTCCCATGATCTAAACGAAATTCATTAATAGAGCTGTTGTTTGTTCCTGTATTATTTATACTGACATTCTCTCCGCCTCGGAAATATTTAAATCCAATACCCCAGTCGTAATAACTTACTAAAACAGTTTTAAGCCTGAGCGATAATTTAGATCGGTTTTTCGGAAAGTGCATTAGCCCAATTTCTCCGTAAACTCCTGGTTTTCCAAATTGGTCATGCATATAGTTTCCAACAAAATCATTATTTGCATGCGTTGCTTCAATCAATTCATTTTTACGATTGGTCATTAAATAAGTAGCGCCTAATTGCATCTGCAACCCGACTCCACTAAGGGCTCTAAAATCCCGTTTTCCAAAAGCTTTACTTCGCTTACTTGGGGTTAAATCTCGTGGTTGTGCAAATGCCAACGTTGAAATAAATACCACAATAAATCCAATGATTAACTTCATACTATATCTTTTCAAGAATCCTGTTCATTACCTCCTCTGAATCCCAGTTCGTTTCTATATTTTCCATTGAAGCCATCACTTCCTTCATAATTTTATCTTGACGCAATCCATTTTTATGTGCATCGCTATAGCGTATCTCACTGAATGTCACTTGTGAATACAAGGGCATCCATTTGTCTGGATGTAATGCCGAAAACTTTGCTTCAATTTTTTTCTGCAATAAAAACGCTGAATCTCCTACAAAATCTCGCATCACATAGTAATTGTCTAATGATAACTCTTGAAGTGCATCTCCATCGGGCTTACGCACAAGGCTGTATTCAGGGAATATGCTTTCCCAGTTTTCATTGTGTTTTTGCATTAATTCGTGAAGAACCGTACAGTCTTCGAACGCACCGTTCATCCCCTGCCCATAAAATGGAACCGTAGCATGAGCAGCATCTCCAATTAATGCTGTTTTACCATCGTGCCATGGATATGATCGCATGATTCCCAACGATGATAACGGGTGATCTTCCCACACATCAGCAATATTTGGCATCATTTCATAAAAATCGGGAAATGTTGTTTTAAAAAATGTGTTAACACGCTCCTTTGAGTTTAATTTATCAAATGCTCCGGCGTCTCCCTCGTGAGGCATAAACAATGTACATGTAAACGACCCATCTTCGTTGGCGAGTGCAATTAGCATAAACCGACCTCTTGGCCAAATGTGTAATGCATTTTTTTCGAGTTGGTATTCTCCTCCCTCTCCTGCTGGAAGTAAAATTTCACGGTAACCATCTTCAATAAAATGTTGGCTGAAATTAAACCGGTCTAATTTTTGAAATGCACTATAACGCACTGCTGAAAAAGCTCCATCCGCAGCAAAAACAACATCAGCTTGGTCACTAAGCTCCTCTCCTGTTTCTTTATTTTTCAGGTATACGACCCCTTTTTTTGTGTCTGCTCCAAGACATTCATGGTTGTAGTGAATTGTAGCTCCGCCATCATGCTCAGCAATATCCATCATTTTAGCGTTTACACCCCCTCTAGAAACGGAATAAATCGCCTCCCCTTCTTTTCCATAAGGTTGGTACGTTAAGTTTCCTTCAAGATCATGCATTGTTCTGCCATACATAGGAATAGCTATCTCTCGAATTTGATCTCCTACCCCAACAGTGTCTAATGCTTTCCAGCCGCGTGTTGAAAGTGCAAGGTTAATTGATTTCCCTGCAGAAATTTCAGCCAATCGAATGTCTGGACGCCTTTCATAGATCGTAACTTTATACCCTGCCTTAGCTAGATAAACCGCCCATAAAGATCCGGCTAATCCGGCACCTACAATTATTGCACTTTTATTTTTTTCCATATTATTTTCGTTTCCAACCTTTAGCATAAGGCGTTTCAAAATAAGTATTTCGAGAGCGTTGTGCCATTTTCTTCTTTTGCAAAGCAACACTCCCCCTCCAAAGAATAATACCACCGATAATAACAGCTGTTGCCTGAATGACCAAACTAACATAAACCGATGTTTCTGTTAAACTTCCAGCATAATTTGCCTTAATCAAGGTTTGTAGTATTAGTTCATCCATAATGCCGTGTTATTGAATGGCTCCTTCTAAATACACCCCGAAATTATAGCAATCTTCAAACGAATTGTACAACGGCGCTGGAGCAATACGAATTACATTGGGCTCTCTCCAGTCTGAAATAACGCCTTTCTTAGTTAACGCATCAAACAACGCCTTTCCCTGTCCGTGCGCTAAAATTGACAGTTGAGCTCCACGTTTTGACTTGTCTTTTGGGGTAATGATTTCAAAGGTACAACGGTCAGAGTTTCGCTTAGAAACATCTTCAATAATGAACGCCAAGTACGCTGTCATTACATCTCTTTTTGCTCCTATTCGGTCCATTCCTGCCTCATCAAAAATATCCAAGGACGCTAAGTGCGCTGCCATTCCTAATACCGGAGCGTTACTTAATTGCCAGCCTTCTGCTCCGCGCATTGGGTTAAACCCAGGCTCCATTTGAAAGCGTGTTTCTTTATCGTATCCCCACCATCCGGCAAATCGAGGGAGGTCTGGATTGTATGCATGCCTTTCATGAACAAAAATTCCAGAAACTCCTCCTGGTGAAGAGTTCAAGTATTTATACCCACACCAAGCAGCAAAATCTACCCCCCAGTCGTGTAATTTTAAGTTAATATTTCCAGCAGCATGCGCTAAATCAAAACCAACCTTTGCCCCTACGGCATGTCCTGCTTTGGTAATAGCCTCCATATCAAACAACTGTCCTGTATAGTAATTAACCCCCCCAATCATCACCATTGCTAATTCTTCTCCAACATCCGCAATTTTAGCTAAAATGTCTTCTTCACGAATTAAGTGTTCCCCTGCTCGAGGTGCTATTTCTATCAAATCACGCTCTAGATTTAGGCCGTGAAATTTAACTTGTGACTCCAATGCATATTGATCACTTGGAAATGCTTTTGCCTCACAAATAATTTTTGTTCTTTTTCCTTCAGGCTTAAAAAAGGAAACCATTAGCAGGTGTAAGTTTGTTGTTAACGAATGTGTCACAACAACTTCTTCTGGAAGTGCACCAACAATTTTTGCTGCTTTTTCAGTTAAAAATTCGTGGTAAGCAAACCACGGTTTTTCAGCTAAAAAATGCCCTTCAACACCAAATTTTGCCCATGCATTTAATTCCTCCTGGATATAACTTCCTGTCGACTTTGGTTGTAGCCCCAATGAATTTCCTGTAAAATAAACCATTTCTGTATCCATGAAATCTGGAAAATGAAACTTATCTCTAAAGGCTTTTAATGGATCTTTCTGATCCACTTCTCGTGCAAACTCTAATGTGTTTTGATATGTCATATTCTTTAAAAATAGATCTTCTCAAAGTTAGTATAACTTTATATATACTCAAGATAATATGAAACATATATATTCACAAAAAAACAAATTAATTGTGTAAATAAACCCTCTTATTACATACATAAAGTAATAACAAGACCCCTGAATTATTCATATATTTACGCTCCGATTAAATCGGCTAACATTATAGAAAACAGACATGCAATCAAAAATAAACAGATCTAAATCCGAATCCTTATTTAATACCGCAAAAACATACTTTCCTGGTGGGGTAAACTCCCCTGTTCGTGCGTTTAAATCGGTCGATGGAGGCCCTTTATTTATTAAGAAAGGTGACGGGTGTACTATTTGGGACGAAGATGGAAATCAGTTCCTTGATTTTTGCTGTAGTTGGGGGCCATTAATTTTAGGTCACAACAACCAACACGTTTATAATGGTATTGTTGATGCACTTAAAAATGGAGCAAGTTTTGGTGCTCCTACCGTGTTGGAAAACGAATTAGCTGAACTTATTCTTTCTCGAAATCCATTTATTGAAAAAATACGATTTGTAAGTTCTGGTACAGAGGCTGTAATGTCTGCTTTGCGACTAGCTCGTGGATATACAGGAAAAAAGAAAGTACTGAAATTTGAAGGCTGTTACCATGGCCATGTGGATTCCATGCTCGTTAAAGCAGGAAGTGGACTGGCTACCTTTGGAGAATCCTCAAGCGCTGGGGTTCCAGAAGAGTATGCAAACGAAACGCTTGTATTGCCTTTAAATGACATTGAGGCACTTAGGGCCTGCATTAAAGAATATAAAGATGAGTTAGCCTGTGCAATTATTGAACCTATTCCTGCAAATAATGGTTTGTTGCTCCAAGAAAAAACATTCCTACTCGAGTTAAGAAAGTTGTGTACAGAAAACGGCATCATTCTTTTGTTTGATGAAGTTATTTCTGGATTTAGAGTTGGGTTCAATGGCGCGGCAGAACTCTTTAACATAAAGCCAGATATTATTACTTACGGTAAAATTATTGGTGGAGGCTTACCTGTTGGTGCCTACGGTGCCAGCAATGAAATTATGGCATGTGTGTCTCCTGATGGACCTGTTTATCAAGCTGGAACACTTTCTGGGAACCCTGTGGCCATGGCTGCCGGAATTGCGCAATTAACTGAGTGTGCAAAACCTGGTTTTTATGAAGACCAAGAAGAACGAACACTTTTCTTTGTAGAGAAAGTTAACAACCATGCAAAAACAAACGGATATAACTTTGAACTGATTACAATAGGATCAATATTCTGGCTGTCTTTTGATGGGAAGAAAAGGGTGAGACGTGCAGATCAAATTGATGCAGACATGGGTCAATTTAAAGATTTGTTTAGTGCTTTACTTAGCCGTGGCGTATACATTGGACCAAGTGGATATGAAGTTGGTTTTATTTCTCAAGCACACACCAAAGAACACTTAACTGTAGCCGCAACCGCACTGTGTGAAGCCTTAGATGTTGTTTATAGTTAATCGCTATTCTTCACACGCAGCTTTCTTTTGCCGCATAATGTCACCACGCATCATTTGATACGTTTTACAGGCTTCCGTTTTAGCCTTTTTTAATTCATTCACGGTGTTGGTTTCTTCTGCAGAAGGTGTTTTGTCAAGAAATTGCTGGGTGTATGCGTTTAGCTGCTCTCCGGCCGAAAGGCATTGACAAAACTGTTCGTCTTTCCCAGAACACGAAACAAGCAAAAGCAACGTAAGTAGCGTTATTATTTTCATGTAGTGAAAGTACACTTTTGGATTAGTTCAAGCTAACCTTCTTAATTGTTTCCTATATTCCAAAATTACGGTTGTAAGTGTCAAACCATAATTTCCGCAACTTTTACCCTCTATTCTATCGACAATCTTGCTATTTTTAAACAAAAAAACCCATGTCAAAGCTTCCACATGTAGGAACAACCATTTTTACGATAATGTCAAAGTTGGCCAACGATACCCAAGCGATTAATTTATCTCAAGGGTTTCCAAATTTTCCAGTTGACCCAATCCTCGTAAATATTTTACGTGAAAACGCCTCCAAAAATGTACATCAGTATATGCCAATGACTGGTTTTCCTGATTTATTATCAAAAATTGGCGCTCTAATTGAATCTTCTTACGGACGTAGCATTGACACACAGACCGAACTCTTAATTACAGCAGGCGCAACACAGGGTATTTTCACCACAATTTTAGCATTGGTTGATCAAGGTCAAGAAGTTGTTGTTTTAGATCCGAGTTACGATTGTTATGAACCTGCAATTCTACTTGCGGGTGGCAAGGCTAAACGGATTTCATTATCTTCCGATTTTTTGCCCGATTGGGACTTGATTTATGATTCCGTAAATGATTCAACACGCATGTTGATTATTAACTCTCCGCACAATCCTTCTGGAAGAGTTTGGACAGTAGAAGATCTTGAAAAATTAGAGTTGCTAATGGCAAAATATCCACATTTGCTTCTACTTTCCGATGAGGTTTATGAGTACATTACATTTGAACAAAAGCACACCTCTATAAATTCACGGCCAGCTATTGTTGATCGATCTATAATCATTTCATCATTTGGTAAAACGTTTCACATTACCGGCTGGAAAATGGGTTACTTAGTTGCTCCAAAACACCTAATGACCGAAATAAACAAAGTCCATCAGTTCAATGTCTTTAGTGTCAATAGTGTTGCCCAAGCATCTTTGAGCACCTACCTAGACCATGTTGATGTTTCTACACTCGGGGCATTTTATCAAAAAAAACGAGACCTTTTTCAAAAACTCATGGCCCCCTCGCGCTTTAAATTACTGCCGTGTGAAGGTACGTATTTTCAAACGGTAGATTACTCCGAAATATCTCGTTTAAAAGATGTTGACTTTTGTAGAGAACTTACAATAAAGCACGGCGTTGCAGCAATTCCTATTTCAGTGTTTAACGCTTCTCAAAAAGATCAAAAAATAATTCGTTTTTGTTTTGCAAAGGACGATGAAACATTAATTAAGGCAACCGAATTATTATGCAAGATTTAAACGTAACACTTGTTCAAGCAAATCAGGCTTGGGAAAACAAAACGGCCAATTTATCGAACTACACCCGTTTACTTGAGGGTGTAACTACCGACCTAATTCTACTGCCAGAAATGTTCCAAACTGGGTTTAGTATGAATACTGAAGCGCTAAAAGAAACCTTCAAAAACAGCCCTAGTATTCAATGGCTCCAAAGCTTAGCAAAAAGTAAAACGACCGCTGTATACACCTCGCTTATTATCGAAGAAGATGATGCCATATACAACCGGGGGGTGTTTGTTTTTCCGGATGGGACAATTAAAACTTACGACAAACGAAAAGCTTTTTGTTTGGCAGGAGAAGATCAATTTTTTACCCCTGGAACATCCGAAACAATTGTAGACTACCTCGGTTGGAAATTTCAACTTCAAATTTGTTATGACCTCAGGTTTCCTGAAATTGTCCGAAATCGAATATTGCCTAACCAACAAACAGCATACGATGCTATTCTTTACATAGCAAACTGGCCGAGTAAACGATCAAGTCATTGGAACACACTGCTAAACGCAAGGGCTATTGAAAACCAATGCTATGTTTTGGCGGTAAACCGGGTGGGTATAGATCAAAAAAACCACCATTACAACGGAGACTCCCAACTTATTAGCCCCCTTGGAGAAGAATTAAAGCTAACAAACGGCAAGGAAACAATAAAAACAATCGTCCTAAAAGGGGCTGTTTTAAAGAACGTTCGTGAAAAATTGCCTTTTTTAAAGGATCAATAAAAGGA
>JAQWFQ010000022.1 GCA_029238665.1 Crocinitomicaceae bacterium | reverse complement strand
AATTAACAATGTCAGGTTCTAAATCAGATGTAAGCTGTTAATTGTTCGGGAACCCCCATAAAAAAGACTCACCGATTAATACCGATGAGTCGTCTTTAGTAGCGGGGACCAGACTCGAACTGATGACCTTCGGGTTATGAGCCCGACGAGCTACCAACTGCTCCACCCCGCGATATATTCTGTTATATGAATAACAGCGGTGCAAAGATATGCGTTCTTTCTCGAATTACAAGTATTTATATGAATTAATTGATTTTTTATTTTTTTATCCACCAGTAAAACTTGTTACTTTTATGCTTTTCTGAATTACACTAAACAAAATCAAGCCTTATGCAAAAAGTAGGATCTAGTTATTTCGTTATTATTCTAGTGTTAATGACAGTCATGGGCTGTCAAACGGGAACTGAACACACGAGTTCTGATTTGGAAACAGTGACATACACACAGTCGGATAGTGACCTAGCACATAAAGCGTATGCCTTAGAGGTAGACGCTGACACCAGTTTACAAGAGGGGAACAGTTTATATTACAGCAGAGAAGACGGAGCAACAATGGAAGTATTTATTAGCGTAAACGATAAAAACGAACCCGTAAAAATAAGAGAATCGTATTCAGACAGTGGCTCTATTAGTCTTTGTTCGAACACCTTTTACTTTAAAAACGGAAAAAAATACATTTCAAAAGAGCTGTTTGAAGAGGGAGATGGAATAACGGGGAATTTTACGGAACGTATTTCATACTATGATGAAGAGGCATTGCCAATTCAAACACTTGAACGAAAGGCTGAATACGAAGATAAGCTAGAACATGAAGATTATGTAGTTTCAGCAAAGCATGATTGCAGTACGGAACGTGCATTTCGTGTGTTAAACCAAGAGGGCGAATTTGCCACAACCTTTCAAGGGTTTATTCAAGAAGAACCTTATTTGTATTTAATTGTAGGGGAGGATGAAAAAATTGGCTTTACCTCATCGCTTGTTGTGCAATATGAAGATCAAACAATTCAAAACTTAAAGGCATACGAAAAGGAGATGATAGGAAAAGGAATTCAAGTTGAATTTGAAACCCTGAGTGGAAGTCAAGGGTACGAGTATCAAATTCTTTTGAGTACGAGGTTGAGGTAGGGTTTTAAGCCGAAGCTAACCAACCATCTATAAAACGAACCTTTGACCACTATTTCTTCAAGAGTACAATCTGTAAATGTATAATTTAAAGGCTTGAGTTTATTAAATACATAAGGTATGCATATTTTTTGTCGCGCGATTTTTGTCGTTTTTCTTTCCTTACTAGGCTTTTCAAGTTTTGGTCAAGAAATGAAGGTAACAGGTACTGTTTATGATTCTACAGGAGTAAAGCCCATTCAGAATGTAATGGCTATGGCTGTTCGAATGAAAGATTCTTTGCTTTTAGGGTTTGACCGTACAGACGCATCTGGAAATTTTGAATTGTCAGGATTTACCATAGATACATTTTCATTGGTTCTTGATCATCCACAATTTGATGATAAAATTTATTACATGTTTGGGCATAAAGAAAATGCGGAAATAAACATTCCAGTTGTTCGCATGTATTCAAAGTCTCAAGAAATAGAAGAGGTTGTCATATATGCCAACCGTGAACCTATTTTTTATCGAGGCGATACACTTGTTTATGTAGCCGATTCGTTCAATGTTCGTGAGGGTGCTGTTGTTGAAGACCTGCTAAAAAAACTGCCAGGACTTAAAGTCGATAAACAAGGGAAGATCACATCTCAAGGTCAAGAAATTAGTCAAGTTCTTGTAGATGGGGATGAGTTTTTTGGTTCAGACCCAACAATAGCTACTCAAAATTTAAATGCAGATGGCATTGAAACTGTTGAGGTGTACGAGAAAGAAAATGATGATGGTATAGGTGGAGATGATGAAAAGATTCAGGTACTTGACCTCAAACTAAAAGACAGTGCTAAAAAAGGCTATTTCGGGCGCATTTCAGGAGCGAGTGATTTTGCATTGACACCCATAAATGATAAACTGGGTACAGACCCGTTTTTTGAGGGAGAGTTATTGTTTAATAAATTTAACGGTGCTCGAAAGTTTTCCATCTTTGCTTTGGGCGCAAATACACCAAGGTCTTCTTTTGGTCGAAACGATATGAATAAGTTTGGTCTCTCAAATGAAGATGGTGCTGGAGGAAGGTTTTGGGAAGATAATACCCAAACCACAAGTGGAATACCACAAACGTTAAAAGCAGGTGTGTATTTTAGTGATAAAATCGGAAAGAATAAGCGCGCAAAAATTAACATGAACTATTCGTATTACAATACGGAGCTAGAGGCAAATACTGCAAGTCGTTCACAATATTTTTTAGCAGACACTACGTATTACACAGACGATTCTACGCGCAACTATTCGCAAGATCAATCGCATCGATTTAACGTGTCATTTGAAGCGCCATTAAATGCGTTGACAACGCTTAAAATAAAACCTTCATTCACGTATGACATCGGCTCATCAGAAAGCAACGATGTTTCTGCATTTTTAAAAGAGAATGGGGTAGAATCGTTAAGAACATCCATTGAGAATACCACGGAATCAAAAGGGTATAGGGTTGATGCAATGGCTTCCATAAATAGAAAGTTTAAGAAAAAGAAACGGGAGCTCGAGTTGAGGTATGACCTTGACATGGTCAACAACCAAACGGACGGAGCGCTAATTTCTGATTCAAGACAATACAATGTAATTACCGATTCATTAGGGGTTAACCAGTCCAAAATAAACGGCAACGCAACAACGAGCCATTACACAACGCTTACCTATGTTGAACCAATTGCTAAGCGGTGGAAAACAGAATTTGAATATTTATTTGAATATGGACTAGGTGCACAGAATAAGGAAGCTTATGATTTTGAAAACGGTGTGTATTCAACAAAGTTAAACGAAGACTTTTCAAATGATTTTGAAACAACACGTCAGCAACATAGAGGAAGTGTAAAGTTGATTTATGAAAATAGAAAACATACAATTAGTGCGGGTGTTAGGCTGCGAAACATTGATATTCAAAATGAGAATCTAGTCACGGAAAAAACAATAGGGCAAAACATTACCAATTTTTTACCAAATTTCAGGTATCAGTTTAAGCCCAGTGTAAGCAAGCGTTTTTCAATTAATTACAATGCGAGGTCTGCTCAACCATCCATTACCGATTTACAGCCGGTACCAGATAACTCAAACCCCAACCAAGTTAGACTTGGGAATCCAGATTTAAAGCCAACATACAACCACTATGTTAAGGTTAATTTTAATACGTGGCAAGCAATGTCTGGGCGCTATTTGTGGTCTTATGCATATTTAAACGTAACGGATAATGCATTTGCTTCTTCAACAATGTACGATAACCTTGGGCGGGCAGAGACCCAAACGGTTAATGTAGATGGGAATATTTCTGCTGGAGTTTACGGGGGAGGTGGAATTCCAATGTTTAACCGAGTATTTACGATAGATCCGAATGTAAGTGCCTCATACAATAAGTATTCGAATCTTATCCAAGGCGAAAAGAATATAACACAGAATTATGAGCTTTCAGGAGGGTTAGATTTTGAGTTTGAATGGGATTCATTGGAAATTTTTCTAACCAGTGACTTGGCTTACAATAATCCTGTAAGTTCTTTGAGTACTGTTTCTAGTACACCATTTACAACCGAAGAATATGGTCTTGGTTTTGAATGGGTTTTACCACTAGGCTTCACTGTTGGTTCGGAGGGGACGTACACAAAAAACACACAGCCAGGTGGTGGGTTTTACAATACGGAATTCTTTGTTTGGAATGCTGAGGTGAGCAAAGAATTCTTAAAAACAGGCAATTTAAAAATTGCAATTATTGGAAATGATATCTTAAATCAAAATGTGAATGCAAGGCGACAAGTAAACGGAAATATTGTAACGGATTATCGAACAACAATCATTTCAAGGTACTTTTTGTTAAAAGCAACAATTCGATTTAACAATAGAAAAACGAAAGAAAAAGATTTAAATGGGTGGCATTAAAAAATATTGGACGCTAGTTGCGATAGCACTGCTGTCTACATTCTCGTACGGTCAAATTACTTCAGGTAAAATAACATTCGAACGCAGAACAAACTTGAAAAAGAAGTTTGGAGAAGATGAACGCATGAAGCATTTTCTTACGGAAGAAAATAAAATTAAGACGGAGGTCTTTGAACTTTATTTTGATGAAAACAGGTCTTTGTTTAAGGTTGTTGAAAATGATGACGATGAAAAAGGATTCATGAGTTATACAACGCAACGCAATGTGACCTATCAAAACCTTCAAAAAGATGAACTTCGAATTATTATCGATCTTTTTGGAAAGAATCTTTACGTGAAAGACTCCTTGAAACATCGGAAATGGCAAGTGACCGAGAGCAAGCGAACTATTGGAGACTATATGTGTCGCAAGGCTATTTGGCAAAAAAATGACTCTACGCGAATTTATGCGTGGTTTTCGGTAGACATTGTTCCTTCTATAGGGCCTGAAGGGTTTTGTGGTTTACCTGGGGCAATATTAGGTTTGGCTTCTGAAGATGGTGGCATTATCTATTTTGCAAAAAGTGTAGCCCCAATAAAACCAACAGAAATGAAACTGTTGCATTATGCTGATGAAAACAAAGACGTTTATTCGGTAAAAGAATTGCAAGTAGAACTAGAAAAAAAGCTTTCAGGAAAACCTTGGGGTCAACGTATGATCGATGATATGTTTAAGTGGATGTAGCTTAAAACAGTTCTGTAATTTCTATTTTACCATTGTACAGGTGCAGCATTTCGCAAGCAACAGGCTCTAAAACACCAAAGCATTCTTCGAGTTCATCATAACTAACCTTGACTTTGTCGCCGGCAGAATGCCCTTCAAGTAGCTCTGCGTTACATACATAATAGTCTCGGCTATTGTTCCTAAGGTATACCCCAGTGCAATCTTTCACAACTGTCATTCTCACCTTAGACTTGTCACAGCTTGTCGCCGCTATTAGCACTAAAGCTAGGATACTAATTTTCAAGATTGAACCCATTGTTATACAGCTTCGTTTTCTGCCACCACTTCTGTTACTTCGGGTAAATGGGCTTTTAATAAACTCTCAATTCCACCCTTTAGCGTAGCAGTACTTGATGGGCATCCAGCGCAAGATCCTTTTAAGATAACCGTAACAACTCCATCTTCGAAGCCTCTAAAATCAATTGCACCACCATCATTTTCTACAGCAGGTCTAACAAATTCATCCAACAGTGCACAAATGACATCATCGTATTCCGTTGCAGCGTATACTTTTTTAGGAGCATCATCCTTTGTTTGAACCGGTTCTTTTGACGGCATCATTACCAGGACCTCTTTTCCTTCAGCCAGCCAATTACGAATAAATTCACGCAATTCCATTGTGATGAAATCCCAAGATAAATTATCTGTTTTAGTAATGGTAATAAAGTTTGAGGCAAAGAAAACACCATTCACAAAGGGCAGGTTAAATAACTCTTCGGCTAGTGGTGAAAATCCTTTGGTTTCAGCCATTGAGCTGAATTGAGCTGAATCTCCTGTTCCCAGTAGGTGTTTATTAACAACAAACTTCATTGTTGAGGGGTTCGGAGTCATTTCTGCATATACGGTAACTGGGATACTCATGTTCTTTTTTTTTACAAAATTACGGAAACAATTCAAGTAGAGATATTTTAATAGATTTTATCTTTCGATATTATGTTATAACTTTGTGTCACGTGAAGAATTTTAAGTCCATATTTTTAATTTCTTTTTTGTTGATGTTGTTCATAGGCAACGTGGGCATAAATATTTTTAAACATGCCTGTTTAGAAAGTGGAGTTAATGTGTCTTATTTTATTCAAAACGAGCACGACTGCGATAGCCATAGAGCAAAAGTGAATGCGTGCTGTAAAGCTCCTTCTAAAAAGAATAATGATTGTTGTACAGAGAGCGTTGAATACATTAACGTTGAACTCGATTTCTTTGAACCTGAATATGAATTCAATTTTGATTTTATTTCAGTAAAAACACCTGATTTCTATACTTGTGGGGAAGCTGTTGTTGAATTTGAAAAGTCATATATAGCTCATTTATACGATGATCCCCCCCCATTACCATCTAAATTTTCACGCATACGAAACCAGCGCTTTATTATTTGATTTTAATTAATGATTCCATGAATTATTAATTAAAACCATAAAAAAATGAAGACACTAATATCTTGCTTACTTGCGCTCATTTGCATGAGTTCAGTTCAAGCACAAATAAAAGGCGTTGTATTTGGCTCCAATAACGCTATCAAATCAAAAATATACGGAGCAAAAGTAAAGTTACTAGGTGCAAATCGAGGGGTGATTACCAGCGAAGAAGGAACATTTGAAATCATTCTTCCAAAAGAGTTACCAGACACCTTAGTTTTTAGTGCTCGGGGGTTTGCCCCTGATAGTATTGTCGTAACTAAGAAAGACCGCTTTATTTCTCTTGAAGTTGTCCTTTATTCGGATCAATTATTGCCAGAGGTAGTTGCGTCGTATAAAAAGGGAACACACACAATTTCGCGTTTGAAAACCTTGCATGTTGAAGAAATTGGAGCAGGTGAACTGCGCAAAGCAGCTTGCTGTAACTTATCAGAGTCCTTTGAAACGAATGCTTCTGTAGATGTTAATGTAACAGATGCCGTTTCTGGGGCAAAGAAAATTCAAATGATGGGACTTGATGGAGTTTATACGCAAATCCAGCTTGAAAACATTCCCTATTTAAGAGGGCTGGAGAGTTCTTATGGATTGAATTCCTTACCCGGAACTTGGATTAACTCCATGCAAATTACAAAAGGAACAGGGAATGTTGTAAACGGTTATGAGTCCATGGCAGGCTTAATTAACATTGAAGTTAAGAAACCCCACAATATGAATCGTGTTTTTGTGAATGCGTTTGGTAGTGCTATGGGTAGGGCAGAGTTAAACTTTGACACGGGGTTTAAACTAAATGACAAATGGAGTTCAGCTTGGTTTGTACATGGCTCTAGTCATTTTGTTGAAATGGACTTTAACAAAGATAAATTTCGCGATATGCCAAATGGTACAAATGTCGCTTTAATGAATCGTTACCACTACCAAGGGAAAAAAATGGAAGGGCAGTTTGGTTTAAATGTTTACCAAGAAAACAAAGTGGGAGGACAAACCGATGAAATGCAAAATGTGGGGCCTAAATTCTACCGTGTAAATGTTGATTCAAGGCACGCTGATATTTTTGCGAAAACAGGGTTTTTTATGAAGAAACCACATCATTCAATCGGCATTGTTTATAATGCGAAGTACCAACAAACCAATGCAGCCTTTGGCGACCGCAAATTTGTTGGTGAAGAAAAGAGGGGATACATTAATGCAATTTATGACGGTATTTTAGGAAATACAGACCATAAATTTAAAGTAGGGTTAAGTGGTGTTTATTCCGATATTCAGCAACAAATGGACTCATTAAATGATGATCGGGTAGAGCTTGTTCCAGGAGCCTTTGCAGAATATTCTTTTGTTGGAATGAGGCTTTCTTCTGTGCTTGGTGCTCGGGTCGATTATCACAACCTATTTGGTGTTCAGTTTTCACCTCGTGTACACTTGAAATATACATTAACCGAGTACACAGACCTTCGATTTACAGTTGGAAAGGGTTGGAGAGTACCAAACTATATGATCGATAACATATCGCTTTTAGCGAATTCAAAGACATGGATTGCTCCAGATACAGTAACGCCAGAAATTTCGTGGAACATTGGAGGAAGCGTAATGCAAGAATTTAAATTCTTGAAACGAAAAGGGAATATTACGATTGATTACTACTACACCATGTTTGAAAATCAGATGTTGGTTGATAGGGATGTAAGCTCTAGCCAAATTGTTTTTAATCGTTTGGATGGACGCTCTTTTTCAAATAGTTTTCAAGCAGAATTGGCCTATACTGTCAGCAAAACCATCGACTTAAGGTTTGCATATAAATACCTGGATGTTCGTGCAACCTACAATGGTAAATTACAGCAACAGGTACTTTTACCAAAGCACAGAGGTTTCTTTAATTTTGCATATAAAACAAGAAACAAACGTTGGGAGTTTGATTTGACGACATCCGTTTATGGTTCATCTAGGTTGCCTCAGGTTTTGTTAGAAGATGGAACTGCCTCAACTGAAAATCGAAGTGAGATCTATCCAATTGTAAACGCACAAATTACGTACAACTACAAAAAATGGGAGTTCTATTTAGGAGGAGAAAACTTGGGAAATTACAGACAGAACAACCCAATTATTAATGCTGAAAATCCGTTTGAAAATACATTTGATGCTACCCGAGTATGGGCTCCTATCTACGGTATAAATGGATATTTAGGTGTACGGTTTACACTTAAAAAATTAGAAGAAAAGTAATTTAAATTTAAAAATTAAAACACATGAAAAATTTACTATTAATTGCGATGTTATCCCTAATAGCAGGCGTAACAAACGCACAAACGTCAAAAGTATCAACAGTAAAAATTAAAACTTCAGCTGAGTGTAACTCATGCAAGGTTAGGTTGGAGGACAAGTTAAATTATACTTCTGGGGTTAAATACGCTGAGCTCAATCTTGAAGACAAAAATCTAACGGTGAAGTTTAATACGAAGAAGATTACCTTAGCTGCAATACGAAAAATAATTGCTGAAACAGGGTATGATGCAGATGATGTAAAAGCGATTCCGGAATCGGTTAAAAATCTTCCAGCGTGTTGTCAACCCGGAGGAATGGATCGGGACTGATTGCTTTCTATCTCAGCTCTAACTCATTAAATGAATCTATGAATAGAATTAATTTTAGTACTTTCGTAGCTCATATAAAAAAAGCATAAAATATGTCATATTTGTTTACGTCCGAATCAGTTTCGGAGGGACATCCAGATAAAGTAGCAGATCAAATTTCAGATGCACTTATAGATAATTTCATGGCTTTTGACCCACAATCAAAAGTAGCTTGCGAAACACTTGTAACAACAGGTCAAGTTGTTTTAGCTGGTGAGGTGAAAACAAATACGTACTTAGACGTTCAGAAGATTGCCAGAGAGACGATTAGCCGTATTGGTTATACGAAGTCAGAATATATGTTTGACGCGATGTCTTGTGGTATTTTATCTGCAATTCATGATCAGTCAGATGATATTAACCAAGGTGTTGAGCGTAAAAACCCAGAAGAACAGGGTGCAGGAGACCAAGGTATGATGTTTGGGTACGCAACGGATGAAACAGACAACTACATGCCTTTGGCACTAGAGCTTTCTCATCAGCTGTTGATTGAATTGGCCTTGTTACGAAGAGAAAATAAGGACATTGATTATTTAAGACCAGATGCTAAATCGCAGGTTACAATTGAATATTCTGACGATAATGTTCCGCAACGAATTGATGCTATTGTAGTTTCTACACAGCATGATGATTTTGTAAGTACAGGAAATAAAGCAGCGGATGACGATAAAATGTTGGCTAAAATAAAATCCGACATTGTGAACATTCTAATCCCAAGGGTGAAGGCTAAATTGCCAGCAAACATTCAGGCTTTGTTTACAGATGATATTACCTACCATATTAACCCAACAGGAACATTCGTAATTGGAGGTCCTCATGGAGATACAGGGTTAACAGGAAGAAAAATTATTGTAGATACTTACGGAGGTAAAGGTGCTCACGGTGGTGGTGCTTTTTCTGGAAAAGACCCGTCTAAAGTTGACCGTTCTGCAGCTTATGCAACGCGCCATATTGCAAAGAACATGGTTGCAGCAGGCTTGTGTAAAGAAGTACTGGTTCAAGTTTCTTATGCCATTGGTGTTGCTGAACCGTGTGGTTTATTTATCGATACTTATGGAACTTCTAAAGTTGACATGACAGCTGGTGAAATGGCGAAAAAGATTTCGGAAATTTTCGATATGCGCCCTTACTTTATAGAGCAACGTTTAAAATTGAGAAACCCTATTTATTCTGAAACTGCAGCTTATGGTCACATGGGAAGAGTAAATGAAGTTGTTACTAAGGAGTTTTCAGCACCTGATGGAACTTTAAAACCGATAGAGGTAGAATTGTTTACTTGGGAAAAGTTGGACTACGTAGATCAAATTAAAGAAGCATTTGGCTTATAACATACTACGATTAAAAAAGCCCAATCAGATGTTCTGATTGGGCTTTTTTGTGCGTTAAAGGTTAATTTGTTCGTTTTTCGAAGGTCTCTTTTTTCTTCGCTTTTAACCGTTTGGCTAAAACGTAGACAAGTAGAACTACCATTCCAATAAAGAGGAGTACCTGAAAACTAATGATCAGAAGAGCTATAACCTCCATTACTTGAGTTTAACAGCTGTTCCGTAGGCTAAAATTTCGGATGCTCCTTGCATAATAACGCTTGTAGCAAAGCGGACATTCACAATTGCGTCTGCACCTAGTCTTTTTGCATCAGCAGTCATACGTTGAATTGCTTCTTCTCGAGATTCTGCTTGTAGTTTGGTGTATTCATTAATTTCTCCACCAACAATATTTCTAAATCCAGCAAAAATGTCTCTTCCGATATTTCGAGCTCGAACGGTACTTCCTCGTGCTATTCCAAGAATTTCGGTAATTTCTTTACTGGGTAATGTTTCCGTGTTTGTGAGTATCATAGGTCTTAATTTTGAATCATTAAGTTACTAAATCTTCTGGAAGGGAATCGGATTTAGTGTAAGAATGAGTCTTAAATGATTATGGAGGGGTTTTTTCTAAAAAAGATTGACAGACTTTTACCCTAAATTCAAAGCAAAACCTGTAAAGTTACTTCACAAGTTTTGTTGTATTATAATGTCATGAATAATTACAATCACATTTTTACAAGTTTACCTCTACTAAAAACCGTCTGTCCTTTCAGTTCGTAGAATAAAATGTTCGACGTTCCCGTATACTTAGATTTGAATTCTGTAGCACCTTTTTTTAATTGTGACTGACTCAACAATCTTCCGTCAGAAGTATAGATACTCAATGTAACCGGTTCTTTCAACTCATCAAAGGTTAACTTAAAAGACTCCTTAAATGGATTAGGATATAGAGCAACGTTTGCTTCATCTACTATTGTTTCCAAATTTAAAAAATCAGATGCATCTATATTAAGTATCCATGCATCTCCGTTTCCATAATGTGGTGTGGTTTTGTTTCCTGAAGGGTCGCTAGATGAACCACAATATAAATTCAAACCCTGTGAATTCGTGTTTGATTCATGCACAACGCAGCCCTCAGATGCAATTCCTCCAAAACTTTTTTGCCCTATAAGGTCGCCATTATTTTTATCTAAAATTACAATCCAACCATCATAACCTCCATAACTAGCCTCCATTTTATTCCCGGAAACACCTGATTTAGAAGCGCCACTTAAAACTAGTTTATTCCAATCATGCAGTAATATGTTAGTACAATTATCCTCTTTAAAACCTCCGTAAGCCTTGTCCCAAATGATATTAAAATCATGATCTGTTTTTATTAACCAATAATCATTTTTAACAAAAATACTCCCAGAACTGAAAAGCGGTGCTGTCTTATTTCCTGAAGCATTGGAAGATGAACTACAAGCAATGTAATAACTATTATTATCGAAAGTTATTGCACCAAAAATTTTATTTTCTTCGCCATTACCTCCAAAACATTTATCCTTTAGAACATTAAAATTCATATCTAATTAAACAATCCAAATGTCATCATATCCATAACCAATGTCTGTTTTATCCCCACTGATTCCAGTTACACTTGACCCCATAATTGTAATGGTTTGTTGAGGTGAAATTATCGTTTCAATTAAACTTTCTGATTCAACCGAACCTATAGTCTTTTGCTGCAAGAGTGAACCATTTGTTGAATTTAATTCAACAAGCCAAAAATCAGATGAGCCAATATTTTCTTCATCTTTATTTCCTGAAATTCCCGAATAACTATTACATGACAGTAATAAGTTTCCATTTGGCAACGAAACTAAATTAGGGTACGTTTCATTTTCACTTCCGCCATAACTCTCTTGCCATAAAATATCCCCATTTAAATTCAACGCCAGTAACCAAATATCCCCTAACCCAAAATTATCCATGGTTTTTTCACCAGAAATATCAGACAATGAAGAACAAGCAATAAACACTGTATCATTCACAATAATAGAATGAACTCTAGAGTCATAGTTACTACCTCCAATAGTTTTATCCCAAAGTATATTATTATTTCCATCGGTCTTAACTACCCAGATATCAAAATCTCCTCGAGAATCTTCTGATTTATCGAAAGAGATATCCGAGTCTGATGCTCCAATTATAAAATGATTATCAAAAGAATCTACTCCTGCTAAACCTACATCATCCCAACCTGACCCGCCAATTGTTTTTTGTGAATTAATTGTTATTTGGGCGTTTGTACTAAATACTAGGGCTAATAAAACTAAAATGGATGCTATTATTCTTTTCATATATTAAAAGTATGAGATTAGTGTAAGGCATTTCAACATCTCATTTCATTGGTATTTATACTCCAATGACTCTCTAAGCTAGAAAAAAACTGAACACCTAGCATTTAAAGTGTTAATTTTTAGGTTAAACATTGTTCATAATCAATCTGTTTTTCTCTCTTATCCTTGTAGCTACAAACAATTTAAGCCTAATTTTTTTACTTCACTTTACAAATGTTTTAGTTTAAATAAAACAAAATTCTCTAAACGAAAAAAGCCATTCATAATTAAATGAATGGCTTTTAATTTCATCAATGTGCTGAACGCTATGCTGGTTCCATATAGCTTTCAACGCTTGGGCACGTACATATTAAGTTTCTATCTCCAAAAGCATTGTCAACTCTACGAACGGGAACCCAATATTTCCATTCCTTTAAGTAAGAAACAGGGTATGCTGCTTCTTTAGCACTATACGGATAATTCCATTCTTGATTGATAATACAATCTGCTGTATGCGGTGCATTTTTCAATAAGTTATTTTCTGTATCAGCCTTACCGTTTTCAATTGCAGAAATTTCGCTACGAATTGAAATCATTGCTTCAATGAATCGGTCTAACTCTTCTTTGTCTTCACTTTCGGTTGGTTCAACCATTAATGTTCCAGCCACAGGGAAAGATACTGTAGGTGCGTGGAAACCATAATCGATTAAGCGTTTTGCGATATCAGCAACTTCAACATTTGCGGTTTTCTTAAAATCACGGCAATCTAAAATCATTTCGTGGGCAACTGTTCCGTTTACACCCGTATATAAGATGTCATAATGACCTTTTAATGACGCTGCAATGTAATTGGCATTTAAAATAGCGGCCTCTGTCGATTCTCTCAATCCTTTAGCTCCCAACATTTTAATATAGCCATAAGAGATTAATAGAATTAAAGCACTACCATAAGGGGCAGAAGAAATTGCGTTAATTGCTTTTTCCCCTCCAGATTGAACTAATTTAGATCCAGGTAAAAATGGAGCTAAATGAGCGGCAACACCAATAGGTCCCATTCCAGGGCCACCACCTCCGTGAGGAATTGCAAATGTCTTGTGTAAGTTCAAGTGACAAACGTCTGCTCCAATGTTTCCAGGATTGGTTAACCCTACCTGAGCATTCATGTTTGCACCGTCCATATAAACTTGGCCCCCATTTTCATGAATGATTGAAGTAACTTCACGAATACCTTCTTCATATACTCCATGTGTAGAAGGGTAAGTAACCATTAAACCACCCAAAGTGTCTTTTAGTTGGGTTGCTTTTTCTCTTAATTCATCAATGTTGATGTTTCCGTGCTCATCACAACCCGTTACAACAACATCAAATCCGGCCATAACCGCAGATGCAGGGTTTGTTCCGTGGGCAGAAGATGGGATAATCATCACCTTACGGTTTTTATCTCCATTTGATTCATGGTAAGCTTTAATTACCATCAGTCCTGCATACTCTCCTTGAGCTCCAGAATTTGGTTGGAGTGACATCGCAGCAAATCCTGTTGACTCGCATAAATCACGCTCCAATTCTCGAAACATTTCATGATAACCTTCTGCTTGATTTAATGGGGCAAATGGATGCATGTTTGCAAATTGTGGGTCTGTTATGGCCATCAATTCAGATGCAGCATTTAATTTCATTGTACAAGATCCCAAAGGAATCATACTGTGAACCAGTGATAAATCTTTGTTTTCGAGGCGTTTTAAGTAACGCATCATTTTAGATTCTGAATGAAACTTATTGAAAGTTACGTGTGTTAATATTGCATCTTCTCGTAATTTAATTGTAGCGAGCGTGCTTTCAATTTGAGTAGATACAGTAGCCGTATTTTGACCTAAAGTGTCTGCAAAAATTGATAAAATTAGGTTTACATCGTCAGTTGTATGTGGCTCTCCAAAGCTAATTATTAGCTCTTGGTCGTTTCTATAGTAGAAATTTAATCCTGCTTTTTCTGCAGCAGATTGAATGTCAGAGCAAGGTACTCCTTTCACTAAAATTGTGTCAAAGAACTGGTCTCCACCAACTTCAATTCCCATGGCTTTCAGTCCATTGTATGCTTTTGTAGCTAAAGAATGAACATGATTCGCAATTGCTTTTATTCCGTCAGGACCATGATACACAGCATACATACTTGCCATTACAGCTAATAATGCTTGGGCAGTACAAATGTTTGATGTTGCTTTACCACGTTTAATGTGTTGCTCACGTGTTTGCAGAGCCATTCGTAAAGCGCTGTTTTCATCGGCATCTACAGAAACTCCAATAATTCTTCCTGGCATGTTACGCTTGAATTCAACTTTAGCTGAAAAGTATGCAGCATGCGGGCCACCGTATCCCATAGGGACACCAAAACGCTGAGACGTACCAAAAACAACATCGGCTCCAAGTGAACCTGGCGATTTTAAAATAGCCAACGATAAAATGTCGGCCCCAACAGCAACACGAACACCAACATCATTCATTTTAGAAATAAAGGATTCGATGTCTTCAACTTGACCAACCGTATTCGGGTATTGAATAATTGACCCAAAATATTCTTCAGTTGGAACAAATGTATCAGGGTTTCCAATGGTTAATTCTATACCAAGGTTGTTCGCTTTACCTTGAACAACATCAATGGTTTGCGGGAAAGCATTTTCAGAGATAAAAAACTTCATTTTACCTGCTTTAACATCTGCCCTAGAACGTGCGTTCAAAAACATAAGCGTTGCTTCAGCAGCAGCAGTTCCTTCATCAAGTAAAGATGCATTAGAAAGCTCCAGTCCTGTTAAATCAGAAATCATTGTTTGAAAATTCAACAATGCTTCCAATCTTCCTTGAGAAATTTCTGCTTGATAAGGTGTGTACGCAGTATACCATCCTGGATTTTCAAGGATGTTTCTTAAAATTACAGAAGGCACAATGGTTTCATTATAGCCTAAACCGATAAACGATTTGTACAATTTATTCTTCTGTCCTAAACCATTAATATGGCTCAAGTACTCTTGTTCAGACATGGCATCTGTAATTGCCAATTCTTTGTTAAGCCTGATGTGAGAAGGAATTGTTTTATCAATTAGCTCTTCAATTGAAGCTACTCCAATTTGGGTCAACATTGCATTTTTTTCTGCGTTGTCTGGCCCAATGTGTCTTTTAGAAAAATTATTCATTTGCCTTAGAATTATAAGTGTACAAATATACGCTGTTCAGTTTATTAATCAACATTAAAAAGGAATGTTTCCTCGGTTGATTTTCTGAAGATTACCTACTTAATAATTCCCGCGTTATTATTTTTCGTGTAGATGCAGTTTGGACGTTTTCCGAAATGTAATAATTGCAATCGATTTTAATTAGTACTGATTGACGGTGCAAGTATAATAGCTATTCAACATGGCTTAATTTTAACATGTTTGAGTTCCCAAGCGCTGCTATTGGCATGGATGCAATATTAATAACCATGTCACCGGCATTTAAAAGCCCATCATTCTTCAAGAGGGATTTAATATCCGAAATGGTATGATCGGTACTTATTGTTTTGTCGTAGTAGAACCCTCGAACTCCCCAAATTAAACTTAATTGGGTCAGAATTTTTTTATTGCTGGTAAACACAAAGATTTCTGCATTTGGCCGTTGAGAGGCAATTTTATAGGCGGTATATCCAGAAAATGACATGGTCAAAATAGCCTCGGCATCAACCCTTCTAGAAAGCCTACATGCATTAAAACAGATTGAGTCTGTTATGAATCGATCTTGATTTTTTTCAGGCAGCTCTTCTTTGTTGTAAATTCCATCAAAGGTTTCCATTTCGAGTACAATGTTGCGCATCGTTCGAATTACTTCAACAGGGTATTTCCCAACAGAAGTCTCTCCAGACAACATAACTGCATCGGCACCATCTAAAACCGCATTCGCAACATCATTCACCTCTGCTCGTGTTGGAGATGAGTTCACAATCATACTCTCCATCATTTGAGTTGCAACAATAACGGGCTTTGCATTAAGAATACACTTATTAATTAATGACTTCTGAATTAAAGGCACATTTTGATACGGCACCTCAACCCCAAGGTCTCCACGTGCAACCATTATCGCATCACTTGCTGAAATTATCGCATCAATGTCTTCAATAGCTTCCGGTTTTTCAATTTTAGCAATCACTTTCGCTTTTGCAGACTGTTTAAATATGCGTTCTTTTAATTCAACAATATCTCTTGCTGATCGAACAAAAGAAAGCCCAATCCAGTCTACATTATTCTCTAATGCAAACGCTAAATCGACCAAATCTTTTTCAGTCAAAGAGGGCATTGATATTTTTGTGTTCGGAAGATTAACGCCTTTATGAGAAGAAAGTAAGCCGCCATAAATTACTGTGGCAGTAATTAAATCTTTTCCATTCGTTGATTTAATTTCTAAAGATAATTTTCCATCATCGAGTAAAATACGCTCACCTTCTTTTACATCTTGCGGCAGTTGAGAATAGTTAATTGAAAAGGTGTCACCCGAGCCCAAGAGCTCTGTTGTAGAGATGTTCACTGTTGACCCTTCGACCAACTCCATGCTATTGTCTTTAATTTTACCGGTTCTAATTTTTGGACCTTGTAAATCGGCCAAAATAGCAACATTCAACCCTGTTTCATCATTCAGCTCACGAATGGTCTGAATTGTTTTAGCGTGGTCTTCATGACTTCCGTGTGAAAAGTTTAATCGGCATACATTGACGCCTTCAAAAAACAGTTGTCTTAAGATTTCTTTATCACTGGACGCTGGGCCCATTGTTGCAATTATTTTTGTTTTTTTCATGTTAATTAAATACTAAGTTTTCTGAAGAAGTTATTTCTTCAGGAAAGAATACATAAGCTCCCAGTATACTTGATACCATTTTGAGCTCTTTAATGAGTTCTTTAACGTCAATAACGTTGTTATTACATAAGAAGAGAAAATAATCGATTGTTGGCTTTTCAGGGATTAAAAACTGTCCTTTCACTTTGTTTTTAATCATGTAATATTCCAACCGGTTATCCTCATCAATAAACTCGTATTTTGAATGTATTGACGTTACTTCTCCTTTTCTGTTCGTGACCTCGTAAGGCAATTTACACTTTGTTAAATGTAAGCTTGTCTTTGTGTTAAGTCCCCATGCAAGTCGGTAATCGCTATGGTGAGAACAAATTCCAATCATTTCGAATTCTTCTTCAGCTTCAAGAGTAAGAATATGTTTTTTACGTTTTGCCATGTAAACTAGTCATAAGGTAATGTAAATTTAGTGTTTTAACTTGAAGGATTATTCGCTTCTACCTTTCCTTATCGATATTTAACAATTCAAGGGTGTTTCGTTTGTTTTGTCAACGGGGCTATAAACACAAAAAACGGCTAGATATATTCTAGCCGTTTTATTTTTATTAAAATGTAATGTGGATACTAATCCAAAGATCCAATCATTTTTTTAGGGTCTACCCAATTGTCGTATTCTTCGGCGGGCACATAGCCTAAACGCACGGCTTCTTCACGTAACGTTGTTCCATTTTCGTGTGCGGTATTTGCTATTTCTGCAGCTTTGTAATATCCAATTTTGGTATTTAGTGCTGTCACCAACATCAATGAATTATTCAACAACTCATCAATTCGTTTTTGATTTGGTTCAATTCCTTGAGCGCAATTAAGGTCAAAAGACACACAGGCATCACCAATTAATTCTGCACTTTGCAACAAGTTGTAAGCCATCATTGGTTTAAATACATTCAGCTCATAGTGACCTTGTGTTCCTCCCATGGTAATGGCAACATCGTTCCCCATAACCTGAGCACATACCATTGTAATTGCTTCAGCTTGTGTAGGGTTTACCTTACCAGGCATAATTGAAGAACCAGGTTCGTTTGCGGGAATTGTAATTTCTCCAATACTTGATCGTGGCCCAGAAGCCATCATTCGAATGTCATTTGCAATTTTATTAATTGAAACTGCTAGTTGCTTGAGCGCTCCATGTGTTTCAACAATTGCATCGTGTGCAGCAAGCGCTTCAAATTTATTCTCTGCAGTAATAAAAGGTAAACCTGTAAATTCAGCTATTTTCTTAGCAACCAATACATCATATCCTTTAGGCGTATTTAACCCTGTACCAACTGCTGTACCTCCTAGAGCTAATTCAGAAAGGTGAGCCAATGTATTACGAAGCGCTTTTAACCCATGATTTAGTTGAGACACATAACCTGAAAACTCTTGGCCTAGTGTTAGTGGAGTAGCGTCCATTAAGTGGGTACGTCCAATTTTAACGACATCGCTAAATGCGTTTGATTTCGCTTCTAGTGTATCTCGTAATTGTTCAATACCAGGAATTGTTTTTTCAACAACCATTTTATAACAAGCAATGTGCATTCCTGTTGGAAATGTGTCATTGCTTGATTGCGACTTGTTTACATCGTCGTTTGCTAAAAGTGTTTTTTCACCTTCTCCAATCTTATTACCAGCTAATACGTGGGCTCTATTTGCAATAACCTCATTGACGTTCATGTTACTTTGAGTGCCTGAACCTGTTTGCCAAACAACCAATGGAAATTGATCGTCTAGTTTTCCAGCTATTATTTCTTCAGCAGCCTTTGAGATGTGATCTCGTTTACCTTCAGGTAAAACACCTAATTCACAGTTGGCATGTGCAGCAGCCTTTTTTAGGTAAGCAAAGGCGTGAACAATTTCAATTGGCATCGATGCGGCTGGTCCAATCTTAAAATTATTTCTTGAGCGTTCAGTTTGTGGTCCCCAATATTTATCAGCAGGAACTTTAACTTCACCAATTGTGTCTTTCTCTATACGATATTCCATATGGTATGTTTGTTATTTGAATTAATTATTTACTTTTACGGAAGTAATATTTCACAAAAATAATAAGAGATGAGCATATTAGGCATAGTTATTTTTCTTTTAATTACTGGAATGGCATTTTGGATGTTATTATTCCTATTAGGATTTATCGTTCCTTTCTGGATAACACTCGGTGTTTTTGAGAAAATGCAACCAAAAAGAATTTACGAAGAAGAAGAGGTATAGCAGGGGTGTAGCTATTTGTAACGAATATTTAGCACCAAATAAAATTAGAAGCCATTCGATTCGAATGGCTTTTTTTTGCCTCAAACATTTGCAGAAAAGCGCATGAAATAGCTCATTATTTTTTTCGTAATTAATTGATATTTGAAAATTACGGAGGTAAAGTGTATTTCAATAGAAACACATTGAGGGTGTCATTACCTCAACAATGTAATGTGACCCGTTATTATTTTGTCGGGGTTTAATGGTTCACATGAACGGTACTCAAGTTTCCAAGAATAAGTTCCATCTTGTGCCATTCGTCCATTTAAAGCCGTACCATCCCAGCTTTCGTTTATGTCATAGCTTTCAAATAACGTTTCTCCCCAACGGTTCAAAATAGTCAAATGCCAGCTTTCAGCCCCTAAATACGCAATGGGTAAGAATGTGTTGTTAAACATGTCTCCATCTGGCGTAAATGTATTTGGCGCGTATAAGGTGTAAGGTTCAATAATAACTTGTGACCTCACGGAATCAACACAACCGTATTCATTGATTACAACTTGTGTTGGGTAGTGTGTGCCACTTGTTTGGTAAATGTAATCTAGAGACTGCTCCATAGATTCGTTGTCCAAATCATCAAAAACATAGTGATATGCAATGGCACCATCCGATTCATCTATAAATGAAATCGTACTATGACAAATATCTGTAATAGCTGGAGTTACAGAGAATCCTGCTTGTGGATTGGGGTTAACATTTACTAAATCTTGTTGCATTAGATTTAATGTTGCAATACAACCAGCGTGTGTTTCAATTGTAAGTGAAACAGTATAAGATCCAACTTGTGTGTATGTATTGCTTGGGTTTTGAAGCGAAGAAACGTTGCCGTCACCAAAATCCCAAGCGTACGTAATGCCTGTTTCTGCAAAACTTTGATCTATGAATTGAGCTTCAAAAGGAACACATTGAATGCCTGGAGCAATCGTGAAATTAATGGTTGGTTCTTGGTAAATGTAAATGGAGTTTGTGACACTCTCTATACAGTTTCCATGCGTTCCCACTAGCGTAATTGGTATTGTTCCCGTTGCTGTAAAAGAAACGTTTGGCACATCGATATCTGTGGATGTGGGAATTGTTGCGTTTGGTCCAAAGTCCCATGTAAAGACAGAGTTTGGAGGGCCGCCAACGGTACCATCAAAATTGAAACTGTTGTTGGTAAAACACAGCGAATCTTCAGACGTAAATGAAACGACCAACGCCTCGTTTAGAGTAATTGTTTCAACAGTGGTGTCGGTACAGGTTGCTGTTGATCCAGAAATTAGTGTAACATCATACGTGCCTGGTAACGGAAAGGTAAATGTAGGCGTTTCAAGGGTGCTTGTATCCGTAGTTGTTCCAGCAACACCAAATTCCCAGTTGTAAATAATAGATGCTTGAGAGTTGTTCCCGAAATCAATTGAAAGCCCCTCACATTCAATGTTTGGAGGAAGTACGATTTCTGCATTTGGCTCTGGGAAAATATAAATGGAATCTGTAAATGACCCATCACAAACACCTAGCTCTACGTTTAAGGTAATGGGTATAAAACCGCCTGATGAAAAAGTAATGCCATTGACATTTTGACTTGAGGCAGTAGTTTGACTTGCGTTTGGTCCAAACTCCCAATTAAAAACAGCTCCTGCTGGAGGTCCTCCAGAAGTGTTTAAGTCACCTACAAAGTCAAAGCTATTGTCAAAAATACATAAGGAGTCATTGGATGTAAAGGAAACAAGTAGTTCATTGTTTACATTAATATCCATATATGCAGTGTCTGTACATGCCGACCCTGGGTTTACAACCAGCATAACTTCATAATTACCTGAAACTGGATATGTAAATGTTGGTTCAAAAGAAGAGCTGACGTCTGTACCTGTCCCTGGAACACCAAAGTCCCACCCATAGCTTGTTCCTCCAATGGAATTGTTTACAAAGTCTACAGTAAGTCCTTGGCAGTATGAAATAAAGCTAGGTAAATCTTGTTGGTTGGGTAGAATACTTTCCAACTCCACAATACAGTTGGAAACACTGAACAGAAAATCACGCACGGTTTGATTAATAACAACACCGTTTCTAGATTCTTGAACTTGAATACCCACTACAAATAAACCGGTTAAACTTGGCGATGCCGTTAATAACCCCGAAACAGGATCTATACTAATTGTAGCACCTGGTCCCAATGGGTTTAAAGCGGTAAAACCTCCTGACCATGAGACATTAAAGTAGGGTGGAGGAGGTGCAGGGTTTGGTGCAGGATTTGCACTAGAAGCTCCAGTAAAAGGCGTGATTAATGAATATGTTAACGCGTCACCATCGGGGTCAATGGCACTGTGGTCAAAAATTAGGTCGGCATTGTTACACAATACGAGCGGTGGGTAGTTGGTAAAACGCGGACTGCTATTTACAGCATTGGCACCACCAGGAACATGACAGGTCAATGTAAAACCTGCATCGTCAGGATTAATCAGATTTGATATGTTGGGCCCTCTACAACAACGTTGATAAGTGATGTTATAACCATTTGGAGAAAGTGGTAAGTTAATGACCGTAGTATAGAGCGCATTCTCTGTACATATATTCGTAGGAGGGGTCACACATGGGTTATTAACCACAACAGGAACGTTTGAACTCCCTGGGTAAGGGACAGATATGTTTTGAATCAATACATTATTGTCATTATAAACCGCTAATGATAGTGGACTGTCAAAGTCTGCACCAGAAGACAAACAATCTCTAAATACAGAGATGTAGAACTTATAATTATTGTTTCCTAAGTAATCGTAATAGATGTCACCCCCAACAATATGCGAAGCATTTGAAGCGAATAGGTTTAGAAATACAATTAAAAATAGAATTAATCTCATGTGTAGTAATGGATAGACGTAAAGTTATATCAAATAGTAGCCTAAACAGGATAAAAATAAACAAAAGATCGTATTTATAGAGTACCGGTACAGATATTCAATGTGCTTAATTTGGCTAGATAAATGTACGAATGATTACTTTTGCTTATGGAATTTTCAAAAGCATTTGTTCGATTTAATTGGGTAACCCTTGTTTTAATTTACTTGGTGGTAGTAGCCGGAAGCTTTGTTCGAATTACAGGAAGTGGAATGGGGTGTCCCGATTGGCCGAAGTGTTTTGGGGAATGGGTTCCACCCACAACAGCTGCAAGTTTACCAGACAATTATAAGGCGATTTATGCAGAAAAACGTACTGAAAAGGTGGATAAGTTTGCTGTGTTTTTAACTAGAATTGGATTGGTTGAAACCGCCGAACAATTGAAGAACGATCCAATGTTGCACCTTGAACAAGAATTTAACAGTCGAAAAACTTGGACAGAATATGTTAACCGTCTGTTTGGCTTTCTTGCAGGAAATGCAATGCTACTCAGCTTTATATGGATGTTACTAAAATACAGGAAACGAAACCTAATTCTTTTGGCACTGTTTAATTTAATTTTAATGGGAGTACAAGCATGGTTTGGATCCATTGTTGTTGCATCAAACTTGGTGCCTTGGACAATTACGGTTCACATGCTTCTGGCCTTAATTATTATTGCAATTCAACTCTTTTTCATAAAAAAGATAAGCCCTAAATACAGTGCCAATCAAAGGCACCCTAAATGGATGCTTGGGTTAATTTGGTTGAGTTTTGCAATTGTTTTTTATCAAATGTTTTTAGGCACACAAGTACGTGAATCCATTGATGAATTAACCAAGATGGGAATTGGAAGAGCAAGTTGGACAGATGAATTGGGAATGCCTTTTTACATTCATCGAAGTTTTTCATGGGGCGTGATGTTGATGTTGATTTTTATGGCTTGGAAGAATGAAGTCATTTCTAAGTATGGTTTTATTAGAGCGGCCATATTTGTTTTAGCATTGGAGTTATTGTCTGGTGTGTTATTGGCTTATGCTGACATGCCGGGCTTAGTGCAAACGAGCCACTTAATTTTTGCAACAATAATTTTTGGAATATTAACAATGGGCATTTTTCGAGGAAGACTTGTTTCTTAGGTTTGACTATTAATACAGCGAATATTTATTTTGAGTGCGTGTTTGAAAATCAATTCGAGAGTGCTATATTTGCACACCTGATTTGAAAAAATCACCGGTCCTATAGCTCAGCTGGTTAGAGCACCTGACTCATAATCAGGGGGTCCATGGTTCGAGCCCATGTGGGACCACTACTAAAACCC
>JAQWFQ010000019.1 GCA_029238665.1 Crocinitomicaceae bacterium | reverse complement strand
GTTGTAAGTAATTAGATAATAACCATTGCAAAACCTAATCAATAAAATAAAAAATTCCATTTTCCTTTCCTCACAAGCTGAGGAGTATATCTATTCTATTTCCAAAGAAAAAATGGTGTCGAAAGGAGAAATTTTAATCCGAGAAGGTCAAACTGTAAACAAGACCTTCTTTGTTACTAAAGGAAGTCTTCGTTCTTTTTGTATTGACAAGGAAGGTAAGGAGCATACATTACAATTTGCAATTAAAGATTGGTGGATTAGCGATTTTATGGCAATTTACATTAATGAGCCTGCTTCTCTTACAATTGAATGTATCTCTGATTCTGCTGTTATTGAGTTTAATGCTCAAAAATTAAATGAAATCTACCTTCAATTTCCAGAATTTGAACCGTTTCAAAGAAAAAACTTAGAGCGGCATGTGGTTAGTTTGCATAAAAGAATTCTAAACCAACTGCAATTAACAGCATTAGAAAGGTATAGTCTATTTCTTGAACAATACCCTAATATTGAACAACACGTTCCTAATTATCACATAGCCTCTTATTTAGGTATAACTCAACAAAGCTTGAGCAGAGTGCGGGCAGAAATAGCGAAAAAATAGATTTCTTACCATAGGGTAATTTTTATCCAAAATCAGCATCCTACTTTTGACATAGAATTTATAAACACAAAAGTTATGCTTAAAAAATTATTAGGATTAGCACCCAAACTAGAATCGGATGGTTCATACAGTCCATCAAAAATGGCTTTAAAAATGGGAGTGGCTGACAAAACAGATTTTGAAAATATCACCTATCAAAAATACGAAGGTAAAAAATCAAAAATTCTGGTCATTTTCACAGAAGAAAAGAATTTAAAAATGAAAAATGGTAAACTCTTCTCTACTGGAAATCACCCAGTGGAAGCATTACTACCTATGCTACATTTAAAAAATGCAGGATTCGATTTTGAAATCGCGACTCCAACCGGAAAACCAGTGGTTTTTGAAATGTGGGCTTTCCCTGAAAAAGATGAGCATGTTAAATCCATATATAGAGAGCATAAATCAAGTTTTGAAAAACCTTTTAAACTCTCCGACTTTATAACAACCTCTTTCGATCACTCTGATTCGTATGCTGCAGTTTTTGTACCTGGAGGACATGGAGCAATGATTGGTATTCCAGAAGATAAAAATGTAGCCAAAATACTAAGATGGGCAAATGAAAAAGACTTATTCACCATTAGTCTATGTCACGGCCCAGGTTCGTTTCTATCAACTACATTAGACAATCAAGAGTTCATATACAAAGGATATAACATGGCTGTTTTTCCAGACTCAGTGGATAACAAAACACCTATGATTGGTTACCTTCCTGGTAAAATGCCGTATGGATTAAGCGAAAAGTTAAAAAGCCTAGGAGTTAACTTGATGAACACCAAAATGGATAAGACCGTGTGTGTTGATAGGAGGCTAATCACAGGATCTAGTCCTTTAGCATCAAACGAACTAGGAAAACTAGCCGCAAAAACATTATTAAAACAATTAAACTAAAACATGGAATTAATAGAAAAACTAAACTGGCGATACGCTGCAAAAGCAATGAATCGTCAAGTAATCCCTCAGGAAAAGATTAATAATATCATTGAAGCAATTTCGCTTGCACCAACTTCAAGTGGTTTACAGCCTTTCGAAGTTTATGTAATTACTAACCAAGAGATAAAAGACAAAATCAAACCCGTAGCATGGAATCAGTCTGTTGTAGCAGATTGCTCTCACTTATTAGTATTTGCTGCTTGGGATACTTATACGGAAGATAGAATCAACAAGATGTTTGATCTCGTAAATGAAGTCAGAGGTTTTGAAAATGAAGGATGGGAAAATTATAGGCAAATGCTTTTGAAAAGTTACCCACCTAGAGACACTGAAGTAAACTTTGAACATGCTGCGAAACAAGCATACATCGCTTTTTCACAAGCAATCACTGCAGCAGCATTTGAAAAGGTTGATACCACTCCAATGGAAGGGTTTGATGCAAATGCTGTAGATGATATATTAAATCTTAGAGACAAAGGGTTAAGAAGTTGTGTATTGCTTCCAATGGGATATCGGGACACAAAAAATGATTGGTTAGTAAACCTTAAAAAGGTTAGAAAAAGTAGAGAGGAATTAATTACTAAAGTTGAATAAGAAATACTTACAACAAGGTATAAAAGCAAAAGCGGTTTGGGAGTAGTCTCAAACCGTTTTTTGTTTTAATTTAGTATTTTGTAGTCCGAAAGGTAGTACGTATAAATCCGCTACTGCCCTTATACTAACCGTTAGCATTAATTGACAAAACATAAACTAAAAATGAAAAACAAATTAAAACTGACCTTACTTGTCTCGCTCTGTATGAGTGTAGGAAGTATTTATGGGCAGGAATCATCCAACACATCTGGGGGGAATGCCGCGGGAAGTGGCGGAACGGTTGCCTATAGTATTGGGCAAGTTGCATACACTTATGAAAGTGGTACCAATGGAAATTCCAATCAAGGAGTTCAACAACCTTATGAAATATATACGGTTGGTATTAACGAGGAAGACATAGCAATTTTACTCACGGCTTTTCCAAATCCTACAACAGATATTCTTACACTTCAATTTGATGAGTTTACAACTCAAAATGCTTATTTTCAATTAGTAGATCAAGCTGGAAAAATAATTCAGGAACAAAAGATAGCGAATGTATCCACTTCGTTGGATTTATCGAACGAAGTTTCAGGCATCTACTACCTGAGCATCAATTCAGAATCTAAAAACATTAAAACTTTCAAAATCATTAAAAAATAAAACCATGAAAAAACTATACACTTTTATTGTCGCCAGTCTATTATCCATTAGCACGTTTGCTCAAGCTCCTGAAATGATGAGCTATCAAGCCGTTGTCCGAGATGCTGCCGATAATCTTGTTGCTTCCTCTCCTGTTGGGATGCAAATCAGTATACTGCAGGGATCACCAAGTGGCACTGCTGAATATGTTGAAACGCATACTCCAACATCCAATCAAAATGGTTTGGTTTCAATTGAAATTGGAAATGGAACAATAGTTAGCGGTGACTTCGCCACTATTGATTGGGCAAATGGACCATATTATGTTAAGACTGAAACAGATCCAACTGGTGGAACATCATATACAATAACTGGAACTAGCCAACTACTAAGTGTGCCTTATGCTTTACATGCTATGAATTCAGATAGCTGGTACTTGGATGGAGACACAACTACCACAGATTATCATGTAGATATAAATTCTAAACGAATGCATTTAGAGGGCTCAAATTTTACTGATTTTATTATTTCAAACAATGCAACTGGAGACCCAAGTATTTGGATGAGAGACGTTGATTCTTCAATTACATGGAGGATTCATAATGATCAGTCTAGAGACAACATCCTTTCAATACGACCATGGAGCGATTATTCAGAATTCGGTGGTACAACTTGGTCTGGATTGAATCTCGACCCTTTCAGTATCGATACGGCAGGAAGAGTCTCTGTTGGAAATGGAGTCAACTTTAAACAAGCATTTAACGTTTATCACCCAGATTCTTCCTTTATAAATATTGAAACCTCAGGTAATAATGACGCTGGATTGGTTATGAGTGAATTAGGTGGAGCTCGTGGAGCAAGAATATTCGTTGATGGTACCAATACTAATAATTTGATTTTTCAAGTAAAAGATGATCTGGGTGAATATGTAGATGTTATGCATATGCCGTTTTTTCCTGGCAGTCAAATAGGTAATGTGGGTATTGGAACCGACTCACCTGCGAGAAAACTTCATATAAATGATGTTATGCGCTTGGAACCAAGAGCAGCTGCACCAGCCAACCCTTCAAAAGGAGATATATATATGGATGATACTACTAACAAGCTAATGGTTTATGATGGGACTATCTGGCAAGCTTGCTGGTAAGAAATAATGCTAACAATGTATAAGCGGCATTGAAACGGCCGCTTATACTAACCGTTGGCAAACATAAAACGATTAAAAATTTCAAAATAAAAATGGACCTAACCGACGAAAGAAGAAAATTATCCGAATTAACGGAAATCGCGCTTGTAAAAAATGATATTGAATCTTTGAAAAAGTTCAAAAAAATTGTTGATCAAAAAAAATTGATTTCAACACTCATAATTTTAGCGAATTCTTTTATTCAATGGTACCATCGGAAATTCTTCAAGAAATATCAAAAAAATAATTTTTGTTATTTGATTTACAATTTGAAATGGTAAAAACGATTTGCCAGAAAACCTTTTTTTTTAGTAATTTTAGAGTAACCTTCAAAAACAATCCAACATGAAAAAACTAATGTTATTATTTGGAATATCGATGATTCTGTTTCTTTTTCACAGCTGTTCAAGTTCTGACTCCGAGAGTTCTGCAACAACAAACAACGATCCTGCATTAGTTGGCACATGGATTAGAAAAAATAAGTATCATATCGATTTTTATAGCAATGGGATAGGTTCAAAAGATAAAAGTGTTGTGGTTACTGAGGATATCAAAAAATTTAAGAAGGAAAGAATAAATTGGGCTTCATTCAATAATAATTTTCTTTTAATCAACACGGATGAAAAAGTAATGGGGTTTAGTTATCAGATAAAAGGTGACACCCTCTTTTTAAGACAACCTGAAGATAATTTGGAGTTTTTCATTAAAGTTACAGAAGAAAAGAATGAATCCACAGACGCAAAGGATAATTAATTCAGTTGTTAGAGCAACTGAATTAATGCTTTTCTTAACTGCGGATGTAACATTTGCCAACAAAACCTAAACTGCATTAAAACGCAGTTTAGCCGAAACGTTGGCAACAAGCTGGAAAAATCTCATATTTGGATAATTGGCATAGAGGTTGTACATTTGTTTGTACAACATGCCGTACAATTAAAATCAAATATTATGAGAGCAATAACAATTTCCACTTTACGAAAAAGTATAAAAAAACATTTTGACTATGTCTCAAAATCTATGGAAGTGATAGTCGTACCAAGAAGCAAAGGAGACGATGCAGTTGTCATAATGTCAATAAGCGAATACAATTCATTGAAAGAAACCGAACACCTATTATCTACAAAAGCGAATAGAAATAGATTAATAGAATCAATCGAACAAATCGATAACGGAGAATTAGTTCAATATAATGAATATTGATTTCACTGCTCACGGATGGGAAGATTTCAGTTATTGGATAGAAACTGACAATGATACTGCAATTAAAATAAAAGAACTTATAAAATCGATTAAACAAAATCCTTTTAAAGGAATAGGCAAACCCGAACCGCTAAAACACGGATTAAAAGGCTACTGGTCAAGAAGAATAACTGGAGAACACAGATTGGTTTATAAAGT